>NZ_JBLXAP010000011.1:0-143651 GCF_048265905.1 Pseudomonas sp.
GTAGGTAAAGGTTACTAGCGTCATCGACCCTAATAAAAAGGCAATAAAGCCTTCTTCGAAGTGGTCCCAAACGCGCCTTAGGGCGCCCATTAGAAGTCTCCTGAACGAGTTTTTATTGGTTTGATCCATAAGGAAAGCGGGACTCTACCCCAGCAACCTGTAGCTCGACATTCACTATTGGTGCATGCCGGTTTCGCTTCAGCCGAAGGCCGGTTTGAAGATGCTATTGCATAGGCAACGCATGGGAATAAAGCAGGCGTTTGGCTAGGTACTCAACTAACCCAAATGCTTGGGCAACCTATGAAAAAACAGATATCTGCTTGCAAAGGTGGCCAAAGTGGGGGGCACTGGATCAGTCAAGTTTTCGGGGGGTTAGCCAAATGCCTGAAACTGAGTCCGCGACCATCTATAAACATGGTCGCGGGGGCTATTTAATTGGCTTTATTCGCCGCTTTAGCCGCTTCGATTACATCGGTGCCGATCTGCGCTTCAAACTTCTTCCACGCGGGGCTCACCGCATCACGCCAGGCATTACGCTGTTCAGGCGTTAGGGTAATCAATTCAACTTTGCCTGAGTCAAGGATCGCCTGCTTGGCTTGTTCGTTGACCTCAGCTGCTTGCTTGTTCACTTCAGTCGTCACTTGCGCAACGATTTCTTCAAGCTGGCTGCGGATGTCAGCTGGCAAGCTATTCCAGAACTTGGTGTTGGTAATCAACACGTAGTTACCAATCGCATGATCCGACTCGATCATGTACTTCTGAACTTCATAAAATTTTTGGCTGTAGATATTCGACCAAGGGTTGTCTTGAGCGTTGACTACGCCAGTCTGCAGGCCTTGATAAATCTCGGCGAAAGACATTTTACGCGGCACTGCCCGCAACACGCTGTACTGCGCAGCTTGCAAGTCGGAAGGCTGCACCCGGAACTTCAAGCCGCGAGCATCGGTTGGCTTGATCAGTGGCTTGTTGGCGGTCAGCTGGCGCATGCCGTTGAGCCAAAACGCCAGGCCGGTGATGCCTTTGTCTTCCATCGACTTGAGCATCGCCTTGCCCTTGTCAGAATTCTGGAAGCGCTGTGCAGCGGCCATGTTGTCAAACAGGAACATCATGTCAAACAGCTGCAATTGCTTGGTGTATTGCTCAAGCTTTGATGGTGCTGGCGCAAGCATCTGCACCTCATTGAGCATCAGGGCTTCCATCTCTTTACCATCGCCATACAACGATGAATTGGAGTAAACCTGTACTTCAACTTTGCCTGCAAGACGCTCATCAACCAGCTTTTTGAACAGCAGTGCGCCTTTGCCCTTCGGGGTGTTATCAGCAGTAATGTGCGAAAACTTGATCAGAATGGGATCGGCTGCATGGGCAGTCAGGGCTCCAGCCAATGCAAAACCAGTGACCATGCCCAGCAGGACACGACGTACAGATGGATACTTCATGGGGTGAGCTCCTATTGTTTTTGTCTGAGCGTTGAAACGACGACGCCATGCAGCGGGCTGTTCGGCATTTCATCGACTCGCGAACTCTATCCTGCGTTTTTCCCCACTGAAATTCACATTTGAGCAATAAGGCCTTCGGCATTCACGAAGGCAAGCACAAGTCGCTAGCACGGGACTCACTGCTTACCAAATGTTCGAGCATCTGTTTTGCCGTCACCGAAAGCCCATCAATACTGCGCACCGCAATCTTGATTTCGCGCCGTGCCCAGTCATCGGTGAGATTCACCATTTGTACATTCAAGGCTGGCAGATAAGTACGCACGGCAATCTCAGGTAACACGCCGATGCCCATGCCGGTATGGATCATGCGGCATATCGCCTCAAAGCTGCGCACCTGAATACGCAAACGCAAAGAGGCGCCAAGATGATGGACCGAATGCTGCAGCAGGCTGTGTAGCGAAGCATCCTGTTGCAGGCCAATAAAGTCATAACCCACGGTTTCACGCAGGGCTACCGAACTGCGTGTAGCCAGTGGATGATCATGCGGTGTCACCAGTACTAACTGATCGTGGCGGTAAGTAAATACCTGCAAATCATCAGCGGGTACATGCCCGGCAAAAATGCCAATGTCGGTCAGCCCTTCGCGGACGGCACGGATAGTTTCACTGCTGACCCGCTCCTCCAGGTCGATTTTCACCTCTGGATGCAACTGGGTGAACGTACTCAAGTCTTCGGGTAGAAACTCAATCACCGCAGATGTATTGGCATGAATACGCACATGGCCCTTAACCCCTTCACTGAACTCGCTGAGGTCTGCACTCATCTGCTCAAGGTTATCCATGACTGTGCGTGCATGGTGCAGCAACGCATGCCCGGCCGGAGTCAATTCAACGCCCTTGGGCTGGCGATAAAGCAAGTTGATGCCCAACTGATTTTCGAGATCACTCACCCGTTTACTGACCGCAGCCAATGCGAGATGCTCACGCTCGGCGGCCTTGGTCAGGCTGCGTTCATCAGCAATCGCGATAAAAACCTTGAGTGTGGTGAAGTCGATACGGCGCATGACGTCTGTCCTCTGCCAGTCTTGAGAAAAACCTGGCGCTTGATGCAAAGCTCGCAGGGGGTCGCTATCCAATACAGACAAGGCTCTCACAGATTAACTTCGTAGAATACGAAGTCAGGCTTGATAATTGATCAATTGTTCTCGAATCAGGGTTGAGTAATTCTGCAACCATAGAGAACAAAGCACCCCGCTAGAGGCACAACAATGACAGATCAAAACGTGACCAACATGGCGCTGCAAGGGTTAAAAGTGGTTGAGATGGGCCAACTGATTGCAGGCCCGTTCGCCAGCAAACTACTCGGCGAGTTTGGCGCGCAAGTGGTGAAAATCGAACCTCCAAAGGTCGGCGACCCGCTGCGCAAATGGCGCAAGATTAAGGATGGCACCTCACTCTGGTGGCATGTGCAGTCGCGTAATAAACAGTCACTGACACTGAACCTCAAGGAAGCGGAAGGTCAGGACATCGTGCGCAAGCTGATTGCTGAAGCCGACATCCTAGTTGAGAACTTCCGTCCCGGAACGCTTGAAGGCTGGGGGCTGGGCTGGGAGCAACTGTCGCAAATCAACCCGCGGCTGATTATGCTGCGCATTTCTGGCTACGGCCAGACTGGCCCATACCGTGATCTCCCCGGCTTTGGTGTGATTGGTGAAGCAATGGGCGGTCTGCGTCACCTTTCAGGTTATCCGGGCCAAGCGCCGGTGCGAGTTGGCATCAGCATCGGCGATTCCCTGTCATCGCTTTACGGCGTGATTGGCGTATTGCTCGCGCTGCAAGAACGTCAGCGCAGCGGGCTGGGTCAATTCATTGATGTGGCGTTATATGAATCAGTCTTTGCCATGATGGAAAGCCTGATTCCCGAATACGACGCCTTCAACTACATCCGCGAACCGGCTGGCAGCGCCCTACCCGGCATTACGCCATCAAACTCTTATCCCTGTGATGATGGCAGCTTCGTACTAATCGCCGGTAATGGCGACAGTATCTATAAGCGCCTGATGACCCTGGTGGGCCGCGAAGACCTGGCCAACGATCCACGTTTGGCACAGAACGATGGCCGCAGCGAGCATGCCGACTTGATTGACCAGGCCATTGCCGATTGGACATGCCAGCGTGGCCGCGACGAAGTGCTTGCTGCGCTCAATGAAGCCCGCGTACCGGCAGGTTTCCCTTATACCGCTGCAGATATCGTTAAAGACCCGCATTACCTTGCGCGGCAGATGATCGAAACCGTACAAACCGCTGCTGGCCCATTGAAAGTACCGGGCGTGCTGCCAAAGTTGAGCCGCACACCGGGCCGCATCGGCACCGGAGGCCCGGCGCTGGGTGAACATACCGATGATGTACTGGCAGGCCTGGGCCTGACCGACGAGCAGCGCCAGGGCTTGCGCGACCGTGGCATAGTTTGAGGAAATGATGATGAGCAAGCGTCTGTATATTCAGGAAGTGGCCACACGCGACGGCTTCCAGATAGAACCAAACTTTGTCGCCACCGAAGACAAAATTGCCTTGATCAATCGCCTCTCGCACAGTGGGTTGGCCAAGATCGAAGCCACCTCCTTCACCTCGCCCAAAGCAATTCCAAACTTGCGCGACGCGGAAGAAGTAATGCGCAGCATTGAGCGCGTAACGGGTGTTGAATACACCGTGTTGGTGCCTAACGTTAAAGGCTGTGAACGTGCGCTGTCATGTCAGGTTGATGAGGTCAATCTGGTGATGTCCGCCAGTGATACCCATGGTTTGGCTAACCTGCGTATGACCCCTGAGCAATCACTGGCGCAGTTCAAGGAGATCATCGAAGTCACCCGTGGCAGCGATGTGTTTATCAATGCGTCTCTGTCCACCACCTTTGGCTGCCCCTTTGAAGGCGTCGTAGCCGAGGCTCGCGTATATGAATTGATTCAACGCCTGACCGACATCGGCGTGCAAGGCATCACGCTCTGCGACACCACCGGCATGGCCGATCCTGCGCAAGTTGAGCGCATCAGCCGCGAGGCCCTGCAGCGCTGGCCTGAAAGCGTATTCACCCTGCACTTTCACAATACCCGCGGCATGGGTTTGGCCAATGCAATCGCAGCACTGAATGCGGGTGTTGACCGCTTTGACGCCTCGCTCGGCGGGCTCGGCGGTTGCCCATATGCGCCGGGGGCCAGCGGTAATATCTGCACAGAAGATTTAGTGCATATGTTCCAGCGTATGGGCTTTGATACCGGGGTTGATCTCAACTCGCTGCTGCAAGCTGCCGCCAGCCTGCCTGAATTGCTCGGCCATGATGTGCCCGGTGCGATTCTCAAAGCTGGCAAGGCTGATCGACGTTACCCAAAACCTAAATGGATGGAAGCGACAAACTGATCTGCAGCCAATAAAAAACGGCTGACAGTTTTGCTGTCAGCCGTTTTTTATACCAGAGCAATAAACACTTACGGCGTGTTTGAAGCCTCAGCCGCTTTGATCAGATCAGCGCCAATTTCTGGCTCAAACTTCTTCCAGACCGGCTTCATCGCTTCACGCCATTGAGCACGCTCTTCAGGGGTCAAGGTGATGATTTCGGTGGTGCCAGCATCAGCAATCTGCTGTTTGGCTTTCTGGTTCAGATCCGCTGCTTCTTTATTCACCGCAACAGTCACCTCGCCCATGATTTCATCAAGCTGGGTGCGGATATCGTCCGGCAAGCCATTCCAGAACTGGGTGTTGGTAATCACCATGTAGTCGATCAGGCCATGATCCGACTCAGTCATGTACTTCTGCACTTCATTGACTTTCTGGCTGGCATAGTTCGACCAAGTATTCTCGGTGCCATTGACCACGCCTGTCTGCAAGCCTTGGTAAACCTCGGCAAAACTCATTTTACGTGGGTTAGCCCTGATCGCCTTGAACTGCTCTTCAAGTACGGCGGATGCCTGCACACGAAACTTCAGGCCACGGGCATCGCCCGGAACACGCAATGGCTTATTTGCCGATAATTGCTTGGTGCCATTGTGCCAATAAGCCAAACCTGTGATGTTTTTGCTTTCCATCGACTTGAGCAAAGCCTTGCCTTGTGGGCTGCTTTGAAAACGGTCAGCCGCGGCCAGGTTGTCAAACAAAAATGGCAGGTCAAAGATCTGAATCGGTTTGGAATACTGCTCAAACTTTGCCAGTGACGGCGCCAACATTTGTACATCACCCAAGAGCAAGGCCTCCATTTCCTTACCGTCACCATAGAGTGATGAGTTTGGATAGACCTCAACCTGTACTTTGCCCGGCAGACGCTCTTCTACCAGTTTCTTAAACAGTAATGCACCCTTGCCTTTAGGGGTGTTGTCTGCGACCACGTGGGCGAACTTGATGATGATCGGGTCTGCGGCGTGAGCCAAGCTGGCGAAGCCAACCGACATCGATACAGCAGCCGCGCATAGCAGTGTCTTAAACGGAATCTTATACATGGAACACCTCTTGTTATTGTTGGTAAAACTCCACCTCCGCGCGAATGCACAAAGGCTGTTTGAGCGCGTTTTCAATTACATTCCTGCGCGTTCGAGTAGACGTTTGGCATGCCCGAGAACCGGTGCATCCACCATTTGCCCATCTACCACAAACACGCCAGCGCCCTGCGCTGCTGCACTCATTACACGTTGAGCCCAAGCCAATTCATCGGCAGCTGGCATCAGGCTTTGGTGTACAACTGCAACTTGCTTTGGGTGAATGCAAAGCATGCCGCCAAAGCCCATATCGCTGGCGTCGCGAGCAAACTGAGCGAGTCCAGCGGGGTCATCTATTGCCGGGAAAACGCTATCAAGGGCTGGCGCCAGATTAGCCAGGCGTGTCTGCAACACAATGGCAAATCGGGCTTGATCCAACATACGTGTAGCTCCCGCAGTGCCAGCCGCCAGACCGAGATCCAAGCCCAAATCAAGACCACCGAAGGATAAACGCTCAACCCCTTCAGTCCGGGCAATTGCAACCAGCTCCTGCAGACCTTTTGCGCTTTCGACAATAGGCCAAATTGGTTTTTTGCAGGCGGCAACATGAAGCACCTGTGCCGCGCTTTCTATCTTCGGCAGCAGCACGCCGATAACCCCTTGGTGCCGCGCACATAGCGCAATATCGGCTTCATGCCCGGCGTGCCCTGCAGCGTTGATGCGCACATGCAGTCGGGCATCTGGGTTTGCCTGTAAAAACGCATCAAGATCAGCCCGAGCCTGCTCCTTGAGCTTTTCCTCTACTGCATCTTCAAGGTCTACGATCACTGCATCACTGCCAACGGCAAGTGCTTTAGGAATACGTTCCGGACGCGATGCTGGCACAAACAATGCCGTACGAATGGTCGATGAGTTCATAGTCTTATCGCTCTTTATAGGTTGCACAGGCGCGCCTTAAACGACACCTTGGTCGTGCAATTTCTGAATATCGTTGGCGCTCAAACCCAGCTCAGCAAGTAGCTTGTCGGTGTGTTGGCCCAGCGCTGGAACACCGTCCATTCTTGGGCTAAAGGCATTGTTTCGACCCGGTGGTAACAACGCGGGAAGCATGCCCGACGGACTCTGCACTTCAGTCCAACGCTCACGGGCTTTGAGTTGCGGGTGCTGCCATACACCGGCCATGTCATTGACATGAGCATTGGCGATTTGCGCCTCATCAAGCCGTGCAATGACTTGTTCAGCCGTCAATGCAGCAAATCGCTCAACAATAATTGCGCGCAATTCTGTGCGATTGTCAGAACGTTTTGAGTTGGCTGAAAAGCGTTGATCATCCGCGAGCTCAGGTTGCATCAGCACCTTGTCGCAGAAAGCGCGCCACTCACGCTCGTTCTGCAAACCGAGCATCACGGTGCCGCCATCTCCTGCGGGGAATGGCCCGTAAGGGTAGATGGTTGAGTGTGCGGCACCTGCGCGAGGCGGTGGCGTGGCGCCTTGGTAGGCGTAGTACATGGGGTAACCCATCCACTCAACCAGGCTTTCGAGCATCGATACATCAACCCGGCTACCGATCCCGGTTTTGCCGCGCAGCATGAGTGCGGACAACACACCGGTATAGGCGTACATACCGGCGGCAATATCGGCAATCGAGCAACCGGCCTTGGCCATCTGCTCTTCGCCTTCACCACCGGTTACGGATAAAAAGCCACCTTCACTTTGGATCAGCAGATCGTATGCTTTCTTTTGCTCATACGGGCCGCCTTCGCCGTAGCCTGAAATATCGCAGACGATTAACTGCGGAAAGCGCTCATGCAAGGTCTCGAACGATAATCCCATGCGCGCAGCTGCACCCGGCGCGAGGTTTTGTACCAGCACATCAGCCTTGGCCAGTAAGTCTTCCAGCACAGCGGTTGCAGGCGCTTGCTTGAGGTCCAGGGTCAAACTCTCTTTCGAGCGGTTGGTCCACACAAAGTGCGAAGCCAGGCCGGAGACACGTTCATCGTAGCCCCGCGCAAAATCACCCGTGAGCGGACGCTCGACCTTGATCACGCGGGCCCCAAGGTCAGCCAGTTGGCGGGTACAAAATGGCGCAGCAATGGCGTGCTCCAAACTGACAACAGTGATGCCATCCAACGGACGTGGTGAACTTGTAGGGGTATTCATTTTTTTAATCTCTTATTAGACCGCTCAGGCTTAAACCAGCACAGAATCTGATGTCACGATTGGAACAAGCCGCGCACTGACGCGCACTGGCGCAAGTTCCAGACCTGCGCAATCAGCTCATCCGCTTTGCCTGAATCATTGTGTCCAGCGAATGCCATTAACCGGCGAAACTTGTCTTCCAGCTCAGCGCGCGACAAGGTGTTGCCTGGATCGCCTTTGGGGTCATCGATCGAGCTCTGTAAAAGGCGACCGTCGACAGTCAGCACTTCAACACGGCCAAGCCAACGCTGCGGATAGGCTTGATCAACTTCTGCATCAAGTTGCATACGCACCTTTTGCCGAAAGCTAGAAACACGTGGGTCGTGCAATGAGAACTGCTCAAACTCGGGTAGCCCAGCCTTGCCATGCACCGCAATCAAACCCAGCACGGTGCCCATGGAGAATTTGGCCTGATGCACACTGCTGGGCACATCCACGCGGCCAAGTACATCAATTGCGCCTTGATGAACCCGCGTTGTGACCTGCTCGATGTGTTCGTGGCCGAGCCCTTCAGCCTGCATCAGCGCAAGCAATGCATCAGCAGCCGGATGCGTATGACGGCAGGATGCATGGAACTTGAACGATGTTTCACACAGTGCCCAACGGCTGCCTAGCCGATCGGACAGCTTGCTCGGATCGGCGTCGCTGGACATACCAGCAGCCAAGCCCTGATCGCCTTCCAGAATGTTGCGCGCCCCGCTCAAACCTTCAGCGGTCAGATAAGCAGCAAGCAGACCATCAGCAGCAGCTTTGGCGGTGTGCAATTGCTTGGAGTCAGCGGCGTCGCGCAAAAACTCCCACAAACCTGCAGCCTGAGTGCCTGCAGTTCCGAGCAGATTGATGAACTGCTCGCGATCAAACTTCAGCAGCTTGCCAACGCTTACTGCAGCGGCAAGGGTGCCGACGGTGGCTGTGGTGTGAAAAATTGTATAGTGCGAGCGCCCGAGAAACTCACCTATGCGAATCCCCGCTTCGTATCCGGCAACCGCCGCCAGTATTAATTCCTGACCACTGCAACCGAGGTCCTGAGCGGCTGCCAATGCAGCCGGGAACACCACAGTTGCGGGGTGTAAGACCGAGCTATTGTGCAAATCATCCTGCTCGACCAAGTGCGATGAGGCGCCATTCACCAGCGCAGCAAAGTAAGGGCTCGTGGTTTTGCCACTCACCAGAATCTCCGCGTTGCCTGTGGCCGGGCCCATGGCTTGTGCATAACGCTCGAATAACGGGATCGGATGGCGATCATGGCTGGCGAGTGCAGAACCAAGCCAGTCGAGATACAAGTCTTCAGTCTTGGCTAGCACCGCATGGTTCAGCTGTTCATAACGCAAATCAGCCAAAAACGCGGCTAGCTGTTCGGTATGGGTCATGTTTAGCTACCTTAGAATGAACGAGGCAGATCGAGCAGGTGCTCGGCGACATAAGACAGAATCAGGTTGGTCGATATTGGTGCCACCTGATACAAACGCGTTTCTCGGAACTTACGTTCAATGTCGTATTCGCAAGCGAAACCAAAGCCACCGAAGGTTTGCATGCAAGCATTGGCCGCTTCCCATGAGGCTTTCGCTGCCAGGTACTTGGCCATATTGGCGCTAGCACCGGCATTCTCACCGGCGTCATATTCATCACAGGCGCGCCAGCGCATCAGGTCGGCTGCTTCGATTTCAATGTGAGCTTCGGCAATCGGGAATTGCACGCCTTGGTTCTGACCAATCGGGCGGCCAAACACTTCACGATCACGGGCATATTGGCTGGCTTTTTCGATAAACCAACGGCCATCACCAATGCACTCGGCAGCAATCAGTGTGCGCTCTGCGTTCAAACCATCAAGAATGTAGCGGAAGCCCTTGCCTTCTTCGCCAATCAGGCTGTCGGCAGGCAGTTCAAGATTATCGAAGAACAGTTCATTGGTTTCGTGGTTGACCATGTTGGCAATGGGTTGCACGGTCATGCCATTACCGATTGCGTCACGTAGATCGACCAGGAAGATCGACATGCCCTCAGACTTTCGTTTCACCTCTGCCAGCGGCGTGGTACGTGCCAGTAGAATCATCAGATCAGAATGCTGGACCCGTGAGATCCATACTTTCTGGCCGTTGATTACATACTTGTCACCCTGCTTGACCGCAGTGGTTTTGATTTTGGTGGTGTCAGTACCGGTCGTTGGCTCGGTCACGCCCATTGATTGCAGGCGCAGCTCACCACTTGCCAGCTTCGGCAGGTAATAGCGCTTCTGCGCTTCGCTGCCGTGACGCAACAAAGTGAACATGTTGTACATCTGCCCGTGCACCGTGCCGGAGTTGCCGCCACAACGGTTCACTTCTTCAAGAATGACCGAAGCTTCAGCCAGCCCCAGACCAGAGCCGCCGTACTCTTCGGGGATCATCGCCGACAGCCAACCAGCGTCAGTCAGGGCCTTGACGAAGGCTTCTGGAAAGCCTTTGTCTTCATCAATTTTGCGCCAGTATTCAGCTGGGAATTCGGCACACAAGGCACGCACGCCTTCACGAATGGCATTGAGTTCTGGGTTCTTGTTCGGATTCATGATTCGCATCTCGTTTGAGCCAAAGGCTTGGCTGTATCAGTCAAATTTCACTTCGCTGCGCTGAGCAACACCTGCTTCGTTTCCGGCCCACAACTGGGCTGTTCCGCTCGATTCAATTTTGCCGCCGACCTCAAATGGTTGCGGCGCAACCAACGGACGCAAGCCGCGGTAAGAAAATTGGCGCAGACGGGCTTGTGGATTGGCCCGGCAAAAGGCACGCAGGCTCAAGGTGGCAATCAATGGGCCGTGTACTACAAGCCCCGAATAACCCTCGGTGTCAGTCACATAAGGCCAGTCGTAATGAATACGGTGACCGTTAAAGGTCACGGCCGAGTAGCGGAACAACAGAGTTGAAGTCGGGGTGATCGATTCCTGCCAATCACCTGCCTCCAGCGCTTGACCGCTGCTGGTTTTCGGCGGGCTTGGCTCGCGGTAAACAATGTTTTGATCTTCACGAATGGCCAGCTCGCCATCCTGAAAGTACTCATGCTGCACGGTGACAAACAACAGCGCGCCGGTACTGCCGTGTTTCTCTTCGATATGGGTGATCGTTGAAACGCGCGTGGCATCCCCTCCCACACGCAAACCCTGGATAAACTCGATTTTGCCGCCGGCCCACATGCGATTACGGTTATCAGCCGGTGGCAAAAAGCCCCCGCGTGCCGGATGACCATCCTCACCCAGACCGCTCTCGGCCACCGGGTTCTGAAAAAACGCCCAATGCCACAGTGGCGGTAACGCTTCGCCATGGGCCGGGGTTTCTTCACCCAGCGTTGCGGCAACGCGCATCACCAGGTTACGACTCAGTTGATCGTGGACTTCTTCGGAACGGCCAATCCAGGCAGATAATGCGGCGTCAGTCATGGGTTACTTCCAGCAGTGCTCTTTTTAGTTGCACTTAGGATGCGTCTGACACAGCGTTCTGTGAATTTGCATTTACATAACTCAGCGTTCAGCTATTCTGAACGCTGAGTTTGGCTTCATTAAGTAATACAGGGATTGTTTATGCACTTTGATTTACCCGATTTGCGTTTGTTTATTCATATTGCTGAGTCGCCGAGCCTGACTCAGGGAGCACGGCGTGCCTTCCTGTCGCCTGCTGCTGCCAGCGCGCGCATCAAATCACTGGAAGCACAGCTCGACTCGCGCCTGCTCTACCGCGACAGTCGCGGAGTTGAACTGACACCCGCAGGTGAGCGCCTGCTGCACCATGCACGGCTGATTATGCGTCAGGTTGATTACCTGAAAAGTGAGTTTGCTGACTACGGTGCGGACGCAGCGGGCCACATCCGCATATTTGCCAACACCACAGCAGTGACTGAATTCCTTCCAGAAATTCTTGCCGGGTTTCTCGCCGAACGCCCCGGAGTCAGTGTCGACCTGCAAGAGCGCTTAAGCCGTGACATCGTTCGCGGTGTACTCGATGGCTCAACTGACATGGGGATCATCGCCGGTCCCGTTGAAGTCAGCGGATTACAAGTGCTGCACTTCAGCACTGACCGCTTGTTGCTGGCGGTGCCAAAAAATCACCCACTTGCCGATAAACCGCGAGTAACCCTGCGCGATACCCTTGAATATCAGCATATTGGTCTGCACGAAGGCAGTACGCTGTTGAGCTTCTTGCGTGAACATGTTGAGAAACTCGGCAAAAAACTATCACTTCGGATTCAGGTTTCCAGCTTTGAAGCCATCTGCCGCATGATCGAGGCAGGGGTTGGCATCGGCATCATTCCTGAGTCAGCAGCCAGCCGCCACAGTCGCACGATGGAACTTACAACTATTGAGCTTGATGAACCGTGGACGGTGCGCGAGCGCAGCATTCTGGTACGTGATCTAGACGCCTTACCCGGCAGTGTTCGGGCGCTGATTGCAACCCTGAGGCCCACGCTAATTCAAGAGCCACAAAGCGTGAAGGATGCAGCAGACAGCAAAACGCCCTGAACCTGTCAGGGCGTTTTAGTCTGCTTATGTACATGCTGCGTGTCAGACGTTAATCACTACACGGCCACGGCTTGGGCATTCGTCCATGTACAGATGAGCTTGGCCGACTTTGTCGAAGGCAAAGCTTTTATCAATCAGCGGCTTGAGCAAACCATCGCCGGTGAGTTGATTGATACCTTGCACGGCCCGGGCAACCGCTTCTTTATCTTGCGGGATATCCAGCTCTTTCTTGCCGGTAAAGTTGCCGATGCAATGGACAAAGAACTGAATATTCTTCTGGAAAGCGGCGCAGGCTGGGAATGGCGTCTCATTACCGCCCTGCAGCCCGTATAACACCAAGCGACCACGCGGAGCCAGTGCATCACCAAGCAGGCACATTTGTGGGCCACCCAAGGTATCCATGACGATATCAACGCCACGATCGTTGGTCAGTTTCTTTGCCCGGCTGACCAGGTCTTGCTCTTCAGTCAGGATAATATGATCGGCGCCGAGTTCGCGTAGGAAATCGGTATCCTCATCAGTATCGGTAGCGGCAATAACATGCGCACCCAAAGCCTTGGCCATCTGCACGACATACGGGCCCCAGCAGCGGCTGGCCGCAGTGATTAACACCGTTTCTCCAGCTTTTACCCGAGCCAGCTCGACCATGCCGAACCAACCAACCATGGAAGGTAAAAAGTGAACGCAGGCCTGTTCAGGCGTCAGAACGTCCGCGTAGCGCGCCACTGAAGTACGCGGTAACACCACCTCTTCAGCGTAAGCCGGATAATCGTTGGGGCTGTGCGCAGGGAAGCTGGCAACCTTGTCACCAACAGCCAGGTCGTCAACGCCTTCACCCACTGCTAAAATCACACCGGCGACTTCATAACCCAGTCCAGCCGGAAGTTGCGCTTGCGTGGTCGCAAGATTCTGGCGCCAGAGCACGTCCTGCCAACTAACACCGATGGATTCGACGCCGATCAACACTTCGCCAGCGGCAGGCGCAGGGCGCGAGCGCTCTTCGATTTTGAGGACATCTGCCTCGCCAAACTGATGGAAACGGATAATGCGGGACATCATAAACCTCTTCGGTTGACCCCTTTAGACTTAGACTTTATCGGGCCTTTGTAAGCAATACCACATGCCAGTACTAATATTCACCATGTCTGTCGATGATGATACGTGGTTACAATATTAACAGTGTGCACTAGTGTATTACTAAGGCAGCATCATCCGCATTAGCCTGATGCGTTCAGAAGCTTGAGGAACCGCTGAAAAAGGTAGCGAGCGACGGGAGTACAAGGCGGGAAGGTGCGAAAAAGCGCAGTTTAGATGTTCTAAATGAGCATTTTGAGCAGCTTTTCAACGCAGTAATACCTAGCGCAGTAGTTTTGCTGTGGTTCCTTGAGCATTCTTACTTGAAATGGACGATAGATGAACCGTAACGATCTTCGCCGTGTAGACCTTAATCTTCTGATCGTTTTTGAAACGCTGATGCACGAACGCAGCGTGACTCGCGCAGCCGAGAAGCTATTTCTCGGTCAACCTGCAATCAGTGCGGCCCTCTCCCGTTTGCGCAGTTTGTTCGATGATCCATTGTTTGTGCGCACGGGCCGCAGCATGGAGCCGACCGCACGCGCGCAAGAAATCTTTGGTTTGCTGTCGCCTGCGCTTGATTCAATTTCCACAGCAGTAAGCCGCGCCGCTGATTTCAATCCGGCGACTAGCAACGCCGTGTTTCGCATTGGTCTTTCGGATGACGTCGAGTTTGGCCTGATGCCACCGCTGATCAAACGCTTGCGTGCAGAAGCGCCTGGCGTTGTGTTGGTTATTCGCCGGACCAATTACTTATTAATGCCTGGGCTCTTGTCATCTGGCGAGATATCAGTCGGCGTTGCCTACACCGAAGAGTTACCGGCCAACGCCAAACGTAAAGTGGTGCGGCGCAGCAAGGCCATGCTGCTGCGCGCAGACACCGTGCCTGGCGCACTTTCACTCGATGATTACTGCGCAAGACCCCATGCACTGGTGTCATTCGCTGGAGATCTTGGCGGTTTCGTTGACGGCGAATTGGAAAAGCTTGGCCGTAAACGCCGAGTCGTGCTCGCCGTTCCACAGTTCAATGCGCTCGGCCCGCTGCTCAGTGGTACCGACATTGTCGCCAGTGTGCCCGACTACACAGCCGCCACCTTGACCGCGGCCGGCGGTTTACGCACCGAACCGCTGCCACTGGAGACCCAAACCTTTGAGTTACACATGGCTTGGCGCGGCGCACAGGACAATGATCCTGCTGAACGCTGGTTACGCTCGCGGATTCAAATGTTTGTGGGCGACCCAGACAGCCTCTAAATGCGCACCAATTGTGCGCACAACTCCTTAAACGGCTGAAATCCTGCACTACTATTGGCTTGTGACAATAATAAGTCGCTTATAATCATTTTCAATAATACTTAACTTCGTAGCGTTCGATTCGATAGCCAGGTCATTGCGACTCACACTCCGCCCATTCATTACACCCACGGGCGGGAAAAATCATGGAACAGCCAAACAACAAGATCTGGCACCTTCCACTTGCAGTACTTGCGGCAGTGGTTCTCAGTGCTTGCGGCAAGACTGAGGAAACCTCACAACAGCAACATGCAGCGAAGGTCAGTGTTGCTGAAGTTATCGAACAACCGATCAACGAATGGGATGAATTCACTGGGCGCTTGGAAGCGCCAGAGTCAGTTGAAATTCGTCCACGGGTATCTGGATTTATCGACAAGGTCGCTTTCGATGAAGGCAGCTTGGTCAAGAAAGGTGACTTGCTGTTCCAGATTGACCCGCGTCCTTTCAACGCCGAAGTTAAACGCCTCGAAGCACAACTCAATCAAGCCCGTTCGGCCTACTCGCGCACTCGCAGTGAAGCTCAGCGTGGCGAACGCCTGCGCAAAAGCAATGCCATATCAGCTGAGCTAGCTGACGCCAGAACCAGCACTGCGCAAGAGGCTCAAGCAACAGTAGCCGGCATTCAGGCAGAGCTTGAAAATGCGCGACTAAACCTCAGTTTCACTCGCGTAACCTCACCGATTGATGGCCGCGTCAGCCGTGCAGAAATCACCGCCGGTAACCTGGTTACAGCCAGTGAATCGCTGCTTACATCCGTTGTTTCAACCGATAAGGTCTATGCCTACTTCGATGCCGATGAGCAGGCCTTTTTAAAGTACGTAGAAATAGCGAAGAAATCGGGGGGCAATACTCGCGACGCTAGCCCGGTTTATTTGGGCCTATCCAACGAAACCGGCAACCCGCACCTGGGCAAGCTCGATTTCCTGGACAACCAGGTTAACCCGCAAACCGGCACTATTCGTGGCCGCGCAGTGTTTGACAACAGCAATGGTGAATACACCCCTGGCCTGTATGTACGGCTCAAGCTGGTCGGCAGCGGTACCTATTCAGCCAAGCTGATTCAGGATGCTGCCGTAGGTACGGACTTGGGTAAAAAATTCGTACTGGTACTCGCCGATGACAACAGCGTGAGCTATCGCGCAATTGAACTGGGCCCCAAAGTCGAAGGCTTGCGCATTGTCCGCAGCGGCTTGGAAAAAGGCGACAAAATCGTCGTCAACGGCTTGCAGCATGCAATGCCTGGCTCAACCGTTGACCCACAAACCGTCGCCATGGCTGACGAGCAAACGCTGGCCAATCTTGCGCGCCTCCGGAACGAGGTTGACTCATCAGTTGATAGCGCGGTGGACATTGCTGAACGCCCTGCTCAGCCAAATGCATCACCTCGCGGCTAAGGTTAAAAATCTATGAATTTCTCTCAGTTTTTTATCAAACGGCCAATTTTCGCAGCGGTTCTGTCGCTACTGATTTTGATTGCCGGTGCGATCTCGCTCTTCCAGTTGCCGATCAGTGAATACCCTGAAGTAGTGCCGCCAACCGTTGTTGTACGTACCAGCTTTCCAGGCGCCAACCCGAAAGTAATCGGGGAAACGGTTGCCTCGCCACTCGAACAAGCCATTACCGGTGTTGAAGGCATGTTGTATATGTCTTCGCAGGCCACCTCTGACGGTGCATTGACCCTGACGGTTACCTTCGCCTTGGGCACCGATCTCGACAACGCGCAGGTTCAGGTACAAAACCGGGTAACCCGGACCATGCCAACCTTGCCCACGGAAGTGCAACGCCTTGGTGTCACGGTCGATAAGGCATCGCCAGACCTGACCATGGTGGTTCACTTAACCTCGCCAGATAACCGCTACGACATGCTTTATCTGTCGAATTACGCTGCGCTCAATGTCAAGGATGAGCTTGCCCGTCTTGACGGCGTGGGTGATGTACAACTATTCGGCTTGGGTAACTACTCGCTGCGCGTGTGGCTTGATCCAAATAAAGTAGCTTCACGTAATCTGACTGCTACCGATGTGGTCAATGCCATTCGTGAGCAGAATCGCCAGGTTGCTGCCGGTTCACTGGGTGCGCCACCCACCGCTGGCGATAACAGCTTTCAGTTGTCGATCAATACCCAAGGCCGTCTGGTCACCGAGGAAGAGTTCGAGAACATCATTATTCGCGCTGGCGAAAATGGTGAAATCACTCGCCTCAGGGACATCGCCCGGGTTGAGTTAGGTTCTAGCAAGTACGCGCTGCGCTCACTGCTGGATAATAAACCGGCGGTCGCCATTCCGGTGTTCCAGCGCCCCGGCTCTAACGCTATCGAGATTTCAGATTCGGTGCGTGCTCGCATGGCTGAGCTGAAAAAAAGCTTCCCGCAGGGCATCGATTACGAGATTGTTTACGACCCAACCATCTTTGTCCGTGGCTCTATCGAGGCTGTTGTACACACCTTGCTCGAAGCCATTGTGCTGGTGGTTCTGGTGGTAATTTTGTTCCTGCAAACATGGCGAGCATCGATCATTCCGCTGGCTGCGGTACCCGTTTCACTGATCGGTACTTTTGCAGTGATGCACATGTTTGGCTTCTCACTCAATGCCTTGTCGTTATTCGGTTTGGTATTGGCCATCGGTATTGTGGTCGACGATGCCATCGTTGTAGTGGAAAACGTCGAGCGTAATATTGGTCTGGGTAAAACCCCTGTTGAGGCAACTAAACAGGCAATGAAAGAGGTCACAGGACCAATCATTGCGACTGCGCTTGTACTCTGTGCGGTGTTCGTACCGACGGCGTTTATCTCCGGACTTACCGGCCAGTTTTATCAGCAATTTGCTCTGACCATTGCGATCTCGACAGTGATTTCGGCATTCAACTCGCTGACGCTGTCTCCAGCGTTGGCTGCGGCCTTGCTGAAAAGCCATGACGCGCCAAAAGACCGTTTTTCCCGCGTATTGGAGCGCCTGTTCGGTGGCTGGTTATTCAAGCCCTTTAACCGGATGTTCGAGCGAGCCAGTCATGGTTATGTCGGCACAGTCGCACGGGTACTGCGTGGCAGCAGCATTGCCATGCTGGTATACGGCGGGCTATTGGCGTTGACCTACTTTGGTTTCGCCAGCACGCCGACTGGTTTCGTGCCACCGCAGGACAAACAATATCTAGTGGCTTTTGCCCAGCTGCCGGATGCAGCAAGCCTCGATCGCACAGAAGATGTGATCAAGCGTATGTCCGAGATTGCCAGTGAATATCCAGGGGTTGCCAACACTGTTGCCTTCCCGGGCCTGTCGATCAACGGCTTCACCAACAGCCCCAATAGCGGCATCGTGTTTACCACACTCAAGTCGTTTGATGAGCGTAAGGATCCGAACCTTTCAGCTGACGCCATTGCGGCTGCGCTGAATGCCAAGTTTGCCGATATCCAGGACGCCTATATTGCGATTTTCCCACCGCCTCCGGTTCAAGGTCTGGGAACAATCGGTGGCTTCCGAGTGCAGGTTGAAGACCGTGGTAACCAGGGTTATGACGAACTGTATAAGCAAGTGCAAAACGTCATCAGCAAAAGCCGCGAGGTACCTGAGCTAGCCGGTTTATTCACCAGTTATCAGGTAAACGTCCCGCAAATTGATGCCGACATTGACCGCGACAAAGCCAAGATTCACGGCGTCGCCATCAGCGATATCTTTGACACCATGCAGGTGTATCTGGGTTCGCTGTATGCCAACGACTTCAACCGGTTTGGCCGCACTTATCAGGTGAATGTGCAAGCTGACCAGAAGTTCAGGGTTGATGCGGACCAGATTGGCCAGCTCAAGGTACGTAACAATCGCGGTGAAATGGTGCCTCTCTCGACCTTTATTAAGGTCAAAGACAGCTCCGGCCCTGATCGCGTCATGCATTACAACGGCTTTATTACCGCTGAAATCAACGGTGGCGCAGCCCCCGGCTACAGCTCAGGCCAAGCCGAAGCTGCGATGGAGCGCCTGCTCAAAGAGCAACTGCCAAACGGTATGAGTTATGAGTGGACCGAGCTGACATTCCAGCAAATTCTGGCCGGTAATACAGCGCTGTTTGTCTTCCCGCTTTGCGTGTTGCTGGCGTTCCTGGTGTTGGCGGCTCAGTACGAAAGCTGGAGTCTGCCGATGGCGGTGATATTGATCGTACCAATGACGCTCTTGTCGGCAATTGCCGGGGTGATTCTGACCGGTGGCGACAACAACATCTTCACCCAGATTGGCCTCATCGTCTTGGTCGGGTTGGCCTGTAAGAACGCGATTCTGATTGTTGAGTTCGCCAAAGAACAGCAAGAAGCCGGTATGGACCCAGTCAGTGCGGTGCTGGAAGCCTGCCGCCTGCGTTTACGGCCGATTCTGATGACCAGCTTTGCCTTCATCATGGGTGTGGTTCCGCTGGTATTCAGTTCTGGTGCGGGTGCTGAAATGCGCCATGCCATGGGCGTCGCGGTGTTTAGCGGCATGCTCGGTGTGACCTTCTTCGGCCTGCTGCTAACCCCAGTGTTTTATGTATTGATTCGTAAATTTGTAGAAAAGCGCCAAGCTAAACGCGCGCTACATCTGCAGGAGGCAAGTGCATGAAGTTGAAGTTATTCGCACCTGCCCTGCTCGCCTTGGCGGTATCTGCCTGCGCTGTTGGTCCAGACTTTAAACAGCCTGAAAACAGCCCGGCGCAACTGGCACAGTTGAATGCTGGAAAGTATGACCAGCAGCACTTTGAAGCCTTGTGGTGGCAGCAGTTTGATGACCCTACGCTGAACCAACTGGTGAATCAGTCTTTGCAGGAGAACCGTGAGCTGCGTGTAGCTTTCTCACGTCTAAAGGCTGCACGGGCGATTCGTGATGATGTTGCCAACGACCGCCTTCCAACCATTACCAGTCGCGCCAGTAGCGACATTGGTAAGGCACAACAGCCGGACATCACTGAGGACCGGGTTAAAACCGAGCGTTATGACTTGGGTCTGGATATGGTCTGGGAGCTGGATCTTTTCGGTCGAATCCAGCGCCAACTTGAAGCCAGTGACGCGCAAATCGAAGTTGCCGAAGCAGATTATTATCAGCTGCAAGTAAGTTTGATCGCCGAACTGGTTGATGCCTACGGCAGTTTGCGCGGTGCCCAATTGCGTGAGCAAATTGCGCGTGAAAACTTGCACAATCAGGAAGAGTCACGCGGCATCACCGAGCATCTGCGCGATGCAGGTGTCGGCAGCGAACTGGATGTGCTACGCGCCGATGCGCGTCTTGCCGCCGTTGAAGCCAGCGTGCCGCAATTGCAGGCAGAGCAAGTGCGGGCGCGTAATCGCATCGCCACTCTGCTCGGCCAGCGCGCGGATCAGCTCAACGTTGACTTGTCGCCCAAACCGATCCCGGCGATTGCTAAAGCGCTACCGATTGGTGACCCTGCCGAGTTGCTGCGCCGACGCCCGGATATTCGCGCTGCCGAGCAAAACCTGGCAGCGGCCACCGCCAATATCGGTGTAGCTACCGCAGACTTGTTTCCACGGGTCAGCCTGAGTGGTTTTCTCGGTTTCACCGCCGGCCGTGGCTCGCAGATTGGTTCTTCTGCGGCGCGGGCGTGGGGTGTTTCTCCGAGCATCACCTGGGCGGCGTTTGATCTGGGCAGCGTCAAAGCACGGATTCGCGGCGCTGACGCCGAAGCTGAAGGCGCTCTGGCGCAATACGAGCAGCAAGTATTGCTCGCACTGGAAGAGTCAGAAAACGCCTTTAGTGACTACGCCAAACGCCAACAACGTTTGCTAGCCCTGATTCGCCAATCCGAAGCCAGTCGGGCAGCAGCCGATCAAGCCGCCGTGCGCTACCGTGAAGGCACAGTCGACTTTCTGGTGTTGCTCGATGCCGAGCGTGAACGTTTGGCTGCCGAAGACACTCAAGCTCAGGCTGAAGTTGAGTTGTATAGCGGCATCGTGGCTATCTACAAAACCCTCGGCGGTGGTTGGCAACCGAGCAGCTAATCACGGTTAGCCGTGCCACCCTAAAAGCCCCGCCCGGTAACGGTTGCGGGGCTTTTATTTTAATATCGCAGCGACCTGCGATTAACCAATGTAATCATCCAGCCTCAGGCTTGCGTGGCATTGCCGTGCCAATGAACTGCACCTTTGGCGTTGAGGTTTTATTTCTGAGATTGCATATCTCGCCGTAACAAATCACAGGACTGTCACTCTAGTGTTAATCCCGCGACTAACCCGTAAAAATACAGGCACGCCTGTGGCTGCGTGGCAGTGATCGCGGAGTTGCTCTGGACAAGGACGCACTACGCAAGGCGTGGGCAGTCAACGAGGTTGTAGTGCTTATTCCCCTTACACTGGCATTTCTGATCGGCTGGGTCTCGCAGCGCATGGGCTTGTGCCTAGTGGCGGCTATCACCCTGGCAATGCATAAACGGCCAACCCTGTTTGTTGCGCTGGCGTCCTGCGGCTTGTTTGGCCTTCTCCTGACTCCGCTGTATCAATACCTAGGCGTGTCACAACCCTTTTATCAACCGGTTGCCCCTTATCACCACATCATCCTTGGTGGCTTATTGTTTGGCGTCAGCTCGGTGCTCAATAACGGCTGCAGTGTTGGCACCCTGACCAAACTGGCACGTGGGGACTTGAGTAAGGCGTTCACCATTATTGGCTGGGTTGTCGGGATTGTGCTCTGGCATCACCTGAACATGGATATAACTGAAAAACGCACCCTTGCCCCCTCACCTTCAAGCTTTAACTATCTATTGGCCATTGGCTTGGTGATTGCCAGCTTGCTAGTGCTTGTCCGTTTTCAACGTGAGAAACATTATGTCGGCTTGAGTATTTTACTTGGCCTGCTGACCAGCGCGCTCTATACCTTCGAGCCACAGTGGACACCAAGCCTGCTGTTTTATGACTTGTCCCAGGCGGTATGGATACAGGAATGGCACCTTAGTGCGACGCGGGTCGGTATTTTTTCAATGCTCTTGATTGGCATGTACTGCTTCACCATTTACCGTAAAACCTTCGATTACCGGGCGTTCAACTTGCTCGACTCGAGCCGTTACCTGTGCGCCGGAACACTGATGGGCGTCGGCGCATCAATGATGCTGGGCGGTAACGACTCGCAAATATTATTGGTATTCCCAACACTGCACCTGACGACAACGTTACCGCTGCTGGCTATTTGCAGTGGGATTGTATTGAGCATCCTGCTTAAGGAATACATCACTCGGCTACGCAAACAGATCCAAACCAACCGGTAATGCCTGAACGCTTACAGTCTTAAATATCAGACGATGCCGCCGTTGACTCTGATCGTCTGGCCGTTGACCCAGGCGCCCTCCTCGCTAATCAAAAATGCCACAGCGCCTGCGATATCCTCCGGCGCTCCCAAGCGCTCAAGTGGCGGTTGCAGCGTTAGCTTTTCGATCAGTTCATCCGTCTTGCCATTGAAGAACAGATCAGTCGCCGTTGGCCCAGGCGCGATGGCGTTGACACTGATCCGGCGGCCACGCAGTTCCTTGGAAAAAATCTGAGTAAAGACTTCAACCGCAGCCTTGGAGGCGGCATAAATTGAATAACCGGGCAACGCCATGCCAATCACGCTGGTCGAAAAATTAACGATGCGGCCACCGTCGCGCAGACGTGTAGCGGCAAGACGCAGGGTGTTGAATGTGCCTTGGGTATTGATCGAAAATATCCGCTGATATAGTTCATCATCAGTGTCTTTGAGTGGCACCAGGCCCGGCTGGATAACCCCGGCATTGTTGACCAGAATATCGATGCCGCCAAACGCGACCTCGGTTTGATCAAACAATGCTTCGACCGCAACCGGATCAGCGATATCGGCAAGAACCGCATAGGCTTTACCGCCTGCTGCCATTATCTCCCGCACCACATCTTCGGCATCCGATGGGTTTGAAGCGTAATTGACCACCACGCTGATGCCTTCTTTGGCCAAGCGCTTGGCAATGGCTGCGCCAATGCCTCTTGAAGCTCCTGTGACTATGGCAACTTTAGACATAATTGTTCTCTCTTGTTAGTGCTCCGCAGCACGTGAGTGCCGGGCTGTAACTTAGGTAATGCAAAATCTATGGCTTCCTTCTGTATAGCTGCGAATCTGCGCGTCTGAACTACCAGTCATCTGGACTCATACAATCTAAAGATTGGTTTTCAAGGTATTCAGCCCCTTGCTCTGTCGCTGCAACCGGCAATAATCCGCTGATAAAAGCCCGGAACATGGCGACAAATCGCCACCCACTGCGAACTGGTTCACCCTGTTTTTTCAGTGAGTATTGCCCTCGGCCCAATCGATGAAATTGGCACAGGCATTGCGATACAGATAAACGCGCAAAGCGCCAACACTGATAAGAAAAAATAAAGGGATTCCTCATGCTTAAGAAACTGTTTGCCGTGGCTGCCTGTGCCATGACGATCACTTCGACCTCCGCCTTTAGTGCCCAGCAAAATGGTCCAATCGTTATCAAGTTCGCCCATGTCGTCGCCGACGACACACCCAAGGGGCAAGGCGCGTTGCTGTTTAAAAAGCTGGTCGAAGAGCGCTTAGAAGGAAAAGTTGCAGTCGAGGTGTATGCCAACTCCTCACTGGTTGGCGATGCCGATGAAATGCAAGCGCTGAAAGATGGCAAGGTACAGATGCTCGCGCCGTCGTTGGCCAAGTTCGGCGCTTACACCAAGCAGCTGCAAATCTATGATTTACCCTTCTTGTTTGACGACTTAGACGCGGTCAACCGCTTTCAAAAACGTGCAAAAGGCCGTCAATTGCTGCGCAGCATGGAAGATAAAGGCATTATCGGCCTGGCTTATTGGCATAACGGCATGAAGCAATTGTCGGCCAACAAAGCCTTGCACATGCCTGCGGATGCTGCGGGTCTGAAGTTTCGCATTCAACCTTCTGATGTGCTTAGCGCGCAGTTCAATCAGCTATCAGCCAGTCCAGAGATCATGCCCTTCTCTGAGGTTTTCAAGGGATTGCAAACGGGTGCGGTACAAGGCGCGGAAAACCCATGGTCGAACATTTACAGCAAAAAGCTGAATACCGTTCAGCCGTACATCACCGAAACCAACCACGGCGTGCTCGACTACATGCTGGTGAGCAACCCAACATTTTGGTACGGCATTCCGCACGCCACTCGCGTGGTGCTTGAAGGGATTATCGATGAGGTCACTTACTCAGTGAATCGTCATGCGGAAGAAGCCAACCTGGCGGATCGCAATCGTATTGAAAGCTCAGGCAGCAGCCAGATCATCGTTCTCGACGATCAGCAGCGCCAAGCCTGGCGTGAAGCAATGAAGCCAGTCTGGGCACAATTTGAGCAAGAGATCGGCGCCGATGTCATGAAGGCTGCACAGATCGTAAACCGTAAATCACGTAAGTAACCGCCCACCTTTGATCCAAGCCAACATCCGTTGATGCTGGCTTGGGTCTGGGCTTAATCCTGCTTGTCAGCAGGCGGGACCAGTTGATCAACTGTCCAACCGCCGCCCAGCGCGGCAATCAGCTGCACACTCGCCGTCAGACGGCTGCCCAACAACGTTAACGCAGTCCGCTCGTTGCTCAATGCACTGGCCTGAACCGTCACCACGCTATTGAAGTCGACGGTACCTGCCTTGTACTGGTTTTCGATGAGCCGCAATGACTCACGCGCAGCCTCAAGTGCTTCCTGCTGCACGAGCGCCTCTTGCTCCATGACTTTTAGCTGCACCAGATAATCTTCAACTTCACGAAAACTATCGAGTACCGACTGGCGATATTGCGCCACAGTCTGGTCGTACACCGCTTCGCTACGCTCAACTTCCGCACTGCGCGCGCCGCCGTCAAACAAGGTCATGGCCAAATTCGGTCCTATCGACCAAAACCGGTTAGGTAAGTTAATCCAGTCATGAAAACTACTGCCGCGATAACCGCCTGATGCTGAAATGGACAGGTCTGGATACCATGCGGCCTCAGCGACGCCTATATCGGCGTTAGCCGCGATAACCCGGCGTTCAGCGGCTGCGACATCAGGCCTGCGCTCAAGTAGCTGTGAAGGCAGAGCAACGGGCACCTGAGGCAATTTAGGCAGCAATTCGCGCGGCATGATGCTCAGCTCCGAAGGCGAAACACCCACCAGCACCGCAATGGCATGCTCAAGTTGCGCACGTTGCCAATTGAGGTCAATCGCTTGGGCTTCAGTGGTTTTGAGCTGTGTGCGCGCCTGAGTCACATCAGATTTGGGCACAATACCGGCGTTGTATTGATTTTCGGTCAACTTCAACGAGCGGGCATAAGCCGCTGTGGTTGCATCAAGCAACCGCTTTTGATCGTCAAGCACGCGCAATTGCAGATAGTTCTGAACCATCTCGGATTGATAACTCAGCTTAGCGGCCGCCAAATCTCCCGCGCTGGCTTCAAAACCTGCTTTGCTCGATTCCAGCGAACGCCGCAACTTGCCCCAAATATCCAACTCCCACGCCACATTCAGCGTAGCGTCGTAGTTTTTGGTGATGGTTGATGAGCTGCTACCACCAGAGTTGATCACATCAGATGTCGAGACCACATTACTGCCGCCACCCTGGCCGGTTCGGGTCACTCCGGTGCTGCCGGAAAGTGTTGGGTAAAAGCTTGCACGGGCGCCACGCACCAAGGCGCGGGCCTGACGATACTGCGCTTCGGCAGCGGCTAAATTCTGATTGGACACGTTTAGCCGCGCAACCAGAGCATTCAACTCCGCGTCACCATAAAGCTCCCACCAAGCGCCACGTTCCAGCGCATCGCTGGGCGCGGCTGCTTTCCAGCCAGCCACCTGTTTGAATTGCTCAGGTGTGTTGAGTTCAGGACGCTTGTAGTCCGGGCCAACCGCACATGCACTCAGTGCAATACTTAATGCAAGCAGGCTCAAAAGGCGCGTGCCACGGGCGTTAGTAATCATAAAGGTGTTTCCAAGGCTGCATCGGTACGCACGCCACGCCAGCGGTTAACCCGGTGGCGCAGGCGGTCGAAGTAAAGGTAAATAACCGGTGTGGTGTAAAGGGTGAGCAACTGGCTGAGAATAAGCCCGCCAACAATGGTAATCCCCAACGGCTTGCGCATTTCCGAGCCTTCAGCGCTGCTGAGCACCAAGGGCAATGCGCCAAGAATAGCTGCCAGCGTGGTCATCATGATCGGCCTGAACCGCAACAGGCATGCCTGGCGGATCGACTCAAAAGGACTCATATGTTGCTGGCGCTCAAGCTGCAAGGCCAAATCAATCATCAGGATCGCGTTTTTCTTGACCACCCCAATCAGCAAGAACAAACCCAGTAGCGAGATCAGGCTGAACTCGGTATTGAGTAGCTCCAGCGCCAGCAATGCACCAACCCCAGCGGAAGGTAGCGTTGAAAGAATCGTCAATGGGTGAATGTAGCTCTCGTACAGCACACCTAAAACGATATAAACCACGCCTAATGCCAACAAAATCATCAGCGGCTGACTGTCTTGAGTCTTCTGGAAGGCGGCACCGGTACCACTCATCATGCCCTGTACCTCGGTAGGCAAATTGAGTTTGGCAACCGCGTCATCAATCGCCTTGGTGGCTTCATCGAGGCTTACACCTTCAACTAAAGAGAAGCCGATATTCTCCGAGGCAAACTGGCCCTGATGGTTCACGCGGTCTTCCTCAAGGCTGCGTTCCCAGCGGGCAAATGTCGATAGTGGTACACGTTCGCCATCGGCAGTGATCAATTTGATCTGGTCCAACGACTCAGGGTATTCGGCATATTTTTTATCGACTTCCATGACCACGCTGTATTGATTCAGCGTGTCGTAGATGGTCGATATTTGCCGCTGGCTGTAGGCGTTATTCAACACGCTGGTGACCATGGCCATATCCACACCAAAACGCTTGGCCATGTCGCGGTCAACCACCAGACTGATTTGCTGCGCACCTTCGTTTTCTTTGGCATCAATATCCGTCAACTGAGGCAACGCTCGCAGCGCCTCGCGCACCTTGGGCAGCCACACACGCAGTTGATCGAGATCACCCGACAGCAATATGTATTCGTTCTCGGAGCTACGCCCTTGCCTACCGCCAATTTGCAGGTCTTGGTCAGGCATCAGAAACAGGCGGCCACCGGCAATTTTAGGCACCTCATTGCGCAGTCGATTGATCACATCTTGCGATGAAATCTTGCGCTGAGTAATGGGTTTCAGGCGCACGATAATAAACGCGTTATTGATCCCCGCTCCGCCGCCCACAAAACCGGCAACGCTTTCCACAGCCGGATCCTTGAGAATTGCCCGGCGATAGGTTTCCATTTTTGGCTGCATCATCTGAAACGACAAACCATCGTCGCCACGGACAAAACCAATCAACTGGCCGGTGTCCTGTTGTGGCAAGAAGGTTTTCGGCACGATGATAAACAACACTATGTTTAACGCGATGGTTGCAAACAAACTCAGCAGCATCAGTAAAGAGTGGCGCAATGCCCAATCCAGACTGCGTTTGTAGCCACGCAGAACGACCGCACCAAAGCGCTCTAACTGCTGCTGCAAACGGCCAGGCGGACGCTGTTGATCCTCGGCTTTTAACCAGCGCGCGCACAGCATCGGCGTAAGCGTGAGCGATACCAGCAAAGAGATGATGATCGACACTGCCAAAGTAATCGAGAATTCGCGGAACAGGCTCTCGACCAAGCCGCCCATAAACAGAATCGAGACAAATACCGCCACCAGCGACAAGTTCATTGCCAAGAGAGTGAAGCCAACCTCTTTGGCTCCTTTATACGAGGCCGCGATTGGCGTTTCGCCAGCCTCGATATGCCGAGAGATGTTTTCAAGCACCACGATTGCATCGTCGACCACCAGCCCCGTGGCCAAAATCAGCGCCATCAGTGACAAGTTGTTCAATGAAAACCCGAGTAAATACATGGCGGCAAAGGTACCCACCAACGACACAGGCACGGCCAATGCCGGAATCATCGAAGCGCGCCAGCGGCCAAGGAAGCCATAAACCACGAGAATGACCAAGGCCACGGCGATCAACAAAGTGCGCTCGGCTTCATGCAAGGTTGCGCGAATGACCGGTGAGCGGTCCATCGCCACTTGCAGCTCAACGCTCGCAGGAATCACTGCGCGCAGTGCAGGTAATTGCTCGCGAATACTGGCGATGGTTTCGATGATATTGGCGCCAGTCTGACGGTTGATCACCAGCAGAACCGCGCTCTGATCGTTGTAGAAACCACTGTTGTAGCGATCCTCAACGCCGTCGGTGACATCTGCGATATCACTTAGGCGGACCACCGATCCATCTTGATAGCGGATGATCATCGGTTTGTAATCAGCGGCTTTCTCAAGCTGGTCACTGGCCTGAATTTGCCAGTGGTTAGTGGCATCTTCGACCGCGCCTTTGGGCCGCTTGGCATTGGCGTCACTGATCGCCTCACGCACGTCATCCAAGGCGATGCCGTAATGGTCGAGCATGCGTGGTTGCAGTGATACACGCACTGCTGGCAGCGAACTCCCGCCAATCTGCACTTCACCAACACCGGTTACCTGCGACAGTTTTTGCGCGATAACCGATGAAGCTACGTCGTACAGCTGACCTTTGTTCAGCACATCGGATGACAGCGCAAGCACCATCACCGGCGCTTGCGAGGGGTTGATCTTGCGGTACGTCGGCATGCTGCGCATCCCGCTTGGCAGCAAGTCGCGCGCGGCATTGATCGCGGCCTGAACTTCGCGGGCAGCGGCATTGATATCACGGTCGAGCTCAAACTCGATCATGATTCGCGTGCTGCCTTGGCTGCTGCGGCTGTTCATCTGGCTAATGCCGGCAATGGTTCCCAGTGAACGCTCCAGCGGAGTCGCGACGCTAGATGCCATGATCTGCGGGCTGGCGCCCGGCAATGAAGCATCAACGGTAATCACCGGAAAATCCATATCCGGCAACGGTGCGACTGCAAGCAGACCGTAGCTGACCGCGCCGAGCAATATGATCGCCAGACTCAGCAGCAAGGTCGCAACAGGACGACGAATAAAGGGCGCGGAGAGGTTCATGGCTTAACTAGAACCCCTGCGGCGCTGCGCCCACTGACGCGGCGCGCCAAGCGGTCGAAGTACAGGTAAATCACTGGCGTGGTGAATAACGTCAGTAACTGGCTGACCAACAAGCCGCCAACCATGACCAAGCCCAATGGTTGACGTAACTCTGCACCCGAGCCTGTGGCCAGCATCAGCGGCACCGCTCCAAACAGCGCGGCCAGCGTGGTCATCAGAATTGGTCGGAAGCGCAACAAAGCGGCTTGGTAGATAGCTGCTTCGGGTTGCATGCCCTGGTTGCGTTCTGCGTCGAGGGCGAAGTCGATCATCATGATCGCGTTCTTCTTAACGATACCGATCAGCAAGATAATGCCGATGATTGCAATCAGCCCCAAATCATTGCCCGTCAGCAGCAACGCCAGCAAAGCTCCCACACCGGCCGAAGGCAAGGTCGAAAGGATGGTAATTGGGTGAATATAGCTCTCGTAAAGCACGCCGAGGACGATATACATGGTTACCACTGCTGCCAGAATCAGCAGCAAGGTGCTCGACAACGACGCGCGAAAAGCTTGTGCAGCGCCCTGAAATTCGGTCTGAACACCCGCTGGTAAACCAATGTCCTGCTGCGCCTGCTCGATCACGTCAACCGCATTACCCAAGGCAACACCGGGCGCCAGGTTGAATGACAAGGTTGCTGCCGGAAACTGGCCAATGTGATTCACCAGCAAGCTGGCGGCGCGCTGCTCAATATTCGCCAGATCGGAAAGCGGTACCTGCGTGCCGTCGGCGGTTGCAACGTGAATTTGGCGAAGTGCAGCCGGGCCAATACTGCCTGCATTCTCGCTTTCGAGAACCACTCGGTATTGGTTGGCTTGGGTGTAAATAGTTGAGATTTGGCGCTGACCAAATGCGTCATACAGCGCATCGTCAATATCTGAGACTTTTACCCCCAGTCGCCCTGCTATGTCGCGGTCGATATCCAGATAAACCTGTAGACCACGGTTTTGTAGATCGCTGGCAACGTCAGTGAGCTCAGGCTGTTGTTGCAGGCGACTAACCAGCTTGGGCACCCACTCCTCGAGTAAAGCGAAATCAGGCGACTCCATGCTGAACTGAAATTGCGTGCGGCTGACCCGGTCTTCGATTGACAAATCCTGCACAGGTTGCAAATACAACTGAATACCGCTGAGCTTGGCCAGCTCAGGACGAAGCCGGTCAATTACCTCGCTGGCCGTCACATCACGCTCGCTGTGTGGCTTGAGGTTGATCAACATGCGCCCGCTGTTCAGCGTCGGGTTATCACCATCGACGCCAATGTAGGACGACAGGCTGTTCACTGCAGGGTCTTGCAGTACCACCTGAGCCAGTCGTTGCTGGCGCTCGCTCATGGCGCTAAAGGAAATAGATTGCGGCGCCTCGGAAATGCCCTGAATTACGCCCGTGTCCTGCACCGGAAAGAAGCCTTTGGGTACAGCCAGATACAAAACTACGGTCAGCGCCATAGTGCCAATAGCGACCAACAGGGTCAGTGGCTGACGCTTGAGCACCCATTGCAACCACACGCCGTAATGGTGGATCAGGCGATCAATCCATTCGCCGCTGGCCTTGTAAAAGCCTGTCTGCTGTTCTGGCTTTGGCTCGCGCTTGAGCAAACGTGCGCACATCATTGGGGTCAGGGTCAGCGAAATCACCAGCGAGATCAAAATCGCCACAGCCAAAGTGATAGCGAACTCGCGGAACAGACGGCCAACCACATCAGCCATGAACAACAGCGGAATCAGCACCGCAATCAGCGAAATAGTCAACGACACCAAGGTGAAACCAATCTGCTTGGCGCCCTTGAGCGCCGCATTGAACGGCGTTTCGCCCTCTTCAATATGCCGCGCGATGTTCTCCAGCATGACGATCGCATCATCAACCACAAAGCCGGTGGCAATGGTTAACGCCATCAAGGTCAGATTGTTGATGGTGAAGCCAGCGAGATACATGATGCCGAAGCTGCCAATCAGCGATAGCGGCACCACAATCGAAGGAATAATCGTCGCCGACAGCCGTCGTAGGAACAGGAATGTCACCAGCACGACCAAGGCGATAGCCATCATCATCTCGTGCTGCACATCAGTAACCGCGGCGCGAATGGTTTGCGTTCGGTCGGTCAGCACCGTCACGTCAACGCTGGCAGGCAAGCCTTCAGTAAGGTTCGGCAGCAAGGTCTGAATGCGATCTACCACGTCAATTACGTTGGCGCCCGGCTGGCGTTGCACGTTTACCAGAATGGCTTCATTCAGATTGGCCCAGGCGGCAAGCCGCTGGTTCTCGGCTCCATCGACGATGGTGGCCACATCTTTAAGGCGCAAAGTGGCGCCTTCGCTGTAGTTAATTATCAGCTGTCGGTATTGATCCACCGATATCAGTTGGTCATTGGCATCGAGCTGAGAAACACGGGTCGGGCCGTCAAAGTTACCCTTCGGCTGATTGACGTTGCTGGCGGTTATCAGCGTGCGTATATCCGCGAGGTTCAAACCATAAGACGCCAGTGCATCGGGGTTAACCCGTATGCGCACCGCCGGGCGTTGCCCCCCCGCCAGCGAGACCAAACCAACACCGCTGGTTTGCGCCAGCTTTTGCGCCAGACGGGTATCAACCAGATCGTTTATTTCCGGTAAGCGCAGGGTTTTCGAACTGATTGCCAAGGTCATCACTGGCGTATCAGCCGGGTTGACCTTGCTGTACACCGGTGGTGCTGGCAAATCATTGGGCAACAGATTGGTCGCGCCGTTAATTGCCGCCTGAACTTCCTGCTCGGCGACGTCCAGCCTGATCTCAAGGTTAAACCGTAAAGTGATAACCGACGCGCCACCCGAACTGGTCGAAGACATTTGCTTCAAACCAGCCATCTGCCCGAACTGACGCTCAAGGGGTGCGGTCACCGCGCTAGTCATTACGTCTGGACTGGCGCCCGGATACAAGGTCATCACCCGGATCGTCGGGTAATCAACCTCAGGCAAGGCAGATACCGGCAACAATCGGTAGGCGATAATCCCGCTAAGGAAAATCGCCACCATAATCAGCGTAGTCGCGACCGGACGCAGGATAAACAGGCGAGAAACATTCATGCTTTGCGCTTCGGTTGACCGTCAGTCTCAGTGGCCAAAGGCACTGGCGCCGCATCTGGCTCAGGCGCAAAGCCGGTGCCTAGAACCTCGACTTTGTTGCCGTCACGCAGCCGATCAGTGCCTTCAAGAACAACCCGCTCGCCGACGCTGACGCCCTTCTCGATCAAGGTTGTTTCACCGTTACTTGGCCCGACCTCGACCGGGCGAATGCTGATCTTGTCTTCTTTGTCGACGACATAAACGAAGGGGCCATTGGAACCAAACTGCAGCGAAGCGGCGGGAATCACATCGACATTTTTACGAACTTCAACGCGCAGGCGCACATTTACAAACTGGTTGGGATAGAGCATTTCATCGGTATTGGCAAAGCGTGCCTTGAGCTTGACCGTGCCGGTTGCGGTATCGATCAAGTTATCCAGCGTCTCTAGTTGCCCCTTGGCCAACAGGGTTTTCTCGCTGCGATCCCAAGCCTCGACCGCGAGGGTTTCACCGGCGCGATAGTGTTTCAACACTCCGGGCAATTCCGCCTCAGGCAAGGTGAACATCACCGCAATCGGTGTGGTTTCAGTAATCACCACCAAAGGCAATTCATCTCCAGAAGTCACCAGATTGCCGATATCGACCTGACGCAACCCCAAACGGCCGCTGATAGGTGCACGTACCTGAGTGAAATCAAGATTGAGCTTGGCTTCAGCAACGGCGGCCTGATTGGTCTTAACCGTGCCACGATACTGATTCACCAGCGCCAGTTGAGTATCCAGGGTTTGCTTGGCAATCGAGTCGTCTGCGTACAGCCCTTTATAACGCGCCAGATCTATTTCAGCGTTTTTTAACTGTGCCTGATTCTCCAGAGCCGTACCCTGTGCTTGCTGTAAGGCGACCTGATACGGCCGTGGGTCAATCACCGCCAATAAGTCTCCGGCCTTTACTCTCTGCCCTTCGGTAAACAGCAACTTCATCAGCTCGCCGTCAACCCGGCCACGCACATTTACCGTGTTATAGGCGGTCACTGTGCCGAGGGCTTTCAATTCGATCGGGAAATCTGCAGCTTCAACCTCAGCCACACGCACCGGTACTGGCCCCATATCGCCAAAGCGATTGCCGCTCACTGGCTCTGGTTTTGCTGGCCAGAATCCCCATACCAATGCTGCGATGACAACCAGTAAAACCAGTCCAATCAACCATTGGCGTGAGGCTTTTGCGGGGATTAGGGTGTTGTTCGAATCAGGCATATCTCAGATCACTTCCTAGAGGAAGACGAACGATAAGCACTCTTAAGGCCTAAGCAAAGCCTCTTTACCAGCTATTTACTTATGGTCTGTTGCAGTTTGTGCCAAACAATCACAAATCAGCAGCGGCAAATCGCAATAAATGGTTAAGTTTTGACCAAACGGCTGAAATCCCCGATACCTGATCCAGCCATTACAACAACACCCAGGCAAGCAACCAAACCGGTGCGCTAATCACCGGCAAGGTCAACGCCAGCCTTGGTTTATAGGGCAGGCTCATAACCAGCAGCAAACCCGCCAGGCTGACCTGCCCCAGCCAGCCAATCGGGCCCATGGCCCAGCCCCAGCTAGATACGCAGGCCATAAAGCCCGCGCCCAGCAACAGCCAACCGGCAACCCGTAAAGCGCGACAGACATAGGTTTGTGGCTCACGCTTCCAGACATTCTTGTAGTGGCGCTCTATACCTAGACAAAGTGCCGACATGGCGCAATAAACCAGCAACAGTCCGGCAAAGAAATTGATCAACATATTATTGCACCTGTACCGCGACTGAAGACTGACGACGCGAGGTAATCCGCACCTTGGGCTGGCCTACTCGCCAAGCGCAAAAAGCCAGTAATGCACCGCAACCAATCGCAGTCAGCTCAACATATACTCGGATAGGCTCTGCCCAGGGTTGTTGCAGGGTTATGGTGCTGAGCAGCGGCAAGGCCAGGCACAGGAACGCAGCCAAGCCCAACTGCTCACGCCACGCCTGAATATATGGGCGGCAACAGGCATGGATCAGGCTCAACAACCAAATGGCGAAAAATACCCGTACCTCAAGCGCTCCACGCTCCGCCACCTCGACGGGCAGCAAGCGGTTAGCCCACAGATAGCCGATACAGGCAATGCTTAAGCCGGGAATGATTGCCACATTCAGCCGTTCCGCCACCTTATACAGCCAAGCAGCGATAGGGCCTTCTGCGTCATGCCTACGGCGACGTTTAACGGTGAACAGCACCAAGCCGGTGGCGATCATTGCGCAACTGGCGAGGCTGCAAAGAAAGTACAACCAGCGCATCGGGTAACCACCGAACTGGGCGAAATGCAAACCCGCGATCACCCGCTGACTCAGAATGGCGCCACGGCTCTGCTCCGGTTGCGTCACAACCTTGCCGCTTAACCCATCGAAGGTCATGCTCTTGCCTTTGGTCAGCTCGATTCTGTTGCCCAGCACCGGGCGCGCTTCAATCCTGGCATCGCTACGTCCAGGGTTGCTGATCGACAGTGAACCGATTTCCCCCATCGTCCGTTCTGCCTCAGCCAATACCGGGCCGATTGCAGTCAGTTGGCCAGCAGCAGTAGCGGGAGCGACAGCATGTGCGCCGTGATGCCCATGCTGATCGCGGCCAAAAGCGGCCTGGCGATCACCATCGAACAGGGCATCTACCGCAGCAGGCATATAAATGACCGAGAAAATCACCAGCCCGGTGTAGGTGATCATCAAGTGGAAAGGCAACACCAGCACGCCTGTGGCGTTATGCGCATCGAGCCACGACCTCTGGCCTTTACCCGGCCGGAAAGTAAAAAATTCTTTGAAGAACTTTTTATGGATGATCAGGCTGCTAAACAGCGCAACCAACATACCAATCGCGGCAAAACCGACCAGCCAGATACCAATATTGCGCGGCATATTGAGGGTGAAGTGAAAGCGAAAAAAGTGACCGCCACCGGCACTGTCGCGCACCGCTATCGGTTCACCCGTGTTGGGGTCAAGGTATTGCCGTGGCCCGCCTCGCCGCTGCTCGCCAGCAGACACAGTCAAGCCCGGTGAGCGCTCGGTCGGCAAGCCGATATTCCATGCTGAAGCATTTGCGTGTCTGGCCTGCAAATAGGTAATTGCCCGCTGCACAGCTTGGGTTTGATCGACTTTATGCGCGGGCGCTTCGGGGCGCATCCAGACATCGATTTCCTTGTCGAATACGGCCAGGGTTCCGGTGAGAAAAATAGCAAACAGCAACCAGCCAAACACCAGCCCAACCCAGGTATGCAACCACGACATCGATTGCGTTAACGATTGTGACTTCATGACCAAACTCTCATTAATTGCGGCCAAAATCCAATGATTAGCAACACAGCGCTGGCCAGTAATAAACCGCTCCACACAACCCGCACGCGAGCGCAGGCGAACGCCCAGAGAATCACCAATGGGTAGATCACAAAGGCTGGCCAGGTTGCGATTGTCATTGCCGCACGCGGCTCGGTGGGCAGCACTTGCGACAGTGCTGCAGTGAATGCGTAGGTAAATAGGTAACCGGCAAATATCGCGGCGAGCACCCGTGACAGCATCGACCAACTAAACGCCTGAGCTTTCATTGTGCTTGTGGCTCCGTTGCGACTTTTAACGCCCACGGGATAGACGCGGGCAACATTGGCCCATGGCTAAGCCCCGGCAATTGTTGATACTCAAGCTGCAAGCCCGGTATTTCTGCCAAGCGCTTGACCATTCTGGGTAATGCATCAGTTCCCACTGCACGCATAGCAGCAGCGCGCTCCTTGGGCACTTCCCGCCTCTTTTGCGTTTGCCCTTCCAGCTCGCCATGTACGATCAGCAGTTGTGCTTGAGCATCGGCAGGTAGCTGCTTTTCAATCTCCAGGATTAAACCCGACTGCCACCATAATGAGGGGCTTGCCGCGATATAGCGGTTAAAGCTCTGTGGTTTGGTAAACAGGGTATTGAGTACGAACAAACCGCCAAATGAATGCCCCCAAAGACTTTGCCGCTGCTGATCCAGCAGATACTTAGCCTCTACAACGGGTTTGATCTGGCCTTCAATCAACTGCAAAAATGCAGATGCCCCGCCCGCCCTACGTCCCTGAAAAACCAACGGCTGGCCTGCTTGAGCCGCTGGGGTGTAGTCGAGCGTGCGTTCTGCAGGGTTGATCACCCGCTCCCCGGCATAGCCAATCATCACCAGCAGCGGCATCTCAGACAAACCGCTAAACCATTGATCCTTGAGGGCAGCCAATGCGGCATTGCCGTCGAGCATGTACAACACCGGATAGCCTGACGCTGGCGCTGACTGCTTGGGAATTGCCAGATAAACCCGATAGTGGCGCTGGTTATCTGCCGAAGACAGATCAAAGTGCTCAAAGTTGAAAAACTCAGAGCCGCGCTCAGCTAAGGTCTCTCCCATGACTCGTGTCAGGTCTGGCTTGGCTTGCGCCATCCAGGGCAGAAAAGATAACAACAACAGCAAATACTTCATTACATCCGCTTCCTCAATCCATCACAGCCTTGATTGCTTTCGCAACAGCCGAAAACAAAGAACTCCGCCAGGGTCGCTGGCGGAGTGAAAGCCGCTGGTCAGATGTCTTCTGAAAAAGGTAGCGAGCGACGCGCAGTAGTTTTTCAGAGATGCCTTAGAGCGGCCAAAGGAGCACAGTATTTAGAAGTTCGCAGTCACCGAGGCGAAGTAAGAGCGACCCGGCTCGTTGTAGGTGTTGGCACCTTCGCCGCCGGAGTTGGCTTCGCGCTTGAGTTCCTTGTCGAACAGGTTGTTTATCCCGGTCGAGAAACTCCAGGTGTCATCCAATTCATAATTTCCGGTTAAGCCGAATACGCTGTAGCTGCCGCGAGTTCTTAGCTCATCGCCAGTTGCGGGCCCGCCACGTGAGGTCAGGTTGCGTGGTTCCTGCTTGCCGTAATGGCTCATATTGAATGACAGGTCGAGACTGTCAGTAACCGCCCAATCAAGCATCGAGTTGATTGTGTATTCCGGGATGATCGACAATGGCTCGTTGGTCGATTTGTTGGTGTTTTCAATCATGTAGGTGAAGTTGTTATTCCAGCTGAGGATTTCGCCTTCATTACCCAGCAGCGGGATATTCAAACTGCCTTCCCAACCTGCAACCACGGCTTTCGGGGCATTTTCCCATTGGAAAACCCGACCATTGCTGGTGGTTTGAGCCACTTGATCAAGACCTGCGGTGATCTTGTCTTTATAGTCGTTGTGGAAATAGGTAATCCCAGCGTTCCAGCCCGCTTGGTCATAGACAATGCCAATCTCTTTGTTGATGCTGGTTTCCGCATCAAGATCATCATTGCCCTGTATGTAGCAACCAGCACCCAGGCTCGGGGCGTCAACCGGACAGCCGTTGCCACGGGTGTAGTACAGGTAATTAGTATTGGACTGATACAGATTCGGTGCCTTGAATGCCTTGGCAACACCCCCTTTCAACGAGATTGCATCGGTGATTTTGTAGGTGGTGTTGAGGCTCGGGCTCCAGTTACCTCCGAACTGGCTGTGATGGTCGAAACGCAAGCCCGGAGTCAGAATCCAGCGGTCACTCAACTCGATATTGTCTTCGGCAAATACTGCGTAATTGTCGGCATCTGCCTTACCTGAACGAACGCCCGTGTCAGCACCCGGCACAGCACCGCCATTACCGGTGCTCTGCGTCATTGAATACGGATCGTCCAACTCATCGCGGGTAAGCTCGGTCCCAAGCGTCAGCACCTGCGGACGACCGATTTGCAGCGGCATGTTTACTTCACCTGCCAAGCGGTACGCTTTCAGCTCGGAAGTCGACCAGTCGTCAGCGGTGGTAATACTGCCTTCTGGACCACCGGCCAAGCCCTCATTAAGGCGATGATTACGGGTGTTCTCGTAAGAAGCAACAACCTGCGATGTGCCGAAATCCCAGTCGCCACGATGGGTGACCGATGCAGACTGGCGATACATCACGTTGGTTTCTTTACCATCACCGGCGAGCTGACTGATCAGCTCGGTGCCATTGGTGCTAACAGCTCGGTCACCCGCAAAAATATTGCCCTGACGGCTATAGCCACCTTCAAACTCGAGCACCTGTTGCGGGTCCAGATCCCAACGCAGAAGCCCACTCACATCCTTATTGCGCACACCTTCGCGCCCGGCTGGTGGGGTTGCGGTTGGACTTGTGGCGAACTCTTCATTGAGCGACAGGTCATCGGCATCCGTCTTGTTGAAGTTACCGTATAAGCGGTACGACAACGCCTCGACAATTGGCCCAGCCATATTGAAGTTAATGCGCTTGGTCACGCCTTCAGCATCGTTTTCAGGCAGGTTGGTGTAAGCCGTTATCTGGCCGCTGTGCTCATGGGTTGGGGCTTTGGTAATAATGTTGACCACACCACCCGCCGCGCCAGAACCATAACGCGCAGCAGCAGGCCCGCGCAGTACTTCAATGCGCTCAACTGCCGCTGCAGGCACCCAGTTACTGTCGCCACGGGTATTACGCTCGCCACTGCGGCCCATGCGCACAGAGTTACGCGAGCTGACAGGTTTGCCGTCAATCAGAATCAGGGTGTTTTCCGGGCCCATGCCACGAATGTCGATCTGGCGATTGTTGCCGTACTGACCAGTCGCACTGTTGCCGGTTAGGTTAACCCCGGGCATTTTGCGGATGATATCGGAGAGATCATTGACCGGCGGACGTTTCTTGATGTCTTCAGCAGTGATGATCGAAACACCCGGCGCCTGTTTCAGCTCTTCCTCGGCAGTCCCCAGTACATAAGCGTCCTGCAACTGCACAGTGCCATCTGCATTTTTTGCTGAGTCAGCGGCAAATCCAACCTGCGAACCACTCATGGCCAAAAAAGCCAATGTCAGATGATTAAGTCTTGGGCGGTACTGCATCAACATCTCTCCATGTCTGCCAATTGCGTGCAAGAAATGAGCTGGTAACAAGCTCACCTCTGCGCTAGATGGCGGAGATGATATTGATTCTCGTTAGAGAATAAAGATCATTTACAAACTATACACTTTGTAAACGCAACCAAAGCCGAAGCCCCGTGTCGCCATTGTCGGCCCACAGCTCGCCGCCTTGCAGACGCACGGCACTTCTGGCGATAGCCAAGCCCAGTCCAAAACCTTCACCACCCGGCCGCGCAGCGCTCAAACGGGTGAAGGGCTGAAAGATTGTTTCCAGCTCAGCGTCAGCGACACCGCCGCCCTCATCTTCGATATGCAGCAGCCAGCTGTCTTCATCGCGTTGACCACGTAAATACACGCACCCTTGCGCCGGTGAGTAGCGAATGGCATTACGCAGAATGTTTTCCAAAGCCTGCGCAAAGCTGTTCAGGTGGCCGCGCACTTGGCAGTTCTCGGGCAACTGGCAACGCAACCTGTTGGCGTCCCAACCGCTTTCGAAACAAGCATCTTCACAGAGCACGCCCCATAACGCCGCCACATCAATGCTTTGCAAATCTAGCTGCGGCCGCTCGGTGTCCATCCAGACCAGCTCGAGCGTGCCGTCGACCAGAACCTGCATCGACTCGACTTCACGCTCCAAGCGCAAACGCAGCTCTGACACATCAGTTGCGCACTCGCCCGCCACCCGTAAGCGCGAAAGCGGTGTACGTAACTCATGGGATACATCGCGCAGCAATTGCCGTTGTCGCGATACAGTTTTGTCCAGTCGCTCAGCCATGTGATCAAACGCTCGGCCAAGCCTGCCCAACTCATCCTGGCGCCGACTTAGCTTGGGTGATACGCGCGCCGCCAGGTTGTCACCGCCAAGTGCATTGACCTGATCGAGTAAATAACCCAGCGGCGCGATGATCTGGCGATAAATCAACAGGCACAGTAGCAATGCCAAAATCGCCGGCACCACACCGTGTAGAAGCACTTGCATAGACCAGGTAAAGCCTTCAGGGACGAAACGTCGTGGCAACTGAATAACCACCTGCCCCTGATCTGGCGCCTGCACAAAGGGTATGCCGAGATACGGCAAGCCACGAACGCGCTGGCTCATGGGGCCATCGACAATGCGTAACCGGCGCAAGTGGGAATACTCTTCGGCGGTGAATGGCTGTCGCCCCAGGCTTTCCAAGTTGCTGCCGATCACAGCAACCCATATCCCGGGTTCACTAACGGCCATTTGCTCGACCCAACGCTCGACGCCATCAGCACCACTTTGCAGCCAAGCCTGCTCCGCCTCATCGGCATATAAATGCAGTCGTTGTTGCGCAGCAGGACTCAGGTAAGCGCTGCGCTGCTCAATGATCCCGCTCCAATACCAAGCGCCCCAGGCGATAAGAATGCACACACCGAGCAGTTGCACTGCAAGGCGCCAAAACAATGGATAGCGACGGGTCATGTTCAGCTCTGATCAAGCTCAAATACATAGCCTTTGCCCCAGGCTGTATCCAAACGACCGCTCAGATAACCGATGGCTGAAAGCTTACGGCGCACATGGCTTATGTGCATATCGAGGCTGCGATCATGCTGGGAGTAAGCCCGATGCAGCACTTGCTGATAAAGAAATGCCTTGCTTAGCACCTCGCCCGCATTTTCGATCAGCAACTCCAGAAGGCGAAACTCGGTAACGGTCAATTGCGCCCACTGGCCATTATGGCGAACGTCATTGTGTTGCTGGTTAAGCTCAAGCGTTGGCACAGCCTTAGTGACTTTTCGATAACCGCGTTCATAGGCCACTCGCCGCATAATTGCGGCGATACGCACTTCCAGCTCAGCCATGGTGAAGGGTTTTGGCAAGTAGTCATCAGCGCCCTGACTAAAACCGGCAATACGATCCTGTTCGGCACCAAGTGCCGACATTAGGATCACCGGCACGTTGCTGTTTTGACGCAACTGCGCCAGAACCTTGAGACCATCTAGGCTCGGCAGGAGAATATCCAACAAGACCAAATCAAAGGTTTGTTTCAGACCTTGGGCTAACCCTGCTTTGCCATCACCGTGCAGAGTCACTTTAAAACCGCGACTGGACAGATGCTCGTGCAAATGCACAGAAAGCACCGGATCATCTTCGATCGCTAAAATGTGAGAAGTCATTGTGCCGCCAGCCATAACAATCAAACGCAAATAATAACCAGTTGCAATATTGCCAGATTATTGACCGTTTGAACATCAGCACAAGGCGCGAGCTAAGCCGTGCAGCGCACTACAAGCACCTGAGCTACTTATCAGCCCCTTCACTCCATTGCTCCGCCGAAAACAGCTCAACCAGCCAATCAACAAATACCCGCACCCGCCGGGAAAGTTGTCGCTGCGGCGGATACAGCGCGGTCAGTGGCATTGCAGGCGGTCGGTGCTGGGCAAGTATCTCGCGCAAGGTGCCTGCCTCGATTTGTTCACGCAGGTGATAATACGGCGCTTGAATGATGCCCAACCCCGCTTCACAAGCGGCTACATAACCTTCGGCATTAGTCACCGTGATAGAGCCCGGCTGCACAAATGTGACTAGCTTGCCGTTCACGCTGAATTCGAGGGGAAAAACACGGCCATTAAGCGCTGAAGCAAAATTGACGGCCCGGTGAGCAGACAATTCATCAAGACTCTGCGGGGTACCGAACTTATTGAGGTAGGCCTCGCTTGCACAGGTAATCTGCGGCAGTTGTCCAAGCGGTCTGGCGACTAGGCTTAGATCGTGGATATCCCCTGCCCTGACGACACAATCGACACCTTCACGCACCAGCTCAACCGGACGATCGGATGAGCCAACAATCAGTTCTATCTTGCTGTAGCGCGCACAAAAATCGGCGAGTGCCGGAATGATTACTCGGTGTCCCAGCGATGCAGGTAGATCAATGCGCAACAACCCCTGCGGGTTATCTCGGGTTTGCGAGAAAAACGACTCAGCCTCTTCAATATCAGCCAACAGCAGCAGACAACGTTGATAATAGGCCTGTCCATCCAAGGTAGCGCGTACTTGACGGGTGGTACGCTGCAGCAATTGCACACCCAAATGACTCTCAAGCTGTTTGATCAGCTGGGTCACTGATGCGCGCGACATACCAAGGCTATCGGCTGCTTTGCCAAAAGCGCCCAGCTCCACAATCCGGCTAAATACCTGCATTGCCAAGACCCGATCCATCGTCGTTTCATCCGCCTTTATTATTTTGTTTTTAAAAATAGTGCATGCAATTTTAGCCGGTTTATCTAGCAATAGATAACAGCCAAACTGATCGTACATTCACTCGCAAGGGGTTTAACCAATGAAAACTCGCCAACTCGGTCACAACGGTCCGCAGGTATCTGCAATTGGCTTGGGTTGCATGGGCATGAGCGATTTCTACGTGACCAACCAGAACCAAAGCGAATCAATCGCCACCCTGCACCGCGCCCTTGAATTGGGTTTAAATCTATTCGACACAGCAGATGCCTACGGCCCACACAGCAATGAAGAACTGCTCGGCCAGGCTTTGGCAGGCAAACGCCAGCAGGCTTTTATCGCTACCAAGTTCGGCCTGCTACGTGACCCAAACAACCCGCATGTACGCGGTGTGAGTGGTCATCCAGACTACGTTCGCGCATCCGTTGAAGGCAGCCTTAAGCGTTTACAGACCGACTATATCGACCTGTATTACCAACACCGTATCGACCCTAACGTGCCGATTGAGGATACCGTCGGCGCAATGGCGGATTTGGTCCAACAAGGCAAGGTTCGCTATATCGGGCTCAGTGAAGTCGCGCCACAAACCCTGCAGCGTGCCAATCAGGTTCACCCGATAAGCGCCGTGCAAAGCGAATACTCATTGTGGACACGTGATCCTGAGGAAAATCAGGTACTGGCGACCTGCCGCAAACTGGGCATCGCCTTTGTGCCGTACAGCCCACTGGGGCGCGGCTTTCTAACTGGCGCACTGAAAAGCCCTGATGATTTCGCCGAAGACGATTACCGGCGTTTCAGCCCGCGCTTTCAAGGTGAGAACTTTGCCAAGAACCTACAGCTGGTTGCCCAGGTTGAACAGCTGGCACAAGACAAAGGCGTTAAAGCCTCGCAACTGGCTTTGGCATGGGTGCTGGCGCAGGGCAGCGACATTGTGCCGATTCCTGGAACCAAACGTCGCCGTTACCTGGAAGAAAACATTGCGGCACTGGAAATCAGTCTAAGTGCTACGGAGCTTGCTGTATTGAACGCTATCTTCCCGGCGCAAGCTGCGGCCGGTGAGCGTTATGGCGCCGAGTCGATGGCTATGCTGACCCTGTGATCTAGCCATTTAAGCCGCTCACAAAAAACCGCAATCGAGTTGATTGCGGTTTTTATTTATGCGCCGCTAGCAAGGCTCTGAAAAAACTAGCGCAGCGGTTTCTCAGCGCATAAGCGCAGTCTTACTTGAGCACAGCAATTGCGGCGTCATAGTTCGGCTCGCTACCGATTTCTGCTACCAGCTCACTGTGCAGAACTTTGTCGTTCTCATCGAGGACCACAACTGCACGTGCCGCAACACCGGCCAATGGGCCAGAAGTCAAAGCGACGCCATAATCTTTAAGAAACTCAGCACCGCGCATAGTCGACAGGTTCACTACGTTGTCCAAACCTTCTGCACCGCAGAAGCGAGCCTGAGCAAATGGCAGATCCGCCGAGATGCAAGCAACGACAGTGTTTTCCAGCGCGCTGGCTTCTGTATTGAATTTACGTACGGACATGGCGCAGGTTGGCGTGTCGACGCTTGGGAAAATGTTTAGCACTTTACGCTTACCCGCCAGGCTGCTCAGGCTTACGTCAGCCAGACCTGCACCCACCAAAGTAAAAGCCGGAGCCTGTTGGCCAACCTCAGGCAAGTTGCCTGCTACATCTACAGGATTGCCACGCAAGGTTACTTGAGTCATTACAATGATCCTCTTGGTTGTCAAAGCATCAGTAAAACATGCCGCACATAAAAAAGCCTCGCGATTGCGAGGCTTTTTTATCAGGCTTAAACCCCACAAACCGCGTGGAATTTAACCGCCATCTACTTGCTGAAATGCTCTTTGGTCAGCTTCACCACTACCGGGCTCAGCAGCAACAGTGCCAACAAGTTAGGCAGTGCCATCAAGCCGTTGAGGGTGTCTGCTACCAGCCAGGCGAAATCCAGTTGGGCGATTGCACCGAAAGGCACAGCCAGCACCCAGATCAGGCGGAATGGCAGGATAGTTTTGGTCCCCATCAGGTATTCCCAGCAGCGCTCACCGTAGTAGCTCCAGCCCAGAATGGTGGTGAAGGCAAAGACCACCAAGGCAATAGTCAGGATTGGCCCGCCAATGCCCGGCATGGCCGAGTCAAATGCTGCCGCAGACAATGCCGCACCACTGGCACCGCTACTCCATACGCCCGAACAGATGATTGCCAGGCCGGTCATGGTGCAGATAACCAGAGTATCGATAAAGGTCCCGAGCATACCGATCATGCCAGAGCGAATCGGGCTGTCAGTGGTGCCCGCTGCCTGCGCAATACCTGCAGTACCAAGACCTGCTTCGTTGGAGAAAATACCACGCGCCACACCAAAGCGGATCGCCGCCATCACCGCAGCACCCGCAAAGCCGCCAGTCGCAGCGATTGGGGTAAAGGCGTGAGTGATGATCAGGTCGAATGCAGTCGGAATCGCCGCAGCGTTAACCACCAATACCACGATTGCAGCGATGATGTAGGCCACACACATGAATGGAACAAGTGAAGCAGCAACCTTACCGATACGGCGGATACCACCCAGAATTACCAAGCCCACCAGCACCATGCTGACAACACCGGTAACCAGCGGCGGCACGTTGAACGTCTCTTGCATGGCGCTGGCCATACTGTTGACCTGAACCATGTTGCCGATACCAAAACCGGCAAAGCCACCAAAGATGGCAAAGGCTGCACCCATCCATGCCCACTTCTTGCCCAGACCGTTTTTGATGGCATACATCGGCCCGCCGACGAACGCACCGCGTGAATCTTTCTCACGGTAGTGAACAGCCAACACCACTTCGCAGTATTTGGTCGCCATGCCCACCAGAGCGGTACACCACATCCAGAACAGCGCACCCGGGCCACCGAGGAAGATCGCCGTTGCTACACCGGCGATATTACCGGTACCGACGGTGGCTGCAAGGGTGGTCATTAATGCTTGGAATGGGGTGATTTCGCCGACTTCGCCCTCACCTTTGGTGCGGCCGCGCCACATCAGGCGGAAGCCCGTGGCAATATGGGTCAGCGGCATAAACTTTAAACGCAGCATCAGGAAAAGACCTGTGCCGAGGATCAACACCAACATTGGCGGCCCCCAGACGAGGCCGTTAACCTGGTTGACCAGATTGTTGATGAACTCCATCACTAGCTCCTTTTTGTTGTTGTTCAGCGCCAGCTGTTACCGGGCTGATAGTCAGGACATGCCGCCGATAAGCGCCACTGTCTATGCTGACAACAGGTCGATGTCACGGGTCACGTAAAGCCGACAAGCGTTGCAGCAACCTAGTTGTGTCAAAGTGCTACAGCACATTGATGGACTGGGATGCTACCACGCCTTTTTAAGAATGGAGCGTTGATTTTGAAGAGTTTTTTCACAATACAACTGATCAGAAATCACGCTTGAAGAAAATATCCAGCGAACTGGCCAAACCGCTGGCGGCCTCAAGGTACAGGCGCTTGGTCAATTCATAGCGCAAGGCCACGGTATTTACCGGCTCAAACACCCCGACACCGTAACGCAGACTAAGCCGTTCAGAAAGCCTGCCACTGGCGACCACGCTGGTGCTATCGCCACTGCCTTCACTATCAAGCTGGAAATCCTCGATGCCCATGGTTTGTGCAATATTTCCGGCGAAGGGTGACGAGCCCTTAAGGCCCAGCGCCACTACCGCCTGACCGATCAGGTTGCTGTCGCCACTGTCCTGCCCGATTGGCCGGCCCAGGATCAAATAGCTCAAGGCCTGGTTCTGACTCATTGCCGGCTCTGAGAACACTTCGCTTTTCGGCTCAGCAGCATTACCCGTCAAACGTAACCCGGCCACCACATCATCGACAGTGCGGATCGCTTCAACATCCAGATACGGCTGGTCTATCGGCCCGGCAAACAGCAGGCGAGCGCGGCGGATTGTCAATTTCTGGCCATAAGCGTTGAACTTGCCGTTGTTCAGGTTCAGCACGCCGCGGGTATCAAGGTCATTGCCAATGTGCACATTGCCGGCGATTTCAGCCTTGAGCCCGAAGCCACTGAACTTGAGCACATCCTCCCCGACGATTACATCGACATCCATTGCAATGGCCACGGGTTTGTCGTCCACCGCTTGGCTGCCAACGATCCGCGCATCGCTCGATACCTGTACCGTGGAAGGCGGCAGCTCGCGCACCTCAATGCTGCCGCGCGGCACCAACACCTTGCCACGTACCGACATTTGCTCGTTGGCCACGACGACAGTGATATCCGGCTCTACCTCTAGCGCAGCGTAAGGCTCAACATTGACCGGCAACTGTTTGGCGCTGATGTTCAACTCACCGGCAAGCCCGTCTCCCCACGCCAGATTACCTTTTAACTTACCAGCGCCCTTCTCCCCACTGCGCCAGCCGCCAGTCAGCTGCAGGTTCTGCCCATTGATCAGGGCAAGTAGTTGCAAGTCTTTAAAGTCGGTCGGTAACTGGCCGCCGGAAATCTCGGCTTCACTCAATTGCACCCGACCATTAACCAGCGGCGCTAGTAGTGTGCCCGACAACGTGCCGTTACCACTGAGGCGACCGGTCAAGGTATCGACCATCGGAACAAAAGGTCTGGCTAGCGAAATGTCGACGCCCTGTAAATTAAAAGTGCCCGATATCGGTCGCGGACCTGGCCTCGGGTCGAGCTTGGCCTGAACATTGAGTTGGCCGATCTTCGGCCCACTAAGCTGCAAAGTGCTGACAATCTGTGCCGGTTTCAAATCACTGACCAGTCGCAGATTGTCATAATTGAAATCATTCCACTCGCCCGCGTTACGCACGCGCCATGAGCCGCGCCCGGCATCTAGCGTAATTTGCCCGCCAGGCCCTGCGCTCGGGACATCCAGCTTGATCGCCGCATCTAACTGCCCTTTCCAGGCGAAATCATCCGGGAACCACTGAGTCAGGCTATCCAACGGGAAACCTTTGAGCTGATAACGGATTCGCGGGTCCGGCAACAAGCGTTGCTCTTCACCACATAACGAAGCACTGCCTGAGCGCCAGCAATGCTTGCCCAAGGTGATTTGACCATTAGCCAGACGTTCCAACTTGGCGGCTTGCTGCAAACGCCAATCCTGACCACCACTTTTGATCTGACTGCTGTCCAGTGTGCCGCGCCAAGCACCTTTATCATTCAACACCCCTTGCAAGGCCAGGGATGTTTCGAGCATTGGGCCTTTGAGGTTCAGCGTGAGACGCTGACGTTGTTGGTTACCTTGGGCCTTAGCATCCAAGCGCCCAAGCGAGGTTTCGCCAAGGGCAATACCGTCGGCAACCAGTTGCAGGTTAGCTTGCTGTGCACTGTTCAAGGTCGCATTAAGATCGAGGCTGTGGATTCGCTGATCGGTGTAGGCAATTTGCTGGCCTTTCAGCGCTAGTTTGCCCTGCGGCGCTTTGAGGCTGCCGGCCACATCGACCTGGCCATTGATCTTGCCTTGCAGCCCAGGCCAAAGCTGGCCGAGGCGTGGTAGATTCAAACGTAACTGGCCGCTCAGTTTTTTATCCAAAGCGCCACTGCCGCTAATGCTGTTTTCACCCAGTTTGATATTCAGGGCGCTTAGATTCCACGACTGCCCCACGCCTGTAGCATCGACTTTAAGCTGTGCGGTTTGCCCACGCAGCTTGCCGTTAATGTCTAAAGCGGCACTTAGATTGAGTGTTTCATTTTTCAGCTGGCCTTTGCTCGAAAGCGGCCCAGCCAAGGTGCCCGGCATCTCCGCCAGCCAATACGCTGGGTTGAGGTCAGTGAGTTGCAGTTGAGTATCCCAGCTAACTCCATCCGCAAACCCGACTTGAACCCGGCCCTGTGCCTTACCCTGTCCAGCTACGACCTGTAAGTCAGGCAGATGCACTTGAGTCAGGTCGCCACTAACGGGGGTTTTAACACGGAATGCCCCTGCTGGCCCAAGCAGATTGGCATCGATGTTTCCCAAGTAGTTTCCATCAGCAAAGCTGATATCGCCCTTGAGGGTTTTAACCGTTACCGGCGGTGGGCTTTCCAATGGATAAAGCATCAGCCAGGGAAAATCCTGCCAGTCGAAGCTCGCGTCGATGCTAAAGCCATCGCTCCAGTTCAGCTTGGCATTGAGGTCGAGTTTGCGCTGGTCATCTGCACTGAGTTGCAACTGCGAGACATCAGCGCCCTCGCCCGTGACCAGGCCTTGCAACAGCAGGCTTATATCGCCGCCATCGCCCGGCAACAGGGCTGTACCGTCGATTTTATAACCTTGCTTCAGGTCACCTGCAGCGGTCAGTAAGACCTTGTTCAAACGCAGTGTATCGGGCAACGCCGCGCTGCCTTTGAACCCGTGAGCATTGAGCTGCAATTTGGCCGGCAGATTTTCAGCCAGAGCTTGCAGTTCACCGGTCAAATGCCCCGGCAGATAACCGCTGCTTTGTGCATCTATATTCAGGGTCTTTTGTAAATCGCCGCTGATGTCCACCACCAGCTTCCACGGCCCGGCATCGGGCGACGGCAGATTTATATCGCCAGCAACCTTAAGCGGCCAGTTACCTCTGGGTTGCAGTAATCCGCTCAAGGCAACGCTTAAATCTTCACGCTGCAAATCCAACTTATCAATCTTCAGGCCTTCAGCCGTCCAATGCGCCGCTAACTGCAAGCCCTGAAGTTGTTCAACACCGTTGAGCTGCAAGCGCCCTACTTCAATCTCACCCAGCTCTACCGCAACCGGCAGATTCAACTCAGGCAGAGTGATCGGCCCGCTACTGGCTTCATCAGTGCTGGCTGGCAACTGCAGGGTGATAGCCTGTGCCTTGAGCTGGTCGATACACAGGGTCATGCGCATCAGGCAGCCCGGCGACCACTCAAACTCGGGATGCTTGACCTCGACAATCGTGGCGTCTTGTTGCCAGTTCAGTGCATCGGCCTGCCAGTGCCCAGCCAGACGACCACTGAAGTTTTCAAGCGTCAGCCCCGGCACTTGGCCCAGCAACCAACGACTGCCCGCTTGCGTGGCAAACAGGCTGGCAAACGCGACCATGACTATCAGGACCAAGGCCAGCAGAGCCCAGAGACTGCGCTTCAACACACGATTCACAGCTCTGGCCCCATCGAGAAGTGGATATGAATGCCGTCGTCATCGTCATCCCAGGGATTGATCGGCTTGGCCAAATCCAGACGCAGTGGCCCAAGCGGCGAAATCCAGCGCACGCCAAAACCGAAGGACTTTTTAAGCGACGGAAACTCTAGATCGTTAAACGAGTTGCCTTGATCGAAGAAGGTCGCGACACGCCATTTGTCAGCGACGCTGTATTGGTACTCGACCGAACCGGCAACCAGATAGCGACCACCAATCTTGTCGCCATCTGAGTTTTCAGGCGAAAGGCTGTCGTAATCGTAACCGCGTACACTTTGGTCACCCCCGGCGAAAAAGCGTAGCGAGGGCGGCACATTGCTGAAACCATTGGACTCGGTTCCGCCGACCTGCGCCCGCCCCAGGAATCGGTGCCTCTTGGCCAGGGTGTAAAGGCCTTTAACCGATGCATTGGAATGCACCACATCGGAGTCAGAGCCCAAGCCCTCCTTGCCCGCCGAAAGATCGAACTGCAAGCGGTAGCCCTGGCTCGGATCGATCTGACTGTCGCTCTGCAAATAGGCATAGCTGATACCCGGCAACAGCAAAGTACTCAAGCCAGAGTCGTCGCCCAACTCGTATTCTTCGCGTTGCCACTTCAGCGAAATAACCCGCTGCCAGCCACTATCGAGCTTGCTATGCCACTCGGGCCCAACAGTAATCAGGTTACTCAGGGTGTCGGTGTCCGGCAGGTCTTCGTACTGATAACCGCCGGCGAACCTGAATTTGTCAGTCAAGGGTGGGTCCAGCGGCACGTCATAAAACAGACTGACGTTTTGCCGTGGTGCCGAAAGCTCCATTTCTGCGCCATAACTGTGGCCCTGCGGGTTGGCATAGTGACGCGTCCAGTTAGCCCTCCCTCGGGGGCCCACGTCGGTCGAGAAGCCCAGACCAAGGCCCATGCTGCGCGGTTTGCGCGCTGAAAGCTGAACAACCACAGGAATAGTCTGGCCAACGGCCTGCGCGGGATTGGCATCAACCTGAACATTGGCAAAGTAATCACTTGAGCGCAGCGCTTGATAAAGTTCGTCTATCTTATCGGCGTTGTACGGGGTGTTCGGTTCGAACGGCACCATGCGCTGCAGCAGACTATTGTCGAGGTCATAGTCGCCAGAGAATCCAACCTCGCCAAAGCTATAACGCGGGCCACTGTCATAAATCAGTGACACATCGGCAATACCGGCTCGCGGGTCAATATCAAGCTGTTGGCTGGTGAACTTGCCAGCGAAAAAACCGTAGCGAGAAGCTTGGTTAAGAATGTGCCTCTTAGCCGCTTCGTACCGGCCATGATTGAGCACATCATCTGACTTCAGGCGCGAGCCCTTGGGTAATTCAAACTGGCTGAGTTGTGCAGCAGGTCCATCTACTCGCACCACGACATTGCGCAGGTGCACAGGTTCGCCGGGGTTGATAGTGACCTTGAGTTGCGGCGGGGTTGCGTCAACGACTTCAATGTTGATCTGCGCTTGATAATAGCCAAGAGCCTGAGCGGCTTTGACGGCCTGTTCTTTGGCGACCAAGCTAAAACGTTGCAACGCATCGGCATCACGCTCACCGAGCGAACCGATATAACCTTCCACGTTGGCTTTGAGTTCTTTATTCGCCGGATCAACGGAAACTCGTAAACGAGATTCCGCCAATACACTGGCGCAGAACACTATGAGCGCCACTCCGGCGCAAAGCTTTTTCACCACTGTCATGAATTCGATGCTAACACGGCGCGCAGTATCAGCTAGAGCACTTAATACAGTTAGCCCGCACAAAATCTGGCACTTCGGTACCAGCCTATAAGCCGTTCAACCGCAATTGTGCACTGCCGATCAAGCAGCGTGTTTAAGCGCTTGCCCTAGTCACCTGCTGGGGATTGGGGTGCAAGAAGACATGCTCAATAACTGGCCCTACCGCGATTTGACCCACCTCTTCGTAGCCCTGGCGCTTGTAGAAATTCAGATAATGCGGATTACCGGTATCCACCACAATACCTTGTGAATTAGGGTCATCAGCACACCAATTGTGCAAGGCCTCAAGCAGTTGCTCACCCAAGTGTTGGCCTTGGTATTCCGGATGGATACCGATCAAGGGTAATACGTGATAAGCGCCAACCGGCAAACAGGACATCAAGGCGGCATGGTATTCAAGGTAGCGCTTGGTGCAGCGAAAACCTGTGGTTAACAGCATGCGCATCCGCCACGACCAGCTTTCAGTAAGATCCAGCCGGCGCTGTGGTGGCGCAATCAGAGCGATACCGATCAAGCGGTCTTCAATCAATAGCCCGATTGCAGGTTGGTCCTCACTGAAATGTTGCTGCACCAGCTCACGAATGGTGGCCCGCACTCGCTGGTCAAAGCCGGGTCGCTCAGCCTCAAACAAATAAGCAAAAGTCGGCTCAAGCCGATACGCGTGATAGAGCAACGAACGCGCCTCTTGAGCGTAACCGGCGTCGAGCATTCGGACTTCAGCAGGGCTATTTGGCATCAGTGACGACCTCTTGTCTTATTGGTAAAGGGCCTACCTCCACCCTAGCACCGCTCAACCAAGGCTGCTAGATGGCTGGCAGGCACATACCGCAATCGGCTAGCATCAGTGGTCTCATCTACAAAGAATTGGATCTGCCGCCATGAAGATTGTCTCCTTCAACATCAACGGCCTGCGTGCCCGTCCGCATCAATTGGCGGCCTTGATTGAAAAACATCAGCCAGACGTTATCGGCCTGCAAGAGACCAAAGTATCCGACGATCAATTTCCAGAAGCGGACATTCGCGCGCTGGGTTACCACGTGCATTACCACGGGCAAAAAGGCCACTACGGCGTTGCCCTGCTTTCCCGTGAAGCGCCGCTGGAATTGCACAAGGGTTTTCCCGGCGATGAGGAAGAAGCCCAGCGACGCTTCATATACGGCACCTTTGCCGATAAAAACGGCAATCCGGTGACCGTGATGAATGGTTACTTCCCTCAGGGCGAAAGCCGCGACCATCCGATCAAGTTCCCGGCAAAACAACGCTTCTATGCTGACTTGCAACAGCTGCTGACCACCCAATACCAGCCAAGCCAAGCCCTTGTGGTGATGGGCGATATCAATATCTCGCCCGAAGACTGCGACATTGGCATCGGTGAAGTGAACCGCAAGCGCTGGCTAAAAACCGGCAAATGCAGCTTTCTGCCCGAAGAACGTGAATGGCTCGCCACCCTGAAAAGCTGGGGACTGGTTGACAGCTTCCGTCTGCAAAACCCAGAAGTGAATGATCAATTCAGTTGGTTTGACTACCGCAGTCGTGGCTTTGAAGATGACCCCAAGCGAGGCCTGCGCATTGATGTGATTCTGGCCAGCGCGCCCCTGCAAGCCAGAATAAAGACAACTGGCATTGATTACGCACTGCGCGGCATGGAAAAACCCTCGGATCATGCGCCTATCTGGCTAGAGCTCGAATAAAAGCTGAGGTTGCGCGGCAAGCACAAAGCAAGACTGCCGCGCACCGATCTTTTAGCTGATCAGCATCCAAAAATACATCCACGCACGCTAGAGGCGTCACATTGCCGTAACAATATTGTCTTATCTTCGCGGCACTTCTCACCCATACAAGGTGTTTGCCGCATGTCGTGCGCCCTGCTCGATAATGAACGTGAAACGTGGAGCCGCGCCTCCACTCTTATCCTTCTCGGTTTTATTTGCTACGCCCTGCCCTGGTCAGTATTTGCGGCGCAGCAACCGGCAGCTAGCAACACGCAGCCGAGCGCTCAGCTGTTGCGCATCCAAGGCTCAAACACCATTGGCGCCACGCTGGGTCCGGCACTGGTCAAGGGCATGCTTGAGGCGCAGGGCTATCGTGCAATCGATATCCAGCCAGGCACCGTAGAAAACGAGCAACGGGTTACCGCTACTTCGGCGAAAGGCCAGAACGTTACGGTTAATATCGCAGCCCATGGCTCAAGTACCGGCTTTGTTGGCTTGCAAGATGGCAGCGCAGATATTGCTGCCGCGTCAAGACCGATCAAAGATGCAGAAGTTACAAGCCTCGCCCGTATTGGCGATATGAAAAGTCGCGACGCAGAACAGGTTATAGCAATTGATGGTTTAGCTATCATTCTGCATCCGAGCAATCCAATCACCTCATTGAGCACTGACCAACTGGCGCAGGTATTTTCCGGGGAAATCAGCAACTGGTCGCAACTGGGCGGTCAGTCCGGTGAGATCCATTTGTATGCGCGCGATGACAACTCAGGCACTTACGACACCTTTAAAGAACTGGTGCTCAGTGCCAACGGCAAGTCGCTGGCGGCGACCGCTCAACGCTTCGAGTCAAACGATAAACTCTCGGATACGGTCAGCAGCGACCCGCAAGGCATTGGCTTCACAGGCCTGCCTTCGATTCGCCAAGCCAAGGCACTGGCCATTGCCAGCGGTGATTCCCAACCCATGCTGCCGACGCGTACAGCTATTGCCACAGAAGATTACCCACTGTCACGGCGCTTGTTTCTCTACAACCCGCCAGCACAGGCCAACCCTTGGGTAAAAGCACTGGTCGACTTCGCTCACAGCCCTCGCGGCCAGGCAATCGTTGCGCAAAACGGCTTTATTTCGCAGACTGTCAGCGCAGTCAAGGTAGCGGCAACACCAGAGATGCCAAAGGCTTACCAACAGTTGAGCAACAACGCGCAGCGGCTGTCAGTGAATTTTCGTTTCGCAGAAGGCAGTGCCAACCTTGATAACAAGGCTTTGCGCGACCTTAGCCGGGTATTCGACTACTTAGAGGCCCAAAACAAACTGCATCAGAATGTTGTCTTGGTTGGTTTCGGCGACCCTAAATCTGATCCAGCGCGCGCTGAATTGCTATCCAAGTTGCGGGCCATGGCTGTGCGCCGTGAACTGTCTAAGCAAGGTGTGGCATTTAAAGACATCATCGGGCTAGGTGACGTGCTTCCAGTCGCCGCCAATGACGAGGAAGGCAGGATCAAAAATCGTCGTGTCGAGGTATGGGTTTACTAAGCTGTCGTTACATTACAAGGATCAAGCGCCCGGCGGACCAACTGCCGGGCGCTGTATTGCCGATAAGCTCCGCCAATCAAGTGCTAGCGTGAAGCATTCATGGCTTCGCGGGAAATGTACTTGCCAATCTCGAACTTACCGATGGCTGCACGGTGAACTTCATCGGGGCCATCAGCCAGACGCAGGGTACGTTGCATCGCGTACCAGTACGCTAGTGGGAAGTCATTGGAAACACCGCCGCCGCCGTGCATTTGAATCGCCCGGTCAATCACTTTCAGCGCGACATTCGGGGCCACGACCTTGATTTGGGCAATTTCACTGCGCGCCACCTTATTACCGACGGTGTCCATCATGTAGGCCGCATTGAGGGTCAACAGGCGCGCCATGTTGATTTCCATGCGTGAGTCGGCAATCAGATCAATGTTGCCGCCCAGACGGGCCAAAGGCTTACCGAATGCAGAACGTTCAATCGAGCGTTCACACATGAGTTTCAGCGCGCGCTCAGCCATGCCGATCGAGCGCATGCAGTGGTGAATGCGACCCGGGCCAAGGCGACCTTGAGCAATCTCAAACCCGCGCCCCTCGCCCAGCAGCACGTTCTCATAAGGCACGCGCACGTTCTCAAAAACCATTTCAGCGTGACCATGTGGTGCATCGTCATAGCCAAACACCGGCAACGGACGAATGACTTTGACACCATCGGTATCCATCGGCACCAGAATCATCGAGTGCTGTTGATGGCGCGGACCGTCTGGATTGGTCAGCCCCATAAACACCAGAATCTTGCAGCGCGGGTCGCAGGCACCGGATGTCCACCATTTGCGGCCATTGATCACCCATTCATCACCATCACGCACTGCGGTTGCTTGCATATTAGTGGCGTCAGATGAAGCCACTTGTGGCTCTGTCATGGCAAAGGCCGAGCGAATCTCGCCGCTCAGCAGCGGTTCAAGCCACTGCCTCTTCTGCGCTTCATTGGCATAGCGCACCAATACTTCCATATTGCCAGTGTCTGGTGCGGCGCAGTTGAATGGCTCCGGGCCAATCAAAGAACTGCCCATGATTTCAGCCAGCGGCGCGTATTCAGCGTTGGTCAGCCCTGCCCCCAATTCAGAGTCCGGCAGAAACAGGTTCCATAATCCTTCAGCCTTAGCCTTGGCTTTTAGCTCTTCCATGATTGCAGTCGGTTGCCAGCGGTCGCCTTCACTGACTTGCTGTTCAAATACAGCCTCAGCGGGATAGACGTTGGTTTCCATAAACGCTGTGACGCGCTCACGCAGGTCCTGAACTTTGGGCGAATAGGCGAAATCCATGGGCGCTACCTTCTTGACGTTGGACGGTAATTAAATTGGCTGAAAATTATGCTAGATCACAGATGAAAATTTACCTAAGCTATTTTCGGCGTGTATAAACATTCATCACCGATATATGATTCACTGCCTCGGAGCTATTACGGAATGAATCTCAACAAGGTCGATCTAAACCTCTTTGTCGTCTTCGATGCAATCTACACCGAGGCTAATCTGACTCGCGCCGGACAGATCGTTGGCATTACCCAGCCAGCCGTTTCCAATGCGTTGGCACGCTTGCGCGAAACCTTCAACGACCCGCTGTTTGTGCGAACCGCTCAAGGCATGGTGCCGACGCCAATGTCGCAAAATATCATTGGCCCGGTGCGTAATGCTCTGCAGCAGTTGCGTATTTCAGTGCAGGAAAGCCGTACGTTCAACCCGACACAAGCCAATAAAACCTATCGCATCAGCATGACTGACCTCAGTGAAGCGATGATTTTTCCTGTGCTGTTCCAACGTCTGCGCCGCCTTGCCCCCAAGGTCTGCATTGAAAGCATGCTGGCACGTCGCCGTGAAACGACTAAGGAGTTGGCTGCTGGGCGTCTTGATTTTGCCATCGACGCACCGCTCAACACCGACCCACAAGTGCGCCACGTCAAGCTGCTGGAAGACCGCTACGTCTGCGCACTGCGTAAAAATCATCCATTGGCGAAAGACAAAATCAGCCTCGATGAATACCTGTCGCTCAGCCACATCCACATATCCAGCCGCCGTAGCGGTTTAGGCTATATCGACCTGGCACTGGGTAAAATGGGGATTCAGCGCAAAATTGCCCTGCGCTCTCAGCATTACCTGATGGCCAACACGGTATTGCACAACACCGATATGGCGATGACCGTGCCGGAACGTTTCGCACGTAGCAACGACCTGCACTACATGCAACTGCCGGTAAAGGAAATGCCGACTCTGGAAACTCATCTGTACTGGCACGAAAGCACCGATCAGGACCCAGCCAACCGCTGGATGCGTGAGCAAATCATCGAGATTTGCCAGCAAGTCAGCTTGCGTGAAAAGCAAGCTGAGAAGTCCGAATAATGATGGCGACCCGCATAACCGACGAAATATGATCCAGTACAAGGAATGATCAGGGATGAGCAAATATTTTATTCATACACTATGGCTGCCATTACTGGGGGTATCGCTAAGTGCCTGCAGTTCACTCGCCCCACTCACAGGTGAGCGTTTTACTCTGGAGGGAGAACTACCGGCCAACTTCTCCCTGAAAGCCCAGGCTCATTATGGCGTAGCCAATAATTGCGATGGCCGCAGCCAGGCTCGCTCCTTCGAGAGTGATTTTCAAAGCGGCCCGCAACAGTACAGCTTCAACATCCCTGTCAGCTACCGCGATGGCCTGTGCGAAATGCGCCTGGCACGCGTCGGCCTGTTTATCCATGGGCGCTACGGCGACAAGGACTGGCAGCGCACCTACGACAACGGTGGTCTGGAGCTGGTCGACAGTCTGCCGCAGGGCGCACCGGCCTTTCAGGCCGATGGCAGTTTGAGCAAGACAGCCGAATGTACGTGGTTGTTCCAGCTCAGCAAGGCCTATTCCCGGAAGGGTCAAATCAGCAAACTCCTGAGCTGCAAAGGTGCAGGCGCCCATCTGGTGCGCGAGGAATTGCCGGGCAAGACGGTTCGCTTGGATATCCGGGCAAATCCGGAGGAGCGGCCTTATAGAGACAATACCTGGATTAAATTCCCGGAAGGCTGGAAGCCATGCCTGCCCAAAGAGGGCTGGCAGCGCTGCCAAACCCCGCCGGTATTTCAGACCTTCAAAATGAACGGGCAGGACTGCACCGTTTACCCTAACTGCAAGGAGTGATCAGGGATGAATGACTCAAGTAAAACAAGCAGGCCCGCAACACTGGCTTGCCCCAGGCGAAGACACTGGGCCAGCTTCCGTCTAGTTGACGAGCATGGTGACGGAAAACCCTATGCCGGCCTTGCCTATACCTTGCATGACAGTCAGGGCCAGAAATACCAAGGCACACTGGATGACGACGGTTTTGACCGCATAGACAGCATCTATTGCGGGCCTGTAGTTCTAGAACTATCGAAGTTGGATAATGGTGGTCTCGATCCTTGGCATGAAGAACTCATTATTAGAGATGCTTTCAAAATTCCTCTAACATCTCTTCAGGTCGCCGCCGAACAATCCCCATCTGGCCCGCGCAATCCCGATGGCAAGACTTATTTAGCAGAGGAACGGGCCACAGCGGAGAGCGCCCGCTTTCTACGCGTGGAGGTCAGGGATTTCGCCGAGGCTACAGGTCACCTGCCGGATGCCGATACGGCCTGGTGGCCACGACCTTCTGCCGTGCTCAAGCAGGATGCTGGGCTAGCCTCCGAGCGCACGGGAGTGGCCCTGACGCCCAACCTGCACCATGTGCTGGAGGTCAAGGCGCTACGCGCCTACAGCCCGCTGCTGTCGCGCGACAAGACGTTCTGCGCGTTGAACGCATACCATCTTGCGGTGATGAGCACCTTTGTATACGCCCCCTTCGGCGATCCAATGCAGCCGGACACACCCTATGCCTCCAGCCCACCGCCCTATGCCCGTGCGGGCACCATCGGCCATGTGCTGCGCGAGCAATTGGCCAGCCTAGACAAGGCCAATGCATTCAACAGTGCACGCTACAACCTGCTGTACGAAGAAGTGCCGTATTCCAAGCGTCTGGAGGTCATGCCCCACGACCCGGAACGCTATCAAGAGGAGGCATTAAAGGGTTGGCGTAACCCAGAGGACGTACATTTTCTCTACGACGAGAAAACCGAAACCCAAGCCTTTATTACCCACAACGACAAAGTAGTGCTGATTTCGGTACGCGGCACCCAAGAAACCCCGGATATCCTGCGTGACCTGGACGCCCGTCAGGTGCCCTACGAGGAGGGTGCAGGCCAGGCTCACCGTGGCTTCTACGGTGCATTCCAAGCGGGCAAGGTGTTTGCCGAACGCTATATGGAAGCATTTTATACCGGCGAACAAACCTTGATCGTCTGTGGCCATAGCCTGGGAGGAGCCATCGCCCTGTTGCTGGCTGAGTGGCTAAGGACAAACTGGTCTCAGGACATTCAGCTCTACACCTTCGGCGCACCTCGTGCAGCAGATCATGCCTTCGTCCAAGCCGCCGCGGCCCTGCCTCATCATCGGCTGGTCAACCACAACGACCCGGTGCCCGCCGCGCCTTTCACTTGGATGGATGCCGAATGGAAGCTGGCGAGCGCTGGCACCGTGGCCCTGTTCAGTTCCCCACTGCTGGGAATTGTGTTGCTGCTCGGCGGGTTACTCAATCTCCGTGGCGATCCCTATGAGCACCACGGAGAACAACGCCACTTCGTGCCGCGCAAACCTGGTGGCGGAAGCGAAACTGCAGTTCTTTGGCAACCTGGCTGCGCGCTCATTGATGAGCGGGCCTGCGCAAGTTACGCCGGTGCCGTCGACCTGCAGGGTGATATGCCCGAACGTATGAAGTTGATAGACCAGGCTTTCTCCGCAGCAGAACACTCCAGCGACGGCGGTTACAGCCGCGCCATGCTCACCACCCTACTGCGCTGGCATGCCAGCGTGCAAGACCGCCAAGGTGCATTGTTCACGCCTGCCGAGATTCAGGATATCCATAGTCTGATACAGCGGGCCGAAGAACAGTTGGCCAGTTGGCAGCCGCGCAGTTTCATCGAATTCCGCCACGCGATCAGAACGCGTCACGACACACGGTTCTACAACAAATCCGAACTGGAGTTAAGGCAGATGTACGACGAAGGCATCACTCTCGCCCGGACATTAGGCAGGCAACAGCGTGAAGCCCTGGAGCGTGCAAAACAGCGCCTGTTCAACGAAGCAGAGAGGGTGTTGACCGCAGAGGACGTGTTTGGCGACTTGATCGAAAGGGAGGATTTACCCGAACTGGTTGCGCAATGGCGTGCTCTGGACGCAAACAGAGAGGCGGAAAGACTTGCCAAAATCGCTAAAACCTCCACGCACCAGTACGCATGACTGCCAACCTCGCCCATGCTGAAGTCAACGGCTACTTGTTGTGTCCAGGGATCAGGACGCTCCCTGGTTTGTTTTGATAAAAACTCCCAGTGTTTATGCACTGTCGCGCATAACGATTTCAAAACCGACATCGATACGAGGCTGCTTGGGTTGCTCGCCACGCATCAGGTTCAAGAGCATGTCGGCAGCCAGTTCACCCACCTTGCCGCGCGTTGTGCGCACGGTGCTCAACGCCGGATGCACCCATGCAGCCGCGGGTAAATCGTTGAAACCGGCGATAGCCAAGCGTTGTGGTACAGCAAGCTCCAGTTGCCGGGCACGGAACAGCGCACCGAATGCCAGGTCATCATTGTTGAAGAACACCGCATCGGTTTGCGGGTGTTGCTCAAGCAAACGATCAAGCAAGTTAGCGCCTAAGCCAATGGATGAAGCCTGCGCAGTGAGCATTTCCAAAGCGGGGTTGTAGCGCCCTGCTTCGCGCATGGCATGGCGGTAACCTTCGGCTCGCTGCAGGGTGCGCGGGTCAAGCTGCGCCGCAGCAAAGGCGATCTGCTGATAACCGCGCTCAATCAATGCGCGAGTCATCGCCGCGCCCGCGTCAAACTGCGAAAAACCAACGCAGTAATCGTCTGCGGACTCGCTTAGTTCCATCATCGTTACAATGGGCCCGCGGTAGTTGGCCAGCACCTCTCGGGCGATGTCGCTACGCTCAAAACCCGTCAACAATAAACCCGCAGGCTGATGGGCCAGGAACGAACGCAAAAGCCGCTCATCCTCATCATCGCTGTAATGGCTGACGCCAATCATCATCTCGAAACCGGCGGGCATCAGCACCCGCTGGATCGCTTCAGCGGTATCGACAAATACCGAGTTGGACAATGAAGGCAGAATTGCCGCAACCAGGTTTGAACGCGAACTGGCCAAAGCCCGCGCAGCTGAATGCGGCACGTAGCCGAGTTTTTTCACGGCTTGCATAACGTTTTCACGTAAGGCATCAGAAACCCGTTCGGGTTGTGACAATGCCCGCGATGCAGACATCAATGAACAACCAGCAGCCTTGGCTACATCATTCAAAGTGACGCGCTCCGCAGTGCGGCGACGACGTTGACTCATATGGATGGGCTCATATTCAAACGGTTGGCAATACTAACAAGACATCCGGGCAAAACGCTGCACGCTAGATAATTCAGCATGCAACGCTTTGCCCAGAATGCTTACTGAGCTGCTTTTTTGACTTCAGCCTGCACTTGGTCAAACAGCTGCTGGCCAACGGTATCGGTCACTTGCTGGATGGCTGGCTGCGCTTTTTCACGCATACGCTCAACTTCAGCAGGGCTGATTTCGTTGATTTGCATGCCATTCTCTTTCAACTGAGCCAAAGCCTTGGCGGCTTCTTCACGGGTGTCCTGACGCTCAAAGTCACGGGCCTTAACAGCCGCTTGCATGATGATGTCTTGCTCGGTCTTGGACAAACCGTCCCACCAGCGCTTGGATGCAGTGACAATCCACGGGCTGTAAACGTGGTTGGTGATCGTCAGGTACTTCTGCACTTCAAAGAACTTCGACGACAGGATGGTATTGAATGGGTTTTCCTGACCATCTACAGCCTTGGTTTCCAGTGCAGTAAACAACTCCGAGAACGGCAGCGGCACCGCGTTGGCGCCCATCAACTTGAAGGTTTCAAGGAACACCGGGTTTGGCATCACACGCAGCTTGATACCGTCGAAATCTTCCATTTTTTCAATTGGGCGCACGTTGTTGGTCATGTTGCGGAAGCCATTCTCCCAATAGACCAAGCCTACCAAGCCCTTCTCTGCCAGCTTGTCCATCACTTCGCGGCCAACTGGGCCATCAAGGACTTTGTCAGCTTGCTCGGCACTGCTGAACAGAAACGGTGTATCCCAAACGGCCATCTCTTTGCTGATGCCGACCAATGTGGCAGTCGAACCGACCATCATTTCCTGAGCGCCACCGATCAGCGCGTTCTGCATTTGGTTATCCGGGCCGAGGCTGGCAGCGCCGAATGTACGCACTTTGAGTTTGCCATCTGAAGCCTTGGCCACTTCTTCGGCAAGCAACTTGGCTGCACGGCCTTGGTTGCTGTCTTCGTTGAGGCCATAACCAAAACGGATCATGCGTGAACGAATTTCGTCTGCATGGGCAGCAAACGTCGCCAATGGGCTAAGCAGGACTGCGGCGGTTAAGCCGACGATCAGTGTACGTCTCATGGTTTGCACCTTTGTTGTTGTTGAATGAGTCGGGACAACAGTAATAAAGCCGTGTGTTGCGCGCCTGTTACCAGACGCTTGCAGTGCATGGCAGCCAAGATCAGCGCAACCATGCCAGTGGGACTGTGACGATCGCCGGGAATACGATCAGCAACAGTACGATTGCCAGGTAGATCAGGAAGAATGGCATCACACCACGCACCAGTACTTCCATGCGCAGCTTACCGATACCGCCAACCACGTTGAGTACAGTGCCCACCGGCGGGGTAATCAGGCCGATGGAGCCAATCAGTACAAACATCACCCCAAAATACACAGGGTCAACCCCAGCCTTGGCGGCAATTGGCGCCAAAACGGGAGCCAAAATCAAAATGGTCGGCGTCAGGTCAAGCACCATGCCGACGGCAATCATCAACACCATGATTGCTGCGACCAGCACACGCGGATGATCAGCCAATGGGCCAAGCATCGCTGTAAGCTCGGCCGGCAATTGGGCCAGTGTCACCATGTAGGCAGATACAGTTGCAGCGGCGCAGAGGAACATCACCGAAGCAGTGGTGCGGCTGGCGCGAGTCATGGCCTCAATCAGGGTTTTCCAATCCAGCTCACGATAAAGCAGGGTCGAAACCGCCAAGGCATAAGTTGCCGCAACGACAGCCGCCTCGGTTGGAGTGAAGATACCAAAGCGCAAGCCACCGACGATGATCACCGGTAACATCAACGCCGAGGCACCGTCGATCAACGCGGCGCGGCGCACCTCTTTACTGGCTTTAGGTGGCGATGGCTCAGTAAAGCCACGAGCGATCAGGGTCCAGGCGAAAATCAGACCGGCGCCCATGATCAAACCTGGCACCAGACCCGCCATAAACAGCTGGCTGATTGAAGTATTAGTGACCACGCCGTAGATAACGAACGGCATTGAAGGCGGGATGATCGGCGCAATGATGCCGCCTGCCGCCACCAAGCCAGCTGATGAATGCAAGGGATAACCACGTTGACGCATCATCGGCAGTAGCAAGGTCGCCAATGCGGCAGTATCGGCCAGCGCAGAGCCGGACATACTGGCCAACAGCACGGCTGCGGCAATGGCCACAAACCCCAGGCCGCCACGCTTGTGGCCGACAAAGGCTTGGGCCATGGTGATAATCCGCCGCGAAATACCGCCAGCATTCATCAACTCGCCCGCGAGAATGAAGAACGGAACAGCCAGCAGCGGAAAGCTGTCAGCCCCTGCCAGCAGATTTTGCGCCAGCAATTGAACATCCCAGAAATCCAGGTACCACATCAGCACTGCGCCGGTGAGCATCAGCGCAAAGGCGATTGGCATGCCAAATGCCATGAAACCAAGCAGTGAAGAAAGGAAAACGGCAACCGTCATGTGCGTGTCCTCGGTGGGCGTTGCCCGTTGTTCTTATGGGTGGATATGGCGGTTAATCAATGGTGACATTGGCTGTTGCATTGGCCAGCGACTGGTCTCTACGCCAGACATTGACCAGTTGCACCATTGCCAACAGCACCAGCACCGCCATGCTTGCCAACACCGGCAGCATGGCGATCGCCAGCGGATAACCCACAACCGGGCTTGTATTGCTCCAGCCGTATTGCATCTGCTCCCACGCGCCCTTGACTGAAAGTGCGCTGGCAACTGCAACCAGTATCCAACTCAAGGAATCGACGACTTTGCGCATCACCTGTGGGAAGCGATCACGAATCAGGGTGAAGCTCATCAGCTCGCCCCGGCGCATGCTTGACGCCACGCCGACGAACACCAGCCAGACAAATGCCAACCGGGACAACTCTTCGGCGCCGCCCCAACCGGTGCCGAATGCATAACGCAGCACCACGTTGCTGAACACCACGACAACCATAAACGCCATCAGTGCGGCCATCATCATGTCGGTGACTTTGTCGAACATCAGTGCCACGCCGCCGGTATAGATCGGCTCGCCAGTCAGACGTGCGCCCTCTTGGTCTGTTTTTGCGCTGTGTACGGTTTCAGTCTCGGCGCTGTTAGCGCTATCAAACTCAGCACTGCTATCAACGGCGTCAGCCAGCAACACAGGCGCCTGCACAGCGCTTTTGGCCCAGCTCACAATCTCGGCAACCACCAACTCACGGCTTTGACTGGCATCTACCGTCAGCACACCAGGTTCGCCAGCAGGTGCTTCAAGGGTGGCAAATTGGCTGTCGACCAGCGAGGTCGGCATAAAATGACCGGGGCGAGACCCCACACGTTCAAGCGCAGTTGCGTGATCAATTTCCAAGTGGGCAAAGTGCAGGTCACTGATGGCCGCGCGCAATTGTTCGCGGTAACTGTGCTTGAGCGCTGAACACGCCAAAACAAAACCATTACCAGCCGCCTCTACAGCGTGCATTTCAGCAATCAAGGCATCCAGCCACACGCGTCGATTGTCATCGCTGAGTGGGATACCGGCGCTCATGCGCTGAACATTTTCATCGGGGTGAAACAGGTCGGCTTCGATGTGCTGCAGGCCAAGCGCGCTGGCCACGGCGCGACTGATATCACTTTTGCCTGAACCGCTGACACCCATGACCACGAGTGCGCGCATAGCAGGTTCAGCACCTTGGGCAGGAAGGCTGGTTTTCATTAATGTCTCCGGCACGCTGTCGCTGCAGCGCTATTTTGTTTGGGCCGATGTTAGCGCTACCAAATTTATCAAGCAAGTAAAAATATTGATTCTGGTTTGATTGGTCTGGGTGCAGAAATACACTGGACAGCGACGGCATGGGGCAAAACTGCGGAGGTTAATCACTGACTTATAGTCTAATAAACAAGATTAAAATAACTGTATATGTATTTGTTTTGTATAGGTTAAATTAAGTTAATGTCGTTTCGAGTATTGACTCGGACAGCCAAGCCGACGCCTGCTTGAAAACCCATGCAAACGTCAGCTGTACTCAACCGCTGGCCTACACCTTTAGTCTACAAATCCAGTTCAAGGATCGTCAGTTCGCGCATGCGGAACTTCTGGATTTTGCCGGTCACCGTCATCGGAAACTCATCCACGAACTTGTAGTAACGCGGCACTTTGAAGTGAGCGATATTGGCTTTGCAGTAATCACGCAGTTGGTTTTCATCGCAACCACTGTCTGGATGCAGCTTGATCCATGCCGCGATTTCCTCACCGTATTTGCTGTCGGGCACACCAATTATTTGCACATCGGCAACGGCGGCATGGGTAAACAGAAACTCCTCGATCTCACGCGGATAGATGTTCTCGCCGCCACGAATGATCATGTCCTTGCTGCGCCCGACGATACGCACATAGCCCTGCTCGTCCATCACCGCCAGGTCACCCGTGTGCATCCAGCCTTCGGCATCGATAGCCTCGGCGCTGGCTTGCGGATTATTCCAATAGCCAATCATCACGCTGTAGCCCCGAGTACAAAGCTCGCCAGTCTGCCCGCGCCGGACAGTTGCGCCCTGCTCATCAATGATTTTGCTCTCAAGCTGTGGCTGCGTTCGCCCCACACTGGTAACCCGCACCTCAAGCTCATCATCCGCAGCGGTTTGCAGCGACACCGGACTGGTCTCGGTCATGCCATAGGCAATCTGCACCTCGCTCATGTGCAGCTCTTTGATGACCCGGCGCATCACCTCAATCGGACAGGTTGCCCCGGCCATGATCCCGGTGCGCAGTGAGCTCAGGTCAAACTCATTGAGCCGCGGGTGATCCAGTTCGGCGATAAACATGGTCGGCACACCGTATAACGCTGTGGCTCGCTCTTGAGCCACAGCCTGCAGGGTCGCCTCAGGCTCGAAGCCAGCGCAGGGATAAATCATGGTCGCACCATGCGTCACGCAACCGAGGTTGCCCATGACCATGCCAAAACAGTGATACAGCGGCACCGGGATCACCAGCCGGTCATGCTCAGTCAACCCAAGGCTTTCACCGACCATATAACCGTTGTTGAGGATGTTGTAATGGCTCAGGGTCGCACCTTTTGGCGCGCCAGTAGTGCCCGAGGTGTACTGAATATTGATGGCCTGATCACAGCTCAATGCAGCTTGGCGTGCAACCAACTGTTCAGCGCTCACTGTTTCGGCAAGCTCGGCCAACTCACGCCAATGCAGAAAACCGGCAGGCGCTTGATCCGCCAGACTGATCACGCCGCGCAACTCTGGCAAACGACTACTGACCAGCTGGCCCGGACGGCTGGATGCCAACTCCGGCAACAACTCGGTCAACATGGCGTGGTAATCAGATGTCTTGAACGCATCAGCGCAGACCAGCCACTTGCAGCCCGATTGCTTGAGCGCGTACTCCAGCTCGCTGCAACGATAAGCTGGATTGATATTGACCAGCACAGCGCCGACCTTGGCGCTGGCGAACTGGCTGATGCACCACTGCGCGCAATTGGGCGCCCACACACCAATCCGCTCGCCCGCCTCAATACCCAGCGCCATAAACCCCTGCGCCGCCCGGTTAACCTCAGCCGCCAGTTGCCTCCAGCTGTAGCGCAATTGCTGATGCAGCACGATCAAGGCATCGCGTTCAGCGAAGCGTTCTACGGTGCTATCAAACGCATCGCCAATGGTCAGGGTCAGCAATGCTTTGTCTTGGGGGCCTTGGGAGTAACTTGGCGCTGTCATTGGATACCTTTTTTATGATTATTCAGGTAATTGGCGAGGCTCTGCCGCAACTAGCAGCCAGAAAATTTGTAGGCAAATACGCGATATCAAAAACCGCGTGCAATGACCATTCGCTGAATATCGCTGGTGCCTTCGTATATCTGACAAACCCGCACATCGCGGTAGATCCGCTCCACCGGAAAGTCTTTCAAATAGCCATAACCGCCATGGATTTGAATCGCCGCCGAGCAGACTCGCTCAGCCATTTCCGAGGCAAACAGCTTGGCCATCGAGGCTTCGCTCAGGCAAGGCAAGCCTGCTTGGCGCAAGGCTGCAGCATGCAAGACCATTTGCCGGGCAACGGCGATCTCGGTGGCCATGTCCGCCAAGCGAAAGGCAATGGCCTGATGCTCGATAATTGGCTTGCCGAAGGTTTCGCGCTCATGGGCGTAATCGCGCGCTGCCTCGAATGCCGCACGGGCCATACCGACTGCTTGGGAGGCGATACCAATGCGCCCGCCTTCGAGGTTGCTCAGGGCAATTTTGTAGCCTTCGCCCTCCTCACCCAAACGCAGGCTGGCCGGGATGCGCATGTCATCAAATTGCAGTTGGCAAGTGTCCGAGGCGTGCTGACCAAGCTTTTCTTCGACCCGGCTGACGCTAAAGCCGGGCGTGTCGGTCGGCACGATAAACGCGGAAATACCGCGTTTGCCAAGGCTTGCATCGGTCACAGCAAACACAATCACCACGCCAGCATGGCTGCCAGAGGTGATAAATTGCTTGCTGCCATTGAGCACGTAATAGTCGCCATCACGCTGCGCCTTGGTGCGCAGAAAGCTTGCATCGGAGCCTGCTTGCGGTTCCGTCAGGGCAAATGCACCAATCATCGTGCCTTGCGCCAATGGCTGCAGGTAATCGCGCTTTTGTTGCTCGTTGCCGTATTTCAGAATCGGCATGCAACCCACTGAGTTGTGCACGCTCATGATGGTCGAGCAGGCACCATCACCGGCGGCAATTTCCTCCAGCGCCATGGCATAAGCCACATGGCCAGTATCGGCGCCGCCCCACTGTTCTGGCACCAGCATGCCGAGAAATCCCAGTTCAGCCATTTCGCGCAGGGCTTCGGCCGGAAAGCGATGCTCACGGTCCCAGTCCGCAGCAAAGGGTTTCAGCCGTTCTTGAGCAAACTGGCGGGCAACGTCGCGAATCTGCAACTCTTCATCTGAGGGAATCATTAATTCGCTCCTTTGCTCACCAACTCAATAGCAACCGCAGTCGCCTCGCCGCCACCAATGCACACCGAGGCGACGCCGCGCTTAAGCCCCCGTTGTTGCAGGGCATAGAGCAAGGTCACTATTACCCGCGCACCGGATGCGCCAATCGGATGGCCCAAGGCACAAGCGCCGCCATGCACGTTGACCTTGTCATGGGAAATTGCCAGGTCACGCATGGCCGCCATCGGCACCACGGCGAAGGCTTCATTGATCTCGAACAGATCAACTTCATCCAGCGTCCAACCGGTGCGCGTCATCAAGGCCTTGATCGCGCCAACCGGCGCGGTGGCAAACAAGCCCGGTGCTTGAGCATGCGAGCTATGCCCGACCAGTGTTGCCAAGGGTTTCAACCCGCGTTTCTCAGCCTGGGAGCGACGCATCAACACCAAAGCAGCTGCGCCATCTGAAATGGAACTGGCGTTAGCCGCCGTTACCGTGCCGCCTTCACGAAAGGCAGGTTTCAAGGTCGGGATTTTTTCCAACTTGGCTTTTGGCGGCTGCTCATCGTGGGAGACGATCAGCTTTTCGTGCTTTATTTTTGTTTCAACGTCAGCAATCTCTGCCTCGAAATGGCCCTGATCCATCGCGGCTTGCGCACGATTGAGCGAGGTAACTGCATAATCGTCCTGCTGCTCACGGCTGAAACCGTAGCTTTGTGCGCAATCTTCGGCGAACGTGCCCATCAAGCGGCCTTTATCGTAGGCATCTTCAAGGCCGTCAAGGAACATATGATCAAGCACCCGGCCGTGACCCATGCGATAGCCCGCCCGTGCCTTGTCCAGCAAGTACGGTGCGTTGGACATGCTTTCCATGCCGCCAGCCACCAACACCTCGGCGCTGCCGGCCAACAATGAATCATGGCCGAGCATCACTGACTTCATACCGGAGCCACACATCTTGTTCAGCGTCGAGCACACCGTGCCTTGATCCAGCCCTGCACCCAGTGCAGCCTGGCGCGCCGGGGCCTGGCCCTGACCGGCCTGCAGCACACAGCCCATGATCACTTCATCAACGGCATCATCAGCTAAACCCGCACGGTTTACTGCCGCGCGAATGGCCGTGGCACCGAGTTCAGAGCAACTGACGCCGCTCAAGTCGCCCATAAAGCCGCCCATTGGCGTGCGTGCGGCACTGACAATGACGACCGGATCGTTATTACTGTTCATATGCGGGCTCCTGGTTGGAGTGACAAAAAGACTGCTACTTGGCAGCCATACGCAAGGCGCCGTCCAGGCGGATAACCTCGCCGTTGAGCATGCTGTTCTGGATGATGTGCAATACCAGCGAGGCGTACTCCTCGGGTTTACCCAGACGCGGTGGGAACGGCACGTTAGCCGCCAGACCATCACGCACTTCCTGGGGCATTCCAGCCATCATCGGTGTTTCAAAAATGCCCGGCGCAATACACATAACGCGGATACCCGAGCGCGCCAGTTCACGGGCCAGTGGCAGGGTCAGACCGACCACCGCGCTCTTTGAGGCCGCATAGGCCGCTTGGCCAATTTGCCCATCAAATGCGGCGACCGAGGCCGTGTTGATCATCACTCCGCGTTCGCCATCGTCCTGCGGCTCATTTCGCGCAATTGCCTCTGCCGCCAGACGCAGCATATTGAAGGTACCGATCAAGTTGACATCGACCACCTTGCGAAAACTCTCCAGCGAATGCACGCCGTTACGCCCCAACAGCTTTTCCGCTGGAGCAATACCCGCACAGTTGACCAAACCGTGCAGACCACCGAAGTGTTCAAGCGTATGGGCAATTGCCATGCTGGCATCTGCCTCCTGAGTAATATCGACCGCAACAAACAAGGCGTTTTCGCCCAATTCGGCCGCACGGGCTTGGCCCGCCTCCTCATTGATATCCGCCAACACCACCTTGGCGCCCGCCTCCACCAGTTTGCGCGCGGTGGCCAAGCCCAGCCCGGAACTGCCGCCGGTGATTAAAAAAACGCGTTGTTCAAGCTGCATATTGATGAGTCCTGTTTAGTCGCTGCACAGTCAGGCGGTCGCACCAAGCAAGCTCTGCTTGGCGATTTCCTGATTGCGTAGTAAAAACCGCTGGATCTTGCCGCTTGGAGTCTTTGGCAACTCATCGACAAACTCGATTTCACGCGGATAAGCATGTGCCGAAAGGCGCTTGCGCACATATTGCTGCAGCTCTTCAGCAAGGGTTTGATTGGCTGCAAACTGTGGTTGCAGCACGACAAAGGCCTTAACCAACTCGGTGCGTTCGGCGTCAGGCTTGCCAATCACGGCGGCTTCAATCACGGCATCGTGTTCGATCAAGGCGCTTTCAACATCAAACGGCCCAATGCGATACCCCGACGTGGTGATTACATCATCGGCGCGGCCGACAAAACTGATGCTGCCGTCATCGTTAAGCTCAACCGTGTCACCGCTCAGGTAATAACGACCGCTGAATGATTTAGTCGGCATACCTTGATAACCGGGAAACCAGAACAGCGGCGACTGGCTCATATCCAGCGCCAGATTGCCGGGCTGGCCAACTGCAAGCTCATTACAGGCGTCATCAACCACCACTACACGATGCCCCGGCACCGCATAGCCAGCTGCGCCGACGCGAACCGGATGTTCATAAGCGTGGTGATTACACAGCACCATACCCAGCTCTGTTTGGCCGTAATGATCATGAATAGTGGTGCTCAAGCCCTCGGCAAACCAGCGGATGACCTCCGGCGTCAACGGCTCACCGGCGCTGCTTACGGCGCGCAACCGGCCTTTTAGCAGCGGCTCGACCTGTTGTTTGGCGGCGAGCAGTAATCGATAAGCTGTCGGTGAACCAGCCAGATTAGTGATGCCGTACTTACGGATTACCTTGCAGGTACTTTCAACACTGAACGCACCTTCGTAAAAAGTCGTCGGGTGGCCCAGCGCCAATGGCCCGGTGACTGCGTAGTAAAGGCCATAGGCCCAACCGGGGTCCGCGACATTCCAGAATGCATCTTCCGGGCGTAAATCCACCGCGTCACGCATATAGCTGACAAACGCCAGAATCGCCTTCAACGGCACAGGCACTGGCTTGGCAGCGCCTGTGGTGCCGGAGGTGAACATCATCAGAAAGGGGTCTTCAGCGCGGCGCATGACTGGCTCGAACTGATCGTCATGGCGTTCAAGCTCAGCCCAGAAGCTAAAGTCACCCCGCTCGATACCCTGTCCCTTGGGACCGGATACCGTAACGCGCAGCGCGTCGTTGGCAACCTCATCAAGCTTTGCTCGATTGCCGGCGTCGGTAACTATGACTTTAGAGCCTGCGGTATTGACCCGGTGCTCAATGGCCTTGGGACCAAAAGCAGTAAATAGCGGCTGGTAAACCGCGCCAGCACGCCAAGTTCCCAGAATAGTGATTAGCAGCTCAACCTTGCGTCCCAGCATGCCGGATACACAATCGCCGGGTTTAACGCCCTGACTACGCAAGAAATTGGCAAAGCGTGCAGACTGTTGCTTGAGCTCGGCGAAGGTGTAGGTCGCACTGGAACCGTCGGCACCTTCATAAAACAAGGCGACACGCCCGGGCAGAGCATGCCGGTCGCAACACTCGACACAGGCGTTGATCGCATCCACCGAGCCCGACAATGTGGTGCTCATGGCGTGGGCAAAATCGAACTCGCGGGCAGCAGCAAAGTAATCACGCATCAGTCAACTCCGAGCTTTTGTTGTTTGAGGAGTGGTAACCGATAGTCGCGCCCGGAGGCGGTCCGGGCAATGTCTTAAGGGGTCAACCTGTCTGAGCAGTTTTGACAGTGACACCAGTTTGCGGCTGCATCATGGCTTGGTATTGGCCCGGAGTTGAACCTGTCCATTTCTTGAAAGCCTTGTAGAACGCACTGGCGTCAGCGAAGCCCAGCTCGAACGCCAGCTCATTGAAATTAACTTCACTCTGGTTCAGCCGGTTAAGCGCCAGGTCGCGGCGTACGTGATCCTTGAGACTTTGGTAGGACTGCCCTTCTTGCGACAACTTGCGCCGCAGTGTTGAGGGCGCCATGAAGAAGTGCGCGGAGATTGCCTCGATGTCCGGCCAACGCTCGGGCTTGATGCCGCGCAGGTAAGCCTTGATGCGGGCGGCGTGGCTTTGGGGGTCGCGGTACCTGACCAGAATGCCTTGCGGCGCGGCTCGCAAAAACTGCTTGAGTTCATCGGCGCTGCGCCTGACTGGCAGATCCAGCCATTGCGCATTGAACAGCAGCCTTGAGTGCGGACGACTGAACCGCAGGTTATCACTGAACATCACCCGATAATCTTCGACGTAGTCAGGCTGGGGGCGCTGCACATCAATCGCAATGATCGGGATACGCCGCCCCACCAGCCAACACGCCAGGCCATGGACCATCATCCATAAGGTGAAGTCAGCGAATGCCCGTGGCCGCGTGGCCTGGGAACCGGGCGACTGCTCAATTGCAATCTCCGCCATGCCTCCAGTGCGCAGCAAGCGCGGGGAAAAATCCTCAAAAATCAGCCCCAGAAAGCGCAAGGTGCCATGCAAGGCGGGCTCCAGGCTGGCTTCCTTGCTTGCGGTGCGCGCCATAAATGCAAAACTGCCAGCCTTCATGCGCCTTGCATTGAGGCCAAAGAACTCGTCATCCATTTGCCGCGCCAGATCCAGCCACAGCTGCGCATATTGCTCGCAAGTAACTCGTGCATAGGGTTTTGCCAATAACGCAGGGGCAATACCCGCACGCGCAAGCAAAGGGCCAGGGTCGACGCCCCTGCCTTGCAGCTCCAGGACTGCCTCGGTTACCAGCCGTATGGAAATGGTGCCCTTGTCTGACTGCATAGGTCCCTTGTTAGATTCTGTTGTGGCGCACATTTTAGCCCGTTGAGTATTTCGCACCCTGCGACAAAATATAGACCGATCATTTATAGCCCAACAGCTTGACAGCCTTGTAGCGCAGCTTTACGTTTACGTAAAGGTTAATACGAGCAACCGGCAATGCCTACCTATTCAATTTCAGAACTGGCCCGCGAACTGGATATCACCACCCGCGCCATTCGCTTCTATGAAGAGCAATCAATGCTCAGCCCCGAACGCCGTGGTCAGGAACGCATCTACAGCGCTAAAGACAAAGTCACCCTCAAGCTGATCCTGCGCGGCAAGCGCATTGGCTTTTCGCTGGCTGAGTGCAAAGAACTGATCGAGCTTTACGATCCCGTTCAGGGCAATCGCAAGCAACTTGAAAGCTTTATGCAAAAGATTTCTGAACGGCGCAATCAGCTTCAACAGCAGCTATTGGATATTCAACAGATGCAGCTTGAACTCGATACAGCTGAAGAACGCTGCCTGAGCGCACTAGCAGATATTGACTAAAAACAGATATTTAGCATCAAAACTTAAAGACAATAATTACAGGTGAAACCATGAGCTATCCATCACTGAACTTCGCGCTTGGCGAAACCATCGACATGCTGCGCGACCAAACCCGAGCCTTTGTCGCAGCAGAACTGGCCCCGCGCGCGGCGGCTATCGACAGCGAAAACCTGTTCCCTGCCGACATGTGGAAGAAGTTCGGTGACATGGGCTTGCTCGGCGTCACCGTCAGCGAAGAATACGGCGGCGCGGGCCTTGGTTACCTGGCGCATGTCATCGCGATTGAAGAAATCAGCCGTGGCTCAGCCTCGGTTGGCCTGTCCTATGGCGCCCACTCAAACCTCTGTGTCAACCAGATCAACCGCAACGGCACGGCCGAACAAAAAGCCAAATACCTGCCAAAATTGATCTCGGGCGAGCACGTCGGCGCACTGGCCATGAGTGAACCCAACGCAGGCTCGGATGTTGTCTCGATGAAGCTTCGTGCCGACAAGCGTGGCGACCACTATGTACTCAACGGCAGTAAAACCTGGATCACCAACGGTCCCGACGCCAATACCTATGTGATCTACGCCAAAACCGACATTGAAAAAGGTGCGCACGGCATCACCGCTTTTATCGTCGAGCGTGACTGGAAAGGTTTCAGCCGCGGCAACAAGTTCGACAAGCTCGGCATGCGCGGCTCAAACACCTGCGAGCTGTTCTTTGATGATGTTGAAGTGCCTGCCGAAAACATCCTGGGTGTGGAAAACGGCGGGGTCAAGGTACTGATGAGCGGCCTCGACTACGAACGCGTGGTGCTTGCAGGCGGACCGATTGGCATCATGCAAGCGTGCATGGACGTGGTTGTGCCCTACATTCATGACCGCAAACAGTTCGGCCAGAGCATCGGCGAGTTCCAACTGATTCAGGGCAAAGTGGCGGACATGTACACCCAGCTCAATGCCAGCCGCGCTTATCTTTACGCGGTTGCCCAGGCTTGCGATCGCGGCGAAACCACGCGCAAGGATGCCGCCGGAGTGATCCTCTACAGCGCCGAGCGCGCAACACAAATGGCCCTCGACGCCATTCAGATTCTTGGCGGTAACGGTTACATCAACGAGTTTCCGGTTGGACGCCTGCTGCGCGACGCCAAACTCTATGAAATTGGTGCTGGCACCAGCGAGATCCGGCGCATGTTGATTGGCCGCGAACTGTTTAACGAGACCAAGTAAGCCTGAACATCGTTCAGCTCTGCACTATTTATTCGGAGTTCGCCTGATGGCTGTACTGCATACTCAGATCAATACTCGTTCACCGGAGTTCGCTGCTAATTCCCGCGCAATGGCTGAGCAAGTCGATGCCCTGCACACGCTGCTCGCGCAAATTCATCAAGGCGGCGGAGCCAAAGCGCAAGAACGTCACACCTCAAGGGGCAAGCTACTGCCCCGCGAACGGATCAATCAGTTGCTCGATCTCGGCTCGCCATTCCTGGAGATCAGCCAGTTGGCCGCGCATGAGGTTTACGGTGAAAACGTCCCCGCTGCTGGCGTAGTGGCGGGTATTGGCCGCGTTGAGGGCATTGAGTGCATGATTGTTGCCAATGACGCCACAGTCAAAGGCGGCAGCTATTACCCGCTGACGGTGAAAAAACACCTGCGCGCCCAAACCATCGCCCAACAGAACCGCTTGCCGTGCATCTATCTGGTTGATTCGGGCGGCGCCAACCTGCCCCGTCAGGATGAAGTATTTCCGGACCGCGAACACTTCGGCCGGATCTTCTTCAATCAGGCCAATATGAGCGCCATGGGCATCCCCCAGATCGCCGTGGTGATGGGTTCGTGCACAGCCGGTGGTGCCTATGTGCCAGCCATGGCCGACGAAGCGATCATGGTGCGCAATCAGGCCACGATCTTCCTCGCCGGTCCGCCGCTGGTCAAAGCTGCAACCGGTGAAGTCGTCAGCGCCGAAGACCTTGGCGGTGCCGACGTGCACTGCAAAACCTCCGGCGTCGCTGATCACTATGCCGAAGACGATGCTCACGCCCTCGCCATGTGCCGACGCAGCATAGCCAATCTCAACTGGCGCAAGCTCGGGCAGGTCAATACCCGCGAACCCATTCTGCCGCTGTACGATAGCCAAGAGCTGTATGGCGTGATTCCAATGGATGCCAAACAGCCTTTCGATGTGCGTGAAGTGATTTCACGCCTGGTCGATGGCTCGGTATTCGATGAATACAAGGCACTGTTTGGCAGCACGCTTGTATGCGGCTTTGCGCACATCAACGGCTATCCGGTCGCGATCCTCGCCAATAACGGGATCTTGTTTGCAGAATCCGCACAAAAAGGCGCCAACTTTATCGAGCTGGCCTGCCAGCGCAAAATCCCCTTGGTATTCCTGCAGAACATCACCGGCTTTATGGTCGGGCAGAAATACGAAGCCGGCGGCATTGCCAAGCATGGCGCCAAGCTGGTCAACGCGGTCGCCTGCGCCAAGGTGCCCAAGTTCACCGTCATTATCGGTGGCAGCTTTGGTGCGGGTAACTACGGCATGTGTGGCCGCGCCTATGACCCGCGTTTTTTGTGGATGTGGCCCAACGCCCGCATCGGCGTGATGGGCGCCGAACAGGCTGCTGGGGTATTGGTGCAGGTCAAGCGCGAGCAAGCCCAGCGCGCAGGCGAAGCATTCAGCGCAGAGCAGGAACAACAGCTGAAACAGCCGATTCTTGACCAATATGAAACCCAAGGCCATCCGTATTATTCCAGCGCACGGCTGTGGGATGACGGCGTAATCGACCCAGCGCAAACCCGTGAAGTGCTTAGCCTGGCCCTGTCTGCCAGCCTCAACGCAGCCATTGAGCCAAGCACATTTGGCGTATTTCGCATGTAACAGCGCCCCGCTCGCGCAAACGCCCTGCCCCTGAATATCAAAAGAGTTAATGGCATGACTGACTTCACCACCATCGAACTGACAAAAGCTGCCAATGGCGCTGCCACGCTCTGGCTTAACCGGCCGGAAAAGAACAACGCCTTCAATGCTGAAATGATCAGCGAACTGATTCTGGCCCTGGATGATATTCAGGCGGATAAAACCCTGCGCTTTCTAATCGTTCGGGGCCGCGGCAAACATTTCAGCGCCGGTGCGGATTTAGCCTGGATGCAAGCCAGTGCATCCCTCGATTACAACGCCAACTTAAACGACGCCCGGGTGCTGGCTGAGTTGATGCACAACCTCTATCAGTTAAAGATCCCAACACTTGCGGTGGTACAAGGCGCGGCATTTGGCGGTGCGGTCGGCCTAATCAGTTGCTGTGACATGGCAATCGGTGCAGAAGATGCTGTGCTCAGCCTTAGTGAAGTACGTATTGGCCTTGCGCCAGCAGTAATCAGCCCCTTTGTGGTGCAAGCCATAGGCGAACGCGCGGCACGCCGTTTTGCCCTGACTGCGGAGCGTTTTAGTGGCCTCAAAGCACAGCAACTGGGCCTGTTCGCCGAATGCTACCCCGCCAGCGAGCTTGATGCGCAAGCCGATGCCTGGAGCACCAACTTGCTGCTCAATAGCCCGCAGGCCATGCGCGCCAGTAAAGATTTGCTCAAGGAAGTCGGCAGCGGCGTGCTGACTCCAGCTCTGCGTCGCTATACCGAAAATACGATTGCGCGCATCAGAGTCAGCACCGAAGGACAAGAAGGCCTTAATGCGTTTCTGGAAAAGCGCACACCCGCTTGGCAGGAGCCGCAAGCATGAGCCAGAACTTGAAAACCATCGACACCATTCTAGTCGCCAACCGTGGTGAAATTGCCTGCCGAGTGATGCAAACCGCCAAGCAACTCGGCTTGCGAACGGTTGCAGTGCACAGCTCCATTGATCGTAATGCGCGCCACGTGCGCGAAGCCGATGTGGCAGTCGATTTAGGCGGTGCCAAGCCTGCCGACAGCTATTTGCGTATCGACGCGATTATCGATGCGGCTAAAGCCAGCGGCGCCCAAGCCATTCACCCTGGCTATGGTTTTCTTTCGGAAAAAGCTGACTTTGCCCGCGCTATCGACAAGGCTGGTTTGATATTCCTCGGCCCGCCCGCCTCTGCAATTGACGCCATGGGCAGTAAGTCAGCCGCTAAAGCGCTGATGGAGCAAGCTGGGGTGCCGCTGGTGCCCGGTTATCACGGCGCCGCGCAGGATGTCGAAACCTTCCTCAACACCGCCGAAGTTATCGGCTACCCGGTGCTGCTCAAGGCCACGGCTGGCGGCGGTGGCAAGGGCATGAAAGTGGTTGAGCAAGCCTCGGAAATGGCTGAGGCGCTAGCATCGGCGCAGCGTGAGGCACAGTCATCCTTTGGCGACTCGCGCATGCTGATCGAGAAATATGTGCTCAAGCCGCGTCATGTCGAGATTCAGGTATTCGCCGATCTGCACGGCAACTGCCTGTATCTCAATGAACGCGACTGTTCGATTCAACGCCGCCACCAAAAAGTCGTCGAAGAGGCTCCCGCCCCCGGCCTGTCGCCCGCTCTGCGCCAAGCCATGGGCGAAGCGGCGGTAAAAGCCGCACAAGCCATTGGTTATGTAGGTGCGGGCACCGTTGAGTTCCTGCTCGATGCCCGGGGGGAATTCTTCTTTATGGAGATGAATACCCGGCTACAGGTCGAACACCCGGTCACGGAAGCTATCACCGGGCTTGACCTGGTCGCCTGGCAGATCCATGTGGCCCGAGGTGAGCCGCTGCCAATCACCCAGCAACAAGTCCCGCTCAGCGGCCACGCGATTGAAGTGCGCCTTTACGCCGAAGACCCTGTAAATGACTTTCTGCCTTCTACTGGCAAGCTCGACATTTACCGTGAAGCCAGCGCTGGTGAAGGGCGGCGCATTGATTCGGGTGTTGCCGAGGGCGATGAAGTCTCGCCGTTTTATGACCCGATGCTCGGCAAGCTGATCGCCTGGGGCGCCAATCGCGAAGAAGCTCGGCTGCGCTTGCTTGCCATGCTCAGTGATACCCAAATTGCCGGCGTTCGCACCAATCTGGCGTTCTTGAAGCGCGTGCTCAGTCATCCGGCATTTGCTGCTGCCGAACTGGATACCGGGTTTATTCCGCGCTACCAGGACGTGCTCTTGCCAGCGCCGAGCGCGCTGCCCGATGAGTTCTGGCAAGTCGCCGCCGAGGGCTTTGTTCAAAGCCAAGCGCCGCGTATATCCGCCGAAGACCCACACTCGCCCTGGGCCCAGCTCACGGGCTGGCGCGCAGGGCTGCCCGGCGAGGTGGATATACACCTTGTCTCTGGCGATGAACAACAGCAGGTACAGCTGCGCAATAGCGCGCCTTCGCAGCTGAAGTTGTGCGGCGAACAGATGCGGATTGAGCGCAACGGGGTACGCACCTCGCACCTGCTTATCCGCCGAGACGCTAGCCTGTTTATTGAATGGGACGGCGAACTGCACAAGGTCGACAAGCTGGACCCCATCGCAGCCGCCCAACATAGCCACGACCATCAAGGCGGCCTGACGGCGCCAATGAATGGCAGCATTGTGCGCATACTGGCTGAACCGGGCGCCAGGGTTGAAGCAGGTGCCGCGCTGGTGGTGCTCGAAGCAATGAAGATGGAGCACAGCATTCGCGCCCCTCACGCAGGCACAGTCAATGCTTTGTTTTGCACCGAAGGTGAAATGGTCAGCGAAGGCACTGTGTTGGTAGAAATTGCTTTGGATAATGACGACAGCGCAATCACCTAACCTATCAATCAAGATTAACTTTTAATCATAATAACCTGATTAAATTGACTTTAATGAATGCAATGGAGCTAGAGCATGATCCTGCCGCACTCTGTTCGACTGGTTGAAGTTGGCCCACGCGATGGCTTGCAGAATGAGAAGCAACCGATCAATGTTGCCGACAAGGTTTGGCTGGTAGACGACCTGACTGATGCGGGCCTTGGCTACATTGAAGTCGGCAGTTTTGTCTCGGCCAAATGGGTGCCGCAAATGGCTGGCAGCGAAGAGGTATTCGCGCAAATCAAACAACGCACGGGCGTGACCTATGCGGCCCTGACACCGAACCTACGCGGCTTGGAGGGCGCGTCAGCGGCTGGAGTCAAGGAAGTCGCCGTATTCGCAGCGGCGTCTGAGTCGTTCTCGCAGAAGAACATCAATTGCTCGATCAAAGACAGCCTCGAACGCTTTGAGCCTGTGATGCAGGCCGCCAAACAGCACGGCATTCGCGTACGCGGTTATGTATCCTGCGTGCTCGGCTGCCCCTATGAAGGCGAAATCGCGCCTGAACAGGTTGCCTGGGTCAGCAAGGCTTTGTTTGATATGGGTTGCTATGAAATATCCCTTGGCGACACCATCGGCAAAGGCACCGCGGGCGCAACCCGGCACTTGCTCGACACAGTGGCGCGGGAGATTCCACGGGACAAACTGGCCGGACACTTTCACGATACTTACGGACAGGGCTTGAGCAACATCTATGCAAGCCTGCTCGAAGGTATAAGCGTGTTCGACAGCTCGGTTGCAGGTCTGGGCGGTTGCCCCTACGCCAAGGGCGCGACCGGCAATATTGCCACTGAAGATGTGGTCTATCTGCTTAACGGACTGGGGATCGAAACCGGAATCGACATCCACAAGTTAGCCGCAGCCGGTCAGCGTATCTGCACCATTCTCGGTAAAGCCAATGGCTCACGGGCGGCCAGCGCCTTGCTGGCAGCCACACACTAAATGAAGCTGTTAGGGTTTGACGTAACCCATCCGCCAGCTGATGGCTTCTGCGGTCTGTTTCAGACGCTCAGCCGCCATGCCCGCCTCGTCGGCATCAAACACCCTGGCCGAGCCCACGACGGTAAGCACTGCAGCGACGCGCCCATAAGCATCGAACACCGGCGCCGACAGCGCATCAACACCCGGCATCAGCAAGCCGTGTACCGCATGCAACCTCTGATCGCGAACCTGCTGTAGATGCTGCTGGTATTTGCTGGCGTCGGCAAACGGATGATAGCGGTTAGCCTGCAGTTCGTCTTCACGCAACTGCGCCGTCTCGGCTTCCGGCAGGTAGGCGGCAAAGGTCAGACCGGTCGCCGAACTCAACAGCGGCAAGACCGAGCCTACCTTGGTCACCAAGGTCACAGCCCGGGTGGCCTGCTGCAACTGGACAACGGTTGCGCCTTTGTTAGCCCAGACAGCCAGAAAACAGCTTTCATTCAGTGCGTCACGCAACTCAGCCAAAGGCACTGCAGCGACTTTGAGTACATCCATGCTGGCCAACGCCGCCAACCCCACCATCAAGGCTTCACGGCCAAGGGCGTAATGGTTGGTCACTTGATCTTGCTGGGCAAAACCGCTGGCAATAAGTGCCTGAAGATAGCGATGCACCTTGCTTGCAGGCATCTGTACATGCTCTGCAAGATTCGACAAAGAGGTCGATGGACTCAGCTCAGCCAGTGCTTTGAGGATGTCGGTGCCAACCTCGGCCGAACGCACCTTTTGTTTACTCGAGACTTCACGACTCTGGGGCTTTTCCATTCAATGCTCGGTAGGTAACGATGATGGCTTTATGGCTTGACGCAAAATTATACACAAATTACGTTAATCAAAATCCGATTACGATTACAGCCACTCGCACTAATTCAGTAACCATAAAAGTATGCTTAAGCTGCGCTAAGAAGCCCGACTTAGACCTTGTGCTTATAGTCTTGCAAGCTTGATTCAGTAACACTGAGCACTTGCTGTCAAACCCGCTGCAACAAAGAGCGCTATCTTGATTGCAGTCATAACAACAACATAGGACCGACCATGCTTTCATCAATTACTGCCTTGAGCGTAAAGCTTGTCCAGCGTTACCTGCCCTCGCCTTTTGTCTTCGCTATCCTGCTGAGCCTGATCGTACTGATCACCAGCATGCTCAGCACCGGCCAGAGCTTGCCGCAGATGGCCCAGCACTGGGGCGCTGGTTTCTGGAACCTGCTGACGTTTGCCATGCAGATGGCCCTTATCCTGGTCACCGGCCATGCTCTGGCCAGCGCGCCACTGATCCACCGTTTGCTTGGCGCCCTGGCTCGCATAGCCAAATCGCCCGGTCAAGCCATCGTCCTGGTGACCTTGGTCGCCTTGGCGGGCGCCTGGATCAACTGGGGCTTTGGCTTGGTCATTGGTGCGGTTTTCGCCCGTGCCTTGGCGCGTGAAGTCAAAGGCGTTGATTATCCATTGCTGGTCGCATCGGCTTATTCGGGCTTCCTGATCTGGCACGGCGGCCTGTCCGGCTCGATTCCGCTGTCGCTGGCCACGGGTGGCGCTGACCTGTCGCGCATGACCGGCGGCGTGGTGACCTCGGCGATTGGTGTGGGCGAAACCCTGTTCACGCCAATGAACCTGACCATTATTGGCCTGCTGGTTATCGGCCTGCCTTTGCTCAACCGAGCGATGCATCCAGCCGAGCCGAAAGTCGCAGACCCAAGCCTTTTGGTCGATGCTGAAAGCCCGGCCATGCCACGTGAAACGCCAGCGCAACGCTTGGATGACAGCCGCATTCTCAACCTGATCATCGTCGCGCTAGCAGCTATCTACTTCTCCTACTACTTCGCCAGCAATGGCTTTGCCCTCAGCCTCAATATCGTTATCGGCCTGTTCCTGTTTATTGGCTTGTTCCTGCATGGCTCGCCAGAGCGTTACATGCGTGCGGTACAGGAAGGCATTGGTGGCATTAGCGGCATTGTTATTCAGTTTCCGTTCTATGCCGGGATCATGGGCATGATGGTCGGCGCAAACGCTGATGGCATCTCACTCGGCAAGCAGGTGACTGACGCTTTTGTTGTCTGGTCAAACGCCGACACCTTCCCGGTACTGGCATTCCTCAGTGCAGGCTTCGTCAACGTGTTCGTACCATCCGGTGGCGGTCAATGGGCTGTCCAAGGCCCAATCATGTTGCCTGCTGGCCAGGCACTTGGTGTTGCACCGGCGGTAACGGCGATGGCCATTGCCTGGGGCGACGCCTGGACCAACATGATCCAACCCTTCTGGGCCTTGCCGTTGCTCGGCATTGCCGGCTTGGGCGCTCGCGACATTATGGGCTATTGCCTGCTGATGCTGGTCTACTCGGGCATCGTTATATCAGGTTGCTTGTACTTCTTCGGCTGATAAAGCCCTTTTAGACAACTGCACCAAAAGTCGGCGGATTACTAGTAAATGTCGCTGTTGGTCAAGTCGCCGTAGCCCGGTTAACGTCTACTCATAGACTTAGCCGGGCACTCATCAAGGAGTCAATCAAATGAATAAAATCTACCCCAGCGCCCAAGAGGCTCTCACCGGATTGGTTGAAGACGGCATGACCTTGGCGGTCGGCGGTTTTGGCTTGTGTGGAATTCCCGAGGCGCTGATTGCAGCCCTGCGCGAGACCGGCAAACGCAAACTGACGGTGATCAGCAACAACGCCGGGGTTGACGGCTTTGGCCTGGGCCTTTTGCTTGAAAGCCGACAAATCAGCAAGATGATTTCCTCCTACGTTGGCGAAAATAAAGAGTTCGAGCGTCAATACCTCGCTGGCGAGCTTGAGCTCGAATTCACCCCGCAAGGCACATTGGCTGAAAAGTTGCGGGCTGGCGGTGCCGGAATTCCTGCGTTCTACACCAAGACGGGCTACGGCACGCTGGTCGCCGAAGGCAAGGAAACCCGCGAGTTTGATGGCGAGTGGTACGTGATGGAGCGCTCACTGACAGCCGATATCGCCCTGGTCAAAGCCTGGAAAGCCGACAAGTCAGGGAACCTGGTATTCAACAAGACGGCGCGTAACTTCAACCCACTGGCCGCAGCCGCAGGCAAGATTTGCATTGTCGAGGTAGAGGAAATCGTCGAAACCGGCGAGCTTGAGGCAGACCATATCCATCTGCCCGGTATCTACGTACAGCGTCTGGTGCTGAACAAGTCACCAGAAAAACGCATCGAACAACGCACACTGCGGAGCGCTTAATCATGGCCTGGACACGCGAACAAATGGCGCAGCGCGCCGCACAAGAACTCAACGATGGTTTCTACGTAAACCTCGGCATCGGTCTGCCGACACTGGTCGCCAACTACATCCCGCAAGGCATGGATGTGTGGCTGCAAAGCGAAAACGGCCTGATGGGCATCGGCCCTTTCCCTACCGAAGCTGAAGTTGATCCGGATCTGATCAACGCAGGCAAACAAACCATCACCACCCTGCCCGGCAGCGCTTTTTTTGACAGCGCAGCAAGCTTTGCGATGATTCGCGGCGGTCACATCAACCTGTCGATTCTGGGCGCGATGCAGGTCTCGGAAAAAGGTGATCTGGCCAACTGGATGATTCCCGGCAAGATGGTCAAGGGCATGGGCGGCGCCATGGATTTAGTCGCCGGGGTCAAGCGTGTGGTGGTACTGATGGAGCACACCGCCAAAGGCGGCGCTCACAAGATTCTGCCCAGCTGCGACTTGCCACTAACTGGCGTTGCTGTGGTTGACCGGATTATTACCGACCTTGCGGTGCTTGATGTTACCGAACAAGGCATGCGCGTCGTTGAACTGGCCGATGGCGTCAGCTTTGAAGAGCTCCAAGCTGCGACCGGCTGCACCTTGTTGCGCGACTGAACAGCCTCATCCTGATAGCAAAAAGCCCGGCATGACCGGGCTTTTTGTTGCGCTGCTTAAAACTGGCTTTCTTTAAGTAGACTCGCGGTTTTCGGGCATTAAATACCCTGCCTACCCGGATCTTCCGGCGGGGTATCAACTTCGATGTCTTCAAGCTTCAACTCAAGCCCCCAATCAGCGGCATCAGCAGCTGGGGCCGGTTTCGCCTGCGCAACCGGCGTGGCTACCGGGCTGGCAGCAGGCGCAGCGGGTGTTTCGCGATAGAGTTTTAGCTTGAGCCGGACGTTATTTGCAGAATCGGCGTTTTTAACCGCCTCTTCCTCGTCAATCGCACCTTGATTAACCAAATCGATCAAGGCTTGATCAAAGGTCTGCATGCCCAGATTTTTCGATTTCTCCATGATTTCCTTGATCTCGGAGAACTCGTTGCGCTTGATCAGATCGCGCACCGTCGGCGTGCCCAACAGCACCTCGACCGCAGCGCGACGCTTGCCGTCCGTGGTCTTGACCAAGCGCTGGGACACGAATGCCTTGAGGTTGTTGCCCAAATCATTCAACAGTTGCGGCCGGCGGTCTTCGGGGAAGAAGTTGATAATCCGGTCGAGCGCCTGATTGGCGTTGTTGGCGTGCAGGGTGGAAATCGCCAAGTGACCGGTATCGGCAAAGGCCAGTGCATGTTCCATGGTTTCGCGGTCACGAATCTCGCCGATAAGAATCACATCTGGCGCCTGGCGCAGGGTGTTTTTCAGCGCCGCATGGAAGCTGCGAGTATCAACGCCGACTTCACGCTGGTTGATGATCGACTTCTTGTGTCGGTGTACGTATTCGACTGGGTCTTCAATGGTGATGATGTGCCCGCCACTGTTGCGATTGCGGTAATCAATCAAGGCCGCCAGCGAGGTCGATTTACCCGAGCCGGTGCCGCCGACAAACAACACCAGGCCACGCTTTTCCATCACTGTGCTGAGCAGCACTTCCGGCAGTTTCAGGTCTTCAAACTTGGGAATATCCAGCTTGATGTTCCGCGCCACGATCGAGACTTCATTGCGCTGTTTGAAGATATTGATCCGAAAACGCCCCACGCCCGGTACAGACATTGCCAGGTTCATTTCCAGCTCACGCTCGAACTCTTCACGTTGGGCAACATCCATGATGGCATCAGCCACCGCCGCAATGTCGCCAGGCTTCAATGGCTCGGCGCTCAAGGCCTTGAGCATGCCGTTGAACTTGGCGCAAGGTGGCGCCCCCGTCGAAAGGTACAGATCAGAGCCGTCTTGGCTGGCAAGGGTTTTGAGTAGCGATTGAATGTCCATGTGCACGTCCGCAAGACAGGTTCTATAACAGTAGGCGAGTTTTGAGCGGATAAACCTAAGGTATCCCCGATGAGCCTACGCCCAGATTCACCGCTCTTTGTATGTCGCCAGGATAATTTCAGCGATGTGCTAAATACTGGCACAATGCGGCGCAAGAACTTGTGAGGAACCGCCCATGGCTAAAGCAATGGCGAAACATATTTTGGTGAAAACTGAAGCCGAAGCGGCTCAGTTGAAGAAACGTCTGGCTGCGGGCGAAGCGTTCGACGTACTGGCGCGCAAGTATTCGACTTGCCCTTCGGGCAAGCGTGGCGGTGACTTGGGTGAAGTGCGCCCTGGGCAAATGGTCCGCGCGATAGATCAAGTGATCTTCAAGAAGCCGCTGCGCGAAGTGCATGGCCCGATCAAAAGCCAGTTTGGTTATCACTTGGTCCAGGTGTTTTACCGCGATTGATCCTGACAAACGCCTGCAAATGCAGGCGTTTCGGTTTTAGCCTAATCAAAGCGTAGAGCGGTTGGATTACTTCTCCAGCTCTTGCAACGCCTCATCGAGCTCCTCATGAGCTTCGGCCAGCTTCTCTTTGCGCTTGTTGATTTTCTCAACGTCGCCTTTCTTCATGGCTTGTTCAAGATCAGCTTTGCGCTCGCTGACTTCATGCTTGGCATCAAGCACGTCTTGTTCACGACTTTTCTTAAGCGACTCATCGGTGCAATGCTCATTCACTTCACTGAGCGCCTTTTCCAGGCCCGCTTGCTGACTGGTATTGCCGTGGGATTTTGCAAACTCAATCTGCTCGATGATGCTTTGTTTCTTGGCGGCACAGCCCTTGAGGGTTTCAGGAGCCTTTTCGGCAGCAATCAAAGGCGCGGCCAACAGACTGCAAAGACTCAACATAGCGAAGGGAGTAAGAAATTTCATAAAAAATCCATCTACGATAACAATAGGTTCGATGCGGCAACTGGATGGTGCGCATTGCCGATAAGGACAATGCTAACAGGCTCAGGTTAGTTGAGGGGCATCAGCCTGGCAGCATGTTTGTTTATATTTTCGGCTGTTGACCTAGGTCAACACATAAACAAACAGCCCGCCATCAAGGCGGGCTGTTTGATATCACTTTAACCTACTGCCAGTTTGCTGCGATGACCGCATTAAGCTGGTCACGCTGCACCTGACTTAGGTTGATTTCCCCACCAGCCGGTGCCCCAAAGGCCGCCATAGCACTAACAAGGTTATCGACTTGGTTGGCGTACAAAGTCGAGTCACCTGCTTGGACGGCATCCAAACGCTGAGCCGAACTTGCATACCAGTCCTGCACTGTAACGCTGTCTTCCGAGCCGACGACATCGATCACCAGACTATCGCCCTGACGCGATAACCACAGTTCATCACGAACGATACCTTCGATGCTAAGCATGTCGTTGTCTGCCGGATTGTTAGACAAGTTGTTGATGCTGTCTTGACCATCACCTGCAGCAAAATGGTAAGTGTCGTTACCATCACCGCCGAGCAGATAGTCATTACCCGTGCTACCACGTAGATCGTCGTTACCGGCACCACCATCAATCAGATCAGCATCGGATGAGCCAATGATGTTCTGATCAGCAGCCTGCCCCGCCAGAATGGTGCCGAAGGCACGCTCATCAGGTAGGTTCTGGTAGTCAGGCGAACCGTTGGTATCAGGGTTATTGAGACCAAACGCACCGAACAACTGCGCAGCAGTAAGTTGGCCCCCTGATGAGAAACTGATGACATCAACGACATGATCGCCACCCAAGAACCAGTTTTTCAGAGTTACCTGATCACTGCCACCACTGACCTTTAGGACAAGATCATTCCCGCTTTTCATCAGGCCGCTTGAGACTTGATTGAAGGCAATACCGTCAAAGTGCAGAGTGTCAAAACCTCCACCGATGTTATCGATTACGTCCTGACCGCCACCAACTGCGAACACATAGGTGTCATCGCCACGACCGCCAACCAGTGTGTCATTACCTATACCTCCGTTGAGGGTATCGCTGCCGTTGCCGCCTTCTAAACGATCATTACCGGCGGCGCCAGAAAGCTGGTCATTGCCATTGAATCCTTGCAGCAAATCATGCAGAGCCGCGCCATTTAATCCAGCATCATCGCCACTTGTACCCTGCGCAACATTGTCAAACGCAACTGGTGCTGCCGGCATAGCTAGACCAAATGCCCCGAAAATTTGAGCTGCCGTTAACTGCCCACCAGTTTCGAAGCTCATGGTTTCAACCAAGTTATCACCCCCTAAAAAGAAGTCTTTCAGGGTAATCTGGTTGGCGGTGCTGCCGTCGACTTTGAGGATGAGATCATTACCTGACTTGCCCAAGCCAGAAGCCACTTGATTGAAGGTAATACCATTAGCAAATTGCAGGGTATCGATGCCACCCAACTCTTCAAGAACGTCCTGTCCAGCAGTGTAAATATAGGTATCGTCCTCGACACCACCCAACAACCGGTCATTACCTGCTCCGCCTCTCAACGTGTCGTTTCCAGCACCACCAATCAACACATCATTAGCGAGTGTTCCGGTAAGCACATCATCACCACCAACGCCTGCGACGGGAGGCTGCTCGCCTCCACCTGGATTGGTGCCACCGTCACCCGGATCTTCACCATCTCCAGGATTACCGCCATCACCCGGATCACCAGGTAGCGCTGTCAGCAGGCCGGCAATCTGAGCGGTAGTGATATAGCTACCACCATCGGGCTGAATATAATCAATGGAGAAATCCCCGCCAAGAAAGTGATTAGTCACTTTTACCTGCTGCTCAAGATCGCCATCCACCAAAATCAGCAGATCATCACCATCGCGGTGGAAGCTAATCCGAGTGCGTGCGATACCTATAAAGAAGGCACCGTCGAAACCGCCGCCAGTGTTGTCAATAACATCAACGCCACCGTTGGCACGATAATAGTACTGATCATCACCTGTACCACCAGTTAGCTGGTCATCTCCGTCCTCACCATCGAGTACGTCGTTGCCAATGCCGCCAATTAGTATGTCGTTCCCCGAGCCGCTCTGCGAACCATTGCCGCCGGAGAGATAATCGTTACCTTCGCCACCTTCGATCTGGTCATCACCACTCATACCAAACAAAGTGTCATTACCGGCCAAGCCACGCAGTAAGTCACGCTCTTGCCCGCCAGCCAGCTGTTCACCTGCAGCAGTACCTTCTACAAGGGTATCGAAACCGCCAGGGACATTGCCGGCTGCAACGATCTGGGCAATACGTGTGGCATTGATCAAGAAGCCGCCATCCGGCTGAACATAGCTAATGGCCTTGTCACCACCCAAGAAGTGACCTAGTACACGCACTGACTGCTCTGCATCACCGTCCACTAGGATCAAAAGGTCATCTCCATCGCGAGTGAAGGTCAGACGCTCCTCGTCGATACCGCCACTGAAGAACACACCATCATTACCGCCACCGGTGTTATCAATAGTATCGTTGCCATCACCCAGCGCGTAGACGTACTTATCGTCGCCAGCGCCACCGAATAGTTGGTCATGGCCAACGCCGCCCATTAACTGGTCGTTTCCATCCCCACCATAGACTGTGTCGTCACCAGCTTCTCCGTCCAGATAGTCGTTACCGCCTTCACCGTGCATCACATCATCGCCTGCACGGCCCCACGTTTTATCGTCATCTGCACCAAGGCGTATGATTTCGTTGAGTTCGCGGTAACCGATAAAGCTATCCACACCACTTGTACCGTGCCAAATCACTTGCCCTTCAACATCTGACAGGCTCAGTTCACTGCCATCAGCGAACACAAAATGCTCTAGTTTGAAGTGATCGCTAGGTTCCTTGAACCAATTCTGAACAGTGATTGAGTCAGTCCCATTGGCATGCTCAATAATCATGTCCAAGCCACGACGGTTATAACTCAAGTCGCTGGCAGCAATGCCTTGTCCAAAGCTAAGCGTGTCAGCAGTCGGCTCAATATTGCTATAGGCCTCATTAGCGCGGCGTTCGATCAAAAGGTCATGGCCATCACCGAGGTTGAAAAGGTAGGTATCTTCACCGAACGAGCCGTAGACAGTATCGTTCCCAGTACCGCCCTCGATGACATTTTCACCCTGATCCCAAGCGTTACTGTAAGCCTCGATCAAATCATCACCGGCGCCGCCTTGCAGAGTGTCGAAGCCCTCTCCTTTGAGAATGTCGTTGCCATCGCCACCGATTAACAGGCCGCCGCCTTCCAAGTAATCGTTACCCGCGCCACCGTCAAGCAAGCCTCCACCGTAGAGATGATCCTCACCCGACTCACCGTAGAGCTCTCCTGCTCCGTTCAGAGTATCGTTACCATCCCCACCATATGATTGGCCACCCCAAGTTGCATTTAACTGATCATCGCCACCTTCACCATATAGAACGCTTCGTCCACGTCCACCATCTAGCGTGTCATTGCCGTCACCGCCATGAATAGTGTCATCACCCTCTTGGCCGTAAACAATATCGTCACCTGCACCGGCATGGATTAGATCATCATCGGAGTGTCCGAAAATCTCATCGGCAGCATCGGTGCCGGCCAACGCCATCTGTTTTATCTGAGCAATATCCCAAACGGTGCCATCAACGAAGAGCATTGACTCAATTGGTGTTTTGCCATGTACACCTGCTTGATAGGTGAACTGCCCTTCGATACGAATCTGCTCTCCAGTTGCAACTCGGCTAATTACCAAGTCGTACTCATCACGACGCAAGACAATATCGGCAGGAACTGAATCTATAAATTGAAGGCTGTCATTTCCACTTTCATCCTGAATAAGATCAATGCCGCTACCAGCTGCGAACTGATACAAGTCGTCACCCTTACCTCCCTGTAACTGATCATCACCAGCACCTCCAATCAGGGTGTCATTACCCTCACCGCCCAGAAGTAAATCTTCACCAGCGCCACCATCAAACAGGTCATTTCCAGCTAAACCGTTAAGATAATCAGCGCCGTCACCAGCAGAGATTGTGTTATCCAAATCATTAGCTTGGATATGATCATCCCCTGAGGAACCAACCAACGTTCTTGCATTGACGCCGTGCGGATCCAGCACTTCTACATTACCTAACGCATCCTTTAAGGTCAGACCACGGCGCGGTGTATTACCTTCGAAGTAACGCTCAAACGTTAAAACGTCTTCACTATTTGACAAAAAAGATGCGACTAGATCGGTGCCACTTCGCCGTAATATAAGCTGATCGAGGTTGTAACCTTCAATCTGAATAGTGGCTTGTTCTGGTAACACGCTTACTCGGTCTTGATCACTGCCTTGCCGGAAGATGTAGGTATTATATTCACCGCTAGAGTAACGATCATTCCCGGCTCCACCATCTAGCAGGTTTTCACCGGCACCACCGGACAACCAATCATCACCATTACCACCCAGCAAGGTATCGTTTCCAGCGCCTCCTGAAAGGTAATCGTTGCCGTCACCCCCAGACAAATGATCATTTCCTGCATTGCCGTAGAGCGAATCATCGCCGGCAAAACCTTCTAGAGCATCGTCTGTAGCATAGCCGTACAGGCTATCCGTTCCCTCTGTGCCAACCTGTACAAACTGCTTGACTGCCTCAACATTCCAAGCTGTACCGTCGGCAAAAACGATCCGATCAACCTGATAGCCATCTGTTGCGTCACTTTCAAAGTAATGCTCAACAGTCAGTGTGTCGTCACTGCCTTGGATACTAATAATAAGTTTGTTCTGCAAACGAGTCAGACGAATATCAGATGGGAAGATATCGGCAGCGAGTTGAATAACGTCCTCTGAACCAGCAGAACGATCAAAGTTATTGATCACATCTTGGCCGTCCCCACGACCAAACAAATAAGTATCCGAACCCTCTCCACCTGTCAGGTAGTCATTGCCAGTACCACTATCTAAGGTGTCATTGCCTTCGCCACCTTCCAGACGGTCATTACCCTCACCACCAATTAATTGATCATTCCCTTGGTTGCCCGTCAGAGAATCATTACCAGCACCACCATCAATCAAGTCATCCGTCGCATAGCCATATAAGGTGTCCGCTGCCTCAGATGGCTGCAAAACTTGCAACTTGATTTGCTCAATATCCCAGAAGCTGCCATCGGCAAATACAATACGATCAATTGTGTAGCCAATCGTCGCGTCCTTGACAAAGAAACTGTCTACAGAAACCGTATCACCTGTATCAACTATGGTTAACACCAGATCGTGGTTGCTGCTTCGACTCAAACGGATATCTGTTTGAGCGATACCTTCGCCTAATTGAAGAACGTCCATTCGACCTTCGGTAAGATCGTAATTGGAAATACGATCATGGCCGTCACCACGGCCAAAGCGATAGGTGTCAGAGCCTGCATTACCGTTCAGGTAATCATTGCCATTACCACCTTGTAGTACGTCGTTACCAGTACCACCGCTAAGCCTATCGTCACCAATTCCTCCAATAAGGGTATCGTCGCCATCCTGGCCGTCGATATTGTCATCCCCGATTCCACCGTCAATCACATCACCCGTGGCGTATCCAATAAATTGATCGGCGCCGTCAGTAGCTTGTAATATCTTCTGTTTGATAGTTCCCACATCCCATTGGGTACCGTCGGCAAAATCGATGCGATTGATCACATAGCTGCTCGCACCATCCTGATAAAAGAATGACTGCATGCGTATTGAATCTGCGTCATTATTCAGACGAATCAAGAGGTCATTACCTGAGCGCTGTAACATCACATCTTGAGGCGCCACACCTGTAGTAAACAGAATGCGGTCGAGCCTTCCTGTAGAAGTATCATCATTACTGACTACATCATGCCCTGCACCTAGACCAAACAGATATGTATCAGAACCTGCACCGCCGACAAGATAGTCATTACCCGCACCACCATCGAGAATATCGTCACCATCACCGCCATTCAGACGATCATCGCCTCCACCGCCACCCAGCGTGTCGTTTCCACCATTCCCGTAAATAGACTCACCGTGCTCTACGCCCTGAATAGCATCGGCGGCTTCATAACCATGGAGCTGGGTCAACCCTTCGCTTGGCTGTTGAACAATTTGCTTGATCTCATCAAGCGACCAAGTCTGTCCTCCAGCAAACTGAATCTGATCTATCTGATATCCACCAACCGCATCCTGATTGAAGAAATTACTTACTCGTAACGTATCGCTATGGTCCTTCAGTTTGATCAGCAGATCGCTACCATCGCGCGCGAGCTTTACGTCTTGCTTACCTAGCCCTTCTCCAAGGAGAACGATATCGAAGCGATCTGTAGAACGGTCATAATTGCTGATAGTGTCATTGCCAGAGCCGATACCAAATAAATAAGTATCTGAGCCGTCACCGCCGTTTAAATAGTCGTTTCCTGCACCGCCATCGAGGATGTCAAAGCCGTTTCCCCCGTATAGGCTATCCTTCTCCGCCCCTCCAAGTAAAATATCCGCACCGTCACCACCGTGCAGGTTGTCATCCCCTGCACCGCCATCTAGGTAGTCACTTCCTTTGTTACTTTGGAGGTTATCGTTGCCTTCTTTGCCAAAAACAAAATCCGAACTACTACCTGTAGAGAGCGTGTCTGCAGTTATACCACCTGAGACAATGCTACTTCCGCCTCCTAACTGCTGCTTGAATGTTTGCTGCTCAGACGCATCTAGTTGTGATACCCAAGAACCTAAAGTAGTTGTCCACTGGTCTAAAGGACCTTTGACTGCCTTGCTAAGCTCAAACAGATCCACACTTGCTTTGACCGGGTTATTCTGATGAGTCTGCTCAAGCAACAACGTGGCTCCACTGTAATCCAGCGCTATTCCGTCAGTTGATAGGTTCAAGCCAATTTCAGCAATATAAGGCTGTAAACGCGTTTGCAGCAGAAGCCCTTGGTACACCGACTCACGCAACACCTCATAGGCGCTGTTCAGAAACTGGGCTTGAGTCGCATTTACCCCCAGATGAGCCTCAGTGATGTAGTGATTGGTCGATCCTTGAGCGCTACCTCCGTTGAAGCTAGCGCTGCCGCCACGCATCGAGCCAGCGCCAATTAGTGCATCTATAATTGTTTTGCCGCTAGAGTCAGTTCGCTGAGTCGCACTGAAGCTGAAAAAGTTCTGGCTGTTGAACACTTCAAGAATTTTAATTTTCTCAAGTAACGATTTCTGCTCAAGCTGAGCAGTCGTCGGTACAGCGGCAACATCATTTTCTTGGTTTTTTTCCCAAGAATAGGAAAAAGCAAAGCTCCCCGCGTCACCATCCAACGCCGAAACACGCTGATCAAAGGTTTGGTAGCCGGAGCTTTCAGCCCACTCGGCAAGTACACGATCCAATAATCCCAACTGCTCCTCACGAGTCTGCGCTGAGGCGTAATCTGCAAGAACACCTTTAAGCTCAGGGTTAAGCATGCTGGCTTCGCGAAGGTCGCGCACTGCACCAGAACCTTGCATGTCTGGCAGAGCTTCTGCGACCGAATCCAGCGTTATGTCATCGGTAAACTCGCGATAGAAAGGGTTCGATGCCAAATCAAGGTTAGCGGCTTGGCTTAAGTTGCCATTAACTGAACTCTCGCGACCATCATCACGCACATAGGTGCCTACAGCGCTGATCAGGTTGCCATTTGAATTCTCATTAGTGCTGGTCGACTCAAGATTGATGGCGACAATGCTATGTTCGGCTAGACTTTTTAGTTCGCTGGCTTGCGATACACCATCCTGATTAAGGTCTTGCCAGACGCGTACATTATTAAATTCAGCATCCTGCGAATCGAATACACCGTCGGCATTGCTATCTAAATCACGCAGGGCATCGAAACCATCGGTGGCTTTCTGTCCATTGGACTTAACTGTATCAACACCGAAAAGCTCATTACCACTTTCAACAATGCCATTTGCATTACGATCCAGTACTAGGAACCCGTCATCTCTTTTGACCCAACCGGTACCGGTTTTCAGGCCATCGCCATTGAAGTCGAAGGTGATTCCGGAGTTGGCAGAGATAGTCTCGATACCATCCCCGTCTAGATCAAGTGAAAGAGGGTCGCGTCGCTGAATGAAATTTAGAGCATCAATCCATAAGTCACTAGTCGAAGGGGAAATCATAAGTAGTAGCCTACCTATAATCTCATGAAAAGTAGGCGGCAACATTTCACCAGACCCCGGCGACCAGTAATCAAGTTCACCATCCATTTGCGGCTCAGGTAGAGCGGCTTGACGTAAGGCATAATCAACTAATGAATTAGAATTTCTGTCAAGAGGTTGATAAGGGAGCTTAAGCTCATTCAACTTATCAATAGCATCCTTTATATCATTCCACTCAGTGGATAAGTCATCTCCGTCAACTATTGTTTCACTAGGATTATCACCATCAGGATCATAATCAGGAGAGTCAGGACCGTCTGTGCCATAATCTCCTTGTAATGGACCGAAAGGAGAGGTACTCGGATCTGCGCCATCCTCCGCACCTGGACCAATATTACCTGGACCGCCACGAGCATAAAATCTATCCCCATTACTATTCGTATAGATTATGTACTTGTGGTATCCAGGCGCACCAGTACCACTTAGCGCATGAGGTCCATAATACACCTTAATACTTTCAGCCATAAATAACTCCATTTATTAAATGCTAGTAAAATAATTTTTCCCTGAAACACTTACGATCTTTTCATTTACAACAACTAGTACAACTATTGCCTTAACCAGAACAATTGGATTGGGTCTCCACTCCAATCGAGCTACATACCTCTCACCCGTCGGAAAAACAGTTTTATTCCATTGACTTGAATCTGTTTTGTGAACAACAAAACCTTTCAACTCAAGATGTCTCACAACCTCTGAAATCGAAGCACCTACAGAAATATGATCTAGTAAAACATGAGAAAAATCCTTTTCATTTCGCCAAGCTGAATTTTTCACATCACTCAATAACGGGTCAGACTCATATATAAAACAAGAGTAATAGCCAACACCCAACACAAAAACCACAAAACCACAAAACCATTTATTTAAAATGTATTTTTTTATATTTAACAAAAAACACCTCACACAAAAAAGAATGCAAAAGAACCACAATAAAAACCCAACCACCACCTGCATTAGGTAAATAACAACAAGCAACCTTTCACTCATACGCCGCGTACAAAAGATACACCACAAATCATATAACCATTCACCTCTCCCCCAAACTCTCACTCGCATACTGCTTAAGCGGACTTAAGAAGTAATCAATCACCTTCCTCTTATCCGTCTTAACTTCTGCTCTTACTGCCATACCCGGCGATAACGCAATGTTGTTTGCCCCTACCTGAATACTGTTCTGCTTAAGTTGTATCCGCGCGCTGTACACCAAGCCCAAACGTTCATCCTCGATCGCATCGTTGGAAATGCTGACCACGGTGCCGTCGACTACGCCGTACTTGGTAAAGGAGAAGGTCTCAACTTTGATTTCTACGGTTTGACCAGGGCGGACAAAGCCAATGTCTTTATTTTCCAGCATGGCCTCGACCTCCACTGGCTGGTCACTGGGTACGATGACCATAAGCGGCTGGGCTTCGGTAACCACCCCACCGTTGGTGTGGATCGCCAGTTGCTGCACGGTGCCAGCCACCGGTGCGGTGAGGCGCATCAAGCTGTCGCGTTGTTGGGCTTTTTTCAGCTCCTGGCTCAGCGCGGCGCTACGCTGCTCAGACTCATGTTCTAGGTCGAGCATGGCGCGGCGGGTTTGAGCGATCACACTGTTCAGTTGGCTTTGCGCAGCCTTTTTAGCTGCGCTGAGTTCAAGTACCCGTGATTTCTGAATACTTAACTCACGCTCTTGATCAAGGCGTATCTGTTCTTTTTCCAAGTAAGCGTGTTTGGCAATAAAGTTCTTTTTGAGTAGCCGCTTGTAGTCCGCAGCGAGTTCTCGTGTGATCGGCAAACTTTGTTGCAGTGAAGCGACTGTGCTTTTAGCGGATTCAATCTCTGCACTACGTTGTTCAATGGCTGCAGCACTTTGCGCCAACGTGCTTTGTAGTTCCAGGTATTGACCCTGCACCCAACGTTGCGCGGCTTGCTGTTGCTCCAAACTGGCATGGGGAATAAGCTTTGCAAGTCCAGAGGGGGCCCGGTTGTGCTCAATGGCTTCAAGCAAGGACTGGGCACGAGCAGTGTCCACTTGAGCAGCGAGTAGATCACTGTTCAAGCGTTCGATATCAGCGCCGGTCATGCTGGTGTCCAGTTCAATCAATAGGTCCCCGGCTTTAACGTGCTGCCCGTCATACACGTAAATAGCTTTAACAACGGCTACTTCGCTGGGTTGGATGACTTTGCTTTTGCCGCTGGGAACGATCTTGCCGCTGGCGGTCGCGACCACATCGATTTCTCCAACGCAGGTCCACACAAGCGTCAGTACGGCAAAAGCCATGATGGTCCATTGGATATACCGGGGCGCGGGATGAACCGGCTGTTCCTGCAAAGCCAATGCAGCGGGCATAAACTGCACTTCATGGTTAAGCCGTGCCGGCGCGTCCATGGCTTTGCGATTTGTCCACGAGTGCCGCCATGCTTGTCGGTAGCGGTTAATTAAGTCGCGTTTGGCGCTCATGCCGCACCACCTTGTTGCATGCGGTGCAGGCGCGAGTAATGCCCCGCTTGATGAGTCAATAGTTCGCTGTGGCTGCCCTGCTCAACGATCTGCCCACGATCCATAACTAGGATACGGTTGGCATCGCGCACCGCAGACAAGCGGTGGGCAATGATGATTACCGTACGGCCTTTGCAAATGGTTTGCATATTCTGTTGGATGACGCGTTCGGACTCGTAATCCAAGGCACTGGTGGCCTCATCGAATATCAGAATGCGCGGATTACCAATCAACGCACGGGCGATGGCAATACGCTGACGCTGACCACCGGACAACGACGCACCGTGCTCACCAACAACTGTGTCGTAGCCTTCCGGCAACTCAAGAATGAATTCATGAGCACCTGCCATTTTGGCGGCTTGCATCACCGCTTCAATAGGTGTGCCCGGGTCAACAAGGGCAATGTTCTCGCGAATGCTGCGGGCGAACAGCATATTGTCCTGCAGCACCACACCAATCTGTCGGCGCAGCGAGGACACATCAGCCAGCGCTAGATCCATACCATCCACCAGCACGCGACCGCGTTCAGGCGTGTAAAGGCGCTGCAACAGCCTGGTCAGGGTACTTTTACCCGAGCCCGAACGCCCCACTACGCCGATAACTTCACCGGCATTGATGGTTAGGCTGATGCCGCGAAGCACTTCAGAGCCATCAGGGCGATAACGAAATTGCACTTGATCGAATTCAACATGCCCCCGCAGTGGCGGCAGAGCGCTGCGCGAATCCTGCGAAAGCTCAGTGCGCGTATTGAGGATATCGCCCAAGCGCTGTACGGAAACACCTGTCTGCTGGAAGTTGGTCCACAGCTGAGCCAAGCGCATGATTGGCTGTGAAACCCGACCGGCAAGCATGTTGAATGCGATTAACTGACCCACACTGAGATCGCCCTCAATAACCAAACGCGCGCCCATCCACAGCGTGGCAACGGTTACCAGTTTGCCGATAAAGCCGACACTTTCATTGGCGATAGTGGAAAGGGTTTGGGTCTTGAAGCTGGCCGCGACGTATCCCGCTAGCTGGTTGTCCCACTTGCGATTGATTTGCGGCTCAACCGCCATCGATTTAAGGGTGTCGATGCCGTTAACCGTTTCAACCAAAAATGCCTGGTTCTCGGCACCACGGGTGAAGCTTTCATTCAGACGAGCGCGCAATACCGGAGTGATCAACAGAGACACAATGAAATACAGCGGTAGCGACAAAATCACGATAAGCGTTAACCAGCCGCTGTACATAAACATCACGGCGATAAACACCACCGAAAAGAGAACATCCAACAGCAGGGTAATAGCGTTACCGGTTAGAAAGTTACGGATATTCTCCAGCTCACGAACGCGAGCCACTGAGTCCCCCACGCGGCGGGCCTGAAAGTAAGCCAACGGCAAAGTCACTAAATGCCGGAATAAACGCGAACCAAGCTCAACATCGATTCGACTGGCTGTATGGGCAAACACATAACTGCGCAGACCCGACAGCAGTGTTTCGAAGATCATGATGCCGAGTAGACCAATCGCGATCACATCTAGTGTAGACAGACCGCGATGCACTAAAACCTTGTCCATCACCACCTGAAAGAACAGTGGCGTCAGCAGCGCAAAAATCTGCAGAACAAATGACACCAGCAACACTTCACTCAACAGCTTGCGGTACTTGACGATAGCCGGGATAAACCAGCTGAAGTCAAAGCGCGCCAGATCACCAGCAAGCGAAGCTTCAGAGCGGATCAAGACCAATTCCCCGGTCCATCGAGCCTCAAGCTCATCAAAAGTAAGCACTTCTGGTCGTTGCGATTGAGGATCGTGGATCAGTGCTTTGCCATCATCCAGCCGGGCAATGATAAAGAAGCACCCATCATTGTCGGTGGCAATCGCTGGGAGCGGTGTATGACTCAGTCGAGAAAGAGAACTGCGGGCGGACTTGGCTTTGAGCCCAAGCTTCTTGGCTGCCAACAACATTTCGGCACGACCAAACATCCGACCATCTTCGGCGTATTCGTGAGTGAGTTGCTCAGGAGATGCAGCGACATTATGAAAGCGCGCAAGCATCACAAGGCAGGCAAGGCCAGTGTCGATTTGGGGAGCAGCACCCATTCCCGGGTGGTCGTCTGTCATTAGCAATCCTTGGCAAAGACACCGTTTGATAAACGGTTGTCAGAACCATCAAGCTAGCCAATTGCAAAACGCACGGCAACCAATCAACCGTACGGATGCAGACATTACAACCAGTTCTGCGGAACGGTTCTCACTTGCAACTAATACGTCGCTCGCGGAGATACGTTACTTGCTTCACCCAACGGCTATATTTCAGCTCGCACCTAATGGCTGTTGAGTAATAGAATTTACCGACCGAGCCTTGGGTTTCTCGCTCATCAGGCGCGATCAGGCCTAAAACAGACCTAGGTTTATAAACATCGTCTTTTCTAAAACCCCAAACGCCCAGAATCCCTTGTCGGCCACCGTACAACTGTAGTCTTACCTATGCGACAATAGGCACAATGTCTGGCATAACCCCCGCATTCACTTCCCAGCAGCTCAGCCATCCTGTGCAGACGCTGCTCTTTTAGTATGCACGCTGGATCGACTCAAGCTCCGATTGGAGCTAACTGGAAAAGCCAGGTTTTGGTATCAAATGGGTATCAGGCCAATCCAGACACTTCTAAGTTATTGATAGGTAAGCCCTTTGATCTCCACCGCTAACATCACCATGCAGTTCGGCGCCAAGCCACTGTTCGAGAACGTTTCCGTAAAATTCGGTAACGGCAACCGTTATGGCCTGATCGGTGCCAACGGCTGTGGTAAGTCGACCTTTATGAAGATCCTCGGTGACGATCTTGAGCCGTCAGGTGGCCAGGTGATGCTTGAGCCCAATGTGCGTCTGGGTAAGTTGCGTCAGGATCAATTTGCCTACGAAGAATTCAACGTGATCGATACCGTGATCATGGGCCACGCTGAGTTATGGCAGGTCAAGGCTGAGCGCGACCGCATTTACTCGCTGGCAGAGATGACCGAAGAAGACGGCATGGCTGTTGCCGAGCTGGAAACCGAGTTCGCTGAAATGGATGGCTACACTGCCGAATCCCGTGCCGGTGAATTACTTCTTGGCCTCGGCATCCCCCTCGCCCAGCACTTTGGCCCGATGAGCGAAGTCGCTCCAGGCTGGAAGCTGCGCGTATTGCTGGCCCAGGCGCTGTTCTCCGACCCGGACGTACTGCTGCTCGACGAGCCAACCAACCACCTGGATATCAATACCATCCGCTGGCTGGAAAATATTCTCACGGCGCGTAACAGCACCATGATCATCATTTCTCACGACCGTCACTTCCTCAACAGCGTGTGCACGCACATGGCTGACTTGGATTACGGCGAGTTGCGCCTGTTCCCGGGTAACTATGATGAGTACATGACGGCAGCCACTCAGTCGCGCGAGCAACTGCTCTCGGACAACGCCAAGAAGAAAGCTCAGATCAGCGAGCTGCAAAGCTTTGTCAGCCGCTTCTCGGCCAACGCCTCGAAAGCCAAGCAAGCCACTTCCCGCGCCAAGCAGATCGACAAGATCCAGCTGGCTGAAGTCAAACCATCAAGCCGTATCAGTCCGTTTATCCGCTTCGAGCAGACCAAAAAGCTGCATCGCCAAGCAGTGACTGTTGAACACATGGCCAAGGGCTTTGATGGCAAACCGCTGTTCAAGAACTTCAGCTTTACCGTTGAAGCCGGCGAGCGCGTAGCAATCATCGGCCCTAACGGTATCGGCAAGACCACTCTGCTGCGTACGTTGATGGGTGAACTGACTCCGGATGCAGGAACGGTCAAGTGGACTGAAAGCGCTGAGCTGGGCTACTACGCCCAGGATCATGCCCATGACTTTGAAAATGACCTCACCCTGTTTGAGTGGATGGGTCAGTGGACGCAAGGCGGCGAGCAACTGGTACGCGGCACGCTGGGCCGCATGCTGTTCTCCAACGATGACATCCTCAAGTCAGTCAAGGTGATCTCCGGTGGTGAACAAGGTCGCATGCTGTTCGGCAAGCTGATCCTCAACAAGCCTAACGTACTGATCATGGATGAACCGACCAACCACTTGGACATGGAATCCATCGAAGCCCTCAACCTGGCGCTGGAAAACTACCCGGGCACGCTGATTTTCGTCAGCCACGACCGTGAGTTCGTAGGCTCGCTGGCTACCCGTATCATCGAGCTGAGCGACAGTGGCGTGACCGACTTCAGCGGCACCTACGATGATTACCTGCGCAGCCAGGGCGTTATTGTTTAAACGCCACACCATTGACCGTATATGGCGGACAGAAAAGCGCTGTCCGCCCTACTTCGTCCGCGTAGGGTGTGACAACGCGAAGCTTGTCCACCAAAGAATCCACACGCAAATCCAATACATCACCGCACACGGCGGACAGAAAAGCGCTGTCCGCCCTACTTCGCCCGCGTAGGGTGTGACAACGCGAAGCTTGTCCACCGTGGACAGGCGGTGATCGCGGTGCATCGCCGACAATTATGTCCCAATAAAAAAGGCCACCCGAAGGTGGCCTCTTTCTAAGCAAAAAAGCAATTAGGCTTTTTTGACTTCCCAACCAGTCAGCTCAGCCAGGGCTTTGCCGATGTCAGCCAGGGAACGCACGGTTTTAACGCCTGCGTCTTGCAGAGCAGCAAACTTCTCGTCTGCAGTGCCCTTGCCGCCAGAGATGATTGCACCAGCGTGACCCATACGCTTGCCCGCAGGAGCGGTAACACCAGCGATGTAGGAAACAACAGGCTTGGTCACATTGGCTTTGATGTAAGCAGCAGCTTCTTCTTCAGCCGAACCGCCGATCTCACCGATCATAACGATCGCTTCGGTCTTTGGATCTTCCTGGAACAGCTTCAGGATGTCGATGAAGTTAGAACCTGGGATCGGGTCACCACCGATACCAACGCAAGTCGACTGACCGAAACCGGCGTCAGTGGTCTGCTTAACAGCTTCGTAAGTCAGGGTGCCGGAACGCGACACGATGCCTACTTTGCCTGGCAAGTGGATGTGGCCTGGCATGATGCCGATCTTGCACTCGCCCGGGGTGATAACACCTGGGCAGTTAGGGCCGATCAGGACAACGCCCAGCTCGTCACACTTAACTTTGGCTTCAAGCATGTCGATGGTTGCAATACCTTCGGTAATGCAAACGATCAGCTTGATACCGCCCATTGCTGCCTCCAGGATCGAGTCCTTGCAGAATGGAGCTGGTACGTAGATAACGCTGGCAGTAGCGCCAGTGGTTTCTACAGCTTCTTTAACAGTGTTGAACACTGGCAGACCGAGGTGAGTTGAACCACCTTTGCCTGGAGTCACGCCGCCGACCATTTTAGTGCCGTAGGCAATGGCTTGTTCGGAGTGGAAGGTACCCTGCGAGCCGGTGAAGCCCTGGCAGATTACTTTGGTATCTTTATTGATCAGGACGCTCATTACTTGCCCTCCGCAGCTTTGACGACTTGCTGAGCAGCGTCGGTCAAGCTGGTTGCCGCGATGATGTTCAGGCCACTTTCAGCCAGGACTTTAGCGCCCAGCTCAGCGTTGTTACCTTCAAGGCGAACAACAACCGGAATTTTAACGCCGACTTCTTTCACTGCGCCGATGATGCCTTCGGCAATCATGTCGCAACGAACGATACCGCCGAAAATGTTAACCAGAACGGCTTTAACATTGTCATCCGAGAGGATGATCTTGAACGCTTCGGTCACGCGCTCTTTGGTCGCGCCGCCACCAACGTCCAGGAAGTTAGCTGGCTGACCGCCGTGCAGGTTGACGATGTCCATGGTACCCATGGCCAGGCCAGCACCGTTGACCATGCAGCCGATGTTACCTTCAAGGGCAACATAGTTCAGTTCGAACTTGGCAGCGTGGGCTTCGCGTGGATCGTCCTGCGACGGGTCATGCATAGCGCGCAGCTTAGGCTGGCGGTACATGGCGTTGCTGTCGATGTTGATCTTGGCGTCCAGGCAGTGCAGGTTGCCGTCAGCCTTGATGACCAGCGGGTTCACTTCAAGCAGTGCCAGGTCGTAGTCCTGGAACAGCTTGGCCAGACCCACGAAGATCTGGGTGAATTGCTTGATTTGGTTACCTTCCAGACCCAGCTGGAAAGCCAGCTCGCGACCCTGGAATGGCTGAGCGCCGACCAGTGGATCGATAGTTGCCTTGAGGATTTTCTCAGGGGTGTCGTGTGCCACTTTCTCGATGTCTACGCCACCTTCAGTGGACGCCATGAACACGATACGACGGCTGGAACGATCAACTACAGCGCCCAGGTACAGTTCCTTGGCGATGTCAGTGCAGGATTCAACCAGAATCTTGCTGACAGGCTGGCCGTTGGCATCAGTCTGGTAAGTTACCAGACGCTTGCCCAACCAGTTGGCTGCAAATGCCTTGGCATCTTCTTTGCTCTTGACCAGCTTCACGCCGCCCGCTTTACCGCGGCCGCCAGCGTGAACTTGGGCTTTAACAACCCACTCACTGCCACCGATTTTGTCGCAAGCTTCTGCGGCTTCTTCTGGGGTGTCTACTGCGAAGCCTTGGGATACGGGCAGGCCGTATTCAGCGAAAAGCTGCTTACCCTGATACTCGTGGAGATTCATGCTTGTCTACCGTCTTCGTTTGGGTATTGCGCATTCGGTGCTGCATATTAGTGCCGCACCACCTGTGACCGCCATCTTGAGCAGTCCGACGTACATTCCGCGCTTGACCGAGGTCAAACACGGGCAGTAGTCGTGGTTCTTTTTGTCCAGTAACCGATGAGCCTGCCGGTTAGGCAGACCCAAGGGTTAATAGTCAGTTCACTTAGCGTTTTTTGCGATTAGCAATGTGAATAGCACCGCCATTCACCGCCAATGCTGCTTCGTGCAACGCTTCGGAAAGGGTTGGGTGCGAGAACACCATCATCCCTAAATCTTCGGCACTGGTGCCGAATTCCATGCCGATTGCGCCCTGCTGAACCAACTCAGCAGCGCTTGGGCCAATGACATGAACGCCCAACACGCGATCAGTCTTGGCATCGGCAATAACTTTAACCATGCCGCCGGTATCGTTTGCAGCCATTGCACGACCACTGGCCGCGAATGGGAAAGTACCAACGTTTACAGCAATACCGTCAGCCTTGAGCTGCTGTTCGGTTTTACCAACCCACGCGATTTCCGGGTGAGTGTAGATAACCGATGGGATCAAGTCATAGTTCATTTGCGCCTTATGGCCAGCGATACGCTCGGCAACCATCACGCCCTCTTCCGAGGCTTTGTGCGCGAGCATTGCGCCACGAACCACGTCACCAATGGCGTATACGCCTGGAACGCTGGTTTCGCACTGGTCGTTGACGAAGATAAAGCCACGCTCATCCATATCAACGCCGCTGTCAGCTGCCAGCAGATCAGTAGTCACAGGACGACGACCGACCGCTACGATCAGCTTGTCGAAGGTCATCTTCTGCTCGCCGTCGGCGTCGGTGAAGCTCACGGTCACTTGCTTCTTCTTGACTTCAGAAGCAGTCAGGCGTGCACCCAGCAGGATTTTCAGACCTTGCTTGGTCAGGGTTTTCATCGCTTCTTTGGAGATCTGGTCATCAGCCGCTGGCAGGAACTTGTCCTGAGCTTCGATAACAGTCACTTGCGAACCCAGACGCGACCATACCGAACCCAGTTCCAGGCCGATAACGCCAGCGCCGATAACACCAAGGGTCTTAGGCACAGCTTGGAAGTCCAGAGCGCCAGTCGAGTCAACGATAACGTCTTGGTCAACCGGTGCTGGTGGAATATCGATCGGCTTGGAGCCCGAAGCGATGATCACATTACCGGCTTCAACAATCTGAGTGGTGCCATCTTGCGCGGTGACTTCAACTTGCTTGCCCGAAAGCAGCTTGCCGTGGCCTTCCAGCAGGGTTACGCCGTTAGCCTTGAACAGGGTGGCAACACCGCCAGTCAGGTTCTTAACGATGGTGTCCTTGCGGCCAACCATTGCAGGCACGTCCATGGTCACGCCTTTGGCAGTGATACCGTGGATGGCGAAGCCTTCCTGAGCTTCGTGGTATTTCCACGAGCTGTCGAGAAGTGCTTTGGAAGGAATGCAACCTACGTTCAGGCAGGTACCGCCCAGGGCGATCTTGCCAGCTTTATCCTGATACTTCTCGATACAGGCAGTCTTCAAGCCCAATTGCGCCGCCTTGATTGCAGCTACATAACCGCCAGGGCCGGCACCGATGACTACCACGTCGAATTTCTGAGACATTACTGATTCCTTCTCAAATAAACCGGGCGGCTCCTTGTGGGAACCGCCGAGGGAGAAACTGGGTTTAGATATCCAGCAGCAGGCGTGCAGGATCTTCCAGCAGGTTCTTGATGGTCACCAGGAAGGTCACGGCTTCCTTACCATCGATCAGGCGGTGATCGTAAGACAGCGCCAGGTACATCATGGGACGAATCACAACCTGACCATTGATCGCCATCGGGCGTTGCAGAATGTTGTGCATACCCAAGATAGCAGCTTGCGGCGGGTTAACGATCGGCGTCGACATCATCGAACCAAAAGTACCACCGTTAGTGATGGTGAAGGTACCGCCGGTCATCTCGTCAATCGACAGCTTGCCGTCGCGGGCTTTTTTACCGTAGGTCGCGATGCCATTTTCGATTTCAGCCAGGCTCATCGATTCGGCGTTACGCAGTACCGGCACAACCAGGCCGCGATCGCTAGAAACTGCAACACCAACGTCAGCGTAGCCGTGGTAAACGATGTCAGAACCGTCGATCGAAGCGTTTACAGCCGGGAAGCGCTTGAGTGCTTCGGTGGCCGCTTTAACGAAGAACGACATGAAGCCCAAGCGTACGCCGTTGTGCGATTTTTCGAACAGATCTTTGTACTTCGAACGCAGAGCCATGACTTCAGTCATGTCGACTTCGTTGAAAGTGGTCAGCATAGCCATGTTCGACTGTGCCTCAACCAGACGCTCAGCAACCTTCGCACGCAGGCGAGTCATTGGTACGCGTTTTTCAACACGATCACCAGCAGCTGTCGTCACTGGAGCGCTAGCAGCTGCGGCCGCTGCCGGCTTGGCGGCAGGCGCGTTTTTCTTGGCTTCAACAGCAGCAACTACGTCTTCTTTAGTGACGCGTCCGCCTTTGCCAGTACCAGAAATGCTGCTCGGGTTGATGCCATTCTCTTCAGCCAACTTGCGTGCAGCAGGCGATAGAATCTGGTCATCGTCGCTCGCGGCAGCTGGTGCTGCGGCAGGCGCTTCATCTTTCTTGGCAGCAGGTGCCGAGGCAGCTGCAGGAGCAGCCGCGGCGGCGCCTTCATTCAGGCGACCCAGCAGTTCGTTGCTAAGTACGGTGTCGCCTTCGTTTTTAACGATTTCAGCGATAACGCCGTCGGCTTCAGCCAATACTTCGATAACGACTTTGTCAGTCTCGATGTCAACGATCAGTTCGTCACGCTTGACTGCGTCGCCCGGCTTTTTATGCCAAGTCGCAACGGTACCGTCAGCAACCGATTCCGGGAAAGTTGGGGCATTAATATCGATAGCCATTGTGTGTGTCCTTAAATTCGGTTTTCAACGAGGCGGCCTACTCAGGCCGCCTCTTGCGCTCAGGCGTTAAACAGTAAAAGCGTCCTGCAGCAGTTTTTCCTGCTGCTCGGCGTGCAACGATGCATAACCGCATGCTGGAGATGCAGAACCTTCACGGCCGGCATACTCAAGAACCAGGGTTTTCTTATGCGCAGTAACAACACGGCGCATGTGATGCTGGCTGCAATACCAAGCACCTTGGTTCATCGGCTCTTCCTGACACCAGACGATGTGCTTGAGATTCTTATAGGCAGCAAGAGTCTCAGTCAGGTCATCTTCCGGGAACGGATAGAGCTGTTCGAGGCGTACGATTGCGATGTTGTTCAAGCCTTCATTGCGACGCTTTTCGAGCAAGTCGTAATAGACCTTGCCGCTGCACATCACCACACGGTCAACTTTCTTCGGATCGATCGCGTCGATCTCTGGAATAACCGTCTGGAACGAGCCTTCAGCCAGATCTTCCAATGTCGAGATTGCCAATTTGTGGCGCAACAGCGACTTAGGCGTCAATACGACCAATGGCTTGCGTAGCGGACGAATCACCTGACGGCGCAGCAAATGGTAGATCTGAGCTGGCGTGGTCGGTACGCAAACCTGCATGTTGTGCTCGGCACAAAGTTGCAGATAACGCTCCAAGCGCGCCGAGGAATGCTCAGGCCCCTGCCCTTCGTAGCCATGCGGCAGAAGTATGGTCAGACCACAGAGACGGCCCCACTTGGTTTCGCCGCTGGAGATGAACTGGTCGAATACAACCTGAGCACCGTTAGCGAAGTCACCGAATTGCGCTTCCCAGATAACCAGGCCATTTGGCGTGGTGGTGGAATAACCGTATTCGAAGGCCAGCACTGCTTCTTCAGACAGGAACGAATCATACAGATCAAATTCTGGCTGATCGTCATAAAGCTTCTGCAGTGGAATGTAGGCAGTGCCGTCTTTTTGGTTATGCAAAACAGCATGGCGGTGCGAGAACGTACCGCGACCGACGTCTTGACCTGTGATGCGAATTGGATGGCCTTCAAACAACAGGGTTGCGTAAGCCATGGTCTCGGCGTAACCCCAGTTGATCGGCAGCGCACCAGCAGTCATCTTCTGGCGGTCTTCGTAGATCTTCGACACCTGACGCTGAACTACAAAGCCGTCTGGAGTTTCCAGCAGCTTGGCTGAAAGCTCTTGCAGGGTTTTCAGATCAAAACGGGTGTCGTGACGCGCAGTCCAGGCGTGGCCCAGATACGGACGCCAGTCGACGAACAGCTCTTTGTTAGGCTCTTTAACCAAGCTCTTAACAACGTGCTGACCGTTATCCAGTGCCGCGCGATATTCATCGCTCTTGGCCTGAACATCTTCAGCCGTCTGACGCGATGCATTGACCAGCATTTCAGCGTACAGCTCACGTGTAGTCCGCTGCTTGGCGATTTGCTGATACATCAGTGGCTGAGTGCCGTTAGGCTCATCGGCTTCGTTGTGGCCGCGACGACGGTAGCAAACGAGATCAATAACTACGTCGCGCTTGTACTGCATGCGGTAATCAACAGCCATTTGCGTGACAAACAATACAGCTTCCGGATCATCACCATTTACATGGAAGATCGGCGCCTGGATCATTTTCGCAACATCAGTGCAGTACTCGGTGGAACGAGCATCGTCTACACGGCTGATGGTAAAACCAACCTGGTTGTTGATGACGATATGGATCGTGCCGCCAGTTTTGAAGCCGCGGGTCTGCGACATCTGGAAGGTTTCCATGACCACGCCCTGACCTGCAAATGCAGCGTCGCCGTGGATGGAAATTGGCAGAACCTTGTCACCTACATTGTCGCTGCGGCGATCTTGACGGGCGCGTACTGAACCCTCAACTACCGGGGAGACAATCTCAAGGTGTGAAGGGTTGAACGCCAGCGCCAGGTGAACTTCGCCACCGGCAGTCATCACGTTCGAGGAGAAACCCTGGTGATATTTAACGTCACCCGAGCTCAGACCTTCGGTTTTCTTGCCTTCGAACTCGTCGAACAGGTCACGTGGGTTCTTGCCGAACGTGTTGACCAATACGTTGAGGCGACCACGGTGGGCCATGCCGATGACAATTTCTTTGGTACCGTAAGAGCCGCTGCGCTGGATGATTTCATCAAGCAGCGGGATCAGGCTCTCGCCACCTTCCAGACCAAAGCGCTTGGTACCCGGATATTTGGTACCGAGGTACTTTTCAAGACCTTCAGCCGCAGTCAGGCGCTCAAGCACATGGCCCTGCACTTCTGCTGAATATTGGGGACGACCACGAACGCTTTCCAGACGCTGCTGGAACCAGCTACGTTGTTCAGAATCGACGATATGGGTGAATTCTGCGCCAATGGTGCGGCAATATGTCTGCTGCAACGCTTCGAGAATTTCACGCAAACTCGCCTCTTCCTTGCCGATGACAAGACCACCCGTGCGGAACGTGGTGTCCATGTCAGCGTCAGTCAGGCTGTAGTGATTGATCGACAGGTCAGCCGGCAGCGGGCGCTGCCAGAGACCCAGCGGATCAAGCTGCGCAGCCTGATGACCACGCATGCGGTAGGCCTGAATCAGACGCAGAACCTCGACTTGCTTCTTTTCGTGCTCGCTGCTGACGCTACCGGCGGAAACCGGTTGCGCACGTGCTTTGTTTTTAGCGAGCAGCACGAAATGGTCGCGAATCGTGGAATGCGATACGTCTGTTGTGGCGCCACCATCGGCCGGTAACTTCTGAAAGTAAGTGCGCCACTCTTCTGGCACAGCGTTGGGATCGTGCAGGTAAAGCTCATAGAGCTCTTCCACATAGGCAGCGTTTCCACCGGATAGGTGGGCACTGTCCCACATGCGCTGCATCACGCTTTCTTGCATGCTTGGTCACCCTCGGTTAGGGGACACCACCGGCGTAGAAACCGTGTGGGCTTTCGAAGTCTTGATGCAGCGACCTCGGTAAAGCCACCACGGATCCCGCAGATAGTCCGGGCTCCGGCCCAGATGCCCCTGCTGGTCGTCATAATATTTCAAATTAGAACCGCGGCTTTTTGAGCTGCGATTCTGGCTATAACTGCGGTCTCGTATTGAGCACAAGAGACCGCAGGCGTTACAGGTCTAACTAAACTCGGTGAATCAAGTACCGCTCTGCAACAACATACCGCGAATGTGGCCGATCGCCTTGGTAGGGTTCAGACCCTTGGGGCAAACGCTTACGCAGTTCATGATGCTACGGCAGCGGAACACACTGAATGGATCATCCAAAGCCGACAAACGTTCAACTGTTTTCGTGTCACGGCTATCAGCCAGGAAACGATAGGCTTGCAGCAACGCAGCAGGACCGAGGAACTTATCAGGGTTCCACCAGAACGATGGGCAGCTGGTCGAGCAGCAAGCGCACAGAATGCACTCATACAAACCATCCAGCTTCTCACGTTCTTCCGGCGTCTGCAGGCGTTCGATAGCTGGCGTTGGCGTGTCGTTCTGCAAAAACGGCTGAACCTTCTCGTACTGCTTATAGAAGATGCTCATATCGACAACGAGGTCACGAATGACTGGCAAACCAGGCAACGGACGAATCACCAGCTTGTTGTTTTTCACCACAGCCGACAAAGGCGTGATGCAAGCCAGGCCATTCTTGCCATTGATGTTCATACCGTCAGAGCCACACACGCCCTCACGGCAAGAACGACGATAAGAGAAGCCTTCGTCCTGTTCTTTGACCAGAGCCAGAACGTCAAGAACCATGATGTCCTTGCCGCCTGTATCGATCTGGAAGTCCTGCATGAACGGCGCAGAGTCGCTCTCAGGGTTATAGCGATAAACACTTACTTGCAACATATCAGCCACCCTTAGTAAGTCCGGATCTTAGGTTCAAAGGTCGGAACTGTCTTCGGCGAGAAGTTGACGGCACGCTTGGTCACGCGCTTATCACCTGGGAAGTACAGGGAATGGCACAGCCAGTTTTCGTCGTCACGATCTTCGAAGTCTTCACGAGCGTGAGCACCGCGAGATTCTTTACGAGTCTCGGCAGCAATCGCAGTCGCTTCAGCAACTTCAAGAAGGTTTTGCAGTTCCAAAGCTTCAATACGCGCAGTGTTGAAAGCCTGACTCTTGTCCGCGATCTTAACATTGGCGATCCGCTCACGCAGGTCAGCCAATTGGGTAATACCCTTCTGCATGTATTCGCCAGTACGGAATACACCGAAGTAGTTCTGCATGCAGCTTTGCAGTTCTTTACGCAGCGGCGCTACATCTTCGCCGGTGGTGCGCTCGTTAACACCTGCCAGACGACCAAGCGACTGCTCGATGTCAGTTGCGCTTGCGTTGCGATGCTCAACGCCTTCTTTAAGCGATTTTTCCAGATGCAGGCCAGCTGCACGGCCGAATACCACCAAGTCGAGCAGCGAGTTGCCGCCCAGGCGGTTAGCACCGTGAACCGATACGCATGCCACTTCACCAACAGCAAACAGACCTTCAATGATCTTGTCGTTGCCGTTGGCATCTTGAGTAATCGCTTGACCATGAATGTTGGTGGCAACGCCGCCCATCATATAGTGGCAAGTCGGAACAACAGGAATCGGCGTAACCGCTGGGTCAACGTGAGCGAAGGTTTTCGACAGCTCAACGATGCCTGGCAGACGGCTCAGCAGGACTTCTTCGCCCAGGTGATCCATCTTCAGCATTACGTGATCGCCATCAGGACCACAACCGTTACCGGCAATAATCTCTTTAACCATCGAGCGTGCAACAACGTCGCGACCGGCAAGGTCTTTGGCGTTCGGAGCATAACGCTCCATGAAACGCTCGCCGTGCTTGTTGATCAGGTAACCACCTTCACCACGGCAACCTTCAGTTACCAGTACGCCAGCGCCGGCAATACCGGTCGGGTGGAACTGCCACATTTCGATGTCCTGAACCGGAACACCTGCACGCAGCGCCATGCCGATACCGTCACCGGTGTTGATCAGGGCGTTAGTAGTGGACGAGTAGATACGACCAGCCCCACCAGTTGCCAGAACCACAGCCTTGGCGCGGATATAAACGGTTTCACCGTCTTCCAGGCAGATAGCAATAACGCCGACGATAACGCCGTCCTGGTTCTTAACCAGATCAACTGCGTACCACTCGTTAAGGAACGAGGTGCCCGCTTTGAGGTTGCCCTGATAAAGAGTGTGCAACAGTGCGTGACCGGTACGGTCAGCGGCTGCGCAAGTACGAGCAGCCTGGCCGCCTTTACCGAAATCTTTCGATTGGCCACCGAATGGACGCTGATAGATGCGGCCAGTTTCAGTACGCGAGAAAGGCAAGCCCATGTGCTCAAGCTCGAACACAGCTTCAGGGCCTACAGAACACATGTATTCGATAGCGTCCTGGTCACCGATATAGTCGGAGCCTTTAACGGTATCGTACATGTGCCAGCGCCAGTCATCGTTCGGATCAGCCGAAGCGATTGCACAGGTGATACCGCCCTGAGCCGATACAGTATGCGAGCGCGTAGGGAAAACTTTGGTGACTACTGCGGTTTTATGACCGCCTTGAGCCAGTTGCAGCGCGGCACGCATGCCTGCACCGCCGCCACCAATAATGATGGCGTCATAGGAAAGTGTACGAATGCTAGTCATGGATCAGATACCCCAAAGAATCTGCACGCCCCAGACGAAAAACGCGAACATGGCGATGCCACACGCAGCCTGGAACAGAAAACGCACGGCCGTAGCCCACTTACCGATAGCCATGTTGGTCAGGTAGTCAGTGGAGATTGTCCACATACCAACCCAGGCATGAACGCTAAGCGAAACTAAAGTCAGCAAGCTGAAGATGCGCATTGCTTGATTGGAGAACAGACCATGCCAATCGGCATAACCCATACCAGGATGGGCAATCACGAAGCCCAGCAAAAACAATACATAAGCCGCGAGAACGACAGCTGAAACACGCTGCGCCATCCAGTCATACAGACCAGAACGCGACAAGTTAGTGACGTTGGTTACCATATCCATACCCCCAGCAACAGGATCATGACCGCTGCAACAGCGAGTACGATTTTCGAGCCCAATGCACCGCCCTCAAGCGATTCACCGATACCCATATCCATGATGATGTGGCGTACGCCAGCCACCAGGTGGTACAGCAAGGCGGACAACAATGCCCAAATCACGAACTTAGCCAAAGGGCTAGTCAAACATTCTTTTACCTCTGCGAAGCCTTCCTCTGAAGCAAGCGACTTGTCGAGCGCATAAAGCAGCACGGCAATGCCGACAAAGAGGATGACACCGGAAATACGGTGAAGAATGGACGTGTAAGCGGTGATTGGGAGCTTGATAGTCCTAAGGTCTAGGTTTACAGGTCGTTGGCTATTCACGGCTTTTTTTATCACACTGAGAGCCCCGAAGTTGCAGGGCAAAGTTGTCGGGAGGTGCACTGGTCAGGTACCCATCACCCAAGGAGTGAAAACCACCAGATACAGGGTCAAAAGCCCTTAGTGGTTGGCCGCAGAGTATAGACAGTTAGGTTACTAATGACAACGGACCCCCTTACACCTTAGTGCGGATTGCGTTGATTATTTAAATCACGTAAAAGCGCAACTTATCCTTAATAAACAGCAACCCACACGCTCTAGCGCATAGAGTTTTCGCAAATTGACTTTAGAATTTATCCCTCTATAGTGGTGCGGGCCCTGCGTGGGGGGCTGTCTGATGATACCAAGCATAACTAGGAGGCCACACATGGCTGACAAAAAAGCGCAGTTGATCATCGAGGGCGCTGCCCCCGTCGAACTGCCTATTTTAACCGGCACCGTTGGTCCCGATGTAATTGATGTAAGAGGCTTAACAGCCACGGGCCGCTTCACTTTTGATCCAGGCTTTATGTCCACCGCGTCTTGCGAGTCGCAAATCACCTTCATCGATGGTGAACAGGGCATTCTGCTGCATCGCGGTTATCCAATTGAGCAGCTCGCCGAGCAAGCTGACTACCTGGAAACCTGCTACTTGCTGCTGAACGGCGAATTGCCTGATGAAGCGCAAAAAGCTCAATTTGTAAGCACCATCAAGAACCACACCATGGTTCACGAGCAGTTGAAAACCTTCTTCAACGGCTTCCGTCGTGACGCTCACCCAATGGCAATTATGTGTGGTGTTGTCGGCGCCCTCTCCGCCTTCTATCACGACTCACTGGACATCAAGAACCCGCATCACCGCGAAGTTTCGGCCATGCGCCTGATTTCCAAGATGCCAACCCTTGCAGCGATGACTTACAAGTACTCCATGGGCCAACCCATGATGTACCCGCGTAATGATCTTAATTACGCTGAAAACTTCCTGCACATGATGTTCAACACGCCTTGCGAAATTAAGCCGATCAGCCCGGTTCTGGCCAAAGCGATGGATAAAATATTTATCCTGCACGCCGACCATGAACAGAACGCATCGACCTCAACTGTTCGCCTGGCTGGCTCCTCTGGCGCCAACCCGTTTGCCTGTATCGCTGCCGGTATCGCTGCTCTATGGGGACCTGCTCACGGCGGCGCCAACGAAGCCGTACTGAGCATGCTTGATGAAATTGGCGATGTTTCAAACATCGACACCTTCATTGCCAAAGCCAAAGACAAAGACGATCCATTCAAACTGATGGGCTTCGGGCACCGCGTTTATAAAAACCGCGACCCGCGCGCCACCGTGATGAAGCAGACGTGCGACGAAGTTCTAAAAGAGCTGGGCATCACCAATGACCCACAACTGGAACTGGCAATGCGTCTCGAAGAGATCGCACTGACCGATCCATACTTTATCGAGCGCTCGCTGTACCCGAACGTTGACTTCTACTCAGGCATCATTCTTAAAGCGATCGGCATCCCAACCAGCATGTTCACTGTGATTTTCGCACTGGCACGCACTGTTGGCTGGATCTCGCACTGGAAAGAAATGCTCGAAAGCCCGTACAAAATCGGCCGTCCACGCCAGCTGTACACCGGCAAAGAGCAGCGCGACATCAACAAATAAGCCATCAAGGCTAATTTTATCGCGCAAAAAAGGCTGCCATTTGGCAGCCTTTTTTGTGAGCAACTGGATAAGCGCTGCTTATTCATCCATCACTGACCACATCGACACAGTATCTTGCCGCTGAATTATTTTTTCTCGGCCAGCGCGCGGTAGTTTTTCAGGGTATTGAACGGTGCATCTACCACAAACTTGTTGGCCAGCCACGATGGTACGCTGCCGCCCGGCTCGGTATGCACTTCATACACCACTTCGACTTCACCTGCGGCCTTCGGAATAAACTCCCAGCGACCTTCAAGCTGACTGACCCTGACAAAGCCCTTCTCTTGCGGCAAGTAATCTGGCACGCCGTGCATCACACGGGTCGCACTACCCTTGGCATCCTGCTTGGTGGTGATTTCCATGACCGAGTCACGCGGGGTTACCGGCCATGGCGTGTTGAATTGAGCGTAGGTCCAGGCTTTATCACCGTCCTGCTTGAGCATTTTTTGCATTTTGCACTCATGGATCCATGCGCACGAACCAGCAGCATCTTCCTGCAACTTGAGCAGCGTCGGAACGTCGGACTTGACCGTCGTCACACCGCGATAGGCCTTGTATTCCGAACCCTTCACATCGCTCAGGTAAATCTTGATCCCGGCCTCATCCTTCACCAGGCTCCAGTCTTGTCCAAAGGCGGAACTTGCAGCCAGGACGGCAACGCCAGCCACCAATAACCGTGTAAACCGAGCCATTATCTCTCCCAGGCTTTTGCCTGCTGGTAATTAATTAGCACGCCGCAGCTGTAGAGCCCTCAAGCCAGGCAAGCATACGTATTGCGTCTTCCTGAGTATCACCGCAAACATCAATATCCGCGCTGAATGCAGAGCACACTGCCGGACGATCAGGCTGGCCGAAGATCATGCAAAAATTGGCTGCATCCAACTGAATGCAACGCACGCCTGCAGGCTTGCCATTGGGCATCCCTGGAATTGATGAACTAATGGAAGGTGAGATGCAGCAAGCGCCACAGCCAGCACGGCATTTCATGATCAGTAAACCCTAAAAAATGCATAATCAAAGCATATCGCCGATTTTACCCACTGACGGGCAGAATTAGCAGTGCCTGAAACACTTATTGATCAATGTCAGGGGTTGAATAACCGGGCGCCGTAAACATGATCATGGCGCCCGATATTAAGGCAACAAAACCGTTCAGGAGTTCTTAATTGGCTTGAGTCGCGAGATCAGGCTTGAGGTATCCCAGCGACCGCCGCCAGCAGCCTGAACATCAGCATAAAACTGATCAACCAGCGCTGTCACCGGTAACTGTGCGCCATTGCTGCGCGCTTCTGTGAGCAGGATTGATAAGTCTTTGCGCATCCAATCGACCGCAAAACCGAAGTCAAACACACCTTCAAGCATGGCTTTATGGCGATTCTCAAGCTGCCACGATTGCGCAGCGCCCTTACTGATAACTTCCATCGCAGCAAGGCCATCAAGCCCAGCGCACTGAGCAAAGTGCAGCGCCTCGGACAACCCCTGCACCAGGCCGCCAATACAAATCTGATTGACCATCTTGGTCAACTGACCGCTACCCGCCGGGCCCATCAAACGGACCATTTTTGCATACACATCAATAACTGGCTGTGCCCGGTCAAAATCGGCCTGTTCACCGCCAACCATCACCGTCAACACACCATTTTGTGCGCCTGCCTGTCCACCGGATACTGGCGCATCCAGAAACCCGACCGAACGCTCTCGAGCAATAGCTGCAAGCTCGCGTGCAACCGTCGCCGACGCTGTGGTGTGGTCAACTAACACACTACCCGCCTGCATGCCCGCCAGTGCGCCATCGTCACCCAGCACGACACTGCGCAGGTCGTCGTCATTACCAACACAGACCATCACCAAGTCAGCGCCTTGCGCAGCCTCGCGTGGCGTAGCCGCACGCTCACCGGCGTATTCATCAACCCACTTTTCAGCCTTGGCAGCCGAGCGATTGTAAACACGCACTTGGTGACCGTCGCGCGCCAAATGCCCGGCCATGGGATAACCCATAACACCCAACCCAACAAAGGCTACATTGGCCATTTGATACCTCCAGATTGATTTAGCAGAAGCCTAACACGCGTTTTATCGCAATAGTTGGGCACTTGCATACTGACGCGATTGTCCTAAAACCTAATATAAGTTTGCCTGCGGTGCGAATACGCACACTAGCTCATGGAGAGCCTATGGGACATTGGTTAGTGATTGACCTGGAAGCTACTACAGAGGAAGGCGGTTGGCCTATTGAGGAAATGGAAATCATCGAAATCGGCGCCAGCATGGTTAACGCCGACGGTCATGAGGTTGATCATTTCCAACGTTTTGTAAAGCCAGTCAGGCGCCCTCACTTAACGAAGTTTTGTCGGGATTTAACCCACATCAGCCAAGCCAACGTCGATAGCGCGGTGCCTTTAGCCGAAATTTGGCCGCTTTTTGAACGCTGGCTAAGTCAACATCACTCACGCTTGGTCGGCTGGGCAAGCTGGGGGGAATATGACCGCCGACAACTCGAGCAAGATTGGCAACTGCAAAAACTCACAAGCCATTTGAGCAAGGTTAATCACCTCAACCTTAAAAAAACCTTTGCCCAAGCGCGAAAACTGCAGCGTCCTGTTGGCCTGCATACTGCGCTGCAGCTCTCCGGGATCAATTTCAGCGGACAACAACACCGTGCGCTCTGTGATGCACGTAATACTGCTCGATTACTGCCTTTGGTTTTACCTATTCAAAGCTGATGACGCCCAGATCAGGCTTCGGCATACTGGCGACCCTTTTTCAGCCCTTCCGAGGATTTGCATATGTTCAAAGTGAACGAGTACTTCGACGGCACCGTCAAATCTATTGCTTTCGATATGGCTGAAGGCCCGGCCACTATCGGTGTAATGGCTGCTGGCGACTACGAGTTCGGCACCAGCCAACTCGAAGTCATGCACGTTGTGGCGGGCGCGCTGACCGTGCAGCAACCCGGCTCTGAAAGCTGGGAAACCTATGAAGCGGGTAGCAAGTTCACCGTAGCGGCCAACAGCAAGTTCAAGCTTAAAGTCGCAGTTGATACGGCTTATCTCTGCGAATATCGCTAATCTCTTGATGGCTGAACAACCGGCCTGAGGGCCGGTTTTTTATTGCACCTGTATTTGACTGGGAATCAACAATGCCACGCTCTATACCGACCACCGCCATTGTGCTGCCTATCGCCCTGCTCCTGGTGGCGATGGTGTCTATTCAGAGCGGGGCATCGCTGGCCAAAAGTTTATTTCCGTTAATTGGCCCAGAAGGCACAACCGCTTTGCGCCTCGGTTTCGGCGCGATCATTTTGGCGATCATCATGCGCCCTTGGCAGGCGCGTTTAAGTTTAGGCTCATGTAAGGCCTTACTGGCTTACGGGATTGCACTGGGCGGCATGAACCTGATGTTTTACATGTCGCTGAAAACCATCCCGCTGGGCATTGCCGTTTCGCTCGAATTCACCGGGCCACTGGCCTTGGCCCTGCTCTCATCCCGACGCTTGCTCGATTTTGTCTGGGTGGCGATGGCGGTTGCAGGATTGTGGTTATTACTGCCAAGCAACCAGTCCGAGCAAGCACTTGACCCGCTAGGGATGGCGTTTGCACTCGGTGCGGGACTTTGCTGGGCCGCCTACATAGTTTTCGGCCAAAAAGCCGGCGCTGCACATGGCAAGCATACCGCCTGCCTTGGTACTTTGGTCGCTGCCGCCTTGGTCATCCCGATTGGCATGTGGCAGGCCGGCTCAGCGTTGTACAACGTTGATTTGCTACCGATTGCGCTGGCAGTAGCCGTGCTGTCATCTGCACTGCCTTACAGCCTTGAGATGATCGCCCTTACGCGCTTACCCGCTCGTACCTTCAGCATTTTGATGAGCCTTGAGCCCGCAGTTGCAGCGCTTACTGGCTTGCTGTTTCTAAGCGAACAACTGCATTTCACTCAGTGGCTGGCCATCAGCTTTATTATTCTCGCCTCAGCCGGGGCGGCAGCCACCATTCGGCCGCAGGCCAAACCTATTGATTTGCAGAACCAAGGGAACCTCTGAAAAACTACTGCGCCAGGTATTACTGCGGCAGCCGATGCTGCGGCAGCCCGTGCTGGGGCAGCCCGTGCTGCGTTGAAAAGCTGTTCAAATTTAGGCCAACTAAAGTCGAGCGCGACCCCGGTCGCTTTTTCGCAGCTTTTCGCCTTGTACCCCCGTCGCTCGCTACCTTTTTCAGAAGCGCCCTAAGAGTCGCTCATTTCCGGGTCTGAAAACTGCAGCTCAGCCAAGCGCGCATACAGCGGGTTAGTGCTGATCAGTTGCTGATGCGAGCCGATTGCCACGAGTTTACCCGCCTCAATGACCGCAATCCGTTCAGCGCTTTTGACTGTCGCCAACCGGTGAGCAATCACCAGTGTGGTGCGGCCCTGCATCAATCGCGGCAGCGCCTGCTGGATCAAGTGTTCACTCTCGGCATCAAGAGCGCTGGTGGCCTCATCCAGCAGCAGTATCGGCGCATCCAGCAACAATGCACGGGCGATGGCCAAACGTTGGCGCTGGCCACCAGACAGGCCTATTCCGGCATCACCCAAATGGGTCTGATAACCATCAGGCAGCTTCATGATGAACTCGTGGGCATGTGCTGCACGCGCGGCAGCCTCCACATCTGCGTAGCTGGCTTTGGTTTTACCGTAACGAATATTGTCTTCAATCGTGCCAAAAAACAGCGCTGGGTTTTGCGAAACCAGTGCGAAACACTGCCTTAAATCACTTGGGTCAAGCTGCTCAATCGGCAGGCCGTCAACCAAGACTCGCCCTTGTTGCGGGTCGAAAAATCTTAGCAGCAGATCAAACAATGTCGACTTACCTGCACCCGACGGGCCAACCAAGGCAACTGTTTGCCCCGGCTCGACGAGTAGATCAATACCATCGACAGCGAAACTGTTAAGCCGTGTCGGATAGGCAAAATGCAGGTTTTGCAGCTCTATACGCCCTTGGATCGGTTGCGCCAAGGTCAACTTATTTTCAGTAGGTGCCGTAATTTCATTGCGCGCCTGCAATAGCTCAGCTATTCGCTCGGCGGCGCCAGCAGCGCGCTGCAACTCGCCAATCACCTCACTCAGCGTACCGAATGATGACCCCACAATCAGGCTATAAAACACAAACGCTGCTAGCTCGCCGCCGGTAATGCGCCCGTCGATCACATCCATGCCACCAACCCAGAGCATTACCCCAACAGCGCCAAGAACTAACACAATCACCACAGTTATCAGCCACGCGCGCTGGACGATGCGCTGGCGTGCAGTGTCGAAAGCAGCCTCAGCGGATATCGCAAACCGGCGCATATCTTCGCTTTGGTGGTTGTAAGCTTGAACCGTTTTAATCTGCCCAAGCACCTCGGCGACGTAGCTACCAACATCGGCTACACGATCCTGACTCTGGCGCGAGAGTGTACGCACCCGTCGCCCGAAGACAAGAATCGGTGCAACCACCAAAGGCAGCGCCACCAACACAATTGCGCTAAGTTTTGGGTTGGTAATGACCAGCAAAACCACGCCACCAATCATGATGATCAGGTTGCGCAAGGCCATCGACAGCGATGAGCCAATGACCGACTGCAAAAGCGTGGTGTCGGCAGTCAGGCGCGACTGTATCTCTGAGCTGCGATTGCTCTCGTAGAACCCCGGATGCAAGGTAATCAGATGGTTGAACACCCGCTTGCGTATATCAGCAACCACTCGTTCGCCCAGCCACGAAACCAAATAGAACCGCGTGTAGGTACCGAAGGCCAGCGCCAGCACGAGCACAAAGAACAGGCCAATCGAGTGCTCCAGCGCTTCGCGTGACTGCGTGGCCAACCCCTGATCGACCAGCAGTTTAATGCCCTGCCCGATGGACAATGTAATCGCAGCGGTAAAGATCAGCGCCAGCAAGGCCCCGAGCACGCGACCGCGATACGGCGCAATAAAGCGCCAGGCCATGCGCAGGGCATGACGCTGACGGGAAGACAAAATCGAAAGCATGAAGGCTCGCAGGGGCGCTGACGCCGGTTAATTAAGAGGCGATTGCGGCGAGGGCCGCCCAACTGAAGTTCGTTCAGCCTAAAGGCTGTGAGCAGTTTTTAACGCAGCAAGGGCTGCCCCCGTATTATCGAGCGCAGTCGTTTTTAACAGTTTCCTTGGCAGTAGATGGGGACTTGATAGCGCTACTTCAAGCAGCAGCCCAATCAACAGCACGCCCGCCAGCAGTACACACCAGCGCCAGGACGATAAGCGTCAGCCAGGCTGATCTGTCGTGACGAGAATCAATCATGCAAGAAGCGCCGCGCATGGTCGGCGTTTGGCAGCAGACAGTGATCATAACGACCGAAAAGCCGGTAGCGATTGAGCGCAATACGGTCATAACACCAGTCACGTACGGGCCGTGGAACCAGCCGCAACCACTCAAAATACCGCCAAGGTCCGGACAACTGGCCGACGATACGTAGCACTGCATCCGAGCGCAGCAGCATCTGGCCATTATCGATCAACGCCATACTGTCGAAATGATCAAGGGGCAAGCCGCCCCACTCCAATAATGCCTGACCTTCGTTCGACTGCACCGAGGCCAAGCGAAAGCGCTGTTCAACATCGTGGCGAATCAGAAACTTCGCCCAGCCGTTGCACAGCTTGCACACCCCATCAAACAACACCACGCGCTCGTCGGCTTGGATAAAAGGCGGTGGCATATCCAACTCCTTTGCGCAGCCCTCAGGCCTTCGGAATACGGTAGTGACCGGTAATCTTGAAGTTGAAGAGGATATCCTCTTCCTGGGCTCCGCGACCAATATTGTGCAGCACCAAGGGCACACCGCTGCTCGCCTGGCGGTCGCTGATAATGCCGATATGGGTCAGACCGCCGCCCAAATCCCAAGTGACGATATCACCGGGGCGATATTGCCCGGCATCCTGAGTAAGCGGCAACGCCCAGCCTTGGCGCTTGAACCAGGTCATCAGGTTTGGCACTCGGCGATGGTCGATATTGCTGTCGGGACGACTCAACCCCCAATTCTTCGGGTACAGGCGAAAGTTTGCGCGCATGTCCTGATGCACCGCCTGCTGCAGATCCAGCCCTTGCGGGCGCAGCCCCCGAATCAGCACATCGGTGCACACGCCGGTATTAAGCGGCACATCGCCATTGGGGTAACTCAGGTGGCGGTAGGCCGGATCATAACTAAGCGTCACGCCTACTTGCTGACGCGCAGCCAACACCAGTTTATCCGGCTCGATGGCTTGCGCCGCAAAGGCAAGCAGCCAGATTAGCAACACACTCACGACCCGCATCGCGACCTCCTATCGACTCAGGGGATACAGCAGCTCTTCCTTGTAACCGGCCCACACTCGCACCGCATCAGGAAAGGCGTCGTCCAGCGCTATGTCGCCGCTGTCCACCAAGAGCGGACGCCCTTCCAACGTGCCGAGTTTGCGCTTGGTGGCAACCACCCGCAGGTGCTCAAGGCCGATGGCGCGAAGCACCCTCGGGCTGATTTGCTGATTGCCACGACCAATGATATGACCCTGGCCGCCGATGGCAGTGACCAACAAGCGCGCCGGATGATCAGCCACCAGCGCATACAACTGCGCCTCGGTTACATCGCAGGCCAGCAACTGGCCGTTTTCAATCACGTCCACGCCCAGCAGTGTGGTGTTCAAGCCTAGGTTATGCGCCAACCCATGCAAGGTCGAACCGGGACCTAATACATAACGCACATCGGCTTCCCAGCTGTCCTGCAGCCAGTCAGCCAGATCACCAAGTACCAGTTCTTCGGATTCCACACCGCCCTGCTTGACCTGCTGCACAAAACCGCCCTCTTCCGGCACACTCAACTCGCCATACCAGCGCGCAGTTACGCGGCCTTCACGCAGCGCAGACTCATCAATGTCGCGCACCTCGCCACTGGCCAAACGCACCAAACCGCCAGTGACCAGCCGTGCAGTCAATTCGCCAGCCGCGCGCGGACTGATTGCATAGACCCCGGACTGGATCTTCACCCCGGCAGGAATGCCCAATACCGGCTGACCTTCGCGCACCGCGGCACAAACGTCACGCGCCGTGCCGTCGCCACCGGCAAATAAAATCAGGGCCACGCCTGCATCCTGCAATAGCTCTACAGCTTTGCGAGTGTCATCCGCTGTGGTTAGCTGCGAATTAATCGTACCTAGAACCTTATGCGAAAAACCCATGTCAGCCAGCAAATCCGCACCCATGCTGCCGGGAAAGGTTACAAACTCAACCCGATCTTTAAGCTCAACCAAACAATTCAGAGCAGTACGGGTACGCAATGCAGCTTTTGGTTCGATACCCAGCGCCAGTGCTTGCTCCGCAACACCATCACTGCCTTTAAGAGCAGCAGGTCCACCGAGACCAGCGAGCGGGTTGATAATTAACCCGATGTGAAAGCGCGACATACTAAAACTCCAAAATAATGCTGTTTTTATGCAAATTCAGTGCTTCCCGACTTTTCAAGTATGGGGCTTTTTTGGCAGAGTAATCCTACGTCAAAGCAGAACTACACCTAGCACCGCAAAACTGTCCAATTTGGTGGTGCGTCTAATAAACGCTGTAGTTTGATCGACGCAACCTGCTGAGGAGAACGGTCATGAACAGCCCAACCCCGCAAAACCAAAGCAACGACGCCGACCAGGACAAGCCTGTTGGTGGCGCGATCATCGATGAACAAGGTCGTGAAATCGAGATTACCGAACACATGATTCAGGATGCCTGCGACGAGCTTGAAAAAAGCCGCATTGCTGACCAAAACAAAGATTGAATCCTCTCGACTGCACACTAACCGCGCGCTAAGCCTGCTTAGCGCGCGGTTACGCCGAGTGCATCCAATACCCGTACCTGCGCGGGCGATGGCTGACCATCAAACCCAACCTTGAGCCCTTCGACTTCTCTGCGCACAGGATAATTCTTGCGCAGCGCATCGAAAGCTGTACGCTGCTGCACGTTATCGCTAACCAGACTACGACGAAAATCTGCATCATCCCGGCGTGGGTCGTATACCGCACGACAAATACTTGCAATCAGCCAGTCAGTTGGCGCTGATGGGCAAAAGCGCATCTGCGCCAACCAAGGTTCGGGCATTAAATCATCCAGCCGATGTTTCTCGGGTTGCTCTGCAAATTTGCAAAACGCACTGTAGATTTGTGCCGTCCCACGCAATTTACCGTCAAGGCTATAGCCGGCAATATGCGGTGTCGCTATCCGGCACAGTGCAGCCAGTTCAGCATCGACACTTGGCTCGGCCTCCCAAACATCCAACACTGCCTGCAAATCCTTACGTTGCTCTAACAGTTGACGCAGTGCCAAGTTATCAATCACCGGACCACGGCTGGCATTGATCATCCATGCGCCCCGCTGTAACTGAGACAGATTTTCAGCATTGAGCAGGTGATGGGTTGGATGCTCGCCTGTTTTATTCAGCGGTGTATGCAGGCTGATCACATCACAGTCGCTGATGATCTGCTTCAAACTGACAAAATCCCCACCTTCAATAGCCTGTCGCGGCGGATCACAGACCAATACCGTCCAGCCAAAGCCTTGTAGCACGGTCTGTAGACGATGGCCGACCTGCCCCGCACCGACAATGCCGTAGGTGCGTTTTGAGAGATCAACCGCCTGGTCTTCGGCAAGCACCAGCAAGCTCGACAATACATAATCAACAACGCCACGCGCGTTGCAACCCGGCGCACTGGACCAAGCGATTTCGGCCTGCTGGAAATAATCAAGATCAAGGTGGTCGGTGCCGATGGTGCAAGTGCCAACGAACCTTACCCGACTGGCTTGCAGCAACCGTTGATTGACCTGTGTGACAGAGCGCACCAACAGCACATCGGCGTCGGCCACAGCTGCCGAATCAATTGAACGTCCAGGCAAGCGCGTGATCGAGCCAAAGTCGGCAAAAAACTCATCAAGCAAGGGTATATTTTCGTCTGCAACAATTCGCATGGCATGGCTCCACGAGACAAGCCTTTAGTCTAACAGCAAGGTGCGTACAGTTATCTGCAGAGGCTGCGCAAATCTATTGCAGCACGGCAAATGCAACAAACGCTGAACAACTTATTGAAACAGCTGATTACGGCCTTTCCTGACTGAAAGGTCAGAGCGTATACTGCGCGGTTTTACGAGAGCATCAGCTATGCCTGTCACCTCAGTCGCTGCAACACGAGCTCAACGGGTAAGCCGTGAACTTCGTAGCTTGCTGATGCTCGCCACGCCAATCATCATCGCCCAACTGGCGCACACAGCCATGGGTTTCGTCGACACCTTGATGGCCGGACGCGTAGGCCCGCACGACTTGGCGGCCGTGGCATTGGGCAACTCGATTTGGGTACCGGTTTTCCTGCTAATGACGGGGATTTTGCTGGCAACCACACCCAAAGTCGCCCAGCGTTATGGCGCCGGTGACGAATCCAGCATCGGCCCATTGGTACGCCAGGCTCTGTGGCTGGCGGTGGTGGTCGGCGGCGCTGCAGCGGCGCTGCTCTGGAATGCCGAAATCGTGCTGCACAGCATGAACGTTGAGCCCGACTTGATCGAACCATCGATGGGCTATCTGCGCGCAGTGGCTTGTGGCTTTCCTGCGGTAGCGCTTTATCACGTGCTGCGCTGTTTCAGTGACGGTCTTGGGCATACCCGGCCCAGCATGGTGATTGGCATCTTCGGGCTGATGCTCAACATTCCGCTCAACTACATTTTCATCTACGGCAAGTTCGGCTTACCGGCCATGGGTGGCGTCGGCTGTGGTTGGGCGACCGGCCTGGTCATGACCTTTATGTTTGTGTGCATGCTGGTATGGGTCAAGTGGGCGTCCTTTTACAAATCAAGCGAGCTGTTTAAGCGCTTTGAGTGGCCGCAGTGGTCGGTCATCAAACGCCTGCTTTCAATTGGCTTGCCGATAGGCATCGCGGTTTTCGCTGAATCGAGTATTTTTGCGGTGATCGCCCTGTTGATCGGCGGTCTTGGTGCAACAGTGGTTGCAGGTCACCAGATTGCCCTGAACTTCAGCTCGCTGGTGTTTATGATTCCTTACTCACTGGGCATGGCGGCTACTGTTCGCGTCGGTCAGGCGCTGGGACGGCATGACCCGCGTGGCGCGCGCTTCGCCGCTGGTGTCAGTATGGCGACAGCGCTGGTCTATGCATGTTGCTCGGCCACCTTGATCCTGCTGCTGCGCGAACAGATCGTCAGCATCTACACACCTGACCCGACTGTAATTGCGCTGGCATCAATGCTGATTGTCTACGCCGCACTGTTCCAACTGTCGGATGCGATTCAGGTCACCGCCGCAGGCGCGCTGCGCGGCTACCAGGACACTCGCGTCACCATGCTGCTGACTCTATTTGCCTATTGGGGGATTGGCCTGCCGGTTGGGTATGCCTTGGGCTTATCTAACTGGTTGGGCGAACCGTCCGGACCACAGGGGCTGTGGCAAGGTTTGGTGGTGGGTTTAACCTGCGCCGCCGTGATGCTGGCCGTACGCCTGAGCCGCAGTGCGCGCAAATATATTCGCCTATCTAAACAGGCTGGATAACGATCAACGTGCCAGCTTGGTTGCCGACCTGCATTCAATCAAGCTTGGTGCGAATCCAGTACAGGTAAGCGCCCGCTTCTTCGGCTTGATCGAGCAAGTCATGGCCAAGAAACACACAGAACTTGGGCACGTCGCGACGCGTTGAAGGGTCTGTCGCAATCACTTTCAGCAAGCTACCAGCCTGCAAATCGCGCACTTTGTTGTGCAGCATCATCACAGGCTCTGGGCAATTCAGCCCGCTGGCATCAAGCACCGCATCAGGCGTGAGATTTTTTGGGTCAGACATCTAAACACTCCAAATATATGCCGCTATTGTCGCGCAAAGCTGACCCCAAGGTCACCTACTTGTAACTACTTGCTTAGACGACGAAGATAACAAGTCACCTCTTCACGGTCGTGATAGAGCTGCTTGCAGGCAATCGATACCTTGATACGCCGCTCGGCAAAACCGGCCTCCATTCTATCGAGTAGCTTACGTACCTCGGCATAGCGCTGCTTCATGGGCAGTTTGAGATTGACCACCGCCTCGCGGCACAGACCTTCACCGATCCAGGTTTCCAGCAATGCTGCGTTGCGTGCGGGCTTTTCAACAATATCGCAGACCATCCAATCCACCGGCTGACGTGGCTTGTAGGTAAAGCCATCGGCCATCAAGTGTTGAACCAAGCCGGTATCCATCAGGCTTTGCGCCATTGGCCCGTTGTCAATTGCAGTCACCAGCATGCCCCGCCTGACCAATTGATAGGTCCAGCCACCCGGCGCGGCGCCCAGGTCAACACCGGTCATGTCACCATTTAGACGCTCATCCCACTCGTCACGCGGAATAAAGGTGTGCCAGGCTTCTTCAAGTTTCAAGGTCGAGCGACTTGGCGCTTCACGCGGGAACTTGAGTCGCGGAATACCCATCGGCCAGATAGCGCTGTTGTTCGCCTCGGCCAAGCCCACAAACACCTCGCGACCGCTTTTAAACGTCAGCAACAAGCGCGGCTTGCCCGGCTGATCAATCAATTTGCCCGCCTTGCTCAAGGCTTTACGCAGCGGCACTTCAAACTTCTTGCAGAAATTCGACAGTTCCTTGCCGTCATTGGTGTCGAGCACTTCGAGCCAGACACTGCCGCAGACCGGAAAGTCTTGCAGATGCTCAAGCAAAACGCTGATGCGATCCGTTTCAGGCAGGTCAATAAATACCCCACGCGCCCATTGCCGAGGGAATATCAGCTGTTTGAAACGCACAGCCTGCATCAGCCGCTCGGCACCGCCTTCTTCCGTGCAGACGAACTCCGCACAGGCACTGCTGGCTTTAGCCTTGGCGTAGCCTGCGACTTGCAGGTTGGCAGCATGCTCGCTGATTTCAGAACAGACTTCGTTTTCAAATCCGGGGCGGCAATGCAGTAACAAAGTATTCATCGGGGGTTCTCCTCAAGGCGCGCATGATAGCGAACTTGGGAACCTAGGGCTGTAAATCATGTCCAGCTTAGTAACCCATCAAAAAACAACTGCGCTAAAGATCACGCGCGCAAACCCTCCGTACAGACAACGTCACTCATCTGTATGCGTGTCCTTTAGCGGGGTCGAGGTAGTAGCCGCTTGATGTTATCGGCCATGAGTGGCACGGTAAAAATACATTCTATATATGGCAGTGCTCCTCAGTTGCGACTAGCTTTTAAGCCTGCCTGAAGAAAACACAACACGTTCAGCCCGACCAGCCGTGTGGTCATAAAAGGAGCTTTGAATGCCATCCCTAAATAGCCTGAACAGCCGCCAAAGCCTCAAAGTTGGCGACAAAACCTACCAGTACTTCAGTTTGCCCGAAGCGGCTAAATCGCTTGGCAACATCGACAAGCTCCCAATGTCCCTGAAAGTGCTGCTGGAAAACCTGTTGCGCTGGGAAGACGATAAAACCGTCACCGGCGACGACCTCAAGGCAATCGCCGCCTGGCTGGAAAAGCGCAGCTCCGACCGCGAGATCCAATACCGCCCCGCCCGCGTACTGATGCAGGATTTCACCGGCGTTCCAGCCGTGGTCGACCTTGCAGCAATGCGTGACGCCATGAGCAAGGCTGGCGGCGACCCGCAAAAAATCAATCCGCTCTCACCCGTTGACTTGGTCATTGACCACTCGGTGATGGTTGATAAGTTCGGCACAGACAGTGCGTTCACCCAGAACGTTGACATTGAGATGCAGCGCAACGGCGAGCGCTATGAGTTTCTGCGCTGGGGCCAGCATGCATTCGACAATTTCAGTGTGGTGCCGCCAGGCACTGGCATCTGCCACCAGGTAAACCTTGAATACCTGGGCCGTACGGTTTGGACCAAAGAAGAAGACGGTCAAACTTTCGCCTTCCCAGACACTCTGGTCGGTACCGACTCACACACCACCATGATCAACGGTCTCGGTGTATTGGGCTGGGGCGTTGGCGGCATTGAGGCTGAAGCAGCCATGCTTGGCCAGCCGGTTTCAATGCTGATCCCCGAAGTAATCGGCTTCAAACTTACCGGCAAGCTAAAAGAAGGCATCACCGCTACAGACTTGGTACTCACCGTCACCCAAATGCTGCGCAGCAAAGGCGTGGTCGGTAAATTCGTTGAGTTTTACGGTGATGGCCTCGCCGAGCTACCGCTGGCTGATCGTGCAACTATCGCCAACATGGCGCCTGAGTATGGCGCAACCTGTGGTTTCTTCCCGGTAGATGAAATCACCTTGGGCTACCTGCGCCTGTCTGGCCGCCCGGACGATGCCGTGGCGCTGGTCGAGGCCTACTCCAAGGCTCAAGGCCTGTGGCGCGAACAGGGTCAGGAACCCACCTTTACCGACAGCCTGTCACTCGATATGGGCAGCGTGGAAGCCAGCTTGGCTGGCCCTAAACGCCCTCAAGACCGCGTGGCCTTGACCCAGGTGAATAAGGCATTTGACGACTTTGTAGGCTTGCAGCTCAAGCCCAACGGCAAAGAAGAAGGCCGCTTACTCAGTGAGGGCGGTGGCGGCGCAGCTGTTGGCAGCGATCACTCCACAGGTGAAATCGATTATGAGTTTGACGGTCAGTCACACCGCCTGAAAAACGGCGCTGTGGTCATTGCCGCAATCACTTCTTGCACCAACACCTCCAACCCAAGCGTAATGATGGCTGCTGGCCTAGTTGCGAAAAAAGCCGTGGAAAAAGGTTTACAGCGCAAGCCCTGGGTTAAAAGCTCATTGGCTCCAGGCTCTAAAGTGGTTACCGAATACTTCAATGCCGCGGGCCTCACCCAATACTTGGACAAGCTCGGCTTCGACTTGGTTGGCTACGGCTGCACCACCTGCATCGGTAACTCCGGGCCATTGCCGGAGCCGATAGAGAAGGCTATTCAAAGTGCTGATTTAACAGTTGCCTCGGTACTCTCTGGCAACCGTAACTTCGAAGGCCGCGTGCATCCTCTGGTGAAAACCAACTGGCTGGCATCACCACCCTTGGTCGTCGCCTACGCACTAGCTGGCAATGTGCGGATTAATATTGCCGAAGAGTCGTTGGGCGATGATAAAGACGGCAATCCGGTGTACCTCAAGGATATCTGGCCAACCCAGAAAGAAATCAGCGACGCCATTATGAAGGTCGACACCGCCATGTTCCGCAAGGAATACGCTGAGGTATTCAGCGGCGACAAGCAATGGCAGGCGATTAAAGTATCCGAAGACGACACCTACAACTGGCAATCTGACTCAACCTATATCCAACATCCGCCGTTCTTCGAAGGCATTGCCGATGCACCGCCACATATTGGTGACATCAGCAACGCACGCGTACTGGCGTTGCTTGGCGATTCGGTCACCACTGACCACATCTCCCCAGCCGGCAATATCAAAAGTGACAGCCCAGCGGGTCGTTATCTGCGTGAAAAAGGGGTTGAACCTGTTGACTTCAACTCTTATGGCTCGCGTCGTGGCAACCATGAAGTGATGATGCGCGGCACCTTTGCCAACATCCGTATTCGTAATGAAATGCTTGATGGCAGCGAAGGCGGCAACACCCTGCACATTCCAAGCGGCGAGCAATTGTCGATTTACGATGCGGCCATGCGTTATCAGCAAGAAGGCACGCCGCTGGTGGTCATTGCCGGTAAAGAATACGGCACGGGCTCATCCCGTGACTGGGCAGCAAAAGGCACCAACCTTCTCGGGGTAAAAGCGGTGCTAGCGGAGAGTTTTGAACGTATTCACCGCTCCAACCTGGTTGGAATGGGTGTGCTACCGCTGCAGTTCAAGAACGGTCAAGACCGCAAAAATCTTCAACTAACAGGCAAGGAAACCCTGAAAATCACCGGTTTGGATGGCGTTGAAATTCGTCCAATGATGAACCTTATTGTCGAAATCAGTCGCGAGGATAGCAGTAGCGAGCGCATTGAAGTGCTTTGCCGAATCGACACCCTGAACGAAGTTGAGTACTTCAAAGCGGGGGGGATTTTGCATTACGTGCTGCGCCAACTGATTGCCGGGGAATAGCCAGACTAGAGCGCTCGGACATTTAGTAACTGTCCGAGCGCCAGTTCAAACAGGAATAAATTGATTTAAATCAATCAAACTAAAGTTCAGTGACTTTTTTCCCAAATTACCCTCAACTTGCGCCGCCTCAGGCCGATGACATGCAGTATCAACTTCATGGATCTGCCACGTCATGCGCAACAATCAGCCTATTACCCAACGTGAACGCACCTTTCCTGCCGAGCAACGGCTGATATCCACGACTGACCTCAAAGGCCAGATCACTTATTGCAACGAAGCCTTTACCGCAATCAGCGGTTTCTCCGACGCCGAATTAATTCGCGCGCCGCACAATCTTGTGCGTCATCCGGATGTTCCGTCAGCAGTATTTGAACACATGTGGATCACCTTGAAAAAAGGTCGTCCATGGATGGGAATCGTCAAAAACCGCTGCAAAAATGGCGACCATTACTGGGTCAATGCTTATGTCACACCGGTCCTTGAACGCAACCAGGTAGTTGGCTATGAGTCGGTGCGCATCAAACCCACGAGCGAACAGATCAAGCGCGCTGAAAATCTTTACATGCGCATCAACGCAGGCAAGCCTGCGATGTCAGCTGTTGCCAAGCTACAGCCAATAATCGTCGACTGGCTACCGTTTCTACTCGTAGCGATGGTTAGTTGGCTGATTGGTTCTTGGCTGAGCACGTCCATCGGCTTACTGGCTTCGGCGCTGGTTGCGGTACCTGTCGGCGCCCTGGGTTTACGCTGGCAGCAACGTGGTTTCAGACGCCTATTGAGTCTGGCTGAGAAAACCACCTCAGATCCGCTTATCGCGCAAATGTACACCGACACCCAAGGCCCTCTCGGCCAACTTGAAATGTCTGCATTGAGCCAGGAAGCACGCCTCAAAACCTGTTTAACCCGCCTGCAAGACAGCGCCGAGAACCTCACCAAGCAAGCTCGTCAGGCAGACAAACTGGCGCAGAACAGCTCGGCAGGCCTTGAACGTCAACGCCAGGAAACCGAGATGGTCGCCACTGCGGTAAACGAAATGGCAGCCACTACACTCGAAGTTGCGAGCAATGTCGCGCGTACTGCCATTGCTACCCAAGAAGCCAATCGACTGTCCACTGAAGGTCGCGCCATCGCAGCTGAAACTCGCGAAGCCATTCAACGCTTGTCGGTATCGGTCAGCGAAACCGGCGAAACGGTTACTCGCCTGGCCCAGGACAGCAACGAAATCGGCGGCGTGGTTGATGTAATTAAAGGCATTGCCGATCAAACCAACCTATTGGCACTTAACGCCGCCATCGAAGCAGCTCGTGCTGGCGACATGGGGCGTGGCTTTGCCGTCGTGGCCGATGAAGTCCGTTCGCTTGCCCAGCGCACAGCTGAGTCGACCGAGCAAATTCACGGTTTGATCGCCAAACTGCAACGCACTGCAGAAGAGGCCGTAATGACCATGGATATTGGTCGCAAGCAGGCTGACGATGGCGTTGAACGTGTATTAAAAGCTGACGAGGCGCTTTCTGGTATCAGCGACTCCGTAGCCAATATCGCCGATATGGCCGATCAAATAGCTGCCGCCGCTGAAGAACAGAGCGCGGTAGCGGATGAGATCAACCGCAATATCACCACCATCGCCCAACTTTCTGACCAAACTGCAGCTGACGCACAAAGCACCGCGGCACTTAGCCAAGAATTAACCCAAACAGCACAGGGTCAGTATTCCTTGGTCGAGCGCTTCAATCGTTAAGGTCTGTATACGAACATGGCGCGCTGCAACAGGCGCGCCCTACTCGGCTACCTAGACAAAATCATCTAGAGAAACTTAATCAACAGCTGCATTATCGCTGCTTTCAATAAAGTCTAGGACGCACGCGATGAATATCAGCAATATTCCTTTGCTACCACCGACTGGGCGGCGATCGAGCCAACACAGCATGCAGGTGAAACAGGCAGTGCTACTTGGCGCACCAGTCAGTTTGGTGACATCCGCGTGCGCATCGTCGAATACTCAGCAGGCTACTTGGCTGATCACTGGTGCACTAAGGGCCATGTCTTGTTCTGCCTGGAAGGTGAATTGCACACCGAGCTGGCAGATGGCCGTACTTTCACCCTTAAACCAGGCATGAGTTATCAGGTCGCCGACAATGCCGAACCACATCGCTCATCAACACAGACAGGTGCCAAGCTCTTCGTAGTTGATTGAACGCAAAACCTACCCTACATTTAATCCATCAAGGATGTTCATTTGCGCAACCTGCAAATGCACGCCCGTTGCATGTCAATGAAATCAACGGCGTAGGCATTTACGCTGAAACATACATCAGAATCAGGTGTCAGCATGAAGCTTACTTCCACCCGTTTACTCGTTGTGTGCATAGGCTCAGTCATTGCTGGATGCACGTCTTTACCCTCGCCCGAATACACAGTGACCAGCGATGAAAAATTTAACCTGCAAAACGCAGGCATAATCGTCGGCTCGATTGATGACGCGGCCTATGCCGGTGCTGACATTCAATTTCGCGACACCCTGAGTGGCAGCACCTACACCATCACAGACGCGAACGCCTCAGAATTCTCAATGTGGCTACCGGCAGGCACCTATTCGGTATCCGCGATCGGTCCGAGCAAAGCCTGGCTGGGCACTTACAGCCGCCCATTGACATTCAGTGTGAGCAACGGTGCCATCAACTACATTGGTGATGTGTCTTACGGTTGCGTGCAACAAAGCCCTAGCCTTGCCTGGTACGGTCAGCGCTACTGTGGCATTGGCTCAGTCCCTGAACAATGCACCACAGCGCACCCACTCACTTCAATGTGTGTGATCGATAACCAGCAGCAATCAGTAAGCGAATTCAAAGACAACTTCTCGCAATTTGCTGATACCCCTGAAATGTCAGCACTGATGAACTAATCGCCGCAACGCGGTTATGGTTTTGCAGCCGATTTGAACCAGATAGACGGCAGACAGCCAAACAGGCTACATCTGTTCTCGCGAAAGATACCTGTTGAGCACTGCCTTCTATGTTAAAACGCATCCACCACGCTGCCATTATCTGCTCAGACTATCCGCGGTCTAAATATTTCTATACTGAAATCCTCGGCTTGCAGATCATTGCCGAGCATTACCGCCAAGAGCGCCAATCCTACAAGCTCGACCTGGGTTTGAGTGATGGCTCTCAGATAGAGCTTTTCTCGTTTCCCAGCGCCCCTGAACGCCCTTCATATCCAGAAGCCTAGGCCTTGCGACATCTGGCGTTCGAGGTCGATGACGTTGCCCAGGTCAAAGCGCAACTTGAGCAGCAAGGTATAAGCGTTGAGCCCATCCGTATTGATCAATACACACAACGTTGCTTTACCTTCTTCAGCGACCCAGACGGGCTGCCACTCGAGCTCTATCAAGCTGCGCCCTAACAGACTGCGTATCTGTAATTTTTAGCAGGCTTGGCCCTCAGTAGATCGTCGCACCCGCGATAGCTGATCTGACTAAGGAACTAACATGCTTGCGCATCAACCCGCCACCACAGCCCCCCGCTTAAATATTTCGACTCTCGAGGGGGCTATCATTGCGACTCTGGCAATTCTGGCATTTGTTTACTTTGGAGGGGCAGAAGCACTTGGCGCACATCCACGCTGGGGCATGAAAATCGCTTATTTAGCCATTGCCAGCGGACTGCTAATGGCATTCCTGGCTGCGCTAGCCGGGCAGCGCTGGCAATTGCAGCTGATTACATTCAGTACCTTGCTAGTCATCAGCATTGCCATCACCACTTACGGTAAAATCCAGTTTGCGGCCTCTTATGCTGAAGATGATTTTGCAGGAAAACTGTGGTTTTTTGGATGGATCGGAGCATTAGCGGCAAGTTTCAGTATTATTACGGCGGTTGGCGCAAACTATCGCCAGCGTAACAAAGCGATTTCAGCACCCGCTATTTAGCGGTGAGGAATGCTGAAACTTCATTCGCAGCAGACTCGAGATGCTGCGAGTGACTAAACCCTGAGCTTTTTAGCGGTTTGAGATCGTGATCCGCCGCCAACAACCACTTCAGCCTAATCGCCGACGACAAGCTGTAATCTGAGACTGTCTGCCTATTGCCCAGCGCGTCGCGCTCACCCTGAATTATTAATGTACGCACCTGCAACGGCTCAAGGTGTGCAGTTCTTGGCTTCTCAGGCTTACCTGCGGCATAGAACGGGTAGCCTAAACACACCAGCGCATCTGCAACCAACTCATCCGCGACAATACTCGCCATACGTCCGCCCATGGATTTGCCACCAATCGCAACAATACCTTTTGTTTGCTTGCACACCGCGGCATAAACACTTCGCCACTGTTCTAGTAGTTGCTTCTGTGGATTAGGTGGACGACGTTTGCCATCGATGCGCCTAGCGGCCATGTAAGCAAACTCAAAACGCACCACTGCAATGCCCCGCGCCACCAGCAACTGGCTGATCTGCTGCATAAACTCGCTGTCCATCGGCGCACCTGCGCCATGGGCAAGAATCAAGGTGGCGTAACAGCTACCCCGAGGTTTATCCCAAACCAAGGCTGGGCACTGCGCTACGGCGCCGGGTTGATCTTGATCAACATCCGCCATAGAGACTTTATCCATACTTGCTTTCACTGCGGCACCTCTGATTCAGTTGCATGTGCTTTCAATAACGCTGCAGTTAGAAACCAAGGAGCAGCAGAACTTGGCCACAAGGGCCATGTAGTCTTTTATAATCAAAACAGCGAATCCAGTAGTAAACTATACAGATGTCACCCAAAGAGAAGTGGTTGCGGTTGCAGGCTCGTTATAATTGGCTGGCAGCGCGGCGATCTTGGGGCAAATGACCAAGATTCAAAGTGCGACCTGACGTCGCACCCGCCGACCAGCGGCACTCATGCCCACCAAGATGAGCTAATCTTGTTTGCATTCGCCACGTTGCACAACCTATAGGCGATTCCCATCTTTGCGTAACATCAAATGGGTTTAGAGTAGTACTGCTAATAAAGCGTTTTTGAATTGCTCAAAATGCTTTTTAAATGCCTTTAAACCCTGATCGCGTCGGCTTGTAGCGTTGCAATGCCTTACCGCTTTATACATACTTGCGGCCGATTTTTATCCCTAAAAAATCCATTAACCGTGGAACCCCAGCAATGAGCACAGCAATCAGTCCGACTGCTTATAACTACAAGGTGGTCCGCCAATTCGCCGTCATGACGGTAATTTGGGGGGTCATTGGCATGGGCCTAGGCGTTTTCATCGCTTCACAACTTGTGTGGCCTGAACTCAACCTCGGCTTGGAATGGACGACTTTCGGTCGTTTACGCCCTCTGCACACTAACGCGGTGATTTTCGCTTTTGGCGGATGCGCGCTAATGGCAACTTCACTTTATGTGGTGCAGCGCACCAGTCAGGTACGTCTGATTTCTGACTCCTTGGCGTCTTTCGTCTTCTGGGGTTGGCAAGCAGTTATCGTTGCCGCAGTGATTACTCTGCCAATGGGCTACACCAGCTCAAAAGAGTACGCAGAACTGGAATGGCCAATTGACATCCTCCTCGGGATTGTCTGGGTGGCTTACGCAGTTCTGTTCTTCGGCACTATTGTCAAACGCAAGCCAAAGCACATCTATGTTGGTAACTGGTTCTACGGTGCCTTCATCCTGGTGACGGCGATGCTGCACATCGTAAACAGCGCAGAAATGCCTGTGAGCATGTTCAAGTCGTATTCGATGTACTCAGGTGCAACAGACGCCATGATCCAGTGGTGGTACGGCCACAACGCCGTAGGTTTCTTCCTGACCACCGGCTTCCTGGGCATGATGTACTACTTCGTACCCAAGCAGGCTGAGCGTCCGATCTACTCCTACCGCTTGTCTATCGTGCACTTCTGGGCACTGATCACCCTGTACATCTGGGCCGGCCCTCACCACTTGCACTACACCGCTCTGCCGGACTGGGCTCAGTCCCTCGGTATGGCGATGTCGATCATCTTGTTGGCTCCAAGCTGGGGCGGCATGATCAACGGCATGATGAGCCTGTCTGGCGCCTGGCATAAGCTGCGTACCGACCCGATCCTGCGCTTCCTGGTGGTATCGCTGGCGTTCTACGGCATGTCGACCTTTGAAGGCCCGATGATGGCCATCAAGACCGTCAACGCACTGTCTCACTACACTGACTGGACCATCGGTCACGTACACGCTGGTGCACTCGGTTGGGTTGCGATGATCTCTATCGGCTCGCTATATCACTTGCTGCCGAAAGTATTCGGCCGTGAGCAAATGCACAGCATTAGCCTGATCAACGTCCACTTCTGGCTAGCCACTATCGGTACCGTTCTGTACATCGCTTCGATGTGGGTAAACGGCATCACTCAGGGCTTGATGTGGCGCGCAGTGAACGAAGACGGCACCCTGACCTACTCGTTCGTTGAAGCCCTGCAAGCAAGCCATCCTGGCTATGTAGTTCGCGCAATTGGTGGTGGGTTCTTCGTCTTCGGCATGCTGCTGATGGCTTACAACACCTACCGCACCGTGCGTGCCGCCAAGCCGGCTGAGTATGACGCCGCGGCAATGATTCCTGCCGGAGTAGCTCACTGATGAAACACGAAATCATCGAGAAAAATATTGGTTTGATGGCCCTGCTGATGGTGCTTTGCGTCAGCATCGGCGGTCTCACCCAAATCGTACCGTTGTTTTTCCAGGACGTAACTAACGAGCCGGTTGAGGGCCTCAAGCCTTATACCGCACTGCAACTCGAAGGCCGTGATGTTTACATCGCCAATGGCTGTGTCGGTTGCCACTCGCAGATGATCCGCCCATTCCGTGCTGAAACAGAGCGTTATGGTCACTACTCGGTTGCCGGTGAAAGCGTTTGGGATCACCCATTCTTGTGGGGCTCCAAGCGTACCGGTCCTGATCTGGCTCGTGTTGGTGGTCGTTACTCAGATGAATGGCAACGTGCTCACTTGTACAACCCGCGCAACGTAGTGCCTGAGTCAATCATGCCGGCGTTCCCGTTCTTGGTTGAGAATAAGCTCGACGGTAAGGACACTGCGAAGAAGATGGAAGTTATGCGTGGTTTCGGCGTGCCTTATACCGATGAAGATATCGCTGGGGCCAAAGAAGCTGTTAAAGGCAAAACCGAAATGGACGCCATCATTGCGTACCTGCAGGTTCTTGGCACCTCTATCACGAGCAAACGGTAACGCACGATGGAAATCGGGACTATTCGCGGCATAGGCACAGCAGTCGTATTCATCGCCTTCATTGGTCTGTTGCTATGGGCATATAGCAGCAGACGCAAGTCAGAGTTTGACGAAGCTGCCAACCTGCCTTTTGCTGACGAGCCGAAACCAAACGAGCGTGACGAGCAATCTTCCAGGAGCAATAACCAATGACCACTTTCTGGAGTTGGTACGTAACAATACTTTCACTCGGGACTATTTTTGCTTTGACGTGGCTGATCTTCGGCACACGTAAAGGTCAAACTAACGACGAAGCAACCAACGAAACTGTAGGCCACGCCTTCGATGGCATCGAGGAATACGACAACCCACTGCCTAAGTGGTGGTTTATGTTGTTCGTCGGCACTATCGTTTTCGCCCTCGGCTACCTTGCCCTTTACCCTGGTTTGGGTAACTGGAAGGGTCTGCTGCCAGGCTTTGAGTACCTCGACAATGAAGCCAAAACCCCTTTCGCTACCAACATAGAGATCGCGGGTGGCGAGGAGCGTAATGCTGGCTGGACTGGCGTTCACCAGTGGGAAAAAGAGATGGCCAAGGCAGACGCCAAGTACGGTCCGATCTACGCCAAGTACGCAGCAATGCCAATCGAAGATGTGGCTAAAGACGAGCAAGCGCTGAAAATGGGCGGTCGCCTGTTTGCCTCGCATTGCTCGGTTTGCCACGGCTCAGATGCCAAGGGTGCTTACGGCTTCCCTAATCTGACCGACAACGAATGGCGCTGGGGCGGTGCACCTGAAACCATCAAGACCACCATCATGGAAGGTCGTGAAGGCGCAATGCCAGCTCACTTGCCAATCATTGGCGAAGACGGTGTGCATAACGTAGCGGCTTACGTTTTGACCGAACTGGCTGGTCGTAAATTGCCTGAAGGCGCTGAAGCGGATATCGCTGCAGGCCAAAAAGTCTTCAGCACCACTTGCTTTGCTTGCCATGGTGCAGACGGCAAAGGTACACCTGCACTTGGTGCACCGAACCTGACTGACCCGGCAGCGTTCATATACGGCACCAGCTTTGCTCAATTGCAGCAAACCATTCGTTACGGTCGTCACGGCAAAATGCCAACGCAAAAAGACTTCCTCGGTAACGATAAGGTCCACTTGCTCGCAGCTTATGTGTACAGCCTGTCGCACAAACCGGCAGCAGAGTAATACCTTCTTGCCACCGGGCCGCGACGGTCAGTCGCACCCGGTGACAAGAGTCTCAGGCGTACCATAGCGTTATTAGAATGACCACGGTCGGCACGTATCGACTGCGGCACCCCATTTAACCGCTTGGGACGAACTGATGAGCCAGATTCCAGTTAAGAACGTCACCCCTCCTGCCGCAAAAGTACAGTCATCGACTGATCTTTACGCTAGTGCGGAGAAGATATACACCCGCGCCTTTTCCGGCGTTTTCCGCAACCTGCGCAGGGTTGGCGGCGCATTTCTCTTCCTTGTTTATTTCGGCACCGTCTGGCTCAACTGGGATGGTCGCCAAGCCGTCTGGTGGAACCTGCCAGAACGCAAATTTTATATTTTCGGCTCTACCTTCTGGCCACAAGACTTCGTGCTACTTTCGGCACTGTTGATCATTTGTGCCTTTGGTTTATTTTTTATCACGGTATTTGCCGGGCGGGTCTGGTGTGGCTATACCTGCCCGCAAAGCGTATTTACCTGGGTTTTCATGTGGGGCGAAAAAGTCACCGAGGGTGACCGCAACAAGCGCATGAAGCTCGACCAAGCGCCAATGAGTGCTGACAAGTTTTTACGCAAATTGGCCAAGCACAGCATCTGGATTGGCGTATCGCTGGTGACTGCTGTCACCTTTGTCGGCTACTTCAGCCCAATTCGTGAATTGATTCCCGACCTTTTTACATTGAATGCAAGCGGTTGGGCTTTGTTCTGGGTTGGTTTTTTCACAGTTGCCACCTATGGCAACGCTGGCTGGCTGCGTGAGCAAGTGTGCATCTACATGTGCCCTTATGCGCGCTTCCAGAGTGTGATGTTCGACACCGACACCCTGATCGTTTCTTATGACCCGCGCCGCGGCGAAGGCCGTGGTCCACGGAAAAAAGGAGCCGACTACAAAGCTCAGGGCTTAGGCGACTGTATCGACTGCCACATGTGTGTGCAGGTCTGCCCTACCGGTATTGATATCCGCGATGGTTTACAACTCGAATGCATTGGTTGCGCCGCTTGCATCGACGCCTGTGACAGCATCATGGAAAAAATGGATTACCCAAAAGGCTTGATCAGCTACACAACTGAACACAATCTTTCCGGCCAGAAAACCCACTTATTGCGTCCGCGCCTGATAGGCTACGCCGTCGCTCTGGCAGCCATGATGGGCGTATTTGCCTGGGCTGTTGCCAGCCGTCCGCTGGTCGGCCTTGATGTGATCAAGGACCGGGTAATGTTCCGTGAAAATCAGGATGGACACATTGAAAACGTCTACACCTTGAAAATCATGAACAAAGCCCAGCATGACATGACATACAGCATCAGTGCAGACGGTATTGAAGGTATTGAGCTCGAGGGCACAAGCAAGGTCAAGGCTGCTGCCGGTGAAGTCCTCTCGGTGCCGGTTGAGCTTTCAATTGCACCTGAGAAGCTGCCATCCAGCGCCAATAAGATCATGTTCCATGTGCGCTCACTCGAAGACGACAGTATCAATTCCAACGCTGCCAGCCGCTTCAACGGCCCAAGCATTCGCTAACCTGTAGGCAACACAATGACCGAACAAGCAGCAGTCGCCCCTTGGTACAAAAACTTCTGGCCGTGGTTCATTATCGGCCTGCTCAGTTTGTCTGTAGTCCAGGGCAGCCTATTGTTGATTTTCTCAATCCGCAATCCACCCGGGCTGATTTCCGACAACTACTACGAAGTCGGCAAAGGGATTAACCAGTCACTCGAGCGAGAGAATCTGGCTAGGCAGCTTCAGGTCAGCGCTACTATCACCTTCGACAATGAAACTGGCGTAATCGATATGCAACTCAAAGGGCTTACCGGTCCAGCCGTGCTCAAGTTGAACGTAATATCGCCCACCCAGCCTGAACGCGATCGCCATATCACCCTGCAAGCCCAAGGTAACTCTCGCTACACCGGCAACCTTGAAGATGCGCTGCAAGGCCGCCGCTTTGTTGAGTTGATCGGTCAGGAGGGCGGTAAAGATTGGCGGGTGTTCGAAGAAGAAACGCTCGAGCCCGGTAAGCCAATCCGTCTCGGCGACGATAAGTAATCCGACCATGTGCGGCGCAATAACTGCGCCGCCCTGCCCGGCTGGCCTCTCCACAAGCCACCTGTACCAGCATCAAGACATTTGATTAATGGCCAGTCCCACTCCTTGCTATCACTGCGGTTTACCGGTTCCTGCTGGCGGCCACTTCTACGCTGAAATACTCGGCGAAAGCCGCGAAATGTGCTGCCCTGGTTGCCAAGCTGTAGCCGAAGCAATTGTCGCTGGCGGGCTGGAGCACTATTACAAACACCGCAGCGAGTCAGCCACCAACCCGCAAGAGCTACCGCAAGCACTGCCTGATGAGTTGCTGCTGTTTGATCGCGCAGAAGTGCAAGAGCCTTTCGTGCAGCATCAAGGCGATATCAGTGAGACCTGCCTGCTGATTGAAGGCATTAGCTGTGCGGCGTGCGGCTGGCTGATCGAAAAACACCTGCGCGGCATGCCCGGCGTCAATGATGCACGGCTTAATCTGTCCAACCATCGGCTGATTGTGAGCTGGGCAGATAGCCAGATTGCACTGAGCCAATTGCTCAGTGAACTGCGCAAAATTGGTTATGCCGGCCACCCTTGGCAAGCCGACGAGGCGGCCCTGCAACTGGCCAATGACAACCGTAAAGCCATGCGCCAACTGGGTCTCGCCGGTCTACTGTGGTTCCAGGTGATGATGGCAACTATGGCGACGTGGCCAGAATTCAACATCGACCTAAGCCCTGAGCTGCACATAATCTTGCGCTGGGTCAGCCTGTTTTTGACCACGCCGATCATCTTTTACTGTTGTGGTCAGTTCTTCCGTGGCGCACTGCGAGATCTGCGCACCCGTCACCTGACCATGGACGTATCCGTTTCTCTGGCGATTGGCGGTGCTTATGTCGCAGGCATCTGGTCTGCAATCACCGGTAGCGGCGAGTTGTATTTCGACGCAGTAGGCATGTTTGCCTTCTTTCTGCTCGCTGGGCGTTATCTCGAACGGCGCGCCCGTGAACGCACAGCAGCAGCTACCGCACAGCTGGTCAACCTGCTGCCTGCCTCATGTTTGCGTCTCGATGCAAACGGCCAAACCCAGCGTATTTTGCTCAGCGAATTACAGCTCGGCGAGCAGGTACTTGTACAACCGGGAGCATTGATGCCAGCAGATGGCTGCATCATCAGCGGCCAATCCAGTGTCGATGAGTCTGTACTCACTGGGGAATACCTGCCGCAACCACGCGTTGAAGGCGATACCGTCACCGCAGGCACACTCAATGTCGAAGGCCCATTGACCGTTGAAGTGCAAGCTCTTGGTGATGCCACCCGCTTATCGGCAATCGTACGCCTGCTCGAACGTGCCCAAACTGACAAACCGCGCCTTGCCGAGTTGGCAGACCAAGTCTCGCAATGGTTTCTGTTGTTCCTGCTGCTGGCTGCCGCAGTCGTCGGGATCGTTTGGTGGCAAGTTGACCCGTCACGCGCATTTTGGGTGGTGCTTGCCCTACTCGTCGCCACCTGCCCCTGCGCGCTGGCGTTAGCCACACCAACTGCACTCACCGCAGCGACGGGCAGCTTGCACTCACTTGGTGTGTTGCTGACTCGGGGCCATGTGCTCGAAGGTCTCAACCAGATCGATACGGTTATTTTTGATAAAACCGGCACGCTAACGGAAGGCAAGCTCACGCTCAGTGCGATCCATCCGCTAGCAACGATTGATAGCGATAGTTGCCTGGCACTTGCGGCGGCACTGGAGAACCGTTCTGAACACCCGATTGCCAAAGCCTTTGGCCGCGCAACTCAAGCCGCTGAACAAGTCGACAGTTTCCCCGGTCAAGGCTTACAGGGCTCTATTGCGGGTCGACAACTACGCATTGGCCAAGCAGCATTTGTCTGCGAACTAAGCGGCGCAGCGGTCCCACCCATTCCCGGTGAGAACGGTCAATGGTTATTGCTCGGTGATGAGCAAGGGCCGCTGGCCTGGTTTGTACTCGATGATCGCCTGCGCGCTGATGCATCAGACCTGATAACAACCTGCAAGACACGCGGTTGGCAGGTATTGTTGATGTCAGGCGACAGCTCGCCCATGGTTGCGCAGATTGCCGCACAACTCGGTATTGAAGATGCACGTGGCGGCATGACGCCTGACGATAAACTGGCAGCGCTAAATGTCCTTCACCAGAATGGCCGCCGTGTGCTGATGCTCGGTGACGGAGTCAATGATGTTCCAGTACTGGCTGGGTCCGATATCAGTGTGGCCATGGGCAGCGCTACCGATCTGGCTAAGACCAGTGCCGATGCAGTGCTTTTGTCCAATCGTTTGGGTAGCCTGATCGATGCCTTCAAACTGGCCCAGCGCACTCGGCGTATCATCATTGAAAACCTGATCTGGGCCGCGCTGTACAATGGTCTGGTCTTGCCCTTTGCCGCATTCGGCCTGATAACACCTCTGTGGGCGGCGGTGGGCATGTCCATCAGTTCATTACTGGTGGTCTTGAACGCTTTACGCCTTACCCGGCATTAACCGCAAGTTTGCTGCACGGAGTCACCATGCCAGCGCTATACATCTTGATCCCCATTGCTCTGATACTGGTCGCAATTGCGATTTGGGTGTTTTTCTGGGCAGTTGATAGCGGCCAGTATGATGACCTGGATGGGCCGGCCCATAGCATCCTGTTTGATGATGAAGATCCAATGCATAAAGCCGGTGTAGACGAAGCGCAAAAGCATACCAACCAGGATAAAAAGGATGCTTGAGCTTACGCCGCTGCTGGTTTCAGCAGTGATTCTGGGCTTGCTCGGCGGTGGCCACTGCCTGGGGATGTGTGGCGGCTTGATGAGCGCCCTGTCCCTCGCAATTCCCCAAGAACAGCGCAATAAGCGCTTTCGGCTGATGCTTGCTTACAACCTAGGTCGAATCAGCAGCTACACAGTCGCGGGGCTGTTAATCGGACTCGCAGGGGTTGCCGTGGCCTCTAGCCCGGCGGCCATGTTGCTGCGCGTGGCTGCCGGTATCTTGCTGATTTGCATGGGCCTGTACCTGGCTGGCTGGTGGAGTGGCCTTACTCGAATTGAAGCAT
>NZ_JBLXAP010000012.1:0-137175 GCF_048265905.1 Pseudomonas sp.
ACGCCTGGCACCGTCAACAGCACTCATGTCAGCCAGCCTGTCTCGAGTGGTTCGGGCGGTATGCGTGTGGACGATGGCGTCAAGGCACAGTTCAATGTGTTCGCGGGGGTGCAAGCCGGTATCAAGATAACCGGCGCGGTCAATTGGGCGCCACCCGCGGATTTAGCCATATTGCGTAGCGCCCCATTAGCTGGGGCAGATGCTAACGCTGTAGCGCAAGATAATCAGTGGCTGAGTTTGGCGCGACTGGGGGCGAACCTTAGTATTGCTGCCGGTATCGGCGCCAAGGCCGAGCTAAGCATCTCGCTGCAAAATAACCGTTTGATTCTTACCATCAAAGCCGCCGTTATTGCAGGGCCGGGCGTGGATGGGGTATTTAGCTTTGAGGTCGGTTACGAAGCAGTTGCCGAACTGATTAATATATTTCGCCGCGAACTACGAGAGAATCAATATCGCCCACTGGGTTGGGTCACCAGTGAGGCATTTGGGATGATGTCGATGCTCAACCTGCTTGCTGCAGTAGGGCTCGACATAAAAATGGTCTACATGATGGACATGGCTTTTTCCCTGTACGAAGCCCTGACGCGAGGCGGCAAAGGCGGGCCAATTGCACATGGCATCATGACTTACAGAAAGCCTGCGGAACTTGAGCGGTGGTTTGTCGAAGCTATTCCAGAAGCACTGGGGCCAATGTTAATGACACTGATTAGCCCGCCAGAGGCGTTTTCTATAACCGACACAGTGATTGTTGATGGTCAGCCAAAAGAGGTGACTCGAGAGTACTCGGAGACAGAGTGTCATCTGCTGCAACAGCAAGCAATTGAACGGATTTTAGGATGGATTACAAGGCAAGCCCAAGCGACTGGCAAGTTAACTGAAGCCCAGCGCCAATTTGAAGAAGCATGCACTCGCATGAATCGCTTTGGTACTAAGCCTGCAGATGCTGGTCAGATTTATTGTGAAAATCGTTTGGCGCTAGATAATTTTATGGCTGTTGCAGTGGCTAATGTTGGGTCGCAAGCTGAGCAAAATTATAGAATGCGAGAGAAATATAAAATTTATACTACTGAACTGGGGGGCTTGAAGGACGGTTTCTGTCAGCGCAGCAGTTATTATGGGCGAACATTCATCCCGGCAGGCCGAGCGGAATATATTGGGCCGTCTCAATGAGTTATATAAAAGTGAGTGCTATGTTTTTAAAGAAATTTATTTCGGCTGCTGCGTTGATATTAGCTGTAGTCAATATGGCCTATGCACAACTTAGTCCAGAGCAGCAAGCGGCTAAAGAACGTGGTATCACTCTCTTTAATCAATACAAGCCAGCTTACAACGATTTGTTGATAGCAGCTGAAGCAGGTGATTCAGATGCTCAGTTTTATCTAGGTGAGGATATACGCCTAGAGCATCGATATGTAACGAAAGAAGCCAGTAAGTGGTATATCGCTGCTGCTAATCAAGGCGACTATTACGCAATGTTCAGGTTGGCGACTTCCGGCAGTGACTTATGTTCGGTTATGGGTAATTGTCCGGCAGATATTAAAGAACCTGGAGACTGGTTGAAAATGCTCTGGAACACCGCTCGCCCATTAGCTGAGCAAGGCGACGGTGAGGCGATGATGATTATGTATAACGCCACTACTGAAATTGAGTGGTTGGAAAAAGCTGCTGAGGCAGGCTATCCACGGGCACAATTATCTTTAGCAAAACGTTATTTTGATGGTGAAGGTTTTTTCTTGCCTTGGAACCGAAGCGCTGCTGTCAAAAAATGGGTCAAGGCCAGTGCTGAAGGTGGATTTCCAAAGGGGGTGTTTGCATATGCCGGAGAGCTTCAAAAAGATGGTGATATGGAAGGTGCTCGTTATTGGACAAAGAAAGCAGCAGAAACAGGGTTAGTCGATGGAGTAATAAACTACGGTTCATACTTGGCTCATAATCCTGACAGGCTAGGCTATCCGCTTGATCGGGTTAAAGGGTATGGTTTATTGTCGCTGCTTAAAGTATTAGACGGCGGTGGTACTGCTTTAGATTATATTAATGATGTAATGCCTGAAATCGCCGCCAAGATGACGCCTGAAGAATTAGAACAAGCCAAGGTATTTGCTGAAGAGTGGAAAAACACGCATCCGCCCGTCTCGTTTTTTCCCGATAAACTTGGGTTTTAATTTTTGTTAGGTTTGTCATGTAGTGTTTTTTTGTCGGTTTATCGATAACGGTTTTGTGCATTAAATCCACGCCCAAAATCGATGGTTTCGATCGCTATCACCTCGGGTCAGAGAAGGACATTAACGGAATGAGCAAAATCGGTGCTGACCTTATAAAGGCTTATCACAGTCCCACGCGCAATACAGAAGTTAAAGCTGCTCAATTCTCGTATTATTGGATTATAGCCATTCTCCTATTAATGGGTATAAGTGGCCTTGCAGGTCCTAAGTACGCAATTCTTGTCGTGGGACCGTTCTCGGCCTTATATCTACTGATTAAGTGGCTCTCTACACCGGATAGGCCAGAAAGTATTGGTGAAATATCCGTCGAGTTCCGTAAAGACGGCATCCATGTTCAGGCTAAAGTGGATCATGTTGCCCAGTTTAAGGAAAAGATAAAGTTGTCCGACGTTCGTCAGGTTCACGGTTATATTCAGGATGGCTGGCTACTGGTCCGCGAGCGCGGCCTGTTAATTGAAACCAAGCAGGATCAACAGTTTCGTTTGGCGCTCAATCTTAACCAGCAGGCACTTAAGGAAAAGGTGGAGGCATTGCAGCAAGAACTGGGCAATATGGGTTACACCTTTGGTCGATTACGGAAGTTCCAGCCCTGAAATTCTGGAACCCGCCCAAATGCTGCATCGGTTATGTTGAGCTTTCCATGAGCACCGTAGGAAGCGCTTCACCTAATCGTTGTAGTGGTATACACAAGTATCGCCACTAGGCGTTAGGCAGGTAAATCGTTCATCAAGATGAAGCGCGTGTATATATTGTCTGTCCGCTCAACGAATTTGTACGACTTTTCTTTCCCGGTTTTCCTGGGTTGCTGCTACTGACAAGCTACCAGTGGCGGCATGCTGAATATGCTTACTCCACCAGGTCATCATCGGACGTCTGCGTTCGATGTAGTCTGCCCGGTTGTAAGCGCTGCGAACCTCGTCTTTATCAACATGCGCAAGCGCCACTTCGATCAGTTCAGGATCCCAGCCGTGCTCGTTGAGAATGGTGCTGGCCATTGAGCGCATGCCATGGCTTACCAGGCGATCTTTGAAACCCATACGTTTTAGCGCCATGTTAGCGGTCTGGCTGTTGCAATGGGTTCGAGGGTTACGGTCTGCAGGGAATACGTACTCTCGGTGCCCGCTATAGGGCTTGATTGCTTCTAGCAATGCCAAGGCTTGCTCACTGAGAGGGATAATGTGTGCGCGGCGCTTTTTCATGCGTTCAGCAGGAATCGTCCAGATTTGCTTTTCGAAATCGATGTCGACCCAGCGGGTAGTCGCAGCTTCTGCTGGGCGGGTCATGGTGTTGAGCTGCCATTCGATCAGGCAGCGCGTGGTTCTTTTTATGCTTGCATTGGCAATTGCCACCATGAGTTCTTTCAGCTCATCTGGAGCAAGTGCCGCCATGTTTTTCTTTTTCGGTTTTTTGAAGACGGAGCGAATCCCGCTAAGTGGGTTTGCGTGAATCAGCCCTGAGTTAACACCGTAGGTCATGATTTCGTTGAGTCGCTGCGACAGCCGTTTAACAGTTTCAAGGCTGCCTTTGGTTTCGAGTGGCCGAAGCAGATTGATAACTTGTGGCGCACTGATGGCTGAGATCGGTGTGGTGCCTAAATCAGGGAAGACGTGCAGCGTCAGCGAGCGCCAGATATCTTCAGCATAAGCTGGCGTAACCGAGTCTTTTTTGAGCTCATACCAAGCCGTCGCTACGTTCTGAAAAGTATGCTCGGTTTCAGCCTTCTTAGCCTGCTTCAGGGTATCTCGCTGCTCTTTCGGATCAATACCAGTAGCCAGGAGCTCCCTTGCCGCAATGGTCATTTTTCGTGCTTGAGAAAGAGACAGCTCAGGGTATGCGCCAAGTCCCATATTGATACGTTTCTTGGTTACAGGGTGGTAGTAGTTAAAATTCCATAGCTTAGAGCCATTAGTTCTCACTCGCATCTGAAGGCCATCGCCATCGACTAGGACGTAATCCTTCTCTAAAGGCTTGGCGGTTCTGATCTTGAGTTCAGAAAGGCGAGTAGCTTGAGCGCACATTGGTATTCCACGAGATGTTTTGGTATTCCAAAAAATAGCATTTGAAGGCTTGGAATACCATCTGGAATACCAAAAGACATAGATCTTGCTGGACGCTAATGGACTCTGCTGGTGCTTAAAACCCCGTTTTTACTGGGTTTCAGGCACAAAAAAGGACGTCCGTGGACGTCCTTAGATGTAATAATGGTGGAGCCGGGGGGATTTGAACCCCCGTCCGCCAGTTCTCCGCTGTCGGTTCTACATGCTTAGCCGTGTCTATTAAGTTAACCCTTGGCCGCCCGACGGGCAGGGTGCTTTGGGCGAGTTGTGTAAGTTTTAGCCACTTCGTCCACAACGTACTACGCGGCGATTCTGTTCTATATGACAATCATTTCGGGTTTACAGACATCCCCTAATGATTGCTGGAGCCGAAGCTACCAGAAGTGCGACTAGGCTGCTTACGCAGCTAGTTGAGCACCGTAATTGTCATCATTGGCAATTATAAAGTTTGCAACAGTGGATTTACGAGTTCTGTTACCCACTCGGCATGCCCCTCGAGTTTCGCTACCGGCGTCGAATCCTAATCGGCCCCGAAACTGTGGTGCGTCTTTACGACCCCTCTAGTGTACGACAAAGCGCCTGTGTGCGTCGACCGCCAATACTTCGATTGCTGAGTCGCCCTGCCTGATGCATGTATGATGGGGTTTGCTAGACATTGGGTCTTCGGGAAGAGGCAAGGGTATGTCATCACGAGTATCGCCGTATCCATTGCGCCAGTGGATATGGCGGGCATTTGTACAGAGCTCGCTGATTCCGCTGGTGCTGGTTGAGTGCGTGCTAATTGCTGTTTACATGCTAAGCAATTCGGCCATACGAGAGGCCCAAGTTGGCTACCTGCGCGACAGTGCGCTTAGCCAGTTGTCTACTTCCGTTGACCGTGAGCGGCAGGTTATCGAAAGCCGGTTGCGAGGCGTGCAGGTTCAGGTTGAGCTATTGCGTGATGCTGCTCAGCAAGCGCTGCAGGATAAAGACTTCAAACCTGATGAAGTCGAGCGAAAGCGTTACAGAACCAGTCCGGAAGGGATCTACTACTCAGAACCTGACCTTGGCCGCGCTTCATCCTTCTATTCGAATCTGACCCCACTGCAACAGCAGGATCATGACAAGGTCCTGCGTTTAGCTCAGATTGACCCCCTTCTGCGCTCCATTCACGCTGCGAATTCGACTGTGGCAGCGGCGTATTTCAATACGTGGGACAGCTACAACCGGATTTACCCCTCTATCGATTCACTTGCGGTCTACCCGCGTGATTTCGACATGACCAAGTTCAGTTTCTACTACAAGGCCGATGCCGCGCATAACCCTGAGCGCAAAACAGTCTGGACCGATATTTACCTCGATCCAGCAGGCCAAGGCTGGGTGATGTCAGCTATCGCGCCAGTGTACCGGGGTGATTTTTTGGAGGGTGTGGTTGGGCTCGATGTCACGGTCAGTGAGTTGATTGAAGAAATCAGCGATTTGATTGTGCCTTGGGAAGGGTACTCCGTGTTGGTCGGTCCTGAAAATATCATCATGGCGCTGCCTAAAGCCGGTGAGCAAGACTTCGGTTTAGCAGAGCTTACCGAGGCTTCGTACAGCGGAGCGGTAAGTGCTGAAGTCTTGAAACCCAAACGTTTTAGCTTGGCCGGGCGCGAAGACATGCAGCCACTGTTGGCCGCTATTACGCAAGGCAATGGCGCAGTAACCGAGACCAATCTAAACGGTCGTAAACAGTTAGTGGCGTGGAGCGAGGTTAAACAAACTGGCTGGAAACTGCTTCTGGTTGTTGATGAGGTCAATATCTTCCGTGAAGCCAATCGCATTGCCAGCCATTACCTGAGTATTGGCTATCTGATGATCGTGGGCTTACTGCTGTTTTACCTACTGTTTTTCGGCTGGATGTGGCTGCGGTCCAAGCGTTTGAGTGCTCTGTTGCTCACGCCGATTGACTCTATCGTGGGAATGCTTCGGCAGCTGGGAGGCGGCCAATATGAGTTGCAAGCGGTACGCAGTGAGATCTGTGAGTTGGAGTCAATTTCAACTGCGGTGCTGCAGACGGCGGAGCAGTTGCAAGCGAGTGAACTCAAGCGTCAGGAAGCGCAAGGCATCTTGCAGCTGGTGCTTGAAAGTACGACCGAGAGCTTGTGGGAAGTAGACCATCATTTGTTGACGATTCGCATCAGTGAGCGGTTTCGCACGCGCTTTGGGCTGCCAGATAATGTCATCTCCTTTACGGATTTCAATCAGCGTATGCACCCCAATGACGTGGAGCGTATACGCCATTTGCGTGAGCAGTTTGCGCACAGTGATCAAGAGCGCTTCGAGGCCGAGTACCGTTATGCAGACGCAGCGGGTAACTACGTGTGGTTGCTGAGTCGCGGCAAGGTTTTGCAGCGTAATGAAGATGGCTATGCAGTTCGTATTGCGGGGACACATGTTGATATTACCCGCCTGAAATTTGCCCAGGAGGAGCTGCGCAACGCTACATTGGAGGCTCAATCTGCAAGCCAGGCCAAGAGTCGTTTCCTGTCGAGCATGAGCCATGAGCTGCGTACACCACTCAATGCGATTCAAGGGTTTGCCCAGTTAATTGAACTCGAGACGCAGGATAAAAGCGACCGCCAGCAAGAGGCTGATTATGCGCAGGAGATTGTCAACGCAAGCCGTCATCTGACCTCATTGGTTGATGACATTCTTGATCTGTCGAGCATTGAAAGCCGCACCCAGCAATTGCACATGGAGTCGGTCGAACTTTCTGGCCTGCTGCACGGCTGCGCGGAATTACTGCTGCCTGAAGCGCAACGTCGCGAGCTGAATATCGACGTTGAAATTGGCAAGGATGTTTCGTTATATGTTCACGCGGATGCTCGACGCGTTCGTCAGGTGTTACTTAACTTTTTGTCCAATGCGATCAAGTACAACTCGCCAAAAGGTACCGTCAAGCTTGGTTACGAGTTGCGCTCTGACTCGGTAAGGTTATGGGTGAGTGACAATGGTGATGGCCTCAGTAAGGACCAGATCAGGCAACTGTTTGAACCCTTCCAGCGGCTTGGTCGTGAGAGTTCGAACATCCCAGGCACAGGCATAGGGTTGGTGCTTTGTCGCGAGCTGGCCAACTTGATGGGGGGAGAGATCGGGGTAGACAGCGAGGAAGGGAAGGGCAGTTGTTTCTGGATCGACTTGCAGAGCGCGGGCCAACCAGATTTAACTCACCAACACAGCTTACTCGCGCTGAAAACGCCGACAGTGCTGTGCGTTGACAGCAGTCAGGTTAGCTTGAAGCTGGCCACAGAAGTGATGCAAAACTTAGCTGATGTGCGCGGGGTTAATACTGCGCAGCAAGCGTTGGTCGCGCTTGATGAAGAGCTGCCAAGTCTATTGCTGTTAGACCTTGACTTACCGACTGCTGCTGAAGGGCTTGTTCTATTGCGCCAGATCCATGGCAACCCTGCGTTCACTGGACTCCCGGTGATTGTCATAAGCGCGCACTCTGATGAGCGGGTATTCGCTGAGGCACGCGGCCTTGGTGCTCAAGCGTGCATGGCCAAGCCGATAACGCTCAAAACGCTGCGCCGCTTGCTGCTGTCATCACTGGATGTCACCAGTCAGGTCGCGCGGCCGTAAGCATGTGCCACAGGGGGAAGTCCATTAAAAAGGGTGGAAGCGCTTATGCGGTTCCACCCTTTTCAGATCGTTTCAGCACTGATGCTCAATGCCTAAAACATGGCTATTGATTAGCTGTGCAGAGCTTGATCGTTTTCCAGAAACTCTTCCTGAAGCAGGGCATCTGTATTGCCTGAGGTTTCATCAGTGGCCAGTGCATTGGCGCCTGCACGTTTGTTTCGCAGTTTGCCGAACATATGTTCGAGCGCGTGGTTGAGCTTGGTGGCCGCGCCTTCAACGGCTTGATCCAGAGAGCTTGCCTTGTGAGAGACCGAAACCGGCTGGTGGCCTTTGGGTCGAGCTTCCATCTGACAGCGCATGTCATCCGGGCCAGGCTTGTCGCCGTTTTCATCGCTGAGGTGAACTTCAACGCGAGTAAGGTGCTCGTCATAGTGCGCGAGTGCGCCTTCAACGGTACTGCGGACCCAATCCTCCAGTCGGCTAGTGCTGTCGATGTGGTTATCGCTATTGACTTGGATTTTCATAGTTACCCCTTACTTAGGCGTTCTCACATGAGAGTGATCCACCTTATTCGGGTGACGCAGTGGTGTCTATTCTTCCCGGACATCTCGATACATTAAAAGTCATCAACGCAGGGTCGAGACGCTTTTTACAGTGGGAAAATTACAGCTGGGAAACGCTGAACATCCGGCGATAGCTGCAAGCTACCGAGTGTCAGGTTGTTTGTGGTTGAACATTAGTTTGCGTTTGAATATTAGGCTGCGGTTGAATACTCAACGATGAAGGCAGCCATTCAGGAGTGAGCCTGAATGGCTGCCATTTGGCCGTGATTAGCCTGCGTCGGTGTTGGTGTCGCCGCTTGGGCCTTTAAGCATCTGCAGTGCTTGTTCTGTATGGCTACTGCATGCTTTTAAATCGCCAGCCGCTTTGGCTTCTTTTGCCGCATTCACGTGCTCTTCAACCTGCTCTTTTAGCGGTGAGCCAAGCGTGCTGGTGATGGCGGAGTTGTCAGCGAGCTTTTGCAGATTTACGTCACATAGATCATCAGCGGCGAAGACAGGTGCTGTCAGGGCGGCTGCGATAACGAAAGCTGAGATACGTTTCATAATAGTCATCCTTTTCAATGGTGAATCTCGCGAGCGGACTCATTACAGTGAGTCGCATGTGCGGGGTTTCTCAAGCCATTTTCTTAAGAGCTCACAGAAAATGACTCCACACGCCAATTGAAAGTTCAGATTTTTTCAAAGGTCTGGCCTGGGTGTTCTTGCCCGTAATTCGCTACCTAAGCCCCGCACGCTCTCCTTCGGAAAGCATGCGGGGCAGGCTTAAATTGAGCGTGGTCGCGAAACGCGATCAACCAAGTAAACCAGGCCGTGATAATCAATGCCGGCATGTTCACTCAGGCCAATCTCACAGGTGCGGCTTGTCGAAATACCTTCGTCGCAGAGCTGTACTGCATCTTTCAGGCTGCGCAGTGCGTGTGTGTTTAGTGCTGGGGTAGTGAAACCCTTGTCGCCAGCAAAGCCGCAGCAGTGAATACCTTCTGGGATCACTACTTGGGTCGAGCAGCGTTTGGCTATGTCGATCAAACCTTGCGCCTCGCCCAAGTGCTGTGTACTGCAGGTCACATGCAAAGCAATGGGTTTGTTTTGTGGAGTTATCTCCAGACGATCGAGTAGATACTCGCGGATGAACTTGACCGGATCATTTACATTTAGCCGTGGATCGATGCCGTCTTGAATCAGGCGCAACGTGCAAGGGCTGGTGTCGCAGTAAATTGGATCAAGCCCACCACGGCTGGCTTTGAGCAACGCATCGACTAACTCAGCACGCTTACGCTCAGCTTGCTCGGCGTAGCCTTTGGACGCGAACGGCTGGCCGCAGCAGAGGTTTTCCTGAGCTTCGGGGAATACAACCTGATACCCGGCTTTTTCCAGCAGGCTGCGCGTTTTGTCGATTAGCGGCATTTGTTCACTGTCGCTAAATGCAGTGCCCATCGCCCGTGATACGCAAGCGGCCAGATAAACCACGCGGGGGCGTGCGTCATTTGTTGGCGGGTGCACGCGTATGGGGCGAACAGCTTGCGGCATGGCAGGCGTCCACTGTGGAACACGTTGTTTGGATATACGGCTCAAGCTGGCTGAGAGGCTTTGCAGGCGTGGCGCGCCGAGAAACTTGCGCACTCCATTGGCCAGTGTCAGCGTGGCCCGCGCGCCATTCAGAGCCGTTTCAAAATTGTCGGCGAGCCAGTTTGCGCTGCGGGTATGTGTTGCCTCTTTGGCGCGCAACTTACGTACTAAATCACCTGTGTTGATGCCAACAGGGCAGCGTTGTGCGCACAGGCCGGTGGCCGCACAGGTGTCGATACCCTGGTAATGGTAATCGCGCTCCAGCGCCGTGGTGTCAATGCCTGCGCGTTGTTTGGCCTGAATATCACGCCAAATAACGATGCGCTGGCGTGGGCTCAAGGTCAGGCCTTTTGAAGGGCAGACCGGTTCGCAGAACCCGCACTCGATGCACTTGTCGATTATTTCGTCGGCAGCTGGCAGTGGCTTCAGGTTCTTCAAATGAATCTGCGGGTCAGTGCTGAGCACGACGTCTGGGTTGAGGATGCCTTGCGGATCAAGCAGGCGCTTGATCTGCCACATCAATTGATGTGCGTCGCGGCCCCACTCCAATTCAACAAAGGGCGCCATATTGCGCCCAGTTCCGTGTTCAGCCTTGAGCGAGCCGCCGAACTCCACCGCCACCAATTGAGCAACGTCTTGCATAAAGGCTTCATAGCGGGCGACTTGTTCGGGCAAGTCAAAGCCTTGGGTGAAGACGAAGTGCAGGTTACCTTCGAGTGCGTGGCCAAAAATGATGGCTTCGCTGTAGGCGTGCTTGTCGAACAGTTCGAGCAGGCGGTTGACCCCTTCGGCAAGCTGTTCAACCGGGAAGGTGACGTCCTCGATGATGACCGTGGTGCCTGTCTCGCGGACGGCGCCAACGGCTGGGAAGGTGTCTTTGCGGATCTTCCACAGCTGGTTGTAGACCAGTGGGTCGCTGCTGAAGTCGACTTGTTTTTCGACTGGGAAATGGCTGATGGATGCGCTGATCTGACTAAGTTGCTCGGTTAGCAAGCTGTCCCCGGCGGCGCGCGCTTCAATCAATAATGCACAGGCATTGGCCGATAGCGACTTGACCCAATCGGGCATGCCTTTTTGATTCTCTACCGAGCGTAAGCTGCGCCGATCAAGTAACTCGACTGCCGACACCGGCTGGCTTTTCAGTACGGTAACCGCGCGGCAGCAGGTCTCGACATCCGGGAATACGATCAAGGCGCTGGCTTTGTACGGGTGATCCGGCACCGTGTTGTAAGTAACTGCGCTGATAAACCCCAGCGTACCCTCGGAACCGACCATCAGATGGCTGAGGATATCCAGTGGTTGATCGAAATCGACCAAGGCGTTGAGTGATAAGCCGGTGGTGTTTTTCAGCCGATACTTGTGGCGAATCTTCGCCGCCAGCTCGGTATTGGCGCGGGTCTGACGGCCCAGTTCTTTAAGCTGTGCAAGCAGTTCGGCATGGCTTCGTTCAAAGATGGTAACGCTGGCTTCGTCTTCGCTGTCATACACGCTGCCATCAGCCAGTACCAAGCGGATGCCGGCGAGTGTCTGGTAGCTGTTTTGCGCTGTGCCGCAGCACATGCCGCTGGCGTTGTTGGCGACGATCCCGCCGATTTTGCAAGCATTGATTGAAGCCGGGTCTGGGCCGATTTTGCGTTGAAACGGTGCCAGAACTAGATTGGCCTGTGCGCCGATGACGCCGGGTTGCAGGCGGATCTGCGCCCCTTGCTGGCGCACCTCGCGAGCGTTCCAGTTGTCACCTAATACGATTAATACTGAGTCGCTCAGCGCCTGGCCAGACAGGCTAGTGCCCGCCGCGCGGAATGTCACCGCGACTTGATGCGCGCTCGCAAACTTCAATAGATCGACGACTTCTGCCTCTGATTCTACGCGCACCACCAGCTTGGGAATCAGCCGGTAGAAGCTGGCATCCGTGCCAAATGCCAGCGTAGACAGCGGGTCATCAAACAGGCGCTCGGCCGGAATCAGGCGTTTAACTTCAGTCAGGAATGCAGCAGGCAGGCTCATGCGAGCTCCGTGAATCATCGGTGGTTGAGCGGTATTCAAGCGGTAGCAATGAGGCTGCTTTCAGCCGCATTGCTCCGCTTTTTTAAGTTTTATCCAGGGCTTAGCGGCCTAGTTCACGCACCAGTGACTCAGCACTGATCTCGCTGATGGATTTAGCGCCAGTCAGCACCATTGCTACGCGCATTTCTTTCTCGATCAGGTCGAGCAAGTTGCGCACGCCAGCCTCACCGGCTACCGAAAGTGCGTACAGGAATGCGCGGCCGAGCATTACGCAGTCAGCGCCCAAGGCGACCATGCGCACCACATCGAGGCCGTTGCGGATGCCCGAGTCAGCGAGGATTTTCAGATCGCCTTTCACTGCATCAGCAATGGCTGGCAATGCGCGTGCGCTGGACAACACACCGTCGAGCTGACGGCCGCCGTGGTTGGAGACGACAATGCCGTCGGCGCCAAATTTGACTGCATCCTTGGCATCTTCCGGGTCGAGGATGCCCTTGATGATCATCGGGCCGTCCCAGAAATCACGGATCCACTCCAGATCTTTCCATGAAATCGATGGGTCGAAGTTATTCGCCAGCCAGCCGATGTAGTCAGCCAGTCCGGTTGGGTTGCCGCGATAAGTCGAGATGTTGCCCAAATCATGGGGGCGACCCAGCAAGCCAACATCCAATGCCCAAGAAGGGTGCGTCACGGCTTGCAGCATGCGCCGTGCCGCTGCGTTCGGGCCGCTCATGCCCGAGTGCGCATCACGGTAGCGGGCGCCCGGTGTTGGCATATCAACGGTGAACACCAATGTAGTCACCCCGGCAGCCTTGGCACGTTCAAGGGCGTTTTTCATGAAGCCACGGTCTTTCAACACGTACAACTGGAACCACATGGGCCGGTTGATCGCTGGTGCAACTTCTTCGATCGGGCACACCGACACAGTCGAAAGAGTAAATGGGATGCCTTTTGCGTCAGCTGCACGCGCCGCTTGAACTTCGCCGCGCCGCGCGAACATGCCACATAAACCGACGGGAGCAATTGCCACGGGCATCGACAAGGTTTCATTGAACAGCGTGGTTTCCAGGCTGAGCTCTGACATATTTCGCAGCACTCGCTGGCGCAGGGCGATGTCAGCCAGGTCGGAAACGTTGCGGCGTAGGGTGTGTTCGGCGTAAGCGCCGCCGTCTGCGTAATGAAACAAAAACGGTGGTAGTTTGCGTTGGGCTGCTGCGCGGTAATCGGTAGAGGCCGAGATAATCATCAATAAAGCACCCTTTGATATTGATTATGAGGAGCTTGCCAGGCGGGCGCTGTCCTCGACTTTGCGTGCACAGAGTTGCGCGCGCTTTTATATGCATAACGTCTCTATCGACAACATGCCCAGCAGGGTTGGGCATGTTGTATTGAAGCGCTTACTGTGTGGCCAGCAGTGGATCGCTGATACCCAAACCATACACGGCAATCATGGCAATGATGCCGGTGAATAGCACGTAGTACAGCGTAGGCCAGATGGTTTTGCGCAGTGTATTGCCTTCGCGGCCTAGCAGGCCGACGGTTGCAGATGCCGCCACGACGTTGTGAATGGCCACCATGTTACCGGCTGCCGCGCCAATGGCTTGGGCCGCAACAATCAGTGCGCTCGATAAACCAAGGCTCGTGGCAACACCAAACTGGAACTGGCTGAACATCATGTTGCTGACGGTGTTGGAACCCGCAATAAATGCACCCAGTGCGCCGATACTTGGTGCGAGCAATGGGTAAATCCCGCCTACGCTATCTGCAGCCCAGCGCGCCATAACGATTGGCATGCTACCCAAATCGGCACCATTAACCCCTGAGTTGATCAGAATGCGCACCATCGGCACGGTGAAGAGCAAGACAAAACCCGCGCTGAGCAATACTGAACTGGACTCTTTCACCGCAGCAGTCAGCTCGCGCACCTTCATGCCGTGCAGGAAGAAGGTTGCCAGCACTACGGCGACCAGAATACCGCCGGGCAGAAATAGTGGCTGGAAGTTAGCGCTGACGCCCGTTTCACCCAGTAAATCAGGGAAGTTGATCACCACTGCTTTGAGTGCGTTGCCAACATCCGGGAATACGCGGCTGATCACCAGCAATACGCCAACCAGCACGTAAGGCAACCAGGCACGCAGTGAACTCATTGGCTTGTGGGTCAGTTCGTCCAGTTTCATTTCGACTGTGCCGATCCATTCGGCAGGCCAGTCTTTGGCCGGGGCAAAATCCCAAGCGGTTTTCGGTACCAGAAAACCCATGCGCGCCGCGCTGGTGACAATCGCCAAACCGGTAAGGCCGCCAATCAGGGAGGGGAATTCAGGGCCGAGGAATACGCCGGTCAAGGCGTAAGGAATGGTGAAGGCCAAGCCCGCGAAAAGCGCAAATGGCAGGACTTCCAGACCGGCTTTCCAGCTTTTCTCCTGACCAAAGAAGCGGGTCAGCATCATCGCCATGAACAGCGGCATCACCGTACCGACAATGGCGTGAATGATCGCCACTTCGCTGGTGATCAGTTGCAGGAACTGCGCCCATGAAGAACCTTGTTCCAGCAGTTGCGCGCCAATCACATGGCTGTCCAGACCGGTGCTGACACCGACGATAATCGGCGTACCAACTGCGCCGAACGATACCGGTGTGCTTTGCACCAGCATGCCCATCAGCACCGCGGCCATGGCTGGGAAGCCAATCGCAACCAGCAGTGGTGCGGCAATCGCCGCCGGTGTACCAAAGCCTGACGCGCCTTCGATAAAGCAACCAAACAACCAGGCAATGATGATCGCTTGAATGCGACGGTCAGGACTGATGGTGGCAAAGCCAGCGCGGATCGCGGTGATGCCGCCAGAATGCTTGAGTGTGTTCAGCAACAAGATTGCGCCGAAGATAATCCACAGCAGGCCAAGAGTGACCAGCAGACCTTGCAGGGTCGAAGCCAGAATACGGTTGAAGCTCATGTCCCAGGCCAGTAAACCGACCGCTGCGGTCAGCAAATACACCAAAGGCATGGCCCGTTTGGCTGGCCAGCGCAGGCCGATCAACAAAATGGCGGCGAGCAATATAGGCGAGAAAGCAAGTAAAGCGAGTACACCGGAATTCATCTGAAATCTCCGCTCAGTAGCGCGTAGGTGTGACGTGTGAGGTGCAAACCAGAGTGGCTGTTTAGCGCAGCAATCATGACGAACCTCAAATTATTGTTATTAAACGCAGTGATAATTGGTAAGACCAATTTACAAAGTGCAGCGGTCAGGTTAAAAGTAGCGGAGCTGAGTGTCAAACGCCGTGACTAATACTTAGGTCGGATAGCATGTTGTTGTGCGACTAAAGGCGACGATATAGGCTTGTGCCCGTGGCGCGAGCCACAAGGCTAAGTGGTCAAACCAGTGAGGTTATGTATGGAAGTTGGACCACTGCGTCAGCGACGTCTCAGTGATGACATCGTGGCGCAACTGGAAACCATGATTCTTGAAGGGTCGCTGAAGGTCGGCGAACGTTTGCCAGCGGAACGGGTGTTGGCCGAACGTTTCGGCGTTTCGCGGCCGTCGCTGCGAGAGGCGATCCAGAAACTGGTTGCCAAAGGGTTGTTGGTCAGCCGTCAGGGGGGTGGCAACTATGTCGCGCAAACACTGGGCTCAACCTTTAGTGACCCTTTGTTGTTGCTGATGGAAAGTAATCCAGAGGCGCAGCGTGACTTGCTTGAGTTTCGTCATACGCTGGAAGGCTCATGTGCTTATTACGCGGCAATGCGCGCCACCGAGCTTGATCTGGAGCGTCTGAAAAATGCCTTTGAGGCGCTGCAGGATTGCTACAACCGTAGCGGCAAGGTAACCCGTGCAGAAGAGGGCGCGGCCGACGCACAGTTTCACTTGGCTATTGCCGAAGCGAGCCACAACGCGGTGTTGCTGCACACCATTCGCGGCCTGTTTGACTTGCTCAAGCGCAACGTGGTGACCAATATCGGCGGCATGTATGAGCAGCGCAGCGAAACCCGGGACATGCTGATTAATCAGCATCGGGCGTTATACGAGGCGATTATTGGCGGGCGTGCCGATGAGGCGCGGGCGTTGTCTAATCAGCACATTGATTATGTGCAGGAAGTGCTCGCCGAGGTGCAGCAGCAGGTGCAGCGCGAAGCCAGGGCGCAGCGCCGTTCGACGCAGTTGACCTAGCTCGCGGCTTGGCTGAAAGGGCTCAAGCCAAGCTTATTCTTTACCTTTGGTGCGCATGGCGCGCTGGACTTCGCGATCAGCATCACGTTCTTTCTCGGTGTGACGTTTGTCGAAGTCTTTCTTGCCTTTCACCAGTGCAATGGTGCACTTGACCAGGTGCGCCTTCCACTGAATCGACAGCGCGACACAGGTATAGCCTTTCTGGTTGACTGCGCCGAAGAGCTTTTCAAGCTCGCGCTTGTTGAGCAAAAGCTTACGGGTGCGTGTCGGGTCTGCGATCACGTGGGTGCTTGCAGTTGTGAGCGGGGTGATGTGACAGCCCATCAGCCAAGCTTCATCGTTTTTCAACAGCACATAACTGTCGGTCAACTGAGCTTTGCCGGCACGCATGCTTTTCACTTCCCAGCCGGCGAGCGCGAGCCCAGCTTCGAACTTGGTTTCGATGAAATAGTCATGCAGCGCTTTCTTGTTAAGCGCGATGGTGTTTTCGTTCTGTTTCTTTTGTTTAGCCATAGGCGGCGCATTATAGGGAGTCGAACGCGCTCGCGCTATCTGCTGATGCACGACAATTGATTAATTGATTGCGTCGTCATCGCATACAAACCCCGGGCGCGGGCCATGCACGCTTGAGCCGCCTCGCGTTATCTCGGACAATGCGCGATCTTTTTTGTCAGCACAGCAGGCTAGCCACACATGGCAAACGATAAAGTCTCGATTCACGGCGCTTGGGCCAGCCGCTGGGTGTTTATTCTGGCGGCCACTGGTTCGGCGGTTGGATTGGGTAATATCTGGAAATTCCCCTACATGACCGGCCTTTACGGTGGCGGCGCCTTTGTGGCCATGTATCTGGTGTGCATTGCCTTGGTCGGTTTGCCGATCATGTTGGCTGAAACCTTGATTGGTCGTCGTGGGCGGCAAAGCCCGGTCAATTCGATGCGCAATTTGGCCATGGAATCTGGCGGTTCGCGCTATTGGTCAGTCGCAGCGGTGATCGGCATGGTCGCGGCTCTGCTGATCTTGTCGTTCTATAGCGTGGTTGCGGGTTGGTCGCTGGATTACATCATCAGCATGGGACGTGGCGATTTCACTGACATCAGCGCCGAAGGCGCAGGCGCGGCATTTGGTGGCCTTACTGATAATCCTTGGCGCCTGACTCTGTGGCATACGCTATTCATGATCGGCACGGGTTTTGTGATCGCCAAGGGCGTGGTGGCTGGGCTTGAGCGCAGTTTGCGGATCATGATGCCGATGCTGTTCGTGTTGTTGCTGATCCTGCTCGGCTACAGCTTCACCACCGGGCATTTCATGCAGGGCTTTGATTTTCTCTTTCACTTTGACCCAAGCAAGGTGCAAGGCGGGATTCTCGCGGCGCTGGGGCATGCCTTCTTCACGCTCAGCGTGGGCGTGGGTTCGATCATGGTTTACGGCTCTTACATGCCGAAAAAATCTTCAATTGGTGCCACGGTGCTCGCGGTCGGCCTGCTTGATACCTTGGTCGCACTGACTGCTGGCCTGGCTTTGTTCCCAATTGTTTTTGCTGCTGGCCTTGAGCCCGGCGGTGGCCCCGGGCTGATGTTTGTCACCTTGCCGATCGCCTTCGGCAATGTGGCATTCGGGCAGGTCATGGGCTTGGTGTTCTTCGTGTTGGTTGCATTGGCCGCCTGGAGTTCGTCTATTTCCATGCTCGAGCCAGCAGTGGCCTACTTTGTTGAGCGTACCGGACGCAGCCGTGCGGCCGTGACCAGCGTATTGGCTGTTTTCTGCTGGGTAGTCGGCATGGGAACGGTGCTATCGTTCAATGTTGGCGCAGATGCTAAGTTCTTTGTATTTGCCAAAGACGGCTTTCACCTGTTTCAGTGGGGCGCGGAAGGCGGAAAAAACTTCTTTGAGGGGATTGATTACCTCACCAGCCGTATTTTACTGCCTGTTGGTGGTTTGGCTTTCGCCATGTTCGCGGGTTGGGTTATGACTCGGGAAACAGTGCGTGATGAGTTATCGATCAAAAGCCCGCTGTTGTTCAATATCGCTCTGTGGCTGATTCGCGTTGTGGCACCGATTGGTGTTTTGATTGTGTTTGTTGCAGAGCTGACTAAGTGAGAATTATGTTCGTGTTGCATGTAGTTGTTGGTTTATGAGTACGCATATTCAGCGTTCGGCGCTGTTGCCGTACCCGGCGCAGGCGCTCTATGACTTGGTCAATGATGTGGCTAAATATCCGGAGTTCTTGCCCTGGTGTTCGTCCAGTGAGGTGCTTGAAGTTACCGATGAACTGATGGTCGCCAGTCTTGAAGTGGCCAAGGCAGGCTTTAGTCAGCGCTTTGTCACGCGTAACACCTTGGTGCCGGGGCAGTCGATCGAGTTGAACCTCGAAGATGGTCCGTTCAATCATTTTCATGGACGTTGGGAGTTCAAGGCGCTGGGTGATAAGGCCTGTAAAATCAGCCTTGATCTGACCTTCGATTACGCGGGTTCGATTGTCCGTGCGACATTGGGGCCGCTGTTCAATCAGGCAGCAAACACCTTGGTCGATGCGTTCTGCCAGCGTGCTAAAAATTTATACGGGTAGCTCGCTTTATGGATAGCAGAAGCATTGTGGTGGAAGTGGTGTATGCCTTGGCTGATAAGCAAAAGCTGCTGCGCTTGAGCCTGCCGTATGGCACCACAATGCGCCAGGCTGCCGAGCAATCGGGTATGCAGACGCATTTTCCTGGTCTTGATTTAGCCAACAGCCCGTTGGGCATATTTGGTAAAGCCGTCGCCAAGCCTGAAGAGCGGGTGATGGAGGATGGCGAGCGAGTTGAAATCTATCGACCCTTGATCGCTGACCCTAAAGAGGTGCGCAAACAGCGCGCCGCCAAAGCAGCCAAGGCCAAGGAAGAGGCTGCAAGAGAGTAGGGTGGCAACGCGAAGCTTGCCAGCCAATACTTGATAAATAAGCCAAGTGATTGATGATAAAAGCGTCACTCACCTGGTTTAAGTAACAAAAAAACCGGTTTTCACCGGTTTTTTTGTGTCTGGCGGCTGGCAGCCTTTATTCGGTGTCCAGTGGCTCAGGAGAAGGCACAGCTGCAGGTTCTGCGCTGTCGACATCCTTCTGGATTTGCTCCAGTAGTGAGCCCGGTTCCGGTGGCTCTTCGTCGGCTTTCGGTGCCTCAGTCTCTGGCTGCTCTGTGCTGCCGTCAGCTGGTGTGACAGTCGTCGCAGGCTCATCGCCCATGATTTCCTGGTCACGGCTAACGCCTGGCATAAAGTCGCCAGCTAAACCGGTGAGTTGGTCATTGTCGTCAAACATAAGACTCACGCGTTCTTGCAAACGCTGGCGACCACCTGGCTGCATGCTGTACAGATAATCCCAGCGATTTGCATGGAATGTATCGGTGATCAGCGGGTTGCCCATAATAAACCGCACTTGTTTGCGGGTCATTCCTGGGCGCAACTGGTCTATCATGTCTTGTGTGACGACATTGCCCTGTTGAATGTCGATTTTATAAACCCCGGGGAATGAACAACCGGCGAGTGCGATGAGCCCCGTAAAGGTGAGGCTGGTCAGCAGGAGCTTGGTTTTTTGCATCGGTGCGTGACTTCCACTATCTTGGCTGGGCAACGTAAACCCCGATCATACCCGTAATAAGGGAAGCTGCGAAACCGCTTCCTCGAGAAAGCAGACCATGGTTGAAAATAACGAACTACGCAAGGTTGGCCTGAAAGTAACCCTACCACGGGTTAAGATCCTGCAAATGCTGGACTCAGCGGGTCAACGCCACATGAGTGCAGAAGATGTCTACAAGTCTCTGATGGAGGCGGGTGAGGACGTTGGTTTGGCCACTGTTTATCGGGTATTGACGCAATTTGAGGCCGCAGGTCTTGTTGTTCGTCATAACTTTGATGGCGGTCATGCCGTGTTTGAGCTGGCTGACGGAGGACACCACGACCATATGGTTTGTATGGAAACGGGTGAAGTGATTGAATTTTTCGATAGCGAAATCGAAAAACGCCAAAAAGAAATTGTAAAGGAACATGGTTTTGAGCTGGTAGACCACAATTTGGTGCTCTACGTACGTAAAAAAACCTGAGGAATCCTTTGGGGTTTTACCCGGAGATTTCTTACGCCACGCGGTTTGTTCGCGTGTGTGATTTAAAGAGGCGGCCTGTTGGTCGCCTTTTTTATGGCCTGTTGAGCGGTGTAAGTGTGTTCAGGCTTGGGCGCTGCTGACCATTTGTCGGGCGTGGGCGATGGATTCATCGGTCAGGTCAACACCGCCTAGCATTCGGGCGATCTCTTCTACCCGTTGTTCATTGCTCAGTTTGCTGACTGCGGTGCGAGTGGCGTCGTTGCCGCGTGCTTTGTGGACGAACAGGTGCTGATGGCCTTGCGCTGCAACCTGTGGCAGGTGGGTAACGGTCAATACTTGTCCGCGATCACCCAAGCGGCGCAGCAGTTGGCCGACGACCTCGGCAGTTGGGCCGCCAATGCCCACGTCAACTTCGTCGAATACCAGCGTTGGTACCCTTGAGGTTTGGGCGGTGATTACCTGAATTGCCAAACTGATACGTGACAGCTCACCGCCCGACGCAACTTTAGCCAGGCCTTTGAGCGGTTGGCCGGGGTTGGCGCTTACCAGAAACTCAACCTGTTCCATACCGTTAACGTGTGGCTCTGGGCTGCTGCTGGCATGCAGTTTGATGCTGAAGCGTCCACCAGGCATGCCCAGGGTTTGCATTTCCTTTTCTACCGCTTTGCCGAGCTTCTCGGCGGCTTTGTTGCGCAGGCGGCTTAGTTCGGCGGCCTTTTCTTGATAATGCCGCTCAAATGCGCTGAGCTCTTCGCTCAGGCGTTCAACTGCTTGGTCGTCAGCGTTGAGTGTCTCGATTTCATCGAACAGTTGTTGCTGCATATGCGGTAGCTGGTCGGGCTGAATCCGGTGTTTGCGAGCCAATGTATAAATAGCGTCGAGGCGCTCTTCGAGCGTTTGCAGGCGCTCTGGATCAGCATCGAAGTGATCAATAAAGCGGTTTAGTTCGCCGACGGCTTCTTCAACCTGGATTTGTGCATTGGCGAGCATGTTGCTCGCTTCTGTCAGTGCGCCGGGCTGGCCTTGAAAACTGCTGAGCCGGTTGAGGCTGCCAGTCAGCGCTGATAACACGTTGCCTGCATCGCTCTCGCTGCACAGCTCCAAAACCTGGCGACAGGCGCTGAGCAGGCTTTCCGCATTGGTCAGGTTCTTGTGTTCTTGCTCAAGCTGTTCCAGTTCGTTGTCGACCAACGCAAGGTTGTCGAGTTCTTCAAGCTGATAGCTGAGCAATTGATGGCGCGAGCGTTGTTCATCTCCGATGTTGGAGATGCGCTCCAGTTCATTCTTGGTTTGCTTCCAGCGTTGCGCTGCCAGCGACACTTGGCGAGAAATTTCTTGGCTGCCAGCAAACTCATCAAGTAAGCGTCGATGAGTTTCAGCTTTAAGCAGTGATTGATGCTCATGTTGGCTGTGAATATCAATCAGCAACTCGCCCAGCGCCTTTAGATCGGCTTGCGGGCATGGCGATCCATTGATGTAGCCGCGTGAACGGCCTTCAGCTGTGATTACGCGGCGCAAGATGCACGGGCCGTTATTGTCGAGGTCGCGCTCGGCTAGCCAGGTGCGGGCTTCGGGAATGTCATCCAGATCAAAGCTGGCCAGGATGTCGGCTTTGTCAGCGCCGGGGCGCACAACACCGCTGTCTGCCCGGTCGCCTAAGGTCAGGCCAAGTGCGTCAAGCATGATTGATTTACCGGCCCCGGTCTCGCCGCTGATCACGCTCATGCCGCGCTCGAGCTCTAGATCGAGATGCTCAACGATTGCGTAGTTGTGTACGGACAGGTGCACCAGCATGGCGAGGTCTCCGGGGTGTTTGACATGGTTATTTATACAGTAGTTTTTTCGCTGCTGGCAATATCCTTATGGTGCGCGTGTTTAATCTTGCGCATTTGCGAGTGTTTTCCCCTTGAAGCGCTAAAAACCGCCCCCATATAACGGTGCAGAAGCGTGAGTTAAGACTCACGCCCGTTATTTAGAGGAGAGAGGCATGGCTGACGAACAGACCCTGGATACGCAGATTCCCGAGGCAGATGCAGCAGTAGATGCAGCGCCGGGTGACGAACTGGCTGCTCGCGTGCAGACGCTGGAAGAGCAGTTGGCCGCTGCGCAGGATCAATCGCTGCGCATGGCTGCTGACCTGCAAAACGTACGCCGTCGTGCAGATCAGGATGTAGAAAAGGCGCATAAGTTTGCCTTGGAAAAATTTGCCAACGACCTGTTGCCGGTTGTCGACAGTCTGGAGCGCGGCCTTGAGCTGTCGAGTCCGGATGATGAGGCGATCAAAGCAGTGCGCGAAGGCATGGAGTTAACCCTTAAGTTGTTCCGTGACACGCTGTCGCGTTTCCAGTTGGAAGCGATTGATCCGCATGGCCAGCCGTTCAACCCAGAGTTGCATCAGGCGATGGCAATGCAGGAAAGCGAGACCCTGGAGCCAAACAGCGTGATCCAAGTGTTCCAGAAGGGTTACCAGTTACACGGTCGTTTGCTGCGTCCGGCGATGGTTGTTGTGAGCAAGGCACCTGCCGCTCCGACGCCATCAATTGATGAAAAGGCTTGAAATTAATTTTTTAGCCCCCATTAAACAGTCAAGCGTTTTAGTGCTAGCGCAACTGGCTCAGAACCAGTGCGCAATTATCAAAGTTTCGGGAGAGTAATTATGGGTAAAATTATCGGTATCGACCTGGGGACAACCAACTCCTGCGTCTCCGTTCTTGAAAACGGCAAAGCCAAAGTTATTGAAAACGCCGAAGGCGCGCGCACCACTCCGTCGATCATTGCTTATGCAAACGATGGTGAAATCCTGGTGGGCCAGTCGGCTAAGCGTCAAGCAGTGACCAATCCGCACAACACCCTGTACGCGGTGAAGCGTTTGATCGGTCGTCGTTTTGACGAAGAAGTTGTACAGAAAGACATTCAGATGGTGCCGTACAAAATTGTCAAAGCTGACAACGCCGACGCCTGGGTTGAAGTAAACGATCAGAAAATGGCTCCGCCACAGATCTCGGCTGAAATCTTGAAAAAGATGAAGAAAACCGCCGAAGACTATCTGGGTGAAGCTGTAACTGAAGCTGTTATCACTGTTCCGGCTTACTTCAACGACAGCCAGCGCCAGGCGACTAAAGACGCCGGCCGCATCGCGGGTCTGGACGTTAAGCGCATCATCAACGAACCAACCGCAGCTGCTCTGGCTTACGGTATGGACAAGGCTAAGGGCGACCACACTGTCATCGTTTATGACTTGGGTGGCGGTACCTTCGACGTTTCGGTTATCGAAATTGCCGAAGTTGATGGCGAGCACCAGTTCGAGGTGTTGGCGACCAACGGTGACACCTTCCTCGGTGGTGAAGATTTTGATATTCGTTTGATCGACTACCTCGTCGACGAATTCAAGAAAGAAAGCGGCATGAACCTGAAAGGTGATCCGCTGGCGATGCAACGTCTGAAAGAAGCTGCCGAGAAAGCCAAGATTGAGCTGTCTTCGAGCCAGCAGACTGACGTTAACCTGCCGTACATCACTGCAGATGCGTCCGGTCCTAAACACTTGAACGTGAAAATCTCGCGCTCCAAGCTTGAGTCGCTGGTTGAAGATCTGGTTCAGCGTACTATCGAACCTTGCCGCATCGCGTTGAAAGACGCAGGTGTTGATGTCGGTGCGATCAACGACGTGATTCTGGTCGGTGGCCAGACTCGTATGCCGCTGGTACAGAAGTTGGTTACTGACTTCTTCGGTAAAGAAGCGCGTAAAGATGTGAACCCGGACGAAGCTGTTGCCATGGGCGCTGCGATTCAGGGTGCGGTTCTGGCCGGTGACGTTAAAGACGTGCTGCTGCTCGATGTATCGCCTCTGACCCTGGGTATTGAAACCATGGGCGGCGTGATGACTGCGCTGATCGAGAAAAACACCACTATCCCGACCAAGAAGTCGCAAGTGTTCTCGACCGCTGATGACAACCAAGGCGCTGTGACTATTCACGTGCTGCAGGGTGAGCGTAAGCAAGCTTCGCAGAACAAGTCGCTGGGCAAGTTCGATCTGGCTGAGATTCCACCAGCTCCACGTGGCGTGCCACAGATCGAAGTGACCTTCGACATTGATGCCAACGGCATCTTGCACGTAGGCGCCAAAGACAAGGCGACTGGCAAGACTCAGTCGATCGTGATCAAGGCTAACTCGGGTCTGTCCGAGGAAGAAATCGAGCAAATGGTGCGCGACGCTGAGGCTAACGCCGATGAAGACCGCAAGTTCGAAGAGCTGGCGACTGCACGTAACCAGGGTGACCAACTGGTTCATGCAACCCGCAAAATGATCACCGAAGCTGGCGACAAAGCCACTGAGGAAGAGAAAGCAACCATCGAGAAAGCCATTGGCGAACTCGAAGTTGCGGTCAAGGGCGACAGCAAAGAAGAGATCGACGCTAAAGTTGCGGCGCTCTCGGAAGCGACTGCACCTCTGGCGCAGAAAATGTACGCCGAGCAGCCACAGCCGGGCGCTGAAGCCCAGCCGGAAGGCAACGATCAAAGCTCTGCTGATGACGTTGTTGATGCTGAGTTTGAAGAAGTTAAAGAAAACAAGTAAGCGCACGCTTGCTAGGCGCATCCTTGGTGGTTTCAGGGATGCGTTAAGGCTCCAGCCGGTTGTGGCGTGAGTCACAACCTGTATGATCCGCCGCGCGGGAGCTTGCTCCCGCGTTGGCGTGTCTGGAGGGAATGATTTGCAAGGCGTTAATCAGAGGCGCAGGTGCGATAGCTTTTTAACGATTTGTTCAAGGTGTTGAGGATTTATGTCTAAACGTGACTATTACGAGGTGCTCGGTGTTGAGCGCGGCGCCAGCGAAGCTGAGCTGAAGAAAGCTTACCGACGCCTGGCGATGAAGCATCACCCGGACCGTAATCCTGACGATAAAGTCTCGGAAGAAAAGTTCAAGGAAGCCAATGAGGCTTACGAAGTGCTTTCTGACTCGAGCAAGCGTGCCGCTTATGACCAGTATGGCCACGCAGGCGTTGATCCAAGCATGGGTGGCGCAGGTGCAGGCGGTGCAGGCTTCGGTGGGGCGAACTTCTCCGACATTTTCGGTGATGTATTCAGTGACTTCTTTGGTGGTGCGGCCGGTGCTGGCGGCCGAGGTCGCGGTGGTGCGCAGCGCGGTAGCGACTTGCGCTACACCCTTGAATTGGATCTGGAAGAGGCTGTGCGCGGCACGACCGTAACCATTCGAGTGCCAACGCTGGCGAACTGCAAGACCTGCGATGGCTCGGGTGCCAAGAAGGGCACGACACCAGTGACCTGTACCACCTGTGGTGGTATTGGTCAGGTGCGTATGCAGCAGGGCTTCTTCTCGGTGCAGCAAACCTGCCCGCGCTGCCACGGCAGCGGCAAGATGATTACTGATCCATGCGATTCTTGCCATGGTCAGGGCCGTGTTGAAGAGCACAAAACCCTGTCGGTTAAAGTCCCGGCGGGCGTTGATACCGGCGACCGCATTCGTCTCTCGGGCGAGGGGGAAGCGGGCGCAATGGGTGGCCCGGCAGGCGACCTGTACGTAGTGGTGAATGTGCGCGAGCACACGATCTTCCAGCGCGACGGCAAGCACCTGTATTGCGAAGTACCAATCAGCTTTGCTGATGCTGCCTTGGGTGGTGAGCTCGAAGTGCCGACGCTGGATGGTCGGGTCAAGTTGAAGATTCCGGAAGGCACGCAAACCGGTAAGTTGTTCCGCCTGCGCGGCAAGGGCGTTGCGCCTGTACGCGGTGGTGGTGCCGGTGACTTGATGTGTCGTGTAGCGGTGGAGACGCCGGTGCATCTGGATCGTCGTCAGCGTGAGTTGCTTGAAGAGTTCCGCAAGTCGATCGACGGCGACAGCTCGCACTCGCCAAAAGCCAATGGCTGGTTTGAGGGTGTTAAGCGTTTCTTCGGTGACCTGTAAGCTGATCACACGCAAGGCGCTGCATTGAAAAAGCTGCTTAATGTGCAGGTTTACCTAGTAAACTGCGGGTTAAGCAGCTTTTTTATTTGGGCAAAGCGCTTGCGGTACTTGTAGCGTAAGCCGTTAATCTTTAAATGGGTGTCGGCCCGAGATTTTCAGTTTGGAGTGGTTTGGATATGCAACGTATTGCTGTGATGGGCGCCGCCGGGCGTATGGGCAAAACCCTGATTGAAGCGGTTCGGCAGGCTGAGGGTGCGAGCCTGAGCGCTGCTGTTGATCGCCCGGATAGCAGTCTGGTTGGTGCTGATGTCGGCGAATTGGTCGCATTGGGCAAGATCGGCGTGCAGTTGTCGGGCGACCTGAGCGGCGTACTTGATGATTTTGACGTATTGATCGATTTCACTCATCCAACGGTTACCCTGAAAAACCTCGAGATCTGCCGCAAAGCCGGCAAGGCGATGATCATCGGCACCACCGGATTCAGTGTTGAAGAAAAGCAGCTGCTCAGCGAAGCGGGCAAGCAGATCCCGATTGTGTTCGCGGCAAACTTCAGTGTGGGTGTGAATCTTTGTCTGAAACTGCTCGATACAGCTGCTCGGGTGTTGGGTGATGAGGTCGATATCGAAATCATCGAGGCGCATCACCGGCACAAAGTCGATGCGCCGTCCGGGACTGCAGTGCGCATGGGTGAAGTTGTCGCCAAAGCGCTGGGTCGTGATCTGGAAAAGGTTGCGGTTTATGGTCGTGAAGGTCAGACCGGTGCGCGTGAGCGCGAAACCATCGGTTTTGCCACTGTGCGCGCCGGTGATGTGGTGGGTGATCACACGGTTCTGTTCGCTGCAGAGGGCGAGCGGGTTGAGATTACCCACAAGGCATCGAGCCGCATGACCTTTGCCAAAGGCGCCGTTCGGGCAGCTTTGTGGCTGCAGGGCAAGCCGGCAAAGCTTTACGATATGCAGGATGTTTTAGAGCTTAACTAGGCACTTTGGCGGGCTCGCCAAAAAGTTGACTGCATTCTGCGGTTTTTAGCGCAAGTTGGGTGGACCAAAAACGCAGTTTCCTGTAAGCTTTCTGCTTTAGTGTGCCCACTAAAAGTTACGCAGAATGAATTCATAAAAAAAGCGGGATGACGGTTCACACGTCATCCCGCTTTTTTACAATCTGCGTTTGCTTCATGCTTTGATTTTCGGAGGTTTTCTTGAGTAAGCCAGCCCCTAAAGCTGCCATTTTGGCCCTTGCTGATGGCAGCATTTTTCGTGGCGAGGCCATCGGTGCCGACGGCCACACAATTGGAGAGGTGGTTTTTAACACCGCCATGACCGGCTATCAGGAAATCCTTACAGATCCTTCCTATGCCCAGCAAATCGTAACCCTGACCTATCCGCACATTGGCAACACCGGCACAACGCCGGAAGATGCCGAGTCGAACCGCGTCTGGGCTGCAGGTTTGATTATTCGTGACCTGCCGCTGATCGCCAGTAACTGGCGTAACAAGCAATCGCTGCCTGATTACTTGAAAGAAAACGGTACCGTCGCAATCGCCAATATCGATACTCGTCGCCTGACCCGCATCTTGCGTGAGAAAGGCTCGCAAAATGGCTGCATCCTGGTCGGTGAAGATGCCACCGAGGAAAAAGCCCTGGAGCTGGCGCGTAGCTTTCCAGGCCTCAAAGGCATGGATCTGGCTAAAGTCGTGAGCTGCACCGAGCAGTACGAATGGCGCTCAACCGTTTGGGATTTGAAAACTGACAGCCACGCAGAAGTGCCTGCCAGCGAACTGCCTTACCACGTTGTTGCCTTCGACTACGGTGTCAAGCTGAACATCCTGCGCATGCTGGTAGCTCGCGGTTGCCGTGTGACAGTGGTGCCGGCGCAAACCCCAGCCAGTGAAGTGTTGGCGATGAATCCTGATGGCGTGTTCCTGTCCAATGGCCCGGGCGATCCTGAGCCTTGCGACTACGCTATTGAAGCGATCAAAGATGTATTGCAAACCGAGATTCCTGTATTCGGCATCTGCCTCGGTCACCAACTGCTGGCGCTGGCTTCGGGTGCTAAAACCCTGAAAATGGGCCACGGTCATCACGGTGCCAACCATCCGGTTCAAGATCTCGACACTGGCGTTGTGATGATTACCAGCCAGAACCACGGCTTCGCAGTGGATGAGGCGACCTTGCCAGCTAATGTTCGGGCGATTCACAAGTCGTTGTTTGATGGCACGTTGCAGGGCATCGAACGTACCGACAAAGTCGCGTTTAGCTTCCAGGGTCACCCCGAGGCGAGCCCAGGTCCAAATGACGTCGCGCCACTGTTTGACCGCTTCATCGAAGCCATGGCCAAGCGCCGCTAAGCCTGCTGACTGTGACCAACGGATTCGAGTGAGTAAAAAATGCCAAAACGTAGTGATATAAAAAGCATCCTGATCCTCGGCGCCGGCCCGATTGTTATCGGCCAGGCCTGCGAGTTTGACTATTCGGGTGCTCAAGCCTGTAAAGCGCTTAAAGAAGAGGGTTTCCGGGTCATTCTGGTGAACTCCAACCCGGCGACGATCATGACCGATCCGTCGATGGCCGATGCCACCTATATCGAGCCGATCAAGTGGTCGACCGTGGCCAAGATCATCGAAAAAGAGCGTCCAGACGCATTGCTGCCGACCATGGGCGGCCAGACTGCACTGAACTGTGCGCTGGATCTTGAAAAGCACGGTGTGCTGGAAAAATTCGGCGTTGAGATGATCGGCGCCAATGCCGACACCATCGACAAGGCTGAAGACCGCTCGCGCTTCGACAAGGCGATGAAAGACATCGGTTTGGCGTGCCCGGTTTCCGGTATTGCGCACAGCATGGAAGAGTCCTATGCAGTGCTGGAGAAGGTCGGTTTTCCGTGCATTATTCGTCCGTCCTTCACCATGGGCGGCACCGGTGGCGGTATTGCTTACAACCGCGAAGAGTTCGAAGAAATCTGCGCCCGCGGCCTGGATCTGTCGCCAACGCGCGAGCTGTTGATCGACGAATCCCTGATCGGCTGGAAAGAGTACGAAATGGAGGTTGTCCGCGATAAAAAGGACAACTGCATCATCGTTTGTACCATTGAAAACTTTGACCCGATGGGCGTGCACACCGGCGACTCGATCACCGTGGCGCCAGCGCAGACCCTGACTGACAAAGAATTTCAGATTCTGCGTAACGCATCGCTGGCCGTTCTGCGCGAAATCGGCGTAGAAACCGGTGGTTCTAACGTTCAGTTCGGTATTTGCCCGAACACTGGCCGCATGGTCGTGATCGAGATGAATCCGCGTGTATCGCGTTCCTCGGCGCTGGCCTCGAAAGCCACAGGTTTCCCGATTGCTAAAATCGCTGCCAAGCTGGCTGTTGGCTACACCCTCGACGAGCTATCGAACGACATCACTGGCGGTCGCACGCCTGCCTCGTTCGAGCCGGCTATCGACTACGTTGTGACCAAGATTCCACGTTTCGCCTTCGAGAAATTCCCGAAAGCCGACGCACGTTTGACGACCCAGATGAAGTCTGTGGGCGAAGTCATGGCCATCGGCCGCACCTTTCAGGAGTCTTTGCAGAAGGCCTTGCGCGGTCTGGAAGTGGGCGTTGCCGGGCTTGATCCCAAGCTGGACCTGAAAGACCCGGAAAGCGAAGGCACGATCAAGCGCGAGCTGACTGTGCCGGGTGCGGATCGTATCTGGTACATCGGTGATGCATTCCGGGCAGGCAAGACAGTTGAAGAAGTCTTTGCCCTGACCAACATTGATGAGTGGTTCCTGGTTCAGATCGAAGACCTGATCAAGGACGAAGAGCGGATCAAGACTCAAGGCCTGACCAGCATCGATCGTGATGTGATGTTCAAGCTCAAGCGCAAAGGCTTCTCTGATGCGCGCCTGGCCAAGCTGTTGGGGGTGACCGAGAAGAACCTGCGCAGCCACCGTCACAAACTGAAGGTGTTGCCGGTGTACAAGCGGGTTGATACCTGCGCCGCCGAGTTCGCCACTGATACTGCTTATATGTATTCGACCTATGAGGAAGAATGCGAAGCGAACCCGTCGACCCGCGACAAGATCATGATCTTGGGCGGCGGTCCAAACCGTATCGGCCAGGGTATCGAGTTCGACTACTGCTGCGTACACGCGGCACTGGCAATGCGCGAAGACGGCTACGAGACCATCATGGTCAACTGCAATCCGGAAACCGTATCGACCGACTACGACACCTCTGATCGCCTGTACTTCGAGCCAGTAACGTTGGAAGACGTGTTGGAAATCGTCCGTGTCGAGCAGCCTAAGGGTGTAATCGTGCAGTACGGTGGGCAAACCCCGCTGAAACTGTGCCGTGCCCTTGAGGAAGCTGGTGTGCCGATTATCGGTACCAGCCCGGATGCCATCGACCGTGCGGAAGATCGTGAGCGCTTCCAGCAAATGGTTGAGCGCCTGAACTTGCGTCAGCCGCCTAACGCAACAGCACGTAGCGAAGACGAAGCCTTTGCGGCCTCGAAAACCATCGGTTATCCGCTGGTTGTGCGTCCATCCTATGTATTGGGTGGGCGTGCCATGGAAATCGTTTATCAGGAAGACGAGCTGCGCCGTTATATGCGCGAAGCCGTACAGGTCTCGAACGACAGCCCGGTATTGCTAGATCACTTCCTCAACTGCGCAATCGAAGTTGATATCGATGCGGTCAGCGATGGTGAGCAAGTGGTGATCGGCGCAATCATGCAGCACATCGAGCAGGCTGGCGTTCACTCCGGCGACTCCGCCTGTTCGCTGCCGCCTTACTCGTTGCCTGCGCACATCCAGGACGAGATTCGGGATCAGGTCAAGAAAATGGCCCTTGAACTCAACGTAATCGGCCTGATGAACGTACAGATGGCTGTGCAGGGCGAGGATATCTTCGTCATCGAAGTTAACCCACGTGCATCGCGTACCGTGCCGTTTGTGTCCAAGTGCATCGGCGAGTCGCTGGCTAAAGTGGCTGCGCGTGTAATGGCGGGCAAGACATTGGCCGAGATTGGCTTTACCAAGGAAATCATTCCGCCGTTCTTTAGTGTCAAGGAAGCGGTATTCCCGTTCGCCAAGTTCCCGGGTGTCGACCCGATCCTTGGCCCGGAAATGAAATCCACTGGTGAAGTGATGGGGGTTGGTGACAGCTTCGGCGAAGCTTTCGGCAAGGCTCAGTTGGGTGCCAGTGAAATTCTGCCAAACTCGGGCTGTGCCTTTATCAGTGTGCGTGATGATGATAAGCCGCAAGCGGCTGACGTTGCTCGTGACCTGATCTCGCTGGGCTTCGAGGTTGTGGCTACTGCCGGGACTGCTAAAGTAATCGAGGCTGCAGGCTTGCCTGTGCGCCGCGTCAACAAGGTGACTGAAGGTCGCCCACACGTTGTCGATATGATTAAGAATGACGAAGTCACGCTGATCATCAATACCACTGAGGGGCGTCAGTCGATTGCTGACTCCTACTCGATCCGTCGTAACGCTCTGCAACATCGGATTTGCTGCACAACCACCCTGGCGGCGGGTGCGGCAATTTGTGAGGCGCTGAAGTTTGGTCCAGAGAAGACCGTGCGCCGCTTGCAGGATCTCCATGCAGGAATCAAGGCATGACAAAATACCCAATGACCGTCCAGGGCGCGCGTGCTCTGGAAGAAGAACATTTGCACCTGACCAAGGTCGTGCGTCCAAAGCTCAGCGAAGACATTGGTACTGCGCGCGAACTGGGCGATCTCAAGGAAAACGCTGAATACCATGCTGCCCGCGAGCAGCAGGGTATGGTTGAAGCGCGTATTCGTGATATCGAGGGGCGTATGCAGAATGCGCAGATCATCGATGTTACGGCTATTCCGCACACCGGTAAGGTGATCTTCGGTACTACCGTTGAAATCGCCAACTGCGAAACCGATGAAAGCGTGACCTATCAAATCGTTGGTGACGACGAAGCTAATATCAAGCAGGGCAAGATCTCGGTCAGCTCACCTATCGCACGTGCCTTGATCGGCAAAGAAGAAGGTGATGTCGCCGTGGTTCAAACCCCGGGCGGTTTGATCGAGTACGAAATTGTCGAAGTCCGTCATATTTAGGTCTGGTGATCCGCGGGCGGTGCCGCAAGGGGCCGCTTCGCGACTGAGTGCAGGTGCGATCAGTTGGTTGATCGCCCAGACTTTCTGGGTTGGCGGTATTTGGTTGTTGCAATTCCTGGTGATGCCAGCGCTGACTAAGATGGGGATGGCGCCGCTACTGATTGACGACCTGATGAATACGCTGAAACCATTGCTGGTGGGGTTGGCGGCATGCTGCGCAGTGTTGCAGACTGTTGTGTTGATTGCTGCGTCAGGCTTGCCCAGCTTGTGGCGCGATATTCGTGGGCAGTTGCTGCTCGCGGTGTTGTTGATGGCGTTGAGTTATTTTGTCGTGCATTGGCTCGGGCTGCAGGCTCCGCGCTGGCAATTGTTCAACTACATGGTGCTGGCATTCTGTGGCTTGCTACTGGTGCTGCAGTCGGTGCCCGCTAAGCATGCTGGATAACGCTTTACCCATCTACCATCGATAGCTGATGCGATAAACTTATACGCTTGGTTTTGGGTGTTTGGCGCTGGTGGACAAGCTGCGCGTTGTCACACCCTACCGATTAATTCCGGTTAGGGTGAGCGGCTCCTTACCTATCCACCGCAAACTGTGGTGGATAGCCGAGGTGCAGGTATCAACCTTGAAAGCGGCTGATATTCGAAAGATTTTTATTCACTTTCGGATTTTTGCGGTAGATCAGCGCCATTTTGCCGATGATCTGCACTAATTCAGCGTTGGCTGATTTGCACAGTTCATTGATCGCAGTGATACGGTCTTCGCGCTCGGTGATGCGAACCTGTACTTTGATCAGCTCATGATCGTTAATAGCGCGCTCTAGCTCGGCTAAAACGCCTTCGGTCAAACCGTTATCGGCGACCATTACTACCGGTTTCAGGTGGTGGCCGATAGACTTGTACTGTTTCTTCTGCTCTTGAGTGAGCGGCATAATCTGATCCCTGCGTGTGATCTGGTGAAAATATGGCGCTCAGTTTACCTGAGCGCTTTAATGCTCGCCCAGAAATTCACGAATGTTAATAGAGGTGCCACGTGGCGCGTTCCAAAACTAGCCAGCGTTGGCTGAAAGAACACTTCGATGACCCTTACGTCAAAATGGCGCAAAGGGACGGCTATCGCTCGCGAGCCAGCTACAAGCTGCTGGAAATCCAAGAAAAGGATCGGATTTTGCGTCCGGGCATGACCGTGGTTGACCTGGGCGCGGCGCCCGGCGGCTGGTCGCAGGTGACCAGTCGGGTGATTGGCGACAAAGGTACTTTGATCGCATCCGACATCCTGGAAATGGATAGCATCCCCGACGTAACCTTTATTCAGGGCGACTTCACCGAAGATGAAGTATTCGCGCAGATTCTTGAGGCTATCGGAAATAATCCTGTAGACCTTGTGATTTCCGATATGGCCCCCAATATGAGTGGAGTAAGGACAGCAGATCAGGCGCGTGCGATGTACTTGTGCGAGCTGGCTCTGGATCTGTCTGCTCGAGTGCTCAAGCCGGGCGGTGATTTTTTGATCAAAATTTTCCATGGTGAAGGTTTTGATGCGTACCATAAACAGGTACGTGAAATGTTTGACAAGGTGCAAATGCGCAAGCCGTTATCTTCACGCGACCGTTCGCGTGAGCAATACATGCTTGGTCGCGGTTTTCGCGGTAATTAATCGGCTTGAGAGACTGGCGCTATGAAACCTAGGTCGGGGTTGTCAGTCTTATTTAAACCCAGGTATTCAAGTCTGCTGGGTCAGGAATTTCGCGAGTCGCGAGTCGCGGCTCATAAAGGGTTACAGACAGTGCCTGCAACAAAGGGGCGTTGTGTAGTAAGTTAGATCGGTACATAACTGGTCGTCATGCGAGGCATGCTCGCGCACGGGCTTGCTTCAGAGGGTAGGTAATTGAACGACATGGCAAAAAATCTGATCTTGTGGCTAATCATTGCGGCCGTTTTAGTGACCGTGATGAATAATTTCTCTAGTCCGAACGAGTCGAATAAGCTCAATTACTCTGAGTTTATTCAGCAGGTGCAAGAGGGCGAGGTTAAGCGTGTGACGGTTGATGGTTACATCATCAGCGGTGTGCATTCTGACGGCAGCTCGTTTGAGACCGTGCGTCCGGCTATTCAGGATAATGGCCTGATCAAAGACTTGATCGACAACAAGGTCGATATCGTCGGTAAACAGCCAGAGCGTCAGAGCATCTGGACTCAGCTCTTGGTTGCCAGCTTCCCGATTCTGGTAATCATTGCCGTTTTCATGTTCTTCATGCGCCAAATGCAAGGCGGTGCTGGCGGTAAAGGCGGGCCAATGAGCTTTGGCAAGAGCAAGGCGCGCCTACTCTCTGAAGACCAGGTTAAAACCACTTTTGCTGACGTCGCCGGTTGCGATGAGGCCAAGGAAGAAGTGAGTGAGCTGGTTGAGTTCTTGCGCGATCCGGGCAAGTTCCAGCGTCTCGGTGGGCGGATTCCGCGCGGCGTATTGATGGTTGGCTCGCCAGGTACGGGTAAAACCTTGCTGGCCAAGGCGGTTGCCGGTGAAGCCAAGGTGCCGTTCTTCACTATTTCCGGTTCTGACTTCGTTGAGATGTTTGTCGGTGTAGGTGCTTCGCGTGTTCGTGACATGTTCGAGCAAGCCAAGAAGCATGCGCCGTGCATCATCTTTATCGATGAAATCGACGCCGTCGGTCGCCATCGTGGCGCTGGCATGGGCGGTGGTCACGATGAGCGTGAGCAGACACTTAACCAATTGCTGGTTGAGATGGATGGCTTTGAAGCGAATGACGGCATCATCGTTATTGCTGCAACCAACCGTCCGGATGTACTCGACCCGGCACTGCTGCGTCCTGGCCGTTTCGACCGTCAGGTCGTTGTGGGGCTACCAGATATTCGTGGACGCGAGCAGATTCTCAAAGTGCACATGCGTAAAGTGCCAATGGGTGAAGACGTCAATCCCGCTGTTATTGCTCGCGGTACGCCGGGCTTCTCCGGTGCTGATCTGGCCAACTTGGTCAACGAAGCGTCGTTGTTCGCTGCTCGTTCGGGCAAGCGCCTGGTCGAAATGAAAGAATTCGAGCTGGCTAAAGACAAGATCATGATGGGCGCTGAGCGCAAAACCATGGTCATGTCTGATAAAGAAAAGCTCAACACCGCCTATCACGAAGCAGGCCATGCAATTGTCGGTCGCTTGGTGCCTGAGCACGATCCTGTCTATAAGGTTTCGATCATTCCGCGCGGTCGTGCGCTGGGTGTGACTATGTTCCTGCCAGAGGAAGATCGTTACAGTCTCAGCAAGCGCGCCTTGATCAGTCAGATATGCTCGTTGTTCGGTGGTCGTATCGCTGAAGAAATGACCCTTGGTTTTGATGGCGTCACCACGGGCGCCTCCAACGACATCATGCGTGCGACTCAATTGGCGCGGAACATGGTGACCAAGTGGGGTTTGTCAGAAAAGCTTGGGCCACTGATGTATGCCGAGGAAGAAGGTGAAGTATTCCTGGGTCGCAGCATGGGCAGCCAAAGCAGTAACGTTTCTGGCGATACCGCCAAGCTGATTGATCAGGAAATTCGCAGCATCATCGATGGTTGTTACGACACTGCCAAGCGCATGCTTGAAGAGAATCGCGACAAACTTGAAGCCATGGCTGAAGCCCTGATGAAGTACGAAACCATTGATGCCGATCAAATTGAAGACATCATGAGTGGTCGTACACCGCGTGAGCCGCGTGACTGGACAGGTGGTGGTGATGCGGGTACGCCGATTGATCCGTCCCTGGGTGCGGATGACAAGCCAGATACGCCTGAAAAGCCAATCGGTGGCCCAGCGACTGAAGTTTAAGGTTCGGTTGTTGCTCCATTGCATTTAGGCTTGTAGTGCGCCGGAATACTTCGTTAAGGGGTATTCCGGCGTTTTGCTTTGTTGGTCAGGAAAATTTGCTCACCGATACAGGCGGGGTAAAATGCCTGGCTCGAATCGCTCGCGGGTCTACGGGTCGTCCATGACGTTAAAGCACAGTTTCAGTCCGCTGCCTTGTGGTGGCCGGGCTCTTGATCTGACCCGCACTCAGGTGATGGGTATCCTCAATGTAACGCCTGATTCTTTTTCTGATGGCGGTCGCTTCACTCGGCGTGACGATGCTTTGCGTCATGCTGAAGCCATGTGTCGTGCAGGCGCTACGCTGATAGATATTGGTGGTGAATCTACCCGGCCCGGTGCGCAGCCTGTAGGTGCTGAGCAGGAGCTTGAGCGAGTGGCTTCGGTGATTGAGGTCATTGCAGCAGAGTTGGATGTGATTATTTCGGTCGATACTTCAACCCCGGCGGTTATGGTCGAGGCTGGACGGTTGGGTGCAGGCTTAATCAATGATGTGCGTTCATTGCAGCGTGAAGGTGCCTTGGTGGCTGCGGCGGCAACAGGTTTGCCTGTGTGCCTGATGCATATGCGTGGTGAGCCGACGACAATGCAGCAAAACCCGCAATATGCCGATGTGGTTGCCGAGGTTGAAGGTTTTCTGGTTGAGCGCATGCAGAAATGTGCGGCGGCGGGTATCACCAGCGATAAGCTGTTGCTGGACCCCGGTTTTGGGTTTGCCAAAACCCATGAGCACAACTTGAGTCTATTTAAGCGCATGGAGTTACTTCATGGGCTGAAGCGGCCATTGTTGGTGGGCGTTTCGCGTAAAAGCATGATTGGCCGAGTGCTGGGGCATGAGGTGGGTGGCCGTTTATATGGCAGTCTGGCGCTTGCGGCGCTCGCTGTTGTTAAGGGGGCCCACATCTTGCGGGTGCATGATGTGGCAGAAACAGTTGATGTAGTGCGGATGATTGCTGCGGTTGAGGCTGCAGAATAACTATTTAGGGAAGACGACTTATGGCGCGTAAATATTTTGGAACTGACGGTATTCGTGGCCGCGTAGGTGACTATCCGATTACCCCTGACTTTATGCTCAAGCTTGGCTGGGCTGCTGGCATGGCATTTCGTAAGCAGGGTGTATGCCGAATCTTGATCGGTAAAGACACGCGCATTTCCGGTTATATGTTTGAGTCTGCGCTAGAGGCTGGATTGTCAGCTGCTGGTGCCGATGTGATGCTGCTTGGGCCTATGCCGACGCCTGCGATTGCCTATCTGACACGTACTTTCCATGCTGATGCGGGTATCGTAATTAGTGCGTCGCATAATCCGCATGATGACAACGGCATCAAGTTTTTCTCAGGGCAGGGCACCAAGTTACCGGACGAAGTTGAGAAGCTGATTGAAGATTTGCTCGATACCCCAATGACCGTGGTTGAGTCGGCCAAGTTGGGCAAGGTGTCGCGAATCAACGATGCCGCAGGGCGTTATATCGAGTTTTGCAAAAGCAGCGTGCCTACCAGTACCAGCTTTGCGGGACTCAAGGTGGTGCTCGACTGTGCCCATGGAGCGGCATACAAGGTCGCGCCAAGTGTTTTCCGTGAGCTGGGCGCTGAAGTGGTGGTGCTTTCGGCTGAACCTAATGGGCTGAATATCAACCACGGCTGTGGTTCGACGCACATTGAAAACTTGCAGGCGGAGGTTGTCGCGCAAGAGGCTGATTTGGGCATAGCTTTTGATGGTGATGCCGACCGGGTGTTGATGGTTGATCATACCGGCGCCTTGGTTGATGGCGATGAGTTGCTGTTTATCATTGCGCGTGATCTGCAAGAGCGCGGCAAGTTGCAGGGCGGTATCGTGGGTACCCTGATGAGTAATCTGGGGCTTGAGCTGGGCTGTGCGGAGCTGAATATCCCATTCGTGCGGGCCAATGTCGGTGATCGTTATGTGATTGCTGAGCTGCTTGAGCGCGATTGGGTGTTGGGTGGTGAAAATTCAGGTCACATTGTTTGCTTCCAGCACACCTCGACCGGGGATGCGATTATCGCAGCCCTGCAAGTATTGCTCGCTGTGCGCCGCCGTGAGCAGCCATTGGCGCAGGCTCGTCAAGGGATGCGTAAGTGCCCGCAAGTACTGGTCAATGTGCGCTTTAAAGGCGGTGTTGATCCGCTGGAGCATCCGTCGGTTAAAGAGGCGTGCGCACGCGTGACGGAGAAAATGGCTGGTCGCGGGCGTGTCCTATTGCGCAAATCTGGCACTGAGCCGCTGGTTCGGGTCATGGTTGAAGGCGAGGAAGAAGGCTTGGTTCGCGGCTATGCCGATGAATTAGCTAAAATTGTTGCAGAAGTATGTGGTTGAACAGCTTGCCAGTCACGACCGCGCTGGGTATCATCTGCGCCCTCTTTGATCGACGAGGTATTGCATGCGTCGCCCCATGGTAGCTGGTAACTGGAAAATGCACGGTACCCGCGCCAGCGTCGCAGAGCTGATCAAGGGTCTTCGTCAGTTGGCGTTGTCGACTGGCGTAGATGTCGCAGTGTTTCCACCTTGTCTGTACGTCGGCCAGGTTGTAGAAGGTCTGGCAGGTAAGTCGGTGGTGGTGGGTGCGCAGAATTGTGCGTACGAGCCATTACAGGGTGCTTTGACGGGTGAAGTGGCTGCGAGTCAGTTGCATGATGCGGGCTGTAAGATGGTTTTGGTTGGGCACTCTGAGCGACGTTTGTTGTTGGGTGAGTCTGATGAGACCGTGGCGCGCAAATTTGCAGCGGCTCAGTCATGCGGCCTGACTCCGATTCTGTGTGTGGGCGAGACCCGCGAGCAGCGTGAGGCAGGCAAGACACTGGAAGTAGTAGGTCGCCAGCTTGATAGCGTCTTTGAGTCGCTGGGTGTTGGGGTGTTTGCGCAAGCGGTGATTGCTTATGAGCCTGTATGGGCGATAGGCACCGGTTTGACAGCTACTCCAGACGAAGCGCAAAGCGTTCATGCGGCAATACGCGCGCAGCTCGCGGCAGAAAATGCTGAGGTGGCACGCGGCGTAAGAATTTTATATGGCGGCAGTGTTAAGGCCGCTAATGCTGCCGAACTATTCGGTATGCCGGATATCGATGGGGGGCTTGTTGGTGGAGCCTCTCTGAATGCGGATGAATTCGGTGCGATTTGTCGCGCCGCGGGAAACTGAGAAAATGCTGGAAACAGTCATAGTAGTACTTCATCTGTTGGGCGCGATTGGCGTTGTTGTGCTGGTTTTGTTGCAGCAGGGCAAAGGCGCCGATGCGGGTGCATCTTTTGGTTCGGGTGCTTCGGCTACTGTGTTTGGTAGTCAAGGTTCCTCTACCTTTTTGAGTAGAGTTACTGCTATACTCTCAACCGCTTTTTTCATTACTAGCTTGGGCTTAGGCTACTTAGCTAATGAAAAAGCTGAAGTGTTAACTCAAGTAGGTTTGCCAGATCCGGCAGTCTTGGAAACACCTCAGACCCAACCGGTCATCGAAGATGTGCCGGTGCTCGAAGAGCAAAATGCAGCTGATAAAGCCGCTGATGTACCTCAAGCTCCAGAGCAGCAATAAAGTAATATTTGCCGAGGTGGTGGAATTGGTAGACACGCAACCTTGAGGTGGTTGTGCCCATAGGGTGTAGGGGTTCGAGTCCCCTTCTCGGTACCAATTGTCAAGCAAGCCCGCTACATGCGGGCTTGCTTGTTGATGGGGCTTTGGTTGACCCGTAGCAGGGTTCGGCCGTATAATCCGGCCCCCGGCTTTGACGCGGGATGGAGCAGTCTGGTAGCTCGTCGGGCTCATAACCCGAAGGTCGTTGGTTCAAATCCAGCTCCCGCAACCAGTAGTAGCGGAGCCCCTTTCCAAGGGGCTTTTTGCTAGCTGAGAGACAGCTTTACTTACCTTGCGAAGAGGTAAGCTAAATGGATGGGCGTTTCGCCCATTTTTTATTTGCACAGCATGCGCGAGGGGTTCGAGTGTCGAGCAAGCTAGAACAGTTGCAGGACTTGCTGGCCCCGATAGTCGAGGAACTTGGCTATCAGTGCTGGGGCATTGAGTTTCTGTCCCAAGGGCGGCATTCGCTGCTAAGAATTTATATTGATCATGCCGATGGTGTTCTCGTCGAAGACTGCGAGAAAGTAAGTCGGCAGATCAGCGGTGTTTTGGATGTAGAAGATCCGATCACGGCTGAATACACCTTGGAAGTTTCATCTCCAGGTATGGATCGACCACTTTTCACTTTGGCGCAGTTTGCTGCGTTTGCGGGTGAGCAAGTGAAAATCAAGCTGCGTTCGCCTTTCGAAGGGCGCCGTAACTTTCAAGGCCTTCTGCGTGGTATTGAAGAGCAGGATGTCGTGGTGCAGGTTGATGATCATGAATTCCTTTTGCCGATTGATATGATCGACAAGGCCAACATTATCCCAAGGTTTGATTGAGACGCGGATCCCGCGGATCCAATGGATTGCGAAAGGCGAGGCGTACGATGAGCAAAGAAGTATTGCTGGTTGTTGAGTCGGTATCCAATGAAAAGGGCGTACCGGCGAGTGTGATTTTTGAAGCGCTGGAGTTGGCTTTGGCCACGGCGACCAAAAAACGATTCGAAGACGAAGTCGACCTGCGTGTAGCGATTGATCGCCACACCGGTAATTATGAGACTTTTCGTCGCTGGACCATTGTTGAAGATGCAGAGCTGGATGATCCAGCGCATCAACTGACTCCAGATATGGAGCAAGCCATGAAATCCGACGCTAAAGTCGGTGACGTGCTTGAAGAGAAAATTGATTCGATTGAGTTCGGTCGCATTGCTGCACAGACGGCTAAGCAAGTCATCGTGCAAAAGGTTCGTGAGGCAGAACGCGCTCAAGTAGTTGAAGCGTATCGCGAACGTTTGGGTGAGATCGTCGCTGGTACTGTTAAAAAAGTTACTCGTGACAACGTTATTGTTGATCTGGGTAACAACGCTGAAGCGCTGTTGGCCCGTGAAGATATTATCTCGCGTGAGACTTTCCGTGTAGGTGCGCGTCTGCGCGCACTGCTCAAGGAAATTCGCACTGAGAATCGTGGTCCGCAACTGATTCTTTCGCGTACTGCTCCTGAAATGCTGATCGAACTGTTCCGCATTGAAGTGCCAGAAATCGCTGAAGGGTTGATTGAAGTAATGGCCGCATCCCGTGATCCGGGTTCGCGCGCCAAGATTGCAGTTCGCTCTAAAGACAAGCGTATTGATCCTCAGGGTGCCTGTATTGGTATGCGCGGTTCGCGCGTTCAGGCGGTCTCTGGTGAATTGGTTGGTGAGCGTGTCGACATCGTGCTGTGGGATGACAATTCTGCGCAGTTCGTTATCAATGCGATGTCCCCTGCTGAAGTCGCTGCAATCATTGTCGACGAAGATGCCCATGCAATGGACATCGCCGTAGGCGAAGACAACCTTGCTCAAGCAATTGGGCGTGGTGGTCAGAACGTACGTTTGGCGAGTCAATTGACTGGCTGGACGCTCAACGTAATGACTGAAGCGGATATTCAAGAGAAACAACAGGCTGAGACTGGCGATATTCTGCAGCGTTTCATCGACGAGCTGGAAGTTGATGAAGAGTTGGCGCAGGTACTGGTTGAAGAAGGCTTTACCAGCCTGGAAGAAATTGCCTATGTGCCGATGGAAGAGATGCTCAGCATCGACGGTTTTGATGAAGAAATCGTTAATGAACTGCGTTCACGGGCTAAAGATCGCCTGTTGACTCGTGCCATCGCCACAGAAGAAAAACTGGCAGACGCCCAGCCAGCCGAAGACCTGCTCTCACTTGAGGGTATGGAGAAAGGCCTGGCACAGGAACTGGCAGTACGCGGTGTGGTTACCCGCGAAGACCTGGCCGAGCAGTCGATTGACGACCTGCTCGACATCGACGGCATCGACGCAGATCGTGCCGGCAAGCTGATCATGGCCGCCCGAGCCCATTGGTTCGAGTAGTTTTACGGCCTGAGGAGAGAAGTGCATGACGCAAGTCACGGTGAAAGAACTGGCCCAAGTGGTCGACACACCGGTAGAGCGCCTGCTGCAGCAGATGCGTGAGGCGGGATTGCCGCACAGCAGTGCCGAGCAAGTTGTCACCGATAATGAGAAGCAAGCATTGCTTGCTCATCTCAAGAGTAGTCATGGCGATAAAAAGGCTGAAGAGCCGCGCAAGATTACTCTGCAACGCAAAACAACCAGTACGCTACGTGTGGCTGGCAGCAAAACTATCAGTGTTGAAGTGCGCAAGAAGAAAACCTTCGTTAAGCGTAGCGCTGAAGAGATTGAAGCTGAGAAGCAACGTGAGCTCGAAGAGCAGCGTGCTGCAGCTGAAGCTGCTCGCCTGAAAGCTGAGGAAGAAGCCAAGCGTAAAGCTGCTGAAGAAGCTAAAAATGCTCCTGCAGCCGCTCAAGCCACTCCGGCTGCTGTTGACGCGCCTGCGTCAGTTGCTGAAGTGCCGGCGCCTGTTGCCACTCCAATGCCGGTTGACGTTCCTGCAGTTGATGAACGCAAGAAAGACGAGCCTCGCCGTCCTGATAAAACGCGCAATGACGATGATCGTCGTACCGAGCGCAAGTCAGGTTCGCATCGTCCAGCTGTTAAAGAGAAAGCGCCAGCTCCACGCGTTGCGCCTCGTACAGTTGACGAAGAGAGCGATGGTCACCGTCGTGGTGGTCGTGGCAAGTCGAAACTGAAAAAACGCAATCAGCACGGTTTCCAGAGCCCAATGGGTCCGGTTGTACGTGATGTTGCCATCGGCGAAACCATCACTGTTGGCGAGCTCGCTGGGCAGATGTCGGTTAAAGCCGCTGAAGTCATCAAGTTCATGTTCAAGATGGGCACTCCGGTGACCATCAACCAGGTACTGGATCAGGAAACTGCCCAGTTGATCGCCGAAGAGCTGGGCCACAAGGTCAAGCTGGTTAGCGATAACGCACTTGAAGAGCAATTGGCTGCATCGTTGAAGTACGACGGTGAAGCAATCTCCCGTGCCCCGGTTGTGACCGTAATGGGTCACGTTGACCACGGTAAGACATCGCTGCTCGACTACATTCGTCGTGCCAAGGTGGCCTCTGGCGAAGCCGGTGGTATCACTCAGCACATCGGTGCCTACCACGTAGAAACCGAGCGCGGCATGGTGACCTTCCTTGATACACCGGGTCACGCTGCGTTTACGCAGATGCGTGCTCGTGGTGCCAAGGCGACCGACATCGTGATTCTGGTTGTTGCTGCAGACGACGGCGTAATGCCGCAGACCGAAGAAGCTGTTCAGCATGCGAAAGCAGCTGGCGTTCCATTGGTTGTTGCAGTCAACAAGATCGACAAGCAGGGCGCTGATCTTGATCGCATCAAGAACGACCTGGCTGGCCGTGAAGTTGTCCCGGAAGAGTGGGGTGGCAACACTCAATTCGTACCGGTTTCGGCTAAAGAAGGTACTGGCGTTGACGAATTGCTTGAAGCTGTATTGCTGCAAGCTGAACTGCTGGAGCTTAAAGCCACTCCGTCGGCCCCGGGTCGCGGTGTAGTGGTTGAGTCGCGCCTCGATAAGGGCCGCGGTCCAGTTGCAACCGTACTGGTACAAGACGGTACGCTGCGTCAGGGCGACATGGTTCTGGTTGGTTCGAACTACGGCCGCATCCGCGCCATGATCGACGAGAACGGCAAGTCGATCAAAGAAGCAGGTCCATCGATTCCGGTTGAGATCCTCGGTCTCGACGGTACCCCAGAAGCTGGCGACGACATGACTGTTGTTGCTGACGAGAAGAAAGCCCGTGAAGTGGCTCTGTTCCGTCAAGGCAAGTTCCGTGAAGTTAAGCTGGCGCGTGCTCACGCAGGCAAGCTGGAAAACATCTTCGAGAACATGGGCCAGGAAGAGAAGAAGACGCTTAACATCGTCCTCAAATCTGACGTTCGTGGCTCGTTGGAAGCGTTGCAAGGTTCGCTTAGCGGCCTGGGTAACGATGAAGTACAAGTGCGCGTAGTGGGCGGCGGTGTCGGTGGTATTACCGAGAGCGATGCTAACTTGGCACTGGCTTCCAACGCTGTTCTGTTCGGCTTCAACGTTCGTGCTGATGCTGGCGCGCGTAAGATCGTCGAGCAAGAGTCGCTGGATATGCGTTATTACAACGTTATCTACGACATCATCGAAGACGTTAAGAAGGCCCTGACCGGCATGCTCGGCAGCGATGTTCGCGAGAACATTCTCGGTACTGCTGAAGTGCGAGACGTGTTCCGTTCGCCTAAGTTCGGCGCCATTGCCGGTTGTATGGTTATTGAAGGTGTTGTTCACCGTAACCGTCCAATCCGTGTATTGCGCGACGACGTGGTGATCTACGAAGGCGAACTTGAGTCGCTGCGTCGCTTCAAAGACGATATGGCTGAAGTGCGTAACGGCATGGAGTGCGGTATTGGCGTCAAGAGCTACAACGACGTCAAGGTCGGCGACAAGATCGAAGTGTACGAGAAAGTCCAGGTGGCTCGTAGCCTGTAAGGCTTCTGCCGCAACATGCAACGCCCGGCCCTGCTTATGCACGGCCGGGCGTTTGCCGCTTTTGAGTCTGATGCTTTTGTGGCCTCAGGCGGGTAATTAGGTAGTAAAAATGGCAAAAGAATACAGCCGTGCCCAGCGTATCGGCGACCAGATGCAGCGTGAGCTGGCGCAGTTAATTCTTCGCGAAGTCAAAGACCCACGCGTCAGTGGTTTGGTAACTGTGACCGCTGTCGAGGTAAGCCGCGACGCTAGCCACGCCAAAGTGTTTATCACTGTGATGGGCGCTGAGATTGATGCCGAGAGCATTCGTCAGAGTGTCAAAGTGCTGAACGATGCCAGCGGCTTTCTGCGCATGCAGTTAGGCAAGGCGATGAAGTTGCGTAGCGTGCCAAACCTGCGTTTCCACTATGACGAAAGTGTCATTCGTGGTGCCCAGTTGTCGGCGTTGATCGAACGCGCAGTGACTGAAGATCGTCAGCACGACGACGAAGCAACTGACGCCAAGGAGTAAGTACGTGGCTCAGGTAAAACGTATTCGTCGCAAGGTTAACGGCATCATCCTGCTGGATAAGCCGAAAGGCTTCAGCTCCAATGCGGCATTGCAAAAAGTGCGCTGGTTGCTCAATGCCGAGAAGGCCGGTCACACCGGCAGTCTCGATCCATTGGCAACGGGCGTATTGCCGTTGTGCTTTGGTGAAGCGACCAAGTTTTCGCAGTATTTGCTCGATGCTGACAAGGGCTATGAAACCCTGATGCAACTCGGTGTTACCACCACCACGGCGGATGCCGAAGGTGAGGTCATCGAGCGTAAGCCGGTTAATGTTCAAAGCGCTGATATTGAAGCTGTATTGCCGCAATTCCGCGGTGACATCAAGCAGATTCCGCCGATGTATTCGGCGTTGAAGCGTGACGGTCAGCCGCTGTACAAGCTGGCCCGTGCTGGTGAAGTCGTTGAGCGTGAACCGCGTGCAGTGACTATTAATCGCTTGGAGCTGTTGTCCTGCGAGGCAGAAGTTGCACGTCTTGCTGTAGATTGCACCAAGGGCACTTACATTCGCACGCTGGTTGAAGATATCGGCCAACTGTTGGGATGCGGCGCCCACGTTGCAGAGTTGCGCAGAACCAAAGCTGGCCCATTCAATCTGACTCAAACCGTCACTTTGGAAGAGCTTGAAGCGGTGCATGCAGATGGCGGTAACGAAGCCGTTGATCGCTTCCTGCAGCCAGTCGACAGTGGCTTGGAACACTGGCCGTTGTTGCAGTTTTCCGAGCACAGCTCGTTCTACTGGTTACAGGGTCAAGCGGTGCGCGCCCCTGATGCGCCGAAGTTCGGCATGGTTCGGGTGCAGGATCACAACGGTCGCTTTATCGGTATCGGTGAAGTGAGCGAAGATGGCCGTATTGCACCACGTCGGTTGATTCGCTCTGAGTGAACAAACCGTAGTAGAATGCGCGGCCAGAGAATTTAGTGATGATTGAGGGTTGAATAAAACACCCATGATCTTTGCAAAAGTGTTTTGGTTTATAGATGTTAAGCAGAATTTAAGCGCCTGTTAGAGCGCAGCGAGCGAAGGCAGAGCAAGGCAAAAAAGTGTGAAAGAGCGACCGCGGTCGCGCGCGACTTTACTGGTGTAAATGAGCATCTTGAGCAGTTTTTTAACGCAGCTATGTCGAGCGCAGCAGCTCTAAAAGGTTCTTACCCGAGGATGGCTGTTAATAGGCACGGTCACTCCTCACTTTAAAACATGGGAAGCAGTTCCCAGCCTATTGCGACCGCTCTGCGGTTGCTTGAATGAGAGGAAGCCAACATGGCACTCAGCGTTGAAGAAAAAGCCCAAATCGTAAACGACTACAAGCAAGCTGAAACTGATACTGGTAGCCCAGAAGTGCAAGTTGCACTGCTGTCTGCCAACATCAATAAGCTGCAAGGCCACTTCAAGGCCAACGGTAAAGATCACCACTCGCGTCGTGGCCTGATCCGTATGGTTAACCAGCGTCGTAAGCTGCTGGATTACCTGAAGGGTAAAGATGTTAGCCGTTACAGCGCCCTGATCGGTCGCCTGGGTCTGCGTCGCTAAGCGATGCTTGCGCGTAGCTGAATGCTGAAGCTGGAAGTGGGTTTATCCCACTTCCAGCTTTTGTGTTTCAGCTACATGCATTTTGGACAGTCTCGGGCCGATTCCCGCAACTGCCCACGAATTGTTTTACCCCTGTTACACAGGTAGAAAATTAGGAACCCTCGGAAAAGCTAGTGAGCGCAGGCAGGACATATCAACGCCAGACGCAGCCATTTTTCGCAGAGTTCCAGCAAGTTTCCCCCAAGGCAATATAGAGAAGGAAAACACCGTGAACCCGGTAATTAAGAAGTTTCAATTCGGTCAATCGACCGTAACCCTCGAGACTGGCCGTATCGCCCGTCAGGCCTCTGGCTCCGTGCTGGTCACCGTTGACGACGACGTTGCTGTTCTGGTTGCAGTAACTGGCGCCAAGACCGCTGACCCAAGCAAAGGCTTTTTCCCGCTGTCTGTGCATTACCAGGAAAAAACCTACGCCGCTGGTAAAATCCCTGGTGGTTTCTTCAAGCGTGAAGCGCGTCCTTCCGAGAAAGAAACCCTGACCTCGCGTCTGATCGACCGTCCGATCCGCCCGCTGTTTCCAGAAGGTTTCCAGAACGAAGTGCAGGTTATCTGTACCGTTATCTCTACCAGCAAGAAGACTGATCCGGACATCGCTGCGATGATCGGTACTTCGGCTGCCTTGGCTATTTCGGGCATCCCGTTCAATGGCCCAATCGGTGCAGCGCGCGTAGCTTTCCACCCGGAGACAGGCTACCTGCTGAACCCTAACTACGAGCAGCTCAAGGCTTCGAGCCTGGACATGGTTGTAGCCGGTACCAAAGACGCCGTACTGATGGTTGAATCGGAAGCCAAAGAGCTGACCGAAGACCAGATGCTGGGTGCAGTACTGTTTGCCCACGATGAATTCCAGGTTGTTATCAACGCTGTTGCCGAACTGGCCGCTGAAGCCGCCAAGCCAACCTGGGACTGGCAGCCAAAAGCTGAGAACACTGCACTGCTCAACGCTATTCGTGGCGAATTTGGCGATGCTATCTCTCAGGCTTACACCATCACCGTTAAGCACGAGCGCTATGCGCGCCTGGGTGAGTTGCGCAATGAAGTCGTTGCCAAGTTCTCCGGTGAAGAAGGCCAGCCGACTGCCGGCGAAGTGAAAGACATCTTCGGTGAAATCGAATACCGCACCGTGCGCGAGAACATCGTCAACGGTAAGCCGCGTATCGACGGCCGTGATACCCGCACTGTGCGTGGCCTGAACATCGAAGTTGGTGTTCTGGACAAGACTCACGGTTCTGCGTTGTTCACCCGTGGCGAAACTCAGGCACTGGTTGTTGCCACTCTGGGTACCGCACGTGATGCACAGCTGCTCGACACTCTTGAAGGCGAGCGTAAAGACCCGTTCATGCTGCACTATAACTTCCCACCGTACTCGGTTGGTGAGTGTGGCCGCATGGGCGCCACTGGTCGTCGCGAAATCGGTCACGGCCGTCTGGCTCGTCGTTCCGTAGCCGCCATGTTGCCAAACGCCGATGAGTTTCCGTACACCATTCGTGTCGTATCGGAAATCACTGAATCCAACGGTTCCAGCTCCATGGCTTCGGTCTGTGGTGCATCCTTGGCACTGATGGACGCTGGTGTACCGATGAAGGCTCCAGTTGCTGGTATTGCCATGGGTCTGGTTAAAGAAGGCGAGAAGTTCGCAGTTCTGACCGACATCCTGGGTGACGAAGATCACCTTGGCGACATGGACTTCAAAGTAGCGGGTACCGACAAAGGTGTTACCGCGCTGCAGATGGACATCAAGATCCAGGGCATCACCGAAGAAATCATGGAAATCGCTCTGGGCCAAGCCCTGGAAGCGCGCCTGAATATTCTCGGCCAGATGAACCAGGTTATTGCCCAGTCGCGTACAGAGTTGTCGGCTAACGCTCCAACCATGATCGCGATGAAGATCGATCAGGACAAGATCCGTGACGTGATCGGCAAAGGTGGCGCGACCATCCGTGCGATCTGTGAAGAAACCAAAGCGTCGATCGATATCGAAGACGACGGTTCGATCAAGATCTTCGGCGAAACCAAAGAAGCTGCAGAAGCGGCTAAGCAGCGCGTTCTGGGTATCACTGCTGAAGCTGAAATCGGCAAGATTTATGTCGGTAAGGTTGAGCGCATTGTTGACTTCGGCGCCTTCGTAAACATCCTGCCGGGCAAAGACGGTCTGGTGCACATCTCGATGTTGAGCGATGCTCGTGTTGAGAAAGTCACCGACATTCTTAAAGAAGGTGAGGAAGTTGAAGTATTGGTACTGGACGTGGACAACCGCGGCCGTATCAAGCTGTCGATCAAAGACGTTGCTGCGGCTAAAGCATCAGGCGTTTAATCGCGAGCAGTCTGTAGTGTAGAAAAGGGCCCCTTGCGGGCCCTTTTTTTTGCCTGAAATAACCGCGTTTCCTACAGCGTCGGGCGAAAAGGCTGCTCAGCATTGAATGCCAAATTTTTTGCTTAGCTTGGTGGCCCCTTTAGGGGTTAAGGTGAGCGCCCTGGAGTCGAGATGACGGTTCATCCAGCCTTGTTTAAGCATCAAGTTAAGTAGCGCTGCTCCCAGTGCGCCACCTATGTGGGGCGAGCGCTCACTCCAATCCATGCAGGGATAGGCCAAACGTCTGCGTTGGTTGAGTGCGCTATCCACATCAAGCCCCATTTGGGCAAAGCTGTCTGCACCTTGTTTACTCAGGCAGTAATCGTTGCCTTGTAAATAAATCCAACCCTCTTGAAGCAATGCATCATGCAGCCCGACTGCAATTTCGCCAGCGCAATGGTCATAACAGGTTCTGGCATGCCTCAAGGCTGAAGGTGTGCTGGGTTTGAACGTCATTGCCCGGCGATCAGTGATCGACAGTAACGCCTCTAAGGCTTCGGCTACTTGGGCATTGCTCAGCCGGTAATAACGATAACGACCTTGAACATGCATCTCTACCAAGCCTTGCTCACGCAGACGTGCGAAGTGAGCGCTTGCGGTCGAAGCGCCTACATCGGCCAGTGCCGCCAATTCAGTCGCCGTGCGAGCACAGCCATCCAGCAGCGCGCAAAGCATTTTTGAGCGTGCAGGATCAGCAATTGCACCTGCCACCGCCGCCAGAGAAAGATCCGTAAACTCAGCATCCATAGTTCAGTTTTTCCCGAAGTGTCTATGTGCGAAGTCATCATACTTCGGCAAAAGCATATGAAGGAATACGTTGATGAGCACATCGAGCTTTTTTGGCAAAAAGGTAGTAGCTGCGACTTTTTTGATGGCCGTTTTCGGCTGGGGTATTGGTTTTTATGGCCCGCCGATATTTATGTATGCCGTGATGCAGAAGACCGACTGGTCTTTGGCGCAGTGTTCGGCAGCTGTGACTGTGCACTTTCTGGCTGGCACCTTGATCGTCGTGAAACTGCCTGTTTTGTATAAGCGAGCAGGCATTCCTTTAACGACGCTTTTCGGGGTGATAACCCTGGCTTTTGGTGTTTACGGGTGGTCGATAGCCGCCCAGCCGTATCAGTTGTTCATAGCAGCAACCCTCAGTGGGTTCGGTTGGGTCACGATGGGCGCCGCAGCGGTCAATGCAATCATCGCACCATGGTTCATCAGCAAGCGCCCAGGCGCCTTGGCTATGGCCTACAACGGCGCGAGTATCGGTGGTGTTATCTTTTCATCTGTTTGGGTCTATCTGATTGGCCAGTTTGGGTTTTCGCAGGCGTCCATTGGGGTCGGGGTTTTGTCGGTCTCAGTTATCGCAATGCTCTGTTTCTACGTTTTCAGGATTCAACCCGGACAGATCGGCCAATACCCCGATGGCGAATCCCACGATCCAATTGAGCAAACGCAAGCGCCATGCACTCCAGCGATATCACTTTGGAGGAATAGACAATTCTTCACGTTGACGCTGGCAATGTCTCTCGGCTTGTTCGCGCAGATCGGGCTGATCAGCCAGATGTTCTTGCTGTTAGTGGAGCACGTCGCGGAGCAAAAGGCAGGATTGGCAATGGGGCTGGCAACGGCAAGCGCAATAGCGGGCAGGTTTTTGTCCGGCTGGCTGCTATCGCCAGGCGCAAATCGCCGTAGGATTGCCGGCATGAGCTATGGTTGCCAGTTCGCTGGGTGCCTGATCTTGATGGGCATAAGCACTTTCCCTGAGTTGCTATGGATCGGCATGATCCTGTTCGGCATCGGTATTGGTAACGCAACTTCCCTGCCACCGCTTATCGCTCAATCCGAGTTTCCTCGTCAGCAAATTCAACGGGTCGTGACGCTGATCGTAGCAACTGCGCAGGGTTGCTACGCTTTTGCTCCGGTATTTTTTGGTGGGGCCAAATCATTGTTTGCAGGGGCGACGGGCGAGTTATTCATATTGGCTTTGGCTGGATGCATTCAAGGTCTTGCAATGCTCGCGCTTTTTGTTGGAAGTAAAGGTTCAGAGCACTCAGGGGTAATACTCAAGCCGTCAGGCAATGATGGGCAAAGTCCAAATATCTAGCGTGACGCGCTGCATGGCCTTGGCGTTTTCTAGGTGCAGATAATGCCCGCTGGCATTACGCTATCGCACTGGATGGCTAAGTACATGTTGAGCACTCAGGAATAACCACTTATGGACAAGACAGCTTGCCGCTATCACCCCGAGCAGCCTTCAACTTGGCTGTGCCGCTCGTGCGAGCGGAGTTACGGTGATTGTTGTATTCCCCTGAACATGGATGCGCCGGATGACGCGCCGCGTTGCCCCATGTGCAGTGGCCAGTTGGAGTTTCTGGGAGCGGCTAATACTGCGCAGCCGTTCTGGCAGCGTTTGCCAACATTTTTCCTCTACGCCTTACAGTCTGGGCCGCTGGCATTCGCCGCGCTGCTGGGCGTTGCCAGCATCTTCATGCCGCGTTCAATTATCTTGTGGGTGATTCTGTTCAGTATTGCCACTAAGTATTTTCACAGCGTAATTGAGTCGAATAGCCTTGCGATAAAGGCTGCGCCGAGTTTGAGAAGCGCTTTCAGTGGCGAAGGCTTCAGCCTGTTTTTCAAGCAGTTAGCCGTGTTCCTGATCGCCTTTGCGGCGTTGTGGTTGGCGGCGGACTTCAACAGTGAAGCGATCTATTGGTGTGTGAACATCGGGCTGTTGCTGGTTATGCCCGCAAGCATTATTCGCTTGGCGTTGGATAAAGACTTGTCCTCGGCATTGAGCCCGGAACAAGTCGGGCAGGTTATTTCCGCCATGGGCTGGCGTTATCTGATTCTGTGCGCGTTCCTGTTTATCCTCTGGCAGTCGCCGGGGTGGGTCGCTTATATGCTGTCTCATGGCTTGCCACGAGTGATCTTGCTGCCAGTGATGGCATTTGCCTTCGCCTATTTCGGCGTGGTGATGTGCGCGATGATGGGCTATGTGGTGTTTCAGTACCAAGGTGCACTGGGTTATGTGATTGTTGATGAAGACAGTCATGCTGCGTTCCCTGCTGAGGAGTACCTGCGGCGCAAAGCCTTAGCTGAAACTGAGATTCGGCTCAAAGAAGGGCAGAGTGCTAATGCTCTGGAGACGCTGACCGCTGCACTGGAAAAGAATCCTGATGACCTCAAGCTCAATGAGCGTTTTCATCAACTGCTATTTAACCTCAATGCCGCTGATCGGTGCTTGCGCCATCTAGCGCATTACTTGCCGCTAACATCCAAACTCAATCCGGCACTGGGTGCCACCGCGTTGCTCAATGCGCGCAGGCTTAAGGCTGATTATCTGCCCTCAGAGCCTGAGGTGTGTGAACGTATTGCTGAGGCGTTGAGCAAGCGTCATAAAAATCGTGAGGCCTTGAGCCTGTTGCGCAACCTGCATCAACGCGCACCGGATTATCCACATATCCCACGTGCTTATCTGTTGGCTGCTCGTACCTTTGCTGAAGGACTTGGGCAGGTTGAGCAAGCGCAAAAATTATTGCAGTTCGTTCGTGTGCGATACCCACAATCACCATTGCTGGCTGAGGTGGTAAATCTCGAGGCGACGCTGAGCAAATTATCGAACATGCCGGGTTGAGCTGAAGTTATCGTGCAATATGCCCGGTAGATTTTGATCGAACATGCGCATTGCACGAAAACTGAAAATTGGTGATGTTGATAACTATATGATTTATATGGATTTATTTGTATTTTATAAGTTGGCACAGGGCCTGCAATAGTACTGGTGACGCTGCAGCTAGGATCTGGCATGCAGAATAATCAAATGTACAGGAGCGATACCCATGAAAACGCCAATTAATAAGTTCGCCTTTGCCGCTATCACCGCGACCGCCCTGAGCTTGTCGCTGGCGGGTACCGCATTTGCCGATACCTCAAGCGCCATGCAGCCAACCATGCTGGCGGCTAATGACACCATGGATCAAGCCGGTGAAGTTGTGACCGATACCTGGATCACCAGCAAAGTGAAGTCGACCTTCCTTGCTGACGACAGCCTAAGCGCTTTGGATATCAAGGTTGAGACCAACAAAGGTGTTGTGTCGCTGTCTGGCGTTGTAGCAAGCGATGCAGAGCGTGACTTGGCGGTAGCCAAAACCAAAGAAGTCAACGGTGTTAAAGACGTTTCGGCTGACGGCCTGAAAACAGCTGACTAATACAGTTTGCTAAGTTTGCCAGCTGCAATTGCATCTGGCGTCTTCAACGCTACTTAATGTCCGCAATTTAGAGACCTCTGAAAGCTGCAGGGAGTGCAGTCGTTTTTTTCAGTGGTCTCGAACAGGAGCACACCATGAATTCTGATGTAATCAAAGGTAAGTGGAAGCAGCTCAATGGCCGCATCAAAGAGCGTTGGGGCAACCTGACAGACGACGATGTGGACGTAGCTGAAGGTCACAGCGAATACCTCGCAGGGAAGCTGCAAGAGCGTTATGGCTGGACCAAGGAAAAAGCTCAGGATGAGCTACGTGATTTCAGCGATAAGCTGTAATCAGCGCAACAATTTAAAAGGCCCGCAGCTAACTCTGCGGGCCTTTTGCATTTGAGTTTCAGTGGTTATTAAGGTGGTGAAGGTATATGCCGATTTGCGCAGTCTGCTCGCTATCCGGATAGGTGCGATTTAGAAACTGCGAGAGTTCGGCCACTGCTTTTAGGTCTTGTTGGCGACCAAGCTGTTTCGCCAGTTGCAAGGTCATGGCTGGCAGCATCGGTGGACGTTGTTTGGTTTTGCAGAGCAAACGCCAAGAGACGAGAGCAGAGGCGCCTTGATCGAGTCGCAGCAGGCGCTGTAATAGATGCAGTTGTACGTTTGGATGCCTCAGCAAAGACTGTTGCGCCGCGCTGCTGTCTGCCGCCAGTCGCTTGAACAGGAGCAGGCCCTGCGCTGAGTCAGGCAGCTTGAATAATTGTTTCAACACGGCGCTGAGCAGGGTTTTATCTTGACGGTTGAGCGCCAGTGAATACAGTTTCTCCAGTAGCGCAGGTCTATTCGGGTAGCGTTCCAGCATCGCTAGGCCGCGGGTACTGGCTTTTTCAAGCTCAAAACTGGCGATTTGCTTATCGAGGCCGGTCAGCTCACGTTTGAATTCGGCGTCTGGGTCGGTTTTATTCAAATAGTCTTGATCGACGCTTAACCTGTTGCCGAACTGAGCCAGGTAAATCGCCACAAAACCTGCACCCAATCCACCCAAGTGCGCATAGTAGTTGGTGTTGTCATTGGCCATGAGCAGCCCATAGAGCTCCTTGCCCATCCACACCGGCAGAATCCACAACGCTGGCGCACGAAAATAGCCAAACATCGGCCCCAGCCAGTAAAAGAAATTGATTTTGCGTAGGCCGTAGAGCGCCAGGTACATGCCCATCAAACCGGAAATTGCCCCTGATGCGCCGACGCCTGTGATCCAGGCCGGATCCATGACCCACCAGAGCAGGTGAGAGGCGACGCCGCAAGTGAGATAAAGGCCAAGATAGAGCCAGCGACCAAGGGCGATTTCCAAGGCAAAGCCGAAGATAAACAGAAAGAGCATGTTGCCTGCTAAATGGGCAAAGCTGCCGTGCAGGAACATGGCGCCGAATAGGCCTTCAACGCTAAACCGTGCAGGGATAAAACCGAAGCGCATGCTGCTGATTTGATCGCGCAGATGCTCAACCTTGCTGCGCTGTGCTTGCCAATCGTTGTCAGCTAGATAATCCGAGTTGTTGTGAATCGAGTTTTCAAACTGCAGGTCATACAGCACCATGCGCGCCATTTGATTGCGGCGCACTTGCTCAAGCTGTGTGGTTGCGCTGGCTGTCAGCTCGTGCCGGGCACTGAATGATTGAATAAATAGCGAGCGCTCCCGGCTGAGCAAACCTGCTTGCAGGTAGCTCTCGACTGCTTTCGCTTCGCGAGCGCTATCGCCACCTTGGTAGCCGAAATAGATCAGCACGTTGAGGGCGATCAACAGGAGTGTCATGACTGGCGGTTTTTTCCAGTCAAGAGGGTGCTCAGCAGGAAGAATTAGCATCGACAACCGATTGGTAGTGGCATTTTGCCGAGGAGCCTAGCACTGGTGATGGCTGGTGTCAGTTGCCGCGTTTACTGGTGACGCGTTTTAAGCGGTTGCCCTCAAAACGAATGAAATGATACATGCCACTGCGCGGCCCGTAGGCCCATTCCTCAATGGCAACTTCATTGGTGTAGCCGAACGAGTCGACTGTTTGTTTATAGCCAAGAAAGTCGCGACTGACAGGCTCGCCGCACTTGTCGAGGACTTCACTGGTCGAGTCGTCAGTGGTGACCAAAGCACTGCCGCAGCGCAGGCTGTCGGCCAAAACCAGGCTGCTGCAACCGAGCAATAGAAAGGCTGTCAGGAGTCGCTTCACATGGAGTCCTAATACATTGGCCCGGGATGGATTACTGGCGCTTGCGCTCAATATGTCGCAACCGGCTGCCTTCGAATGTGAGGATGCTGTTGACGCCGTTATTAGGGCCGTAAACCCATTCCTCAATTTTCATTTCGCGGCGTTCATAAGGGCCGAGGGTGTAGCCGATAACGTCGCGAAACGCTGGTGCGCCGCATTTGTCCTCGACCTCGAATGCGCGGTCGCCGGTGCTAATCAACTGGCTGCCACAGCGCATGGTGTCGTCGGCTTGAGCGACACCAGCCCCGAGTGTGACAGAGAGCAGTACCCATAAACGCTGCATATGTTCTCCAGTTACTCACTGCCAAGTTGCAGCGGAGAGGCAACTCGGCCATCAGTTGCGGCAGTACCTAAGCTGACATCGAGCAGGTAGATGCGCTCATCACTCAAGCCGTTCTGGGCCAAGTAATCCTTGATTGTTGCTGCACGTTCTTGAGCCAGTTTACGCAGCAGTAATTCGCTGCTGCTCCAGTGTGCGACGACTGCGTCGCTGAGTTTTTTGCTGCGTTGTTCGTCATCCAGCTCTGCCCATTCAGCAGGCGGCTGTTTTTTCAAGCGAGCACGGTATATGCCTTCAAGCATGGGGCCTTTTACGTCATCCGGCACCTCAAGCTCGTCGGCGTCGCCAGGGACGGTATCGCCACGGCGCTGGAGCATCTTGTAGTAGGTCGATTGATATTCTCTCTGCAGGCGCTGCTCAGCAAGAAGCGGACCGTCAGATGATTGTGCGCTCATGCCTTCCACTTCAAGGCGCAAGGCTGGGCGTTCGGCAAGGGCTTTGATCAAGGTGTCGAGCGAGGTTTGCGCCGTCTTGTCGAGCTCGCTGCTGCCTGCGGCAAACTGCACGTTACTCAAATCGACATCACTGCCGCCGGCAACCAAGCCACCAATGAATTTGAATGGCGCTGTTGCAGCGCGAACCACCAGGTTGCGCAGGGTCTGCCAAACGATTGGCATCACACTGAACTGCGGGTTGTTGAGATCGCCCTGTACAGGCAGGGCCAAGGAAATTTTGCCATCGCTGTCTTTGAGCAGCGCTACTGCCAGCTTGATCGGCAGGTCCACGGCGCTTGGGCTGTCGACTTTTTCGCCCAGTTGCAGTTGTTCTACGACCACACTGTTTTCGGCATTGAGCTTGCCGTTATTAATCTTGTAGTGCAGGTCCAGATTGAGCCGGCCCTTGCGAATACGATATCCGGCGAACTTGCCGGAGTAGGGCGTCAACGTGGTGAGTTCGACACGTTTGAACTGGGTGGCGATATCGAGGCTGGCCAGCGGATCAAACGGATTCAGGCTGCCTTTGATGCTAACCGGCGCGTATTTGTCGACTTTACCGGCAATATTGATTTTCGCGGGTTTTGGCGCACGGCTGTCGATAGTGCCAATCTGACCGTTGAGCTGCTGAATCGCCGTAGCAAAGTTGGGCGTCAAGCTAAAGTCGGCAAAGTTAGCAGAGCCATCGGCAATGTTGATTGCGCCAATATGGATACCCAGTGGCTTGCCCGCGGGTTCGGCTTTGGCATTGGGGTCTGCTGGTTGTGGGATCACCAGTTCACTGACGTTGGTGGTCAGGTCTTCGTTGATCAGGAAGCGCGCGTAAGGGTTGTCCAGACTGACTTTATCGATGCTCAGGCTGTCGCCGTGCTTGTAGCTCAGGCCAGTCAGATCGAGTGTCTTCCAGCGCACAAAATCGCGTTGCTTGAGCGTATCAAGTGTATGTAACTGGCTGACTTGGGCATTACCTGTAACGGTCAGCTGCAAGGGATCTGTGCTGGGCAGTGCAACATTCAACTGGCTGCCAAGCATGCCGCTGCGCAGTTCCAGGCGCACAAATGGGTCCATATAGGCTTGCGCCACGCGCAGATCGATATTGCTGGTGGTGACGTTCAGGTTGGCGGTGGTTGGTGCCAGCTGAACCTTGCCTTCCGCCTGAAGCTTGCCTTGTTTGCCTATACCGGTATCGAGCTTGATATCGAACGGTGCGGAGCCCTGGCTGTTGAAGTTTTTGATGTCGAGGTTGAGCGGACCAAGCTCGAGCGCCAAATCTTTCTCTGGCACCTTGTCGGTCAGATGCACCTGATAGTCGCGCAATTGCACGTCTTTGAGCAGCACAACCCACGGCTTGCTAGCTTCGGGGGTGGCCGCTTGAGTTGCTGGTTGGTTTTCTGAAGTAGCCGCAACCTGTTGCTCTTTACCGGTTTTGTCAGTGGCAGTTGGCGCTTCAGCGGTTTTTGCTACTTCTGTGTTCGCTGGTACAGGTTCAGGCGCTTGTGGCTCAGGAGCAACCTCGGCCACGTCTTGTGGGGTTTCAGCCTTGTTTGCTGCTGCGTCAGATGGTTCGGCGGTTGTCGCAGCGGCTGGTTTTTCCGGGGCCTTTTTAGGCTCGGGTTGGCTGGCAAAGAGTTTTTGCCAATCCAGTTCGCCATCGGCTTCACGACTGGCCCAGGTTTCGAGTTTCTGGCTGCGAATCTTGCCAACCACAACCTCTTGTTTAACCAAATCCAAGGTTGTATCGCTAACTTCAAGGTTCTCAAGATTGACCAGCGGACGCCCGTCCGGTGCTTTGATGGCGAAAGGGGAGACCTTTAGTTCGAGATTGTTCAGGCGCAGCTCTGTGCTTTTGGCCAGATCAAGCGTGTAGTCACTCGACAGATTAAGCACGCCTTTTTCCAGATCAAGCGGCACGGCATCACGCACGTATGGCCAGAAGCCTTTCATCTGCGCATCGGTGACTTTAATGCTGCCTGTTGACGTGATGGGCACCAAGCTGACTTTACCGGTCCAGTCGATGCGGCCGCCCCGTGGCCCCGTGGCTGACAACGTCATCGCTGCGTTGTCGTCGGGCAGGGTGCTGAGGTTGTTCAGCTCAAGGTTTAGCGCGTCGTAAACAAAGTTGATCGGCTCGCTTGGGCGCAGGTCCTGAAAGTGTACATAGCCATCAACCAGCTTGATCCGGTCGATACGCACCGGGAAAGGTTCGCCAGCTGGCTCTTCGGTTGCAGGTTCTGGGCTTTCAGGCAGTTTGAATAACTGCGTCAGGTTGAGCCCGCCCTCTTTGTCGAAAAGAATTTCGCTGTGGGCTTTATCCAGTTCAATGTCGGCAAGGTGCAGCGCTTTAGTCCATGCGCTGTCGGTTTCGACATTGGCATACAAGCGCTCGAAGGCAATGTGCTTGGTTTCACCGGCACCAACGCTCATGCCCCAAAGTTTCAGCTCCAGGCTGAACGGGTTGAACTGTATGCGTTCAAGCTTGGCCGGTTGTGTGGCGTACTGCGCCAGCTGTTGATTGATCACGCGCAGGCCAACGCCAGGGATGACCAAAAAGCCCAGCAGGGCATACAGGCCAATGCCAAAAATCAGGGTGCCAGCGGTGTATTTCAGTCCTTTGTACATAGCTAAGCGTCATCTATCCCGACAAGAAATGCTTTTGAGTATGGCACGCTTGGATGGGTTGAATGAAGTCAGTGCGAGTTTGCCAAGTGATGCAATGCCCTTAAAACTGCAAAATCAGGGTTTTCAACGGTGGTTGGCCATCGTTTGATGGGAAGTCAGCAGCCGGGCTGATTACTTGCCAGTCACGCACGGGGCGCCCCAGTTTACTGGCGCAGCGCAGAACTTGTTCGCGCCAGTCGCTGATCGCCACTTTGGCCAGATTGTTACAGCAGATAAGTACACCTTCGTCTGCAGTGGCCAAAATGGCAGGCTTTAGCAAGCTTTGGTAATCACGCAGCAGATCGACTGTGCCGAATGCGCTTTTCGCCCAGGCTGGTGGATCAAGCAATACTAAATCGAACTGCTGTGGGGCGAGTCGTGGATAGCTCGGTAGTTTTTGCCCGCGCCGCTGGGCAATAGGTAAGCCGGCGAGTTGGCGGATAGCTGGAAAGTAGTCCGATTGGATAAATTGCATCGGTACCAGTTCTGGATTGAGTGCGCTATTTTCACGGCCAACAGCAAGGTTGCCTTCAGCGAAATCAAGATTGGTCACCGCATTAGCGCCACCAGCAGCAGCCGCTAAACCCACGCCACAGGTGTAGGCGAATAGGTTGAGCACGCTTTTACCCGCGCTGTGTTGTTTGACCCAGCCGCGAGCATTACGCAGGTCGAGAAACAGCAGCGGGTCTTGCCCTGCGTGGCGTCCGCGCACTCGGTACTTAAGGCCCCATTCATGGCCGACCAAGTCTTCTAGTGCTGCGTCTTGTGCTTTATAAACGGGGTCTTGGCGGTCGATCCGCGAATTGCCTTTTGAGCGATCGTTGTAGACCAGCAGCAGTGGCTGCTCAAGGAATTCATTGCACTTATCAGCGAGCTGTAAAAGCTCTTCTGTGGTCAAGCTCTGATGAAAACTCTGAACCAGTAATTGCGGGCCGTAACGGTCGATGGTCAAACCGCCTGCACCTTCTTGGCTGCCGTGAAACAAACGATAGCAATCTGTGCCTTGGCTGTGCAGCTGTTCGATTAGCGGTTTACGGTTTGCCAGTGCGGCGCGCAGCGCCAAGATGAGAGCGGACATGCGCGACGACTCAAGAGGGGAAAGTGAGCTAGTTTATCAATAAAAATGCCGGTGCTGAGTAACAGCACCGGCATTTAGGGGGAGGAGGGCGTTAGTTAATTGCGCTCAATGGCAAGTGCAACACCTTGGCCGCCACCAATGCACAGAGTGGCCAAGCCTTTTTTCGCATCACGCTTGATCATTTCGTGCAGCAGGGTGACCAGCACGCGGCAACCGGATGCACCAATCGGATGGCCGAGGGCAATGGCGCCGCCGTTAACGTTGATCTTCTGAGCATCCCAACCCAGCTCCTTGTTAACCGACAGAGCTTGCGCTGCAAAGGCCTCGTTGGCTTCGATCAGGTCGAGGTCTTCAATTGCCCAGTTGGCTTTCTCCAGGCAGCGGCGAGTTGCGGAAACCGGACCGATACCCATGATCGCTGGGTCGACACCGGCGTTGGCATAGCTGGCAATACGCGCCATAACGGGCAAGCCGAGCGCCTTGGCCTTGTCTGCGCTCATCAGCAGTACCGCAGCGGCGCCATCGTTGAGGCTGGAAGCATTACCGGCAGTCACGGTGCCATCTTTTTTGAATGCGGCCTTGAGTTTGCCCAGTGATTCGGCAGTTACCCCGGCGCGTGGGCCTTCATCCTTGGCGAAGGCAATAGGGTCGCCTTTGCGTTGAGGGATCATGATCGGGGTGATTTCAGCGTCAAAGCGCCCGGCTTCAGCGGCCGTCACGGCTTTTTGCTGTGACGCGGCGGCGAAAGTATCTTGCTGTTCACGGCTGATGTCGTATTTTTCGACCAGGTTCTCGGCGGTTATGCCCATGTGATAGTCGTTGAAGGCATCCCACAGACCGTCGGTAATCATGCTGTCGATGATTTTCGCGTGGCCCATACGCAGGCCCGTGCGTGCAGCCGGCATGACGTATGGCGCGAGGCTCATGTTCTCCATGCCGCCAGCGATGATTACATCGGCGTCACCGCAGCGAATTGCCTGTGCGCCCAGGTGCAACGCCTTGAGGCCAGAACCGCAGACCTTGTTCAGGGTCAGCGCCGGTACTGCATTTGGCAGCCCGGCAAGGATCGACGCCTGACGAGCCGGGTTTTGGCCGGAAGCTGCGGTCAATACTTGGCCGAGGATGACCTCGTCAACTTCAGCCGCATTAATGCCGGTTTGCTCAAGTAGACGGCGAATAACCGCTGCGCCCAGTTCTGGCGCTGGAATGCTCGACAGCGCCCCTTGAAAGCTGCCAATTGCGGTACGTGTGGCGGCGACTATTACGACTTCTTGCATGGTTCTGTCCTCATCCTCAAAGGGTGAACAAGGTGATGCTTGTCCACCATAATTGCGCGACTAACCTAGGTGTTCGCAGGAGCAAATGGGCCATATCTTGGCATACTGCTCGGCGATGCGACCAGCCTTAGACTTATTTGACAATGCCCAAGCGGCGGCGAGCGCGATGGATTGAGCCGTTGCGCACAGCCCAGCGCAGCAAGGGTGCAAGCCGGTTAATGCGCAGACGAATCCAACGGCTGCGCCGCTCGCTGATAGATTGTCCAAACATGGTTTGCGCCCAGTCTGGCAGTAAATCAATGCCGCCTTGCATAAACAGCTTTGCGACAATCCCGGCCAGCATGTTTGGTGCGGGGGCGTTGAGTAAAATTCGCAAAATTTCCCTTGAGCGCTCATCACACAACAACTGCGGCTGCATTTTGTCGAGGTATTGGCTGATCTCTGCTCGCGAGCGCGGCACATTAATGGCACCCAAGCGTTCGGCAATCTGCGCAGTTTCGGTGTAATAACGATCCTGATCCGCGCCCGATAATTCTGGGTTGCGATAGCGCAGATGCGACTGCAGAAAGCTGTGCACTTCGGCCACATGAACCCAGGTCAGAAGCTCTGGGTCGCTGGCTGCGTAAGGGCGCCCATCCGGGGCAACGCCGGTGACTTGCAAGTGAATGGTTTTGACCTTTTCGATCAACCAGTCGGCATCGGCTTTGGCGCCATAGGTGGTGCCGGATATGAATAGCCCGGTACGGCGCAAACGGCCGAGCAAGTCTTCACGAAAGTTCGAGTGATCCCACACCCCAGCCAGTGCCAGCGGATGCAGCGCCTGCAATAACAGGGCGCTGATACCACCGACCAGCATGCTGGTGAAGTCGCCATGAATCTGCCAACTGACTGACTCTGGGCCAAATAAACCGGGGTCGCCTTTTGGCTTTTCAAAGTCAATTTGCCTCAGCGCGAGACCGCTGAGTGCTAAAACCTGACTTTCGATTTTTCGGCGAATATATTCCATGGCGCGAGTGTGCGGCTTATATGCCTGAGCTACAAGATAGGCCTGTAACCCGGTGTGCCGCTTAAGACCTGATCCCCTTCACGGCCGGTGACGGATTGGAAGGGGATCATATGCCCAGCTTTAGCGATTGAGACGCTTATCGATCAAGTCATCGACTACCGATGGATCGGCCAGAGTTGAGGTGTCGCCCAAGGTATCAAGCTCATTGCAGGCAATTTTACGCAGGATACGCCGCATGATTTTGCCTGAGCGGGTCTTCGGCAAACCTGGCGCCCACTGCATCAGTTCTGGCTTGGCGAAGCTACCGATTTCTTTGCTGACCAGGGCCAGCAATTCCTGCTGCAGGGCGTCGCTGACTTCGACTCCGTTCATTGGGGTGACGAAGGCGTAGATGCCCTGACCCTTGAGGTCATGGGGATAGCCGACGACTGCGGCTTCTGCGACCGCGTCGTGCAATACCAGTGCGCTTTCGACTTCTGCGGTACCAATGCGATGGCCGGAAACATTGATCACGTCATCGACTCGCCCGGTTATCCAGTAATAACCATCTTCATCTCGACGGGCGCCGTCACCGCTGAAGTAATAGCCGGGATAGGCTGAGAAATAGGTATCGATCATGCGTTGGTGATCGCCGTAGATACTGCGAATCTGGCTCGGCCAACTGGCTTTGATCGCCAGAACCCCTGAGCCTGCACCGTCGATCTCCTTGCCTTGCTCATCAAGCAAAACCGGCTGTACGCCAAAGAATGGTCGTGTAGCTGAGCCGGGCTTGAGATCAGTCGCCCCCGGTAGCGGCGTAATCATTATGGCGCCGGTTTCGGTTTGCCACCATGTATCAACTACAGGACAGCGCTGGTCACCGACCACATTGAAATACCACTCCCAAGCTTCAGGGTTGATCGGCTCACCCACGCTGCCAAGCAACCGTAAGCTGCTGCGCGAGGTACTTTTGACCAGATCGTTTCCTTCACGCATCAGCGCGCGCAGGGCGGTTGGTGCGGTGTAGAAAATATTGACCTGGTGTTTGTCGATCACTTGCCAGAAACGAGAGGCATCAGGGTAATTGGGTACGCCTTCGAAAATCAGGCTGGTTGCAGCATTTGCCAGTGGGCCGTACACGATATAGCTGTGGCCTGTGACCCAGCCAACATCGGCGGTGCACCAGTAAATCTCGCCCGGGTGATAATCAAACACGTATTTGTGGGTCATCGCCGCTTGTAACAAATAGCCGCCGGTGGTGTGCAGCACGCCTTTGGGTTTACCTGTGCTGCCGGAGGTGTAGAGGATGAATAATGGGTCTTCAGCATCCATCGGCTCTGGCGGGCAGTCCGCGCTCGCGTCGTGCATCGCTTCGTGATACCAGATGTCGCGGCCTTTAACCCATTGCACATCGCCTTCAGTACGTTGTGCGACGACCACGGTTGAGACGTTCGGGCAACTTTGCAACGCTTTGTCGACATTGGCTTTAAGTGGAATATATTTCCCGCCGCGCACCCCTTCGTCAGCGGTTATTACGGTACGGCAGTCTGCATCGAGAATGCGGTCGCGCAGGGCGTCCGGGCTAAAACCGCCGAATACCACCGAGTGCACGGCGCCAATCCGTGTACAGGCCAGCATGGCGTAGGCAGCTTCCGGGATCATCGGCATGTAGATACACACCCGATCACCTTTTTCCACGCCGCGGCTCTTCAATACGTTGGCCAGGCGGCAGACGTTATGGTGCAGTTTGTTGTAAGTGATATTGGCCGACTCTGCGGGGTTGTCGCCTTCCCAGATCAGCGCAATTTGCTCGCCGTGCTTGGCAAGGTGGCGGTCAATGCAGTTGAAGCTGACATTCAACTTACCGCCCTTGAACCAGCTGGCATGGCCCTTACGCATGTCAACTTTATGCACGCTTTGCCAAGGCTCGAACCAGTCGAGGAAAGTCTTGGCTTGCTCGGCCCAGAAGGTTTCAGGCTCATCGATTGATTGCTGGTACAGGCGCAAGTAGTCGTCGTTGTTGATGTGTGCACGCAAGCGAACATCATCGGCAACCGGGTGGCGAGTGATCTCAAACATGGCGGGTTCCTTATTTTGTATATCCGCGACTGTTTTAGGTTAGCACCCCATGGCTGGTGATTGTCGATGTGCGCCGCGCTTCACGCTAAGTGGTAGCGTCTGGGTACAGGCTCAGCGCAGATAGCAAAACCCCGGCAATTGCCGGGGTCTGGATTGACGCAAATACCGCTTTTAACCGCGGTGGCGGGCGCGGAAAAAGTCGATCAAGCCTTGAGTTGATGGGTCTTCAGCGACGTTTTGCTCGGCGCCTGTGAGGCGTGAGTAAACTCCTTTGCCGAGTTCTTTACCCAGCTCTACACCCCACTGATCGAAGGCGTTGATGCCCCAGATCACGCTCTGGGTGAAAACCTTGTGCTCATACAATGCAACCAGCGCGCCGAGGCGACGAGGGCTGATACGCTCCAGCACCAGCGTGTTACTCGGGCGGTTGCCGGGAATCACCTTGTGCGGTGCCAGCTCGGCAACTTTATCTTCGCTCAGGCCTTGGTTGCGCAGCTCCGTTTGGGCTTCGTCAAAGCTCTTGCCGAGCATCAGCGCCTGGCTTTGCGACAGACAGTTGGCGTACAGCCATTGGTGATGGTCGGCTACAGGGTTGTAACTGACCACCGGCACAATGAAGTCAGCTGGGATCAGTTGTGTGCCTTGGTGGAGCAACTGATGGTAGGCATGCTGGCCATTACAGCCAACGCCACCCCAGATCACAGGTCCAGTCGCGCAGTTTACCGGGCTGCCATCTTGCATCACCGATTTACCGTTGGACTCCATATCGAGCTGTTGCAGGTGCTTGGTGATGTTTCGCAGGTAATGGTCGTACGGCAGAATCGCTTGGCTCTGGGCGTCCCAGAAGTTGCCGTACCATACGCCTAGCAGCGCCAATAGCACCGGCATATTTTCTTCAAAAGGTGCGGTCTGGAAGTGCCGGTCCATGCTGTAAGCGCCGGACAGTAATTCCTTGAAGTTGGACATGCCGATGGTCATCGCAATGGGTAAACCAATCGCCGACCACAGCGAGTAACGACCGCCCACCCAATCCCACATCGGGAAAATATTCTCTTCGCGAATACCGAAGGCGACTGCCGCCGTGGTGTTACTCGACACTGCAATAAAGTGCCGGTAGAGCTCGGCCTCACTGCCGCCCTGCGCCAGATACCAGGCGCGCGCTGCTTGTGCGTTCTTCAATGTTTCCAAAGTGCTGAACGATTTTGACGAGACGATAAACAGCGTGGTTTCGGCGCGCAGTTTGGCGGATAACTCGTGAAACGAGCTGCCGTCGATATTGGCTAGGTAATGGCAGCGCACGCCGCGCTGAGCGAAAGGTAACAACGCTTCGGACACCAGTTGCGGGCCAAGGAAGGAGCCGCCGATGCCGATGTTGACCACGTCGGTGATCGGTTTGTCGGTGTAGCCGCGCCACAGGCCGTCGTGCACGCTGCCGACCAGGGCTGTCATTTTGTTGAGTACCTGCTGAACCTGCGGCATGACATCGACGCCGTCGACCATGACCTTGTCGCCAATTGGGCGGCGCAGGGCGGTATGCAGGGCCGGACGACCTTCGGAAGCATTCAGGTGCTCGCCACAGAACATTGCGTCAATGGCCGCTTGCAGATCAACATCGCGCGCCAGTTTCACCAACAGGTCGCGCGTTTCAGTGGTCATCAGGTTCTTCGAGTAATCGAGGAACAAACCGCATCCGCTCAGGCTAAAGTTTTCAAAACGCTGAGGGTCATTGGCAAATGCATCGCGCATGCTGAAGTTCTGCAAGCTGGCTCGATGTGCCTGAAGTGCTTGCCAAATGGGCTGGGCAGTAACATCGAGGGGCTGCTGATAATACGGCATTTGCGCGGGCTTCCTTTTATGATGGTTGTAGATTTGTCCACGGTTGGCGGTAGCAGGTTCAACGCGTCACGCTAAACCCAGCCAACTCCGAAGTTACTACGTTACTGCTAGAGCAGGGCGTGTTACCAGCAGCATACGCGGCTTTTTCGTCTGAGTTTGTTTGCGGTACAGCCGTTGAAATGCTGACGGGGCTCATCCATGAGCCGGCAAGGCGAGTCACGTAGGTGTGGCTCGGGAGTTATGCAGGCTTGTCCAGATCAACCAAAAGGTTGTCGATCAGCCGGGTGTTACCGATAAATGCAGCCACTAAAATAACCAGATGACGATCTTCTGCTGTTACCGGGCGCAGGCTGTTCGCTTCGCGTATCTCAAGGTAGTCAGGACGAAAACCTGCCGCCGCATGTTGGCTTTGCGCGTGTGCAATCAACTGCGCGTGATCATGCTCGCCGTTTTTCAGGCCGTTCGCAATTTCTTGCAGTGAACGATAGAGCACGGTTGCGGCATTGCGTTGTTCATCATTCAGATAACCGTTGCGAGACGACAGCGCCAAGCCATCTGCTGCGCGTACTGTAGGCTCACCAATAATCTGGATCGGCATATTCAGGTCGTTGACCAGTGTGCGGATGACCGCCAGTTGCTGGAAATCCTTTTGACCGAAGATCGCCAAGTCAGGCTGTACCATGTTGAACAGTTTACTGACCACGGTCGCGACACCATCAAAGTGCCCAGGGCGGCTGGCACCACACAGGCCTTCGGATACACCAGGCACGCTGATCCGGGTCTGCATGTCCATGCCGTGCGGGTACATCTCTTCAACGCTGGGCGTGAACAGCAAGTGGCAACCGGCTTTGACCAGTGTTTCTTGGTCAGCAGCGAGAGTGCGCGGGTACTTGTCGAGGTCTTCGTTGGCCCCAAACTGCATCGGGTTCACGAAGATGCTGGTCACTACAAAGTCGCTACGTTGAGCGGCTTTTTCGACCAGCGCTGCGTGGCCAGCATGCAGGTTGCCCATGGTTGGGACCAGACTGATGTGTTTACCTTCAGCACGCGCCGCTGCAACAGCAGCGCGTAATTCGCGGACGGTTTTAACCGTGTTCATGCAGAGAATCCATGTTCGGTAGTTGGGAAACTTTGGTCTTTTACAGCCCTGACGTAGGCGGTAAGCGCACCTTGAATAGAGCTTTGCCCAACCATGAAGTTCTTCACGAACTTTGGCGTGCGGCCCGTGAGGGAAAGGCCAAGCATGTCATGTACAACTAACACTTGGCCGTCTGTACCACCGCCAGCGCCAATACCGATTACTGGAATATTGACCGCTTGAGTGATCTCAGTCGCAAGTTCACTCGGTACGCATTCGAGCACCAGCATCGCCGCGCCAGCTTGCTCAAGAGCCATGGCATCAGCCCGCATTTGCCGAGCCTGTGCTTCCTGGCGGCCTTGCACCTTGTAGCCGCCCAGAACGTTTACCGCTTGCGGTGTAAGGCCCAGGTGGGCGCATACCGGAATGCCGCGCTCGGCTAAAAGACGGATCGGTTCAGCCAGCCAGACCGCACCTTCGAGCTTGACCATATGCGCACCGGCTTGCATTAGGGTTGCTGCATTGCTCAGGGTTTGCTCAATGGTGGCGTACGCCATGAACGGCAAGTCAGCGACAATAAGCGCGCCTTGGTTGCCGCGTTTGACACTGGCGACGTGGTACGCCATTTCAGCAGTGGTCACAGGCAGCGTGCTGTCGTGTCCTTGCAGGACCATTCCCAGTGAATCGCCAACCAATATCACATCAACGCCAGCCTGGCAGGCGGCGTGAGCGAAGGTCGCGTCGTAACTGGTCAGCATGGCGATTTTTTCGCCACTTTGCTTGAGGCTTTGCAGGGTAGTCAGGGTTATATCAGGCATTTAGATTGTCCTCACTCAGGCATTATTAAGCAGAAAGCTGCTCTAATTTGGCCTGCATTGGCCTCGGTTTGCACCGGTGCTGGGCAACGGGACGCCTATAGTCCTGATGACGAAGCGTTAAGTCAATTGCAGGTGTTACCGTCTTGTTACCGAGGCGCATCGCACGGAATGGCTTTAACCGGTCTGAACGCCAGAAAAACTGCTTGTACAGGGCGTTACCTTCGTCTGTGTTATAGGTAATAGAGCGGTAACAACTTGCTTGGGCTTAGCCTGCGTTGTTCAGGCGTTCAAGACCTTCGAATGGGCAGGCTGCCAGCAAATCTTGTAGCGTTCGACCGTCGGGAAGTTGCAACCCCGGGGCGATTTCGGCAAGTGGATAAAGGACAAATGCGCGTGCATGCATGTGATAGTGCGGAACCACTAGGCGTGGTTCATTAAGCACCTGTTGACCAAACAGCAAAATGTCCAGATCAAGTGTGCGCGGTCCCCAGCGCTGTTCTTTACGCTCGCGACCTTGTTCAAGTTCTATCGTTTGCAGGGCGTCGAGTAACTGCAGAGGGCCCAGTTGGGTGTCCAGTGCTGCGACAGCATTGAGGTAGCGCGGCTGGTCTGCTGGGCCGAGTGGGTCGCTGGCATAGAAGCTTGATTGTGCGACCAAACGCGTTTGTTTAATCCCGGCGAGCGCCGACAACGCAGCATTTAGCTGCTGTTGCGGCGTTGCCAGGTTACTGCCCAGGCCAATATAAACGCGTGTCATTAGTCGTTGCTTGGGGTTGGGCTGCTGTCGGCCGCTGGGCTGCGCTTGCGGCGATTGTTGGTGCGCCGACGTTTGCGCGGTGCGCTGGCGCTGTCATCTTTGCTGCTGAGGTCGCGAATCATGTTGCGGCGTTCGCTGTCACTTGCATCCTGATAAGTCGTCCACCAATCGCCGAGGCCATTGGTTTGCTCGCCCGCGCTTTCACGCAGGAGCAAGAAGTCATAGCCAGCACGGAACCGAGGATTTTCGAGCAGGGCGTCAGCGCGTTTACCGCTGCGGCGCGGCAAGCGTTCCTGCATGTCCCATATTTCGCGGATCGGCATGGTGAAGCGTTTTGGGATAGCAATGCGCTGGCATTGCTCGGCGATCAACTCGTGAGCTGCTTCTTGCATTGCCGGAATCGGTGGCATGCCACGTTCCTGCAAGCGCAGTACCCGAGCTGGTAATGCAGGCCAGAGCAAGGCTGCAAAGATAAATGCAGGGGTAACCGTTTTGCCCTGTTTAATCCGCAGGTCGGTGTTGACCAAAGCATTGTGGATCAGGTTATCGGTGTAATCCGGGTCTTGTTTAAGTGCAGCGGCAGCGGCCGGGAACAGTTGGCCAAACAGGCCGTAATCCACCAGTAATTCGTAGGTGTACACCGCGTAGCCTGCGAGAAATAGCTTCAGCACTTCATCAAACAGCCGTGCAGAAGGGATTTCATTCAGCAGTGGCGCCAGTTTGTAGATTGGCGCGGCGCTGTGCTTCTCGATGTCGAAGTCCAGTTTGGCGGCGAAGCGAATCGCGCGCAGCATGCGCACTGGGTCTTCCTGATAACGTTGAGTCGGATCACCGATAAGGCGAATCAGGTTGTTGCGAATGTCATGCGCACCGTTGGCGTAATCAAGAATCCGCTCGTTTGACGGGTCGTAGTACAGCGCATTAATGGTGAAGTCGCGGCGCTGAGCATCGTCTTCAAGATTGCCGTACACGTTGTCACGCAGAATTCGCCCGCTCTCGTTGCGCGAAGACAGGTTGCTGTTTTCCTCCTCGTCACCTTGTGGGTGATTTGCACGGAAGGTCGCAACCTCAATGATCTCGCGGCCAAAGTGCACATGCACCAGTTTAAAGCGACGACCAATGACTCGGGCGTTACGAAACTCGGCACGTACTTGCTCAGGCGTGGCACTGGTTGAGACATCGAAGTCTTTCGGGTCGACATCAAGCAATAAATCGCGGACACAGCCCCCTACCAAAAACGCTTGATAGCCAGCGTTTTGGAGGCGCTCGACAACACTGATCGCGTAGCGGCTGATTTGTTTGCGCTCGATAGGGTGTTGGTTGCTATTGAGCACAACGGGAGTGCTGTGCGCTTGCTTGGCATGGCGCACTGGTGGGCGTAACGACTTGAACAGCTTTTTCAGCATGGGATGCACTGTATAACGAAATGGCCGGCCAGAATTAATGATGACCGCAGGAGTGGCGCGGATTCTAGCATTATGCGGGGATATGGTGTAGGAGAGAGGTGAATCATTCTGGAATCCCAGAAAGCACTGAGGGAGCCGAAGCTCCCTCTTAAATTGTTGCGTGCTTTATTTTTATTATTATTTCGGGCTTGTTGTTTTTGTTGAATTGCCCGTTCCTTCTGGTCAAAGACCTTAGGAAAACCTCTCAAGTTGAGAGTTAATAGCAAACGGATTTCTTTGGATGCTGACAATGCGATGATCATTCCGTGACCCAACCAGTTCAGGTGCTGCCTAAGAGCAGTTTTGTTGTTCTCTACCTGGTCGCGGGGCAAGCCCCAAAAGCATATCCTCTACCAAAAGAATCAGTTTTCTGCGCCTCCTGTCCTATTGTTTTTATTGTACTGGAGTCGTTACGTTTTATTTTTATTGTCTTGTTTGCTGCTTGTTATTGTTGTTGTGCAATAGATAAAGCATTCGCCGTGCCAGTTTTTTCAAAGCCTTTAAAATCAACGACTTAGAGATATTTGAGATTCTTGGTAGGCAGAAAAAAGCCGGGTGACGTTACCGTAACTCCCGGCTTTTGTTACTAAGTATTGAAACGGTAACAGTCTGTGGATCCCTTTTGCTGCTCCCGTGTCACGCAGGGTCGAGCCTGTTACTCGCTGGTCGCACCGGATTTGCGCCGTGGAATGCCGAGGCGTTGTCGACGCTCCCACAGGCATTTGCGACTTATACCCAATTTGCGCGCCAGTTCGGTTTCGGTCATGTGGTCTTGATGTTCCAGTACGAAGTGCTGGAAGTAGTCTTCCAGCGACAGGTCTTCGGTTGGTTCATGACTGTTGCTACTAGGCTGGCCGTTGCTTTGCAGGTTGCTGGAGAAGTCATCGTCTTCCATGTCATCCAGTTCAACATCGATACCGAGCAGTTCTGCAGTAATCAGTGGGCTTTCGCAAAGGATCACCCCACGCTCGATAGCGTTTTCAAGCTCGCGCACGTTACCCGGCCATGGGTATTGGCGAATGGCGTGCTCGGCATTCGCTGCAAAATGCAGGTCTGTGCGGCCAATGCGAGTGGACTGGCGCTGGAGAAATGCCTGGGCGATTTCGAGTACGTCTTTGCCGCGTTCACGCAGAGCTGGAAGCTTGAGTGCAATGACATGCAGGCGGTAATAAAGGTCTTCACGAAATTGGCCGGTTTTAGCCAGGGTTTTCAAATCGCGGTGGGTCGCTGCAATCAGGCGTACATCAACCTTTTGCGATTGCACCGAGCCAACTCGGCGAATCTCGCCCTCTTGCAGTACCCGTAATAGTCGCGCTTGAGCCTCAAGCGGCAACTCGCCGATCTCATCGAGGAACAGGGTGCCGCCGTCAGCCGCCTCAACCAAACCTGCACGTGCTGCACTGGCGCCGGTGAATGCGCCCTTTTCGTGACCAAAAAGCTCAGACTCGATCAGGGTTTCAGGAATCGCCGCGCAGTTAACCGAAATCAGCGGTGCCTTGGCGCGCTTGGATAGGTTGTGCAGGGCGCGGGCGACCAGTTCTTTACCGGTGCCCGATTCGCCCTGAATCAATACATTGGAGTCAGTCGGCGCGACCTTGCGGATCTTGCTGTAGAGCTCAAGCATGGATGGCGATGAGCCAATGATGCCGATCTCGCCATTACTGTTGTCGGCGCTCTTGTCGGCAGTGGATGACGCGCCAGATGTGCGTATAGGAGCGTTACTCAGATGGCTTTTGAGTGCCTGGTGGTCGCGTAAAATCCGTGCGACGGCCTGAAGCATTTCGTCATGGTCAAATGGTTTGGCAATGTAGTCGACGGCCCCCATCTTCATCGAATCGACAGCGGAGCGCAGGCTCGCGTAGCTGGTCATGATGAGTACAGGTGTGCCTTCTCCGAGTTTTATCAACTCGGTACCGGGTGCGCCGGGCAGGCGCAAGTCACTGACAATCAGGTCAAAGCTGGGAATACTGAAGCGCTCTTGCGCTTCTTGTACTGATCCGGCTTCGCTGACTTCATATTGGTTGCGCTCGAGTAAACGGCGCAAGGCAGAGCGGATAATGGTTTCGTCTTCGACGATCAAAATATGAGGCATTAATTCGGTCTCTCGACGGTCTCAGGTCGCTGGTTTAAGTCGCTATTGACGTCGCTTCAACATGCCGCGGCAGAGTCACCCTGATTCGGGTACCCCGTTGCAGTTCGGTATCAGCCGGGCTGTCGATTGTTATTTGTCCATAATGCTCTTCCACGATGGAATAGACCAGTGCAAGGCCAAGTCCAGTTCCACTGCCTGGGTCTTTGGTCGTGAAGAATGGCTCGAATAAACGGTCCATTATCGCCTTGGGAATGCCGCTGCCTTCGTCCTCTACGATCAGGTCCACGGTATGCTCGAAAGCCTCGCTCTTGACCCGGATAGCGGTGTTCGCGGAGGAGGCGTCGCGGGCGTTGGATAATAGGTTGATCAGCACCTGTGCCAGACGTTGCGGGTCACCCACGACCCAGTGATCGGAATCGCATAAATTATAAAAATGTACTTCAACACTTTGCCGGTTTAATGAGAGCAAGCCAATGGCATCTTGCGCCACTTCGGCTAAGCACACCGGCTCGTCGGCGTGTTGATGGGAGCCTGAGTGGGCAAAACTCATGAGTGACTGAACAATTCTGGACACGCGCTTGGTTTGCTCAATGATTTGTTGGCTGATCTCGGTCAGCTCATCATCATCTTCGCGCTCTTCACGCAGGTTTTGCGCCAAGCAAGCGATGCCGGTGATCGGGTTGCCAATCTCATGGGCTACGCCAGCGGCCAGCCGACCAATACTGGCCAGGCGCTCGGAGTGCACAAGTTTGTCTTCAAGCACCTGGGTGTCGGTCATGTCTTCCAGCAGGATCACCAGCCCACTGTTACCGGGAGCAAGGGGTTCGATAATTGCGGCTTTGTGCAGGCTAAGCCAGCGGATCAGGCCGTCCTCACTTAAGCGGTGTTTGTGCAGGTGCTGGTCGGGCAGGTCGACGAAGTCCATCAGCAGACTGCGCCAAGGTTCACTCAGGGTGCTAAGGCGTGAACCGACCACGCGCTGCGCCGGGATATCCGTGAGCTCCTCCATGGCCTTGTTCCACATCAGGATTTCTTGATCCTTTGCGAGTGAACATACGCCCATTGGCAGTTCTTGCAGAGTTTGCCGGTGGTAGCGGCGTAAGGCATCAAGCTCGGCTGCCAGCCCGGTAAGCCGTGAGTGGTAGTCTTCCAGCCGACTCTCTATAAAGTGTATGTCTTCGGTCACATAGGCTTCGCTGCCAGTCTTGAAAGGCAGAAAGGTTTCGACGATATCCTGTGACACGCTCGGGCCCATCAAACCAGATAAATTGGCTTCAATGCGGTCACGCAGGCGGCGCAAGGCATATGGGCGGCTTTCATCGAAAGGCAGATGCAGGTCGCGTAGTGCTTGTTCAATTTCACGTTGAGCCGTCTTGGCGCCTAGCGGCTTGGCCAACTGGGTTGCGAATTCTTGTGGCGATGTAGCCAGCAGTTCACGCCGCTGCGGGCGGCGCACGTTGTCTACTGCACAGGCCTGGGCAGCACTTTTTTCTTCTTCACTGGCATCGCTGAACAATGAAACCAGAGTGAATACCAGCACGTTAGCTGCGAGTGAGCCGGTAGCGGCAAGGTGCCAACTACTGTCGTTGAGCACATAAACCATATTGACAATAGGCAGGTAAATGTTCTGCAAGTTGCCGAGTAGCGGCATCAGCATGCTGACCGCCCAGACTGCGATACCTGCAAGGAGCCCGGCAATGAAACCGCGTCGATTGGCTGTTGGCCAGTAAAGGACCGAAAGCACACCCGGAAGGAACTGCAAGGTGGCGACAAAGGCCACAATGCCCAGATTGGCCAGGTCTTGTTCGGCGCGAAGCAGGGCGTAGAACCCGTAGCCGGCCATGATGGTGACGACTATCAGTGCGCGCCGGGTCCATTTCAACCAACGGTAGATATTGCCCTCAGCCGGTGGCTGGTACAGCGGTAACACCACGTGGTTGAGCAGCATGCCCGAGAGGGCTAGTGTGGTCACAATGATCAACCCGCTGGAGGCTGATAACCCACCGACATAGGCGATCAAGACCAGCACCGGGCTGTCCACCGCCATGCCCAGGCCCAGGGTGAAATATTCCGGGTTGGTGGTTACACCGAGCCTTAACCCTGCCCAGAGAATTAACGGCACTGCCAAACTCATCAACAATAGAAACAGCGGCAAGCCCCAACTGGCGCTGACCATCGCCCTTGGGTTGAGGTTCTCGGTAAAGGTCATGTGATACATGTGCGGCATGACAATCGCAGAGGCGAAGAATACCAACAGCAAGGTCCGCCACGGCCCTTCTTGCAGCGGCGTGTGCAGACTGGCTAGCGCAGCCTGATTCTGTACCAGCCACTGTTCAAGGTCATGAGGACCATTAAACACGCCATATAGGGCATAGAGCCCGATGGCGCTGATTGATACCAGCTTGACCACTGACTCAAACGCAATCGCAAAAACCAGGCCTTCGTGTTTTTCACGTGTTGCGATGTGGCGTGCACCAAAAAGAATGGTGAAGAGGATCATCAGCACACAGAAACTGATCGCAACGCGGGCCTGCATGGGCTCGTGGGTGAGAATGCTGATGGTGTCCGCAACAGACTGAATCTGCAGGGCAAGCAGAGGTAACACCCCAATAAACATGAACAGGGTGGTCAGTGCGCCAGCCCATGTGCTGCGAAAGCGAAAGGCAAACAAGTCTGCAAGCGATGACAGCTGGTAGGTCCGGGTGATGCGTAAGATCGGGTAGAGCAGCACCGGAGCCAGCAGGAATGCGCCAGACACACCTAAATAGCTGGCTAAAAAACCGTAACCATATTGGTAGGCAAGGCCGACTGTACCGTAGAACGCCCAAGCGCTGGCATAGACTCCCAGCGACAGCGTGTAGGTCAGCGGGTGACGGATGATTTTGCGCGGGATCAATCCGTGTTCACTGGCCCAAGCCACGCCAAACAGCATGAGCAAATAAGCCGCACTGATGAGTATCAGTTGGCTAAGACTAAAGCTCATCGGCATCTCGCTGACTCTGCAGAATAAATGTCACCACGATCAGAATCAGCCAAAGCAGATAAGGTCGGTACCACGCACCATTGGGGTCAATCCACCAATCCATGATGGCCGGGGAGAATAGGTAGATCCCGACCACCAGAATCAGCACGAGTCGATAGATATACATGCCGCGTCTCTTTTCGTGAGTGTGCTGATGTTACCGGATGCGTGAGCGGCTGCGTAGTTTGCTGGTGCCTGATTGCTCGCTCGTTCAAGGCGCAGGCTTGAATAATCTGCGGACAATCTTTTGTTGAGAGTGTTGCGACAGACGTTGGACCCTAATTTGTGCGTATGATCGGTAGCAGATGTGTTGCTGCGCGATTCTGGTGCTTGATGGATTAGCCCTGGGCTCGAACCCCAAGTGAATAGGGCTCTGGCATAAGTTTTGCGCAGCGTGTTTATCGCTCAGGCAAGCAGGAGGCCCGCTGTGTCGATCCATATCGCATTACATCACGTTACCCATTACCGGTATGACCGAGCCGTCAAGCTAGGTCCGCAAATTGTGCGTTTACGTCCAGCGCCGCATAGCCGGACCCGGGTGCTGTCTTATGCGCTGAGCGTCGAGCCGGGCGAGCACTTCATCAACTGGCAGCAAGATCCACAGGGCAATTACCTCGCGCGCTTGGTGTTCCCGGAGAAAACCCGAGAGTTGAAAGTTGAGGTTGATCTGGTCGCTGAGATGGCGGTCTTCAACCCGTTCGACTTCTTTCTGGAGCCCTACGCGGAAAAAATCCCGTTCAACTACACCGAGAGCGAACAGCGCGAGCTGGCTCCGTATCTGGTGACCTTGCCAGGTACGCCGCTGTTCGATAAATACTTGGCGGGTATTTCTCGCGAGCCGCTGCCGAGCATTGATTTTCTGGTGGCGATCAACCAGCGCCTGGCGGGTGATATCAAGTATCTGATCCGGATGGAACCGGGGGTACAGACACCTGAGCAAACGCTTAAAAATGCCTCGGGCTCATGCCGCGACACCGCTTGGCTGATGGTGCAACTGTTGCGCCAACTGGGTATGGCTGCGCGCTTTGCTTCAGGTTATCTGATTCAGCTCACGGCTGATGTGAAGTCGCTGGACGGGCCTTCGGGTACTGATGTCGACTTCACTGATCTGCACGCATGGTGCGAGGTTTATTTACCAGGTGCGGGCTGGGTTGGCTTGGACCCTACCAGCGGCTTGTTTGCTGGCGAAGGGCATATTCCATTGGCTTGCAGCCCTGAACCGTCATCAGCTGCGCCCATAAGTGGCGGGGTCGATGAATGTGAGTGCGAGTTTTCTCACGAAATGCGCGTCGAACGGATCTGGGAGGCACCGCGTGTCACCAAACCCTATAGCGAAGCGCAGTGGCTGGCTATTAATAGCCTTGGTAAACAGATAGACACTGAGCTTAAAGACGCTGATGTGCGTTTGACCATGGGCGGTGAGCCGACGTTTGTGGCGCTTGATTATCCAGATGATGCTGAATGGAATACCGCGGCGCTGGGGCCGAATAAGCGCTTACTGGCGGCTGATTTATTCCATCGGCTGCGCGAGCATTACGCGCCGCATGCGTTGGTGCATTTTGGCCAGGGTAAGTGGTATCCGGGCGAGCAATTGCCGCGTTGGTCGTTGAATTGCTTCTGGCGGCGTGACGGTCAACCAATTTGGCGCGATGCCAAGCTGTATGCTGACGAACATCGTGATTACGGTGCGGATGAAGCGCTTGCTGCGACGTTTTTGCAGACGCTTGCCAAGCGCCTGGGTATTTCGGCAGAGCACCGTTTCCCTGCGTATGAAGATGGTTTCTACTACTTGTGGCGTGAGCGCAAGTTGCCCAGCAACCTTACGCCGGACGACCCACGCCTGGCTGATCCATTGGATCGCGAGCGCTTGCGCAAGGTTTTTCAGCAAGGTCTGGATAAGGTCATCGGTCATGTCTTGCCATTGGCGCGTAACGCCGCTGAAACCGAGTGGCTGACCGGCAGTTGGTACCTGCGAGAGGAGCATTGCTGGCTGATTCCCGGTGATTCGCCATTGGGTTACCGCTTGCCGTTGGAGTCTCAGCCTTGGGTCAGCAAAGCTGATTATCCCTATGTGAATCCAGTCGATCCTTCGCAGCGCTTGGCGCCTTTGCCAGCAGCTGCGCAGGTTCAAAGCCAACTGCGCGGCGTGTGGCAAGGCGGTCAAAAGGCTCCGGCAAAGCGTCCGCAGTTGAACACCTCGGCCGACGATATTGTGCGCACCGCTTTATGTGCAGAGCCACGTGAAGGTCGGCTGTACCTGTTTATGCCGCCATTGGTGCGACTTGAGGATTATTTAGAGCTGGTGGCAGCCATTGAAGTAACTGCCGCTGAGCTTGATTGCCCAGTGGTACTTGAGGGTTATGAGCCGCCAAATGATCCACGCTTGCAGTTTTTCCGGGTAACCCCAGACCCGGGCGTAATTGAGGTCAATATTCATCCGGCTGCGAGCTGGGATGAGCTGGTCGAACGCACGGAGTTTCTCTATGAGACAGCGCGCCAGTGTCGCCTGAGTAGCGAAAAATTCATGATTGATGGTCGTCACACCGGAACCGGGGGCGGAAATCACTTCGTTCTGGGTGGTGCGACGCCGCCGGACTCACCGTTTTTACGTCGCCCTGACTTGTTAAGAAGCCTGATCAGCTATTGGCACAATCATCCGTCGCTGTCGTATCTGTTTTCGGGTTTGTTCATTGGCCCGACATCGCAAGCGCCCCGTGTGGATGAGGCGCGTAACGATGCGCTGTATGAGTTGGAAATTGCCTTTGCGCAAATGCCCGAACCGGGCAAAGACTGTGCACCGTGGCTGATCGATCGCTTGCTGCGTAACTTGCTGGTCGACGTTACCGGTAACACCCACCGTTCCGAGTTCTGCATCGATAAGCTCTATTCACCAGATTCCGCCTCGGGACGCCTCGGTCTGCTGGAGCTACGCGCCTTTGAGATGCCGCCCCATGCGCAAATGAGCTTGGCACAGCAGTTGTTGCTGCGTGCCTTGATCGCGCGTTTTTGGAAGCAACCTTATCAACCTGCAAGATTGGTGCGATGGGGCACTGAGCTGCATGATCGGTTCTTGCTCGCGCATTATGTTGAGCAAGACTTTAATGATGTATTGCAGGAGTTGGGCGCAGATGGCTACAAATTCCGCGCCGAGTGGTTTGCGCCGCACTTCGAGTTCCGCTTCCCGAAAGCCGGTGACTTTAATGTCAAAGGCATCGACTTGGAGTTGCGTCAGGCGCTTGAACCTTGGCATGTATTGGGCGAGGAAGGCACGGCAGGCGGCACTGTCCGCTATGTCGACTCATCCCTTGAACGCATGCAGATCAAGGTGCGCGGCATGGCTCCGGATCGCTATGTGATTACTTGTAATGGCGTGCCTGTGCCGCTGCACTCAACCGGCAAGGTGGGAGAGTATGTCGCAGGTGTTCGTTATCGTGCCTGGCAGCCTGCCAACTGTTTGCAGCCGACAATTGGCGTGCATGCGCCATTGGTGTTCGATGTGTTCGATACCTGGATGAATCGCTCATTGGGTGGCTGCCAATATCATGTTGCCCATCCGGGGGGGCGCAATTATGAAACCCTGCCGGTTAATGCATATGAGGCTGAAAGCCGGCGCTTAGCGCGTTTTTTCAGGCTCGGCCATAGCCCGGGTAAGCGTGTGCCAATGCCGGTGGTTGCAAACGGTGAGTTGCCGATGACTCTTGATCTGCGGCTAAGCCCAGCAGGCCGCAAAGACTAGCGTATAGGCAGGTCTGAACTTTAGATATATGCAAAACACTCAGGTCGGTTGCTGGGATCTGAGTGTTTTTCAGGCCAATCGCAATGATTTCAGCCAGCGTCGTCTTTCTAGCTAGGGCGCATCTGGTTAAGCAGGCGCATGTCTGTTGCTGAATTCTGTACAAGCCTCAAACCTAACGACGCGCAAATGCTAAAGTTTGCGCATGTAAATGACTGCCCGAGATTTTGATGGCTGACCTACTTGCCGATTTTTCGCCCAATGATGCGGTTTACCATGAACTGCTCGATACCGACGGGCAGGTTCGCCCGCATTGGCGGCGCATCGTCGAGCAATTGCAGCGCAATACGCCGTTTCAGTTGCAGCTACGTCAGGATCTGCTGTCACGGCAAATTCAAGAAAACGGCATCACTTACAACGTGTATGCCGACCCCGATGGCGCAGATCGGCCTTGGGAATTGGACCTGCTGCCGAATGTGATCGCTGCAGATGAATGGCAGGTAATTGCCAAAGGTGTTGCGCAGCGTGCTGGCCTGCTCAATCAGGTTTTGGCTGATATTTACGGCTCGCAAACCTTGCTTGCCGATGGTCTGCTTCCGCCCGAGTTGGTCTTTGGCCACAATAACTTCCTTTGGCCTTGCCAAGGCATCGACGTGCCGGGCGACACGTATCTGCACATCTATGCAGTTGATCTGGTGCGCGCCCCGGATGGTCGTTGGTGGGTCACCGCTGACCGGACTCAGGCTCCCTCTGGCGCAGGCTATGTACTGGAAAATCGGCAGATTGTTTCACGCGCATTCCCCGATATCTTCCGAGATATGCGTGTGCAGCACCTCGCGAGCTTCTTTCGCACATTGCAAGAAACCATCGCTCGGCAAGCCCCAGCTGATGGCGAAACGCCGTTGGTGGTTGTGCTAACTGCGGGGCGACACAACGAAAGTTACTTTGAGCACCTGTATCTTGCCCGGCAACTAGGTTATCCATTGGTTGAAGGCACTGACCTGACCGTACGCGATGCCACTGTTTACCTGAAAACCTTGGCCGGATTACGTCGAGTCCATGCGATTTTACGTCGTCTGGATGATGACTTCTGTGACCCGCTGGAGCTGCGCATCGACTCGGCACTTGGTGTGCCTGGTCTGCTCGATGCAGTGCGTCAGGGACGTGTGCTGGTCACCAATGCATTAGGTAGCGGTGTACTCGAGTCACCCGGTTTTTCGAGCTTCTTGCCAGCCATCAGTGAAAAATTACTGGGTGAGCCTTTATTGCTGCCGAGCATCGCCAGTTGGTGGTGCGGAGAGCAGGCGGTGCTTGAAGAGGTGCTCAATAAGCTACCCAAATTATTGATTCGCCCCAGTTTCCCCTCACAAAGTTTCACCTCCGTATTTGCAGGAGATCTTGATGGGCCGCAGCGAGAAGCGCTAGCGCAACGCCTTAAGGACAGGCCTTACGCCTACGTTGCGCAAGAAGTTGCAGAGCATTCGTTGGCGCCGGTTTGGCAGAGTGAAAAGGGCTGCTTGCAATCGCGCGCCATAGGCATGCGCGTGTTCGCTGTCGCTGGGCCAAACGGATATTGGGTAATGCCGGGTGGGCTGACGCGGGTTGTTGCGCAAGGGGATGCGGACGTTGGATCAATGCAACGTGGCGGCGCCAGCAAAGACACTTGGGTGTTGGGCAGTCGCAACCATGACAGCGAATCCTGGCAGGGCGCTCGACCTTTAGGTGTTGCCGATCTGGTGCGCAGTGACCCTTACTTACCCTCGCGGATAGTTGAAAACCTATTCTGGTTTGGCCGTTATAGTTCTCGCTGCGAAGACAATGCGCGTTTGTTGCGGATCATGCTGTCACGCTATGTCGACGATGATGGCGACCCGCGTGCGCTCGACGCTGCATTGAATCTGGGTGAGAGCCGGGGTTTGCTGCCGTCTGCCGAAGACGGCGACAGCTTGGAGCAGAGGCTCGAACAGGCTTTGCTTGGTGATGAGTGGCCGGCTAGCCTGCGGGCAAACTTACAGCATCTGATTTGGACTGCTGGTAGCGTGCGCGGCAAACTTTCTCAGGCTAACTGGCAGGCTTTACTGGAACTACAAATGGAGGCACAGGAGCTTGAGGTTCAGCAGGCTGACTTTGGTGAAGCGCTGGATTTCCTCAATGGTTTGGTGATGTCGCTGGCAGCGCTTTCAGGCTTTGCCTTGGACGATATGACCCGTGATGACGGCTGGCGCTTCCTGATGATCGGTCGCTGCATCGAGCGCCTGCAGTTTATGAGCGAGAGTATTGCCAGCTTTATTCGCAGCCCAATGGCTGATGATCAGTCTGCTCTGGAATGGTTACTCGACTTGGGTAACAGCAGTATCACCTACCGTACCCGCTACCTTGCGACTGCCCAGTTGATACCGGTTCTGGATCTGCTGTTACTGGATGATCAGAATCCGCACGCGGTGTTGTTTCAACTGCGAACCCTGCTTCACTCGCAGGCGAGATTGGCCGAACGCTTCGACCTACCTGTCGCGTCACGACTGGCTGGCTTGGAGCGTCAGCTCAGTGGTTTTGGTCTTGCCTCCTTGGAGAACTCTTTGTTTGGACCCAGCAGTGTGCGTGCGGTTTTGAATGGTTTGGCGCAGTTGCTTGAGACCATCGCTCAAGCCAGCGCGGAGACCTCTGATCAGTTGGCGCTGCGCTTCTTCGCGCATGTTGATGCCAGCCAGCGGACGCAGTCGTCATGAGTGCAAAGCAGATGCCCAGTGAAGCACATCAGGTAAAGTTGGCGCGCTATCAGATTATTCACGATACGCATTACAGCTACTCGGCTCCGGTCTCACTTGCGCAACAATTGGCGCACTTAGTGCCGCGCGATTGTGCTTGGCAGGTTAAGCATCAATGCCAGCTTGAAGTCAGTCCTAAGCCATGCATGCGTCACGAGGGCCTGGATGTATTTGGCAACCCGCTGACACGCTTGGTTTTTGAACGACCACATGACTCATTGAAAGTCAGCGCACAGATGCGTTTGGATGTATTGGCTCGTCCGACTATTGCCTTGCAAGACTCGCCTGCGTGGGAGGATGCCTGTGCAGCACTGAGTTACCGCGCCGCGCCGCTTTCCGCTGATTTGCTTGAGGCCAGCAAGTTTCGCTTTCAGTCGCCTTTTGTCCAGGTGAAGCATAATTTCGCTAAATATTCGGCAGATTGCTTTCCTCCACGCAAACCGCTGCTACTGGCCGCCCAAGCGTTGATGAGCAAAATATTCACTGAGTTTACCTTCGACGCAGTGGCCACGCAGGTGGCAACGCCGTTGCTACAAGTGCTTGAAGAACGGCGCGGGGTTTGTCAGGACTTTGCACACCTGATGCTCGCCTGTTTGCGCTCGCAAGGCGTGGCAGCTCGTTATGTCAGCGGTTATTTACTGACGCAGCCGCCACCGGGACAGCCTCGATTGATCGGGGCAGATGCCTCTCACGCATGGGTTTCGGTGTATTGCCCGCGTCAGGGCTGGGTCGATTTTGATCCGACCAATAACATCCGACCAGCGCTTGAGCACATTACCTTGGCTTGGGGGCGTGATTTTGCTGATGTCTCGCCATTGCATGGTGTGATTCTTGGTGGCGGAAACCATGACCCGGATGTGCAGGTGACAGTGCTGCCGCTCACGGAAGACGGTGCGATCGCGCAGGCCTGATGCAATATTCCAGCAAGTTTTTTTCCGCGTGCTAGCTTTTTTAAGGACTGTTGTACCTATTCCTTAATGGAGCACGACCATGGACGATACAACCATCGTTAATGTTGGCACGGAAAAAATGAACGCGTTGTACAACCTGGTGACGCAGTACGGCGCCGCATTTGCCATAAAGATCCTTTCAGCTGTCGCCTTCTGGGTGATTGGCCGCTGGCTGATTGGCTTTGCAGTAGGTTTGGTGCAAAAAGGCCTGGGGCGCCAGCATGTTGACCCGACTGTTCTGCGCTACGTCGGCAACTTCATCACGGTAACCCTAAATATTCTTCTGGTGATCGGTATCCTCGGCTTCTTCGGGGTGCAGACCACAACGTTTGCTGCGTTGATCGCCGCGATTGGCCTGGCCATCGGTATGGCTTGGTCAGGCTTGCTGTCAAATCTTGCAGCAGGCGGCTTTATTATCATCTTGCGGCCGTTCAAGGTCGGCGACTTTATCTGTGCCGGCGGTGTAACGGGGACTGTTACCGAGATTGGCTTGTTCGTCACCGCCATCAATACTCCAGACAATGTGCTGACGCTGGTGGGCAACAATAAGATCTTCAGCGACAACATCCAGAACTTCTCGCACAACGCATTCCGCCGGGTAGACCTCAAAGCTCAGCTTTCAGGTGCCGCCGACTATAAAGCGGCGGCAGCGCTACTCAAGGAGCGAATTTCTGGGATTGATAATGTGCTGGCCGAGCCTGCGGTTGAAGTTGAGATTCTTGAGTTCAACTTGGTCGGGCCAGTGATGGCAGTGCGACCGTATTGTCACACTGACCACTATTGGCAGGTGTACTTCGACACCAACAAGATGATCAAGGATGCTTTGGGCGAGGCGGGCTTCCCGGCGCCAATGCCAGCGCAAACGGTGATCATGCAGCAAGCCAGTTGAGTCTAAGGCTGGGTGAGCCTGTAAGCACTAGGGCGGATAACCTATTTTATCCGCCACTGGGGCCTGCGAGGACTTGGACGATTGGCTCATCCGGAGGGCAAGCTGCGCGTTGCCCTCCCTACAAATGCCTGCGAGCGGCAGCGTTAGCAATTCCTTAGCCTTTTACGGCCTTCCACAGTTTGCCCGCCAGCGTTACAACCACCAGCGCGATCGCGCCCGCAATAATCCCCGCTACACCGTTTATCAGCACCGGTGCTGCACTGCTCATCAGTTCGATGCCAGAGCTGGCGGCCAGGTGCTCGGATGTCTGTTCCACCCAGTGATGAACCGCTGGCACACCGTGGGTGAGAATGCCGCCACCGACCAGGAACATCGCAGCGGTGCCGATAACCGAAAGGCTCTTCATCATGTACGGCGCTGCGACCAAAATGCCGTGACCAAAGCTGCGCGTGGCGCGGGTGAACAAGCCTTCTCCTTCGCGCTGATTCAAATAAAGCCCGGCGTCATCGAGTTTGACAATGCCCGCGACCAGACCATAGACGCCAATGGTCATCACCAGCGCAATGCCTGCTACCACGATAATCTGTTGTGTCAGCGGTGCCCCAGCGACCGTGCCCAGGGTAATCGCAATAATCTCGGCGGAAAGAATAAAGTCGGTGCGAATGGCACCGCCTATTTTTTCTCGCTCGAATGCTTTTACTTCTTCAGGTGATTTGCTCGCCGCCTCAAGCAGCGCGGCTTTTTCTTGCTGGTCTTCTTCCTTTGAGTGCAGAAACTTGTGGGCCAGCTTCTCGAAGCCCTCAAAGCATAAAAAAGCACCACCGAACATCAGCAGCGGGGTAACGGCCCAAGGCGCTAAGGCGCTGATGACCAAGGCGGCTGGCACCAAAATAAACTTGTTGCGCATCGAGCCCTTGGCTACAGCCCATACAACGGGTAGCTCCCGGTCAGCGCGTACGCCGCTCACCTGCTGGGCATTGAGTGCCAAATCATCACCCAATACACCTGCGGTTTTCTTGGCTGCCACCTTGGTCATCAACGACACATCGTCGAGCACGGTTGCAATGTCATCCAAAAGGGTTAAAAGGCTGCTGCCTGCCATGCAAGTGATTCCTTTAGTCTGCGAGGCTTGAAGTATCTGGGCAATACCATAGCCCAGCAAGCGCTTGGGCTTAAGTATTAAAACGTTGTGGCATCCGTTGGATGTGTTTTAGTCCCATATTGTTGAAGTACTGCAAGCTAACGACACGTAAGCATTGTCCTATGGCGTTGCGTACGGCACTCTTGGGCCTCTTATATAAACCATGGACGGAGGTTCGGCACGATGGATGCCAATCAAGCGCATATTTCGCTGACAGTTTCAGGTTTCTCCACAGACTTGCAAGTGCTCAAGTTCGACGGTTCTGAGGCGCTCAATGAACCTTACGAGTTCGACATTGAACTGGTTAGCGAGAAGCCTGATCTTGACCTCAATGGCTTAATCAATCAGCCCGCCTACCTAAGCTTTGGACCTGAGCAGAAGGGCGTCCATGGGGTTATTTATTCAGCGCAGCAGGGCGACTCCGGCAAACGGCTGACCCGTTATCGCATCAGCCTCATGCCGCAGCTCGCGTATTTGATGCACAGCACCGATCAGCGCATCTTCCAGCACATGACCGTGCAACAAATCATCAGCGATGTGCTCAACAAGAACGGGATCCAAGCGGATGCCTATCGCTTTCAGCTTGGGCCGTACGTCTATCCTGAGCGCGAGTATTGCGTGCAGTATAACGAAACCGACCTGCACTTTATTCAGCGCCTGTGCGAAGAAGAAGGCATCAGCTTCCACTTCCAGCACAGTGCCGACAGCCATGTGCTGGTGTTTGGCGATGACCAAACAGTATTCCCCACGCTTGCGCCCCTGGCCTATCACCCCGACAGTGGCATGGCCGCGGCCAATGCGGTGATCAAGTCGCTGTTGGTCACCTTGGAAACCCGCAGCAGTGCGGCCAGCTTCCGTGACTACAACTTTGAAAAGCCCAAGCTAACTCTCGACGGTGAATACCAAGCCGAGTTCTTGCCAGAACTTGAGGTTTACGAATATCCGGGGCGTTTTACCGAGCGTGCGCGCGGTAAGCACCTGGCCAAGCGTGCGCTGGAGCGCTTGCGCATGGGTTACGAAGTGGCTGCCGGGCGCAGTGATGCAAGCCTGCTCAGCGGCAGTTTCCTCAGCTTGAGCAACCATCCGCGCGCGCAATACAACGATTTGTGGCTGATCCACAGCGTCGAGCACCAAGGCCGTCAGCCACAGGTGCTTGAAGAGTCGGTCAGCAGCGATGCTAAGGCTGAAGACGGCTTCACCCAGGGCTATCGCAACAGCTTTGTCGCCACCCCGTGGGACATTCCTTTCCGCCCGGCGCTCAAACATCGCAAAGCCAAGGTCCAAGGCGCGCAGCGAGCGATTGTCACCGGCCCCAAAGGCGAAGAGATTCATTGCGACGAATACGGCCGGGTCAAGGTTCAGTTCTTCTGGGATCGTGTTGGCCAGGCCGATGAGCAAACCAGTTGCTGGTTGCGCGTAAGTAACAGTTGGGCAGGTAACGCCTATGGCGCCGTGACCATCCCACGCATCGGCATGGAGGTGTTGGTGAGTTTTTTCGAGGGCGATCCCGACCAACCCATCGTCAGCGGTTGCCTGTATCACAAAGAAAACGCCGTGCCTTATGCGCTGCCTGAACATAAAACCCGCAGCACCTTCAAAACCAACAGCAGCCTTGGCGGTGGTGGGTTTAATGAGCTGCGCATTGAGGACAAGGCCGGTCAGGAGCAAATCTTCGTCCACGCCCAGCGCGATTGGGATCAGCGGGTCGAAAACGACCAGAAAATCCGTGTCGGCAACGAGCGTCACGACACAGTCGAAGCCAACAGCTACAGCGAATTCAAAGCCGAAGAACAACGCACGACCCACCTCGACCGCAAGACCTCGGTCGACGCCAGCGATCACCTGAATGTCGGCGTGACCCAACATGCGAAAGTAGGCGTGGGCCAGTTCGTCGAAGCCGGTACAGAAATCCATTATTACGCGGGTAGCAAAGTCGTCATCGATGCAGGCATGGAACTGACCGCCAAAGGTGGCGGCAGCTTTGTCAAAGTCGACCCAAGCGGCATCACCTTCAGCGGCGCAACCATCAAAATCAACTCCGGCGGCGCCCCGGGCGTCGGCTCCGGGATTGCCTTGCTGCTGCCTAAAATCGGCCAGCCAGCGGATCAGGCGATGCCGGGGGAGTTGCCCATGGCGCTAACGGCTCGCCAAGTCGGCGCTAGTCGTTGTCCTATCTGCGAGGCGTGTGCTGGAGGTGTCTGTGAAACCGGCGTTGCCTCATGAACACAGTGGTGAATGACTGGCTGATTGAGCAGCGACGGCAGCAGCGCGAATTCATATTAGTGATCGACAGCATGGCTGACCCAGATCCTATCAAGTACTTGTTTGGGGCAGATGTCATGCACGACTACACGCGGGTTTATGCGAGTAGTGCGCTGGCAGGCTTTATTGACGCTAGCCCTTGGTTGGTGCGATTGAGCGGGCAGCAAATAAACTTGGTCAAAGAGTTGCTGACAACGCCTGAAAACAATTGGGGGTGGATAGCGAGTGCTACGCAAACTGATCTCAATTTGCATACCCAGCATTGGCTGGACCGCGCTTTGATTGAAGATGGTGCTCAGCGCTCGCTGTATCGCCTACAAGATAACCGCGTCATGGCCCATCACTTAAGCACGTTAGAAGCTGCGCAGCGTCCATTGCTACTGGGCTTAATGGACAGCGCAATTTGCTGGGACGCAGAAAAGTGGGTCGCTTTTGATAATCCGAGGCCTGACTTTTATCCCAAGCCTTTTGCGACTCCCTGGCTGGATATTGCTGAACCAGAGTCAGTAACCGATGCCATCGTCCGCCACAACCTCAAGCAATGGTTGTGGGAAGAACATCCTCACGCAACCAGTGCGCTAATTGAAACCCAACCCCTCGACCCTTGGCTGGATGAGCAATTGCAATTAGCAAAAGCCTGGGGCTGGAGTGAACCTACGCAACTTGAGTTCTTGCTTATTCACAAAATGCATCCCACTACAGCGGGTCTATCGGTTTGGCCCCGACGCGATGACGAAACTGCTGCACAACATTATGGCCGTTGTGTAGATGTTTTGAGCGCAGCTTTGCGATCCGAGTAATTGCACCTGTGTCATCACTCAGTTTGTTTATGGAGTACATCAGATTGAACGTTATTTATCGCTTGCAACGTGGCTTATTGATTTTTATCAGTGGTTTTACTCTGGCGAGTTGTAGCCTTGCGGGCGATGCAGCAAAGGAGGGGGCGTTATCCCTTGTTTCATTTGATGGGGCGGACACCTTTACTTTGCGCGGTACGCTGCCCGCCAACTTTAAAATAAAAGCCGAAGCCTATTATGGTTCAACCGATGGTGCATGCAGCGCACGCGGTGATGGAAATACTTATAAAAGTACACAGGATAAAGCCCCACACAGTTATGAGTTTAAAATCCCTGTTAATTATCACAAAGGCTTATGTACGCTAACACTTGCGCGGGTGGCGCTCTATACGACAGGTCGGTACGGAGAAAAGGACTGGCAGCAAACCTATGATAATGGCGGCTTAAGGGTTGTTGATAAATTGCCAGCCAAAGCCCCTGACTTTAATGCGCAGGGTGAGTTAGTCAAAGAAGCTCAGTGTACGTGGCTATTTCAAATGAGTAAAATATTTGGCGAATTAAGTAAGCTTTTAAACTGCACTGGTGATGGTGCCTATGTTGTTACTGAAACTCTCCCGGGTAAAATTTTGACTATAAATATTAATGAGAATTCGGAGGAAGAACCTGCGACTGGTGATACATGGATTAAATTTCCACAGGGCTGGCGACCATGCGCGGAAAAGAAAACTGAGTCTGGCACGTGGTCGTGGTGTGAAACACCTCCTGAGTTTAGAACGTTTAAAATGGGTGATAAAACCTGTACTTACTATCCAAATTGTACGGAGTAGTCACGGATGACTGATTATAGAAAAGTTGAGATGCTTAATTGTCCGCAGCGTAAATCCTGGGTGAGCTTGCGCCTACTAGATGAATTTGGAAATGGCGAGTCCTATGCAGGGCTTGTATATACGCTTAAAGACTCCGCCGGCAAACAGTATAGCGGAGCGCTAGATTCAGATGGCTATATGAAATTAGAAGGCTTGCAGGCAGGACTATTTGCTGTAGGCTTTGCTGGTAAATACAAAGGGACTGATGATTGGTATAAATTACTTTCTGAGCGGATAAAATTCAAAATTAAAATTTCTGCTCTGCAGGCAGCAGCAGAGCAAACTAAGTTAGGGCCGCGCTCGGCAAACCAAAAAACCTATTTGGCTGAACAGCGTGCTGCTGAGGAAAGTGCAAAGTTTTACCGGATTGAAGTTCGTGATTTTACCGAGCATACCGGACATCTTCCTGATGCTGATTCCGTGTGGGGGCCTAAACCCTCAGTTAAGGTAGTGCAGGCCAGTAATTCAGCCACTGAAAAGTGCGTGGTTTTACAACCCTGCCAGCACCATGTATTTGAAGTAAAGGCACTACGTGCCTACAGCCCATTATTATCTCGAGATAAAGGATTTTGCGCATTAAACGCCTATCATCTGGCGGTGATGACCACATTTGTCTATGCACCCTTTAGCACTGAAGTTGACCCTTATAAGTCAGCGCCGCCTCCCTATAAGCAACAAGGTTCTATTGGCAATGTGTTGCGTGAGCAGCTGGCTGCACTGAAAAAAGCCCAGCAATTTAATGATGCAGGCCCTTACAACTTGCTTTATGAAGAGGTGCCCTACTCAAAGCGCTTAGAGGTGATGCCTTATGACCCTGCGCTTTATACAGAAGAGGCAGCAGAAGGGTGGGAAAACCCCGAAGATGTACATTTTCTGTTTGAAAGAGAGACTGAAAGCCAAGCGCTTATTACTCACAATGACAAGGTAGTTTTAATCTCTGTAAGGGGCACAGCTAGTGGGGCCGATGGGCTGCGCGATATGGACGCCCGGCAAGTGCCCTATGCAGAAGGTGAAGGACAAGCACACCGAGGTTTTTATAATGCGTTTTTAGCCGTAAAACCATTTGTTGAGCGTTATCTCGACGCATTCTATACAGGAGAACAGACAATTATTGTCTGCGGTCACAGCTTGGGTGGCGCGATCGCTCTGTTACTCGCTGAGTACATAAGGCGCTTGCCAGTAGCACCTGATGTGTTGCTTTACACCTTCGGCTCCCCTCGTGCAGGGGATCAAGGCTTTGTTACCGGTGCCAGCGCGCTGACTCACCATCGCTTGGTTAACCACAATGATCCGGTGCCTTCTTTGCCAACAACCTGGATGGACGCTGAGTGGAAAGTCGCACTGGCGGGTACTGTTGTATTGTTCAGTTCGCCGCCAGTTGGCGCAGGTTTATTGCTGGGTGGCCTGATCAACCTTGAAGGTGATAACTACGAGCACCATGGGCAACAGCGTCACTATATGCCGCGTAAACCCAAGGGCGGCAGTGAGGCATCGATTCTTTGGCAGCCGGGGTGTGAGTCTATTGATCAGCAGGCCTGCGCCGAGTTTGCAGGACGTATAAGTTTGGAAGGCGATATGCCCAAACGCGGTGGGTTTATCAGGCAAGCAATTGGTATTTTTGAGCACTCCAGTGACACAGGTTATAGCCGGGCAGGATTGACCACACTTGTACGCTGGTATGCCAGTGCGACCGAGCGTGAGGGTGCCTTGTTTACCCCGCAAGAACTTAAAGACTTAGAACCGCAGATCAAGCAAGTCGAGCAACAAGTAAACGCTTGGCAAGCCAACTCTTTCCTCAGCTTCAAGCGTGCGACGCGCAACGATATGCGCTTTTATCGCAAAACCGATTTAGAATTGCTGGCGATGTATAACAACGGCATCTCCGAAGCGAAGTCATTGCAAGCTGTACAAAGCAAAAAGCTCAATCAAGTGCGTGCCCGGTTACTGGCAGAAGCTCAACGAGTGGTCACCTTGCAGAGTGTTTTTGGTGAGCACGCTCAACGCGCGGATATGGCTGGGCTGATGGCCGAGTGGCGTGAACTTAAAGAAATCCAGGAAGCTGAGCGGCTGGCTCAAGTTGCCCCAGCCGCGAGTAATGCACCACGGTATGCGTAACTTTGCGCATTCAGTAATTTGGCTTGAGAAGGGATGCTGCTAACTCCACTTGCTGCTTGAGGCATTGATTGATGCCCCGGAAGTAGCTGCAAGTGGGGCGGGTCAGCCCGAGATTATCTTGGGTGCCGATTGGCTCCACTGAAATCTCACCAGTGCTTTCAAACTTTGTGAACAGTAGCAAATTGCTGGCACTGTGATGAATTAGAATGCCCGCCCGCTGCTGGCGACGGAATGTTTATCCCCTTGCATTCACGCACGCCCATTTCATAAGAACAATACAGCGTCCTCTGTCCTCATAGCGCCCTCGCTTGCGTTGTGATCGATGTTCTTTTGATGTTCGCTTGAAGGCGAAGTAAGGAATTTCTTGTATATGAAAGGTTTTATGCGTGCGTTGCTGCTCGGCGGCAGTCTATTGATCAGCTTTGCAAGCTGGGCACAGATGGCGACCCTGGAAGCGATGAATATGGCTGGCCTGCAGCGCAGCCTTGGGCAGATTATCGCCAAGGATTACATGATGATCGGCTCCGATGTGAAGGTGACGTCTGCCACGCGCCAGCGGGACGAGAGTATTGCGCTGTTCGAGAAGCATCATCAGCAACTTAAAGACTACGCCCCAGATGATGAGATCCGCGCCTCTCTGGCGAAGGTTGAGGCGATCTGGGTTGAATACAAGCCACTGATCACTGCGCAACCGGATAAGGCCCAAGCCGCGCTTGTGTTGGCCACGGCCGAGAAGCTGGTAAAGGAATGCCAGCAGATGGTCGATCTGCTAGAGAAGCACAACGGTGACGCAGCCTCTCACGCAATCAACCGCAGCGGCTGGAACCGTGTGCTGACCCAACGCACAGCGATGTTCTACATGGCTCGCGCCTGGGGTGTGACGGCAGCGAACCTGGATGCCGAGTTTGATGCGTCCGTGAAGGAGTTTGGCAGCATCATGCAGGAACTTCAGGCCAGCAAAGCACCTAATCCGGAGATTGCCGAAGCGCTGCGCAAGACCGATGCTAAGTGGCAGTTCGCGAGCAAGGCGCTTTCCTCCAAGGATTTTGTGCCAACCATTGTTGCGATCAATGCAGACTCGATGTTCCGTCAGCTCAATGAGATGACTCGTCTGTACGCAGGCTTGGCTACCGACAGCCTCTAATCGTCGCGCCCCGTTTGAATACGGGGCGCAGTGATCTAGTAAGAGTCTTAGTTCGGCTTGCTGTCCTGCCAGCGCGGCGCTTCCAGAGGTTGCCAGTTTTGCAGCAGCTTTAGCAGTTCACCGGGTGTTTCGCTGAGTTGTAGCATGGCGCGGTGATTGGCGCGCACAAACTGCTCTTCTACCAACTGGTCGAGAAAATCTCCCAGCTTGCTGTAGAACCCCTTTACGTCGAGTAGGCCCAGCGGCTTGTTGTGGTAGCCAAGTTGCGCCCAGGTCCAGACTTCAAATAGTTCTTCAAGAGTGCCAAGCCCGCCGGGCAGTGCGATAAAGGCGTCGCTAAGCTCAGCCATGCGTGCTTTGCGCGCGTGCATGCCATCAACCACTTCCAGCCGGGTAAGACCTTGGTGGCCAACTTCTGCGCGTTTCAGGCTCTGTGGAATGATGCCGATCACCTCTCCGCCAGCCGCCATTGCAGCGTCTGCCACAACTCCCATCAGGCCGACAGCACCGCCGCCGTATACAAGACGGATATTGTGTTTGGCAAGGTGTTGGCCAAGCTTTATTGCTGCTTCACGGTAGACCGGATTGGCCCCGGTACTCGCGCCACAGAACACACAGATCGAACGCAGACTCATGACATGACTCCTGAACAATTAGCTGCTCAGGTTAGCCGTTCTGGCTGGGCAAGACCAAGGCTGTGCAGTGTTAGTCGACGCTAGCCCCGCTATTTCCACCGGCATAGGCGGCAAGCAGGCTTTGTAGCAACTGACTGAGGTGGCTCTGTTGGTTATTCATAATCTTGCTCCTGGCTGATAGAGCAAGCTTAGGCTCGGCAACTGGGATTGGCTTGTTGATTGAATTGATCGCAGTGATAGCTTTCAGCACAGTTGCACACAAAGACTGTGGAACGAGCTGTGGGTAACATGGGCGTATGCCGCTGCAGCCCAGTTAAATCGGGCGTTTGCGGTGGTTGTGTGTTTTTTGATCAGCTTATTGGCTATTTGATGTGTGTAAGTCTTGAATGAGTTATCCACTTGCTGTTTCAGCGTATCAAGTTGTCCACGGCTACTGTGGGTAGCCCTGTAGATAACTATTGTATGCATTGCTACAGGCTTCTAAATACTTGACGTTCAGGGAGTTGGTTGTTTTTTGAACAGCGTTTTCGCCGGGTAAATTCATTGGTTTTTACTGTGCAGAGTCAAGTAAATCTTTAGCTATTTCAGTTTGTGCAGAGGTTGCTATGCACAGTTATCCAACTTCTCTGTGGAGTGTCCTGTGTATAAGCTGCGAGCTAAGCAGTAGAAGCCACGAAAGACTAGGGGCGCAGGGAAGTGTATGTTTTTTGATCGATACTGATTAAATAGCTGGCTCAGTGAGTTAATAACAACTAAATGAATAGCGTAACGATAATCCACAGTTGTCCACGACTACTGTGGGCAGGCTTGTTGATAACTCTTGTATGCATCGCTGAAGCCCAATGAAATAAGGCTTTTGCAAGTTCTGGTTGTTTTTTGATCAGTTGTTTTCCGGGCCATAAAACTTGCGCCAAAGGCCAGATAGTCAAGCTTTTCTTTAGTTATTTGAGGCTCTGTCGTAGGTGGTGTGCACAGTTATCCAGTTTCTCTGTGCAGCATTCTGTGGATAAGCTGCGTGCTAAGTCGTGGGAGCCTTGCAAGACTAAGCTTACGGCGTCCTGTACGTTTCTTGATCAACACTGATTAAATAAGCAAATCAGTGAGTTATATAAGTTGAGATAGGGTTGATGTCGGCAGGAACAGTTGTCCACGACTACTGTGGGTAGGCTTGTTGATAACTATTGTATGCATTGTTGCAGGCCAATGAAATCAGGCCTTAACAGCTGTTGGTTGTTTTTTGAACAGCTGTTTTGGCGCAAATCTGGCTTGCCTTCAAGCCTTGATAGTCAAGAAATAATTCAACTATTTCAGTGGCTTGGCGATCAGGTGCGCGTAGTTATCCCAGTTCTCTGTGTGTGGTTCTGTGGATAACCTGCGTGCTAAGCGGTGTAGGCCACGTAAGACTAAGCGTGGCCGAAGTTGTACGTTTTTTGAGCAGATATAAGCAGCGAGCTCTTAGCTTATTCGCTGAGTGCGCTAATGCGTGTAGGACGCCCTAATAACTGCAGGGCACGGTCTGGATAGTCGGTAATCAAACCCTGAGCGCCGAGGTTCAGCATTTTGCGCATTACTGGCTGCTCGTTGATTGTCCACAGTTGTACGCTCAGGCCACGTGCTTTAGCCGACTCGAACAATGCGCTACTGGCAAGCTCAACTCCGCTGTGGCGTGGGGGAATCTGCAGTACCTGATAAGACGGGGAAAGTACGCTGCTTAGCCCTAGCCAGTTCATGGCAAGCAATAAGCGTATTGAGCTGGGGCTGGCTGAGGTGGCTACACCGGGGCAACGTTCACGCAGCCGCTGCAGGCTCGATTCATAGAAGCTGGCAATAATCACCCGGTCGCGCTGTGCATAGGCTTCCAGGCTTTGGCACAGTTTGTCCACAAGGGCGTTATCAGCAACCTTCAATTCTATGACCTTGGCGATTGCTGGCTCGGCTTGCAGTACGGCTTCTAATTGCGGAATAACGATGCCTTGATTGCGATATGGATAGCTCTGGCCACCATCGGCAGTCCAATTGTAGCCTGCGTCCAACTGTTGCAGTTGCTCCAGGGTAAAACTGTCCACAAGGCCTTCGCCATCCGTGGTCCGGTCGACGCTATCGTCATGAATAACCACGATCTGTTGGTCGCTGGTTAGCCGCACATCCATTTCCAGCATATCCACACCCAATGAGCTGGCGCGCTGAAAGGCGAACAGGCTGTTTTCTGGCCACAATCCGCGGCCGCCACGGTGGGCAATAACCAGAGGTTGCGAGCCAAGTGAACTGAGTACTTTTGGCGTTTGTGCAGGCTTGCTAGTTAGCGTCAGCACGGTGAGGGTGATGGCGACAAGCAACGTGGGAGCAATTAGAAAGCGGACGACGCGCAGCATGATTATTCCGTCTGGTCTGAGTTATCACATTAGGGAGGCTGACTATGACAGAGCCGATACTATGTGGATGACGACCCAGAGCACAGTTGCGCGTGTTGCTGAGGAAAACCTACAGCCGCGCGGCTGTAGGTTTAGTGGCGTTAGGCCGGCTGGGACTAGCTGGCAAGCAACCAGGCACCGGTTAGCGCGGAGGCTGCGCCAGCAATGCGTACCAGAGGTGCTGCTGCCTGTGGCAAGAAGCGCACAACGGCATAACCGCTGGCGTGCAGTGCTGCGGTGGCTGCAACAAAACCAATGGCGTAGGTTGCAGGGCTCGTCAGGGCAGGCAGTTCAAGGCCATGGGCAATGCCGTGGCTGAGGCCAAAGACCGCAGTGAGCGTCAGGGCGAAGGCGGCTGGCAGGCGGGCAGCAACGGCAACCAGCACGCCGAACGCAAGAACTGAGCCGGCGATTGCGGTTTCCATCAGGGGCATCTCGACACCGTTAAAGCCCAGTACGCCGCCGAGCAGCATGCTGCTGACAAAGGTTACCGGCAGGGTCCAGCGCGCTACGCCCTGTTGCTGCGCAGCCCACAAACCTACAGCGAGCATGGCCAGTAGATGGTCAAGGCCAAATATTGGATGGGTCAGGCCAGCCATCAGCCCGGACTCGTGATGGCCAGGGTGAGCAAAAGCCAATGCGGGAGTGAGGAACAGGGCAAGGCTAAACAGGGATTTACGCATGTTCATGATAAGCGTCCTTGTGGATATTCAATTCAGGCAGCGTTGAGCATGCCGTGGCGTTCGATGAAAGCGATGATGTCTTCGAGGCCCTGACCAATCTTTTGGTTGCTGAAGACAAAGGGTTTGTCGCCGCGCATTTTTTTTGTGTCGCGGTCCATGACTTCGAGCGATGCGCCTACCAGTTGGGCCAGGTCGATTTTATTAATCACCAGCAAGTCAGACTTGCAGATGCCGGGGCCGCCTTTGCGCGGTAACTTGTCACCGGCGGACACGTCGATTACATAGATGGTCAAGTCAGAAAGCTCTGGACTAAAAGTAGCCGACAGGTTGTCACCGCCCGACTCAACCAGAATGATGTCGAGGCCAGGAAAGCGCTTGTTCAACTGATCAACCGCTTCAAGGTTGATCGAGGCATCTTCGCGGATCGCTGTATGTGGGCAGCCACCGGTTTCTACGCCGATGATTCGCTCAGGGGCCAGCGCCTCGTTACGCACCAGAAACTGGGCGTCTTCCTGGGTGTAGATGTCGTTGGTAACCACGGCGATGTTGTAACGTTCACGCAGGGCCAGGCACAACGCTAAAGTCAGCGCGGTTTTGCCGGAACCGACCGGGCCGCCGATGCCGACGCGCAAAGGTTGGCTATTCATGTTGGGGTTTCCTTTTAAGAGCGAAATAGTCGGCTGTACTGGCGCTCATGCGCCATGCTCGCAAGGGCAAGGCCAAACGCGGCGCTGCCCCAATGAGCGGATTCAGTTTGATTACACTGGTGTTGGGCGTGCTCTAACACCGGCAAGTGTGCTGATGTCAGGCGCTGCGCGGCTTGTTGCCCGAGTGGCAGGGTTTTCATCAGCACCGCCAATTGGTTCTCAAGCCAGCCCCAAAGCCATGCGGCCAAAGCATCTTGCGAGTCTATTTGCCACGCCCGGGCAGCCAAGGCCCAACCGAGCGCTAGCCCCGGCTCTTGCAGTGACTCGAACAATTCACGGGCCGGCGCATCCAGTTCAGGCAGGCCTTGCAAGAGTTGTTGGATTGAATAACCCATCTGCCGACTTTCGAGGCGCAGTTCGCGGGTTTCGCGACTGGCTTGGTGCTGCTGCGCAAGCGATTTCAAGGCATCCCAGTCATCGCGCTCTGCTGCCCGACAGTGGGCGAGCAATAGCGGCGCTTCGAAACGTGCGAGGTTGCACAGCAATTGATCGCTGATCCAGCGTTGAGCGCTGGTTGCATCCCTGACGATGCCTTGCTCGACCGCCATTTCCAGGCCCTGTGAGTAGCTGTAGCCACCGATAGGCAGTTGTGGGCTGGCTAAACGCAATAGCGCCCAGGCTTTATTCACTTGCGCACACCAAACTGGTGCAGGCGCGGTGCATAGCTGAATTCGGCATCGCCTGCATGGGAGTGATGATGTCCTCCGCCATAAGCGCCGTGCTCAGGCTGATAAGGCGCTTCGATCAATTCAACGTTGGCGCCAAGTTGTTCGAGCATGGCCTTGAGTACGTAATCATCGGGCAGACGCAACCAACCATCACCCAGTTGCAAGGCAACGTGACGATTGCCTAAATGATAGGCCGCGCGCATCAGCTCAAACGGGCTGTTACAGGTAACGTGCAGCAGTTGTTCGGCACGGGCACCAACGCGTATTACACGTCCGTCCTGGGCTTGCAGGCATTCGCCATCGTGCAGGGGCGGTTGGCCGCGATCGAGAAACAGGCCGACGTCTTCGCCGGTTGTCGTGAAGCAGCGTAGGCGGCTTTTACTGCGAGCCTCAAAGGTCAGCAGCAGTTCTGCGTCCCATTTTTCCTGGGGCTTGATACGTTGATGAATCACCAGCATGCGTTGTGTTCCAGCAGGACAGTTCAGCGTTATAGAGCAAGGGGCTTGCCAATGCGGTATAGCGCAGAAATGGTGCGGGCTGTAGCGAGGCTATGGTGATTTTTGATGCGTTAGACAGGTTTTATTTGGTGCGTGGATTATTTCATTGCGCCACTTTGGTGCGCCTGATGTGTCTGGCCAACGGTTGGGAGCCGGGCACGTGCCAGTATTTTGCGCCAATGAATATTACCCGCAGTTGCTCAATCATCTTGGCAGCAGGCTGCAGGTGAGCCGGTAGTGGGTTTTGTGGGGTGTCAATCAGCTCTGGCAGGGTGGCAAAAACCGTTTTAACAATCATGTCGGCGAGCAGCTCAAGCTCTTCGCTGCCGTGATGTTGGTGCTTAGGCATAAGCGCCAGGTCGGTAGCGAGGTCAGCCATGATGCGTCCGCGCAGAGTCCCGATGGCTTGACGCACCGGCAGCGAGCCACCGAATTGCTCACGGGCAAGGAAGATAAACTGTGGCCGGTTGGCATCAACCGCATCAAGGAATATACGCACGGAGGCGTCGATCAGGCCGCCTAGTTCGAATTCGTTGTGGCGCACCTTGCGAATGGTGCTGCGAAAGGTCTCGCCGACCTCAGCAACCAGCGCCAGACCCAGTGAGTCCATATCTTGAAAGTGGCGATAAAAGCCGGTCGGCACAATACCAGCTGCGCGTGCGACTTCGCGCAGGCTTAGGCTGCAAAAGCCACGACCACCCGCCATTAGGCTGCGTGCCGCGTCCATTAGAGCGTGGCGGGTTTGCAGTTTTTGTTCGGCGCGAGGTTGCATCAGCTAAGACTTCCGGAAGATTGCAGCCCACTTTAACAAATGGCTCGCAAGGGCGTCGATTCTAGCGTGCTTGTGTTTGCTGCGCGCATTAAACGCATTACCTATGAAACGGTTTCCCGGGGCTAAGATCGCGACGGATCAGTAACCAAGGACGCGTGCGCGGGCACGTGCATTTTCTTCCATTTGCTGACAGCTCATAAAACCTTTGCCATCGACCCGGTCTGCCGAGTTGAAACTGACGTAGTAGGGCTGCTGATGACCCTCGTTATTGAGGATGTAGTTGTTACAGGTGCCTGGTTCGACACTGCGGGTGATCTCGGTTGAGGGTTGGCCGCCAACCTGCAGCACTTCCTTTTTAGTCATGTCATCTACCACATCCCTAACCAGAGGCTGGTCATTGAAGGTGAAGTAGTCAACCGGGTTTTCAGGCTTGTCTCCAGCGCAACCTGACAGTACAGCTAGAGCCGTCAGTGCGCACGCAACGCCTAGAACTTTATTCTTCATGGTGTTTCCCTTCGAAATCAGCAGTTATTTATTATTAAGTTCACCAGTCTTATGACTGTAGATTGCTTTAGAAGTTGTGTTGCCGATTTGTTATGTTGTCGAGTGCGCCGCAGGTATGCTTGCAGGCTCTCTAGCTCGGCACGTCAGGGCGCGTCAGGCGGTTATCTAGTAGTTGAGGAGCCTTGGGGATATGCCAGCTGTTCTCGCAATTTTGCCAATCTTTGGTTTGATCGTACTTGGTTACCTTTTGGGTTGGCGCCAGTGGTTGAGTACTGAAACTGCCGCCGGGCTGGCCAATATCACCTTCAAGCTGTTTATGCCGACGTTATTGTTTGCCGGCATTGCCAAGGCACCACTGGCTGATGGTTTGTCGATAACACTGCTGCTCGCTTATTTTTTACCCGTGGTCGTGGTGTTCTGCGCAGTCAATTTTATCGTCCATCGCCAGCGTGGCGTGGCGACGCCGCTTGGTTTGGCTGCGACCTTCTCCAATAACGTGCTGGTCGGCATCCCTATCGTTACTACTTTGATGGGCCATGACGGCCTGGTTTATCTGTTCGCCATTCTGGTGTTTCACAGCCTGACGCTGTTTTCGATGCAGAGCTTTTATGCCGCGTTCGGCAGCCCTGAAAAAGTCAATGTACGAGCACTGCTGAAGAACTTGGCGAATCCGATGATTATTGGCTTGCTACTAGGCGCGTTGCTTAACCTGTCAGGTTGGACTGCGCCGGAACCACTGTGGAAGATGGTCACCTGGCTGGGACAGGCAGCATTGCCCTGTGCGTTGATTGTTCTCGGGGCGAGCTTGTCGCGCTTCCGTTTGCGTCCGAGCAGCAGTGTGTTGGCTCTGACGACAATCAAGCTAATGGCTTTTCCGGCATTGGTATGGTGGTTCAGTAGCCTGTTGCCGCAACTGAATGAGGGCGCACGAAGCGTGCTGGTGTTGATGGCTGCATGCCCGAGTGGGGTGAATATTCTCGGTTTTGCAAAAACTCAGGACGATGTGCGCAGCGTCAGCTCCACGGTATTTCTATCTACCGTTCTCGGAGCTTTGACGCTGCCTGTTTGGGTTCTATTGGTCATTTAGCGGTTAGCCTCGTAGCACAAGTATCAGCCAGTGGTGCGGGCATCTAACGTGCGCTGAGCGCCACCCTCGGCGACACGAAATTTCGCGCCTGGAGTACGTGACGAACCGTTCTCAGCCAATGGGTCCAGAATATTAATTACCTCTGGGGCGTCTTTCAGTTCAGTTAACAGCGGTTGTGGGCTGGAATTTGGCAAAGCGAATGCGTTTGCGGCGAATAGGCTTAGTGCCAAGCTGATAGCGAGTTTGCTTTTCATGACTGACTCCTTAAATAGGTGTGTGATGCTTACGGGAGTCAATACTAGAGATATGGCTAAAAATAAGAACTTGAGCGCTTTAATAGTGTTCATCGATTGTGCTGATGATGGGTGCGGAACATCCACAAACCTGCATTAGACATACTGTTTTAGCCCGGTCGGCTAAGCTGATTCGTTTAGTGAGCCGGTGCACGGGTGTATCACCGTGACTCTTTCAATCAGATGAAACAAGGAAGTCAGTTGATGGCCCCATCTGCGACTGTGCGCTATCCGATGATTTTGGTTCCAGGAATGTTGGGCTACGTGAGTTTGCTCGGGTATCCCTATTGGTATGGGATTGTCAGCGCGTTGCGTGCCGCAGGCGCCAAAACCTACGCGGTTCAGGTTTCGCCGCTGAACTCTACCGAGGTACGCGGCGAGCAGCTATTGGCACATATCAGTGATGTATTGGCCAAAACCGGTGCAGAGAAAGTACATCTTCTAGGGCACAGTCAAGGGGCTTTAACGGCACGCTACGCGGCAGCCTTACATCCTGAGTGGGTGGCTTCTGTAACCTCAGTCGCAGGGCCAAATCACGGCTCAGAGTTGGGCGATTATCTAGCCTATAAAGCGGCGGCTGGCAGCTTTACCGAGAGGTGTCTGAGGCTGTTGCTACGTGGCTGTGTCCGGGTGATGAGATGGCTGGAGCAAGGTTATAAAGGGCCACCGTTGCCTGTGGATATCGCAGCGGCACATGGCTCATTAACCAGCGCCGGGGTGGCGGAGTTCAACCGCAAATACCCGCAAGGTTTGCCACAGACATGGGGCGGTGAAGGCGCGGCTGAGGTCAATGGGGTTCGCTATTATTCGTGGTCTGGCACTTTGCAGCCAGGTATCACCAACCGCGGCGGTAACCGGTTTGATGGTCCAAATGTGGCGTGCCGAGTCTTCGCCAGGACCTTTCGCCGAGAAAAGGGCCAGTGTGACGGCATGGTCGGTCGCTACAGCTCGCATTTGGGCACAGTTATTGGTGATGATTACCCGCTGGATCACTTCGATATCATTAACCAGACCTTTGGTCTTGTCGGTAAAGGTGCCGACCCTGTACGCCTCTACGTTGAGCATGCGCAGCGTTTGCGTGACGCTGGGTTATGACGGGATGAATCACCGCCACGTGCTTTGCTGATAGCCGCGAGGCTGCGCCCGCAAAGCCCCGGAACAAGGATAAATAATGCGTCGCCTTATGAAGTTGTTGCGCGGTGTTGTGCTGGCATTAATCCTGTTTATCTGCGGGTTTGTAGTGTTCAACTGGGCCCCGGATCTGCCGCTCGATGAACTGAAAGCGCGTTGGGCACCGCCACCTTCGATGTTTGTGGATCTCCATGGTATGCAGGTGCATATACGTGATCAGGGACCGCGAGATGATCCGGAGCCGCTGTTATTACTGCATGGCACGTCTGCAAGCCTGCACACATGGCAAGGCTGGGTTGAGCAACTTGAGCAAAAGCATCGAGTGATCAGTATTGATCTACCGGGTTTTGGCTTAACCGGCCCATTCCCAGACGGCGATTACACGGTCGAGCATTACCAGCGCTTTCTGGAGCAGTTATTGGCGCAGCTTAAGCTGCAGCGGGTGACCCTGGTCGGCAATAGTTTTGGTGGCCAGTTAGCCTGGCTGTATGCGCTCAAACAGCCGCAACAGGTTGGGCATCTGGTATTGGTTGATGCTGCTGGTTACCCGCGCCAATCGAATTCAGTACCGTTGGGTTTTCGACTGGCGCAAAACCCGATCCTAGCGCCATTGATGGGTAAAATTTTGCCATACAAAATGATCGAGTCCAGCGTCCGCAATGTCTACGGCGACCCGTCCAAGGTCACGGATGAACTGATTGATCGTTACTACCAGCTCACCCTGCGTGAAGGTAATCGCCAAGCGCTGCGCGAGCGGTTTGATCAGGTCAAGAACACCGGTTATGCGCAGTTAAAGCAACTGCAGGTGCCAACTCTGATTATCTGGGGCGGCGAGGACCGTCTGATCCCTGTTTTCAATGCTGAGCGATTCGCTACAGATATTGCCGGTAGCCGTTTGGTGATATTTCAAGACCTCGGTCACGTTCCGCAAGAAGAAGATCCTCTGCGCACCAGCGCTGCGCTAAGCACCTTTCTGGGTGATTAAGCGTCCCGTATCACCGTATTGGCTCTGTCCGGCGTCTGAAACCTGCCGAGATCGTATCTGGCTGCTCGCGTATCGAGCGACCCGGGTTGGTTTTATCCGATCTTCGACTAGGCTGACGAGATAACTATGAGAAAGCAGGGATTGCCATGCGCAGGCTTATCTGTGGTTTTGTCAGGGGGGTGGAGAAAATCAATCGGCTGGTTGGCCGTTTTGCGATGTACTTGATTTTCGCCATGTTGGGTGTCCTGTTGTATTCATCATTCAGTAAGACCTTCTTCCAGCCGGCTGAGTGGACGCTAGAGAGCGCGCAGTTTTTGATGGTCGCTTACTTTTTGCTTGGCGGCGCCTATTCGATGCAGCTTGATGCACATGTGCGCATGGACCTGATTTACAGTCGTTGGTCGCCAGCCACGCGGGCACTGGTTGATGCATTCACCGTGCTATTGCTGATCTTCTATCTGGTGTTTTTGCTCTACGGCGGCATTTCATCAACGATGTATGCCCTCGAATATAAGGAAACAAGCTATTCCGCATGGTCGCCACCTATGGCGCCGATCAAGATCGTCATGTGCATTGGTGTCTTCCTGATGCTATTGCAGGCAATCGCCACCTTCTTCAAAGATATCGCTGCAGCGCGTGGGGAGACCTTGTAATGGGGTATGAACTCATCGCCCTGATGATGTTTTCTTCAATGATGTTGTTACTGCTGACCGGTAAGCGGGTATTTGGCGCTATTGGCTTTGTCGCTGTTGTGGCAGCGTTGATGCTTTGGGGCGACGGGGGTTCTGAAGTGGCGTTCAGTGCAGCCATGAAGCTGATGAAGTGGTATCCGCTACTGACCTTGCCGCTGTTTGTGTTCATGGGCTACATGCTTTCTGAATCCGGTTTGGCTGATGATCTTTACCGCATGTTCCATGTGTGGATGGGGCCGCTCAATGGCGGTCTGGCGATTGGCACCATTGCCCTGATGGTGGCGATCTCGGCAATGAACGGCTTGAGCGTTGCCGGTATGGCGATTGGCGCCAGCATCGCGCTGCCCGAGCTACTGCGCCGTGGCTACGACAAGATTATGGTCACCGGGGTTATTCAGGCTGGCAGTTCATTAGGTATTTTGATTCCGCCGAGTGTGGTGCTGGTGCTTTACGGCATGATCGCCCGCCAGCCTGTTGGGCAATTGTGGCTGGCCGGTGTATTTCCCGGCTTGCTGATGGCCGGGCTGTTTGTCTTGTACATCGCGATTCGTTGTCGCTTGCAGCCTGAGCTTGGCCCGGCACTTAGCGAAGAAGAGCGCAAGGACATTACCTGGGGTGAGAAAATTCGCTTGTTGCAAGCCGGGATCGTGCCGCTATTCATCTTTTTCAGCATGACCGGTTTGTTCCTGATGGGCATCACCAGCCTGGTCGAAAGTTCTGCGGTGGGCGCTGCGGCTGCAACGCTGGCGGCACTGTTCAAGCGCCGCTTGAACCGCGTGGTGATGGAAGAGACGATGCGCAAGACCTTGGCGATTAGCTGCATGTTCATGTGGATCATTCTTGCAGCGCTGTGCTTCGGCGCAGTGTTTGATGGTCTGGGTGCGGTCAAGGCGATTGAAGCGTTCTTTATTGACCGCATGGACCTGAGCCCTTGGCAAGTGCTGATCATGATGCAGGTCTCATTCATCCTCATGGGTATGTTTCTCGACGACACAGCGATGCTGGTGATTGTCGCGCCGTTATACGTGCCTCTGGTCGGCGCATTAGGTTTTGATCTGGTCTGGTATGGCGTGCTCTACACCATCACCTGCCAGATTGCCTATATGACGCCACCATTTGGCTACAACCTGTTTCTGATGCGCGCCATGGCGCCGCCTGAAGTCACCTTGCGGGATATCTATGTCTCCGTCACTCCGTTCGTGTTGATCATGGTACTGGCGCTGGTGTTGGTGATGGTGTTCCCGCAAATAGCCTTGTGGCTGCCGCAATGGCATTACGGGCGTTGAGGTGTGCATCAGTTAAACCGTGCGCGTTGTTCAGGTTGTGCGCACAACCAGGTTAGCGAGTATTCGCGAGCCTGATAAAGCGCGCCCACCGCAAGAGTGGGCGCCGATCTGCGGTTGTATTGCATCTGAATCGACACTATTGGAGAGCACAGCATGAGTACGAGACGCGATTTTCTGAAGACCGCTGCGGTGACTACCGGCGCAGTTGGGGCTACAGCGCTGGGTTCGGCCCATATTTACGCAGCCGAACCGAAAAAGATCACCTGGCGATTGCAAACCTACGCTGGCCCGGCACTGGCTGAGCACGTTATCAAACCGTCCATCGACGCCTTCAACAAAGCCGCTAACGGGCAGATGGAAATCCAGTTGTATTTTGCCGACCAGTTGGTCCCTACGGGCGAGTTGTTTCGCGCCATGCAGCGCGGCACGATTGACGCCGTGCAGAGTGACGATGACTCCATTGCGGCGCCAGTCGATGTTGCGGTGTTTGGTGGTTACTTCCCGTTTGCCACACGTTACAGCCTGGATGTGCCGGTGTTGTTTGAAAAGTACGGGCTCAAGGAAATCTGGGAAGAAGCCTACGGTGAAGTTGAGGGCGTGACCTGGCTCGGTGCTGGTGCATGGGACCCGTGCAACTTTGCCACGGTTGAGCCGATCAAGAGTCTGGACGATCTCAAAGGTAAGCGTATTTTTACCTTTCCTACCGCCGGGAAATTCCTCTCCCGCTTTGGTGTGGTTCCAGTGACCTTGCCTTGGGAAGATGTTGAGGTAGCCGTACAAACCGGTGAACTCGACGGTATTGCCTGGTCCGGGATTACCGAGGATTACACTGTTGGCTGGGCTAACGTCACCAAGTACTTCCTGACCAATAATATTTCTGGCGCCTGGTGCGGCTCCTACTTCGCAAACTCTGAAAAGTGGGCCGAGGTGCCGGAGCATCTGCAAACCCTGTTCAAGCTGTGCATGGACAGCTCCAACTACTACCGCCAACACTGGTATTGGGGTGGTGAAGCGCAGTTGCGGGTTGAGGGCAGCAAGTTGCAATTGACCAGTATTCCACCGGAGCAGTGGAAAAAAGTTGAAGACGAGGCACAAGTGTTTTGGGATGAAATTGCCAAGACCAGTCCGCGCTGCGCCAAAGTGGTCGAGATATTCAAAAAATACAATGCACTGATGGCCAAGGCTGGCTCGCCGTATCGCTAAGCATCAAGCGCAAGCGCCTGAGCCAGCGTTTAAGCCGGCTCAGGCGTTGTGCGTTTAAGGCTGTTTGCGATTGATTGGTAGCCAAAATAATTCGACAGGGGGTGTCATGCTCAATCCGCGTGATGTGAAAACCATCGAGGATGCCAAGCGCATTATCGAGGAGCGAAACCTGAGTCATATCAAAGTCGGTCTGTTTGATAACGACGGCGTCATGCGCGGTAAATACATGAGCCGCAGCAAATTCTATTCATCGCTGGAACATGGGTTTGCATTCTGCGATGTAGTGCTCGGCTGGGATGTCAAAGACCAGCTTTACGACAACGCCAGCTACACCGGCTGGCACACCGGTTACCCCGATGCGCCGGTGCGCATTTTACCCAATACGTGCCGCGATATTCCGTTCGAGAACGGCATGTTGTTGTTCCTTGCAGAGTTTGATCAGCAAGCTGAAGCAGTCTGCCCGCGCGGCACGTTGCGCAAGGTTATCAAGCGCTGCCAAGACATGGGTTATGACCCTTTTGCAGCGCTCGAATATGAGTTTTTCATGTTCGATGAAACGCCCGAGTCGGTGCGCGAAAAGGGCTATCGCAACCTCAAGCCATTCACGCCGGATTGGTTTGGTTACTCGATGGTTCGTAACTCGGTGCACGCTGAGCTTTATCATCAGATTCTCGAAATGTCGGAGATCATGGACTTCCCTATCGAAGGCCTGCACACCGAAACCGGGCCGGGCGTGCTCGAAGCCGCGCTCGCTTATGACCATGCCGCAGATGCTGCCGATAAAGGCGCGCTGTTCAAGACCTTTATGAAGGTCTTGGCTCAACGTAACGGCTTGATGGCGACCTTTATGGCCAAGTGGTCGGGAAAGTATCCGGGGCAGAGCGGGCATATTCATGTTTCGCTGCGTAACCGCAGCGATGGCAAGTCGGCATTTTTTGACCCTAGCCAAGATCACAATATGAGTGAGCTGCAGCGTCACTTTCTGGCGGGGCAGCAACGCTTGATGCCGGAGTTTTTGTGCATGGTCGCGCCTACGCTCAATAGCTACCGGCGGATGATTCCTGGTTTCTGGGCGCCGACCGATGCGACCTGGGGTGTCGAGAATCGTACCGCTGCGTTGCGGGTCATCCCCGGCGGCGATAAATCCCAGCGCCAGGAGTACCGCCTCGGTGCAGCGGACGCCAATCCTTATCTTGCTTTATCTGTGGCTCTGGCGTCGGGCCTCTATGGCGTCATGCAAAAGTGGCAGCCGACCGACCCCATCGTGGGTAACGCCTACGAGCAACAGCACCCTGAACACTTGGCCCTGCCGCGCACCTTGTGGGACGCGGCCCAGCGCTTAAAAGCCTCCAGTGCTGCCCGTGAGATGTTTGGTGATGCCTTTGTCGAGCACTTTGCGGCAAGTCGTGAGTGGGAGGAGCGTGAGTACCGTCGCCATGTCAGCGACTGGGAGCTGGAGCGCTACTTCGAAATTATCTAACACAGGCAAAGACTGCTTACCCTTGCTCCAAGATGGCAAGGCTTGGTGAATGTTTGGAGTGTTTTATGACGACCTTGAAATGTATTTCACCCATTGATGGCTCGGTCTATGTCGAGCGAGAACTGGCGACGACCCATGAGATAGGCGCAGCAGTGGCGCAGGCTGAAAAAGCCCAGTTGCACTGGAAACAGACGCCCTTGAGCGAGCGCATTGCTATCGCGCGCAAAGCGATTGAGGCTTTCAGCGCTAAAGAAGGCCTGCTGGCGCAAGAGTTGTGCTGGATGATGGGCCGTCCAATCCGCTACGCCGCCGGCGAGATCAAAGGGTTTGTCGAGCGTGCCACTTACATGGCCGATATTGCCGAGCAGGCACTGGCGGATATTCAGTTACCCGAGAAAGATGGTTTCATTCGCTTTATCCGCCGTGAGCCTCTGGGCGTTGCCTTGGTTATTGCTCCCTGGAATTACCCCTATCTCACCTCGGTAAATGCGGTGCTTCCGGCATTGTTGGCCGGTAATACGGTATTGCTTAAACATTCTGCGCAAACGCCGCTGTGCTCAGAACGCATGGTGGCGGCGTTCCATGAAGCCGGGCTGCCTAAAGGGGTCTTCCAATATTTGCACCTGAGCCACGCAGACACCGAAAAACTGATACAAGCACCCGCCGTACAGCACGTGGCGTTTACCGGTTCGGTGCCGGGCGGGGCGATGGTCGAGCGTGCTGCTGCCGGACGCTTCATCAGCACCGGACTGGAGCTTGGTGGCAAAGACCCCGCATATGTGCGCGCCGATGCAGATTTGAGCCATGCAGTGGAAACCACCATTGACGGTGCCTTTTTCAATTCGGGGCAATCCTGTTGCGCGATTGAGCGCATATATGTGCATGAGTCGCTGTATGAAGACTTCGTCAAGCAAGCAGTGGCGCTGGTTAATACCTACAAGCTGGGCCGTTCCGATGACCCGGAAACCACCTTGGGGCCTTTGGTAAAACCCCAGGCGGCTGATTTTGTCCGTGGGCAAATAGAGGAAGCGACCCGACAGGGCGCTACTGCGCATATTGATCCGGCAGACTTTGCCATGGATAAGCGCGGCACCGCCTATTTGGCGCCGCAACTGCTGACCGATGTTGATCACCGTATGCGGGTGATGACCGAGGAATCATTTGGCCCGGTGGTGGGGGTGCAGAAGGTCAAGGATGATGAGGAAGCCTTGGCCCTGATGAACGACAGTGAGTTTGGCTTGACCGCGGCAATTTTTAGTCGCGATATAGACGGGGCAATGGCGCTGGCCGATCAAGTCCATGCAGGGACTGTGTTTCTCAACCGTTGTGACTATCTGGACCCTGCACTGGCCTGGACCGGAGTGAAGAACTCTGGGCGTGGCTGCACCTTGTCCAGTGTCGGCTTCGAGCACCTGACCCGGGCAAAATCCTTTCACTTCAAAACCGAATTGTGAGGTCGATATGAGTCTTGATCAGTACCGGATGAACTGGAACTACCCGACCGCCATGCGCGTCGGTGTCGGGCGTATCGCCGAGCTGGCGCAGGCTTGCGATAGTCTTGGTATGCACGCGCCGTTGATCGTGACCGATCCCGGTCTTGCTGCATTACCGATGCTTGAAGCCGCGCAGGCGCAGTGCCGAGATGGTGGGCTGAAAGTTGGTGTGTTCTCGGCGATAAAGGGTAACCCGACCGGTGACAATGTCATGGCTGGCGTCGCCGCGTTCAAAGCTGGCGGACACGACGGAGTGATTGCCTTTGGCGGTGGCTCGGCCTTGGATGCCGGTAAAGCCATTGCACTGATGGTCGGGCAAGACCGGCCGCTCTGGGACTTCGAAGATATTGGCGACAATTGCAACCGGGTGAATGTTGCGGGCATGGCGCCCGTGGTTGCGGTACCGACCACCGCTGGCACCGGCAGCGAAGTCGGACGTGCATCGGTGATCACCGATGCCGATGCCCATATCAAACGCATTATTTTCCATGCTCGAATGCTCCCGGCCGTGGTGATTCTCGATCCGGAATTAACCCTTGGCTTGCCTGCCAGAATCACTGCCGCAACGGGCATGGATGCGCTGTCACACAATCTTGAAGCCTATTGCTCGCCGCTGTTTCACCCAATGGCTGAAGGCATTGCGCTTGAAGGCATGCGCATGGTTCAGCAATTTCTACCTCGAGCGGTCGCGCATGGAGATGATGTGGAAGCACGTCTGCAGATGCTGGTGGCATCGAGCATGGGCGCGACGGCATTTCAGCGTGGGCTGGGAGCCATGCATGCCTTGGCGCATCCGCTCGGTGCCCTGTATGACGCGCACCATGGTTTGCTCAACGCCGTGCTGATGCCCTATGTGCTGCAAGCGAATAAGGTCCAAATTGCGCCGCAGATGGATAAGTTGGCGCGCTATCTGGATTTGCCGGATGTGGGTTTCAACGGTGTTCTTGACTGGGTGCTGGCGCTGCGTGAGGAGGTGGGCATTCCGCACAGCTTGGCCGAGATTGGCATCGATGATACGCAGATCGAACGTGTCGGTACTATGGCTCAAGCTGATGCCTCGGCAGGCACCAACCCGATTGCGTTCAGTGCAGCGCAGTACAGCCAATTATTCCTGCGAGCGCTGGACGGCAAGTTGTAGCTTGTTTGGCAATACCGTTGCGCCGACTTATGGTCGGCGCGACGCCGTTTATTGCTCAGCTTGCGCCGCTTTCAGGGCTTCATAGGCCGGCGCTGCATAGATCCCGGCGTCAACCGCCAAGGCCATGACGCGCTCAAGGTCAGTGCTGTAAACCAGCACCGCCTGCAACTCGTCATCCAAGGGTTCGCTCAAATCAAGCAACACATAACCCTTGGTTTCCGGGCTCAGGCTGCTGAGCTGTACCTGGATACGGTTAAGCGCTTTTAGCGGCTCGACTTTCACCAGTTGCTTGGGCTTGAGTACAAAGCTGACCTGCGGCCCGAACGAGTCGACAATCTGCTGGAACAAGGCGTCGTAGCTGTCGGCCTGAAACAGCACGGTTTCCGGCAGACTGCCGATCACCACCCACTCGCCCAGCGGGATAGGAAAGCTGTCGTCATAGTTGATGTCTGGGTTAGCGGCCAGAAACGCCTGCGGGTCGGCATAGGCCTGCGCCGCTTCATCGGCAACTTTTGCCACTTCTTCAGGAAGCATGCAACCCGAGCTAATTTTACTGATCAATTCTTCGAGCTGAGCTTTCATTTGGGGTCCTGTGAATGCATGGGAACAAGGTAAGTACGTTGCGCATATCTAGCGCAGTTCGGCCTCAGCCAGTGTGAGCTTGCGCGGTATCAGGTTGCTGTCCCAATGCTGGATCGCCCATTTGAGTAGCTCTTGAGGCCGCGAGTCTGCTGCATCAGCTGGTGTCGCTTGGCCCAAGGCGCGCATGGCGCGTAGCAGTTGCGCAGTTGCCTGATCAGCTTTTAACGGCGGCGAGCGATAAGACTTACCCAGTTTATGGCCATCAGGCTGAATAATCAGCGGCACATGTAAGTAACGTGGCTGAGCGAAACCAAGTAGTTCCTGCAAATACAGCTGGCGCGGCGTTGAGTCGAGTAGGTCTGCACCACGCACCACATCGGTAATCCCTTGCCATGCATCATCGAGAACCACTGCAAGTTGGTAGGCATACAAGCCATCGCGACGGCGAATCACCATGTCACCGACTTCCTGGCCGAGGTGCTGGTTAAACTCACCCTGCACACGATCGGTAAAGTCATACATCAGTTCAGGCACACGCACGCGTATTGCTGCGTTGTCGAGTGGCTTGCCTAAGTTGCGACAAAAACCCGGGTATATCCCGTTGTAAGCTTCCAGCTGCTTGCGTGAGCAGGTGCAGGCATAGGCCAGACCTTTGCTGAAAAGGTCTTCTAAAACATGCTGATAGTGTTCATGGCGCTCGCTTTGGCGCACCAATTCACCGTCCCATTCGAATCCGTAGTTCTCCAGCGAGGTCATGATTGCCGCCTGCGCGCCAGGCATTTCGCGAGGAGGGTCGAGATCTTCCATGCGTACCAGCCAGCGTCCACCGACTGCGCGCGCGTCGAGATACGAGGCAAGGGCTGCGACGAGAGAGCCGAAGTGTAGGTAACCGCTAGGCGTGGGGGCGAAACGCCCGATGTAGGCAGAATTATTCATGCTAACGAGCCAGGTTTAGACAAGCTAATGCATGCGAATGTGCGCGATAGAAACGGCACAGGATAGAAACAAAACGGGGCGCCTTAGCGCCCCGTTTTTCAGATCAGGAACCGACCTGTTTTTCTTTGATTTCCGCTAACGTTTTGCAGTCAATGCAAAGCGTTGCGGTCGGGCGGGCTTCAAGACGGCGGATGCCGATTTCAACGCCGCACGACTCACACCAGCCGTAATCTTCGTCTTCGATTAACTGCAGGGTTTCGTCAATCTTCTTGATTAACTTACGCTCACGATCGCGGGCGCGCAGTTCCAGGCTGAACTCTTCTTCCTGGCTTGCACGATCTGCTGGATCAGGAAAGTTGGCTGCCTCGTCCTGCATGTGATGCACTGTACGATCGACTTCTTGCATCAACTCCAGCTTCCACTTGTTGAGGATGCCGGTGAAGTGCGCACGCATAGGCTCACCCATGTACTCCTCACCCTTACTCTCTTGGTAGGGTTCGAAGCCACGAATCAGTTGACCGCTTTTTGCTTTTGCTTTGGTGGGCATGGATGACCGCCTCTCACTTTCTCAATTCTACTGCGCAGGATGATATCCCTTTGCCGATTTTCGGTCGGCCCTGCGGCTGCAAGCGGGCGAACTTACCAGATCAATACCCATCGCGCTACTCCCGGTTGTCTAGCATATTGCGGTTTTGAGTAGTAGAACGGTTTATATGAACCTGTTTTTATTGGTAATCCGACCTCGCGTCAGCAGTAAAAGCCTGTATTAGGTGGCTTCTGGCTATTTTCTGCGCCTGCTTAAATAAGTTGGTAATAAACCGCGGATTTAAATGATTTTATTTCATTGAAGACCTTTCAATGTGAGCTCACTGCCGTTTTAACTGCTGGTTGGTTAGAATCCACCGTTTGTTTACTTGCCAAGGCAGTTTCATGGCCCAGCCATACAGTGCACGCAGCCGCGCGATCGAACCCTTCCACGTGATGGCGCTGTTGGCCCGCGCCAATCAGTTACAAGCTGAGGGGCATGATGTTATTCATCTTGAAATCGGCGAGCCGGACTTCACCACGGCCGCGCCCATAGTTGCTGCTGGGCAGGCTGCCTTGGCGGCGGGGCATACTCGTTACACCCCGGCCCGCGGGATACCGCAATTGCGTGAGGCGATTTCGGCTTTTTATGCCCAGCGTTATCGGCTGAATATTGATCCGCAGCGGATTCTGATTACCCCGGGCGGCTCCGGCGCATTGCTGCTGACCAGCAGTTTGCTAGTTGACCCAGGCAAGCACTGGCTATTGGCAGATCCCGGCTATCCCTGTAACCGGCATTTTTTGCGTTTGATTGAAGGCGCCGCGCAGTTGGTGCCGGTCGGTCCTGATGTGCGCTATCAACTGACGCCCGAGTTGGTTGCACGGCATTGGGACAGCTCAAGTGTTGGGGCTTTGGTGGCATCACCGGCTAACCCTACTGGGACTATCTTGCAGCGCGAAGAGCTGGCCGGTTTATCGCAGGCCGTTAAGCAGCGCGGCGGCCATTTAGTGGTGGATGAGATTTATCATGGCCTGACTTACGGTGTTGAGGCGGCCAGTGTGCTTGAGGTCGATGATGACGCCTTCGTACTCAACAGTTTCTCCAAGTACTTCGGCATGACCGGGTGGCGCTTGGGGTGGATGGTCGCGCCTGAAGCGGCTGTGCCTGAGCTTGAGAAGTTGGCGCAGAACCTCTACATCAGTGCGCCAAGCATGGCGCAACATGCTGCGCTGGCCTGTTTTGAGCCAGCAACTATCGAGATTCTTGAGCAGCGTCGTGAGCAGTTTGCCAAGCGGCGCGACTTCTTGCTGCCAGCGTTGCGCGAATTGGGCTTTAAAATTGCGGTTGAGCCAGAGGGCGCCTTCTATCTATATGCAGATATCTCGGCTTTCGGCGGCGATGCCTTTGCTTTTTGTCAGCACTTTCTTGAAACCGAGCACATCGCTTTCACTCCGGGTTTGGACTTTGGCCGTTATCAGGCCGCGCAACATGTACGTTTTGCCTATACGCAAAGCTTGCCGCGCTTACAGGAAGCGGTCGAGCGTATTACTCGTGGCCTGAAAAGCTGGAGTGCACATGCAGTTTGATCCACCGCTAGAAGAAGGGCGATTGCTGCGCCGCTACAAACGATTTTTGGCAGATATCGAAACCAGCAGCGGCGAGTTGCTGACGATTCATTGTGCCAACACAGGCTCAATGCTTAATTGCATGAGTGAGGGCGCGCGGGTCTGGTTTAGCCGTTCCAATGACCCGAAGCGCAAGTTGCCGGGCAGTTGGGAAATAGGCGAGACCCCGCATGGCCGTCTGGCCTGTATCAACACTGGGCGAGCGAATGCCTTGGTTGAAGAAGCGCTTGATGCTGGGCTGATTAGCGAGCTAAACGGCTTTACCGCACTCAAGCGCGAAGTGCCTTACGGGCAGGAGCGCAGTCGGATTGATTTTCGGCTTGAATACCCTTCAGGCTTCGCCTTTGTCGAAGTTAAAAGTGTCACCTTGGGCTTTGCCGATACTGATGTCGCGGCATTCCCCGATGCACGTACCGAGCGCGGCGCCAAGCACCTGCGTGAATTGGCAGCTCTGGCCAGAGACGGCGTGCGCGCCGTGCAGCTTTATTGTGTGAACCTGTCTGGGATCACGGCGGTGCGCGCGGCCAGTGAAATTGATCCGGCTTACGCAGCGGCCTTGCTTGAGGCCAAACTGGCAGGCGTTGAAGTATTGGCTTACGGTGTGGATATCAGCCCGGCTGGAATTCGTGTCGCGCGGCGCTTGGCCCTGATGCCTTAAAGGCTCATACAGGCTGTGCGGTGATGTCGACCCAGATTCCTTGGGCGTCTTCCTTACAGTCCAGGGCATCCAGAAATTGACCTGCGCATGGCCCGGCGACGCATTCGCCAGAGTCGATAAGGAACAAGGCCCCGTGGGTGGCGCATTGGATCAAGCTGGCGCTGCTGTCGAGAAATTGGTTGGGCTGCCATTCCAGTGGGACGTCGCGATGCGGGCAACTGTTGTAGTAGGCAAATACCCGAGCGTCTTTACGCACGACCAGTAACTTCCGCTCGGCAACTTCAAAGCCCAGGCTCTGGTTTTCTGCAAGCGCCTCGCTGGCGCATAGATATATCATCAGGCTCTCCACAATTAGTCCGCATTATCGCGTAACGGGTGGCGAGCAAGATAGGGGCGCATCCCTGCGCAATTCGAAAGCTGGGGTGGCGTCTTGGTGGACAAGCTTCGCGTTGTCACACCCTACCGGAGGCACCTTGGTTGATCGTTAAGTCGGGTAGGGTGGATAGCGCTTTTTTATCCACCACTTTTAGACTTATAAACAGAGCGCTCCGGTTGGACGTTTCGGTGTTGCGTCTTGGTGGACAAGCTTCGCGTTGTCACACCCCACCGGAGGCACCTTGGTTGATCGTTAAGTCGGGTAGGGTGGATAGCGCTTTTTTATCCACCATTTCTCAGTGGTTCATTAGTACTGCCAAGAGGCTGACACCCGTACACTGCGCCCGACTTCGCTGTAGTAATCGTCAGGCTGGACGAGCGCGCCATCCGGAACGTTCAGTGCATTCCAATACTTTTTGTCGAGGATGTTGAAGACGCCCGCTTGCAGCTTGACCCCGTCCAAGGCTGCTGGCTGCCAATAGGCGGTCATGTCCACGACACCGTAGCCAGGGGCTTTAAAATCAGCGTCTGTCTCGACCTTGTCCCGAGCGCTGGCGGCGGTCAGCATCAAGTCACTGCCAAAGCGCTCATGCTCGTAGCTCAGGCCGATTGTGCTGGTCAGTGGCGCTACCGAGTTCAGGTCTTGATTGGTTTTACGGTCTTTACCGCGTGCCCAGGCCACAGCGCCCCAAAGTTTCCAGTCTTGAACAAAGCCCCAATGGGCGGTCGCTTCGGCGCCGTAGATGCGAACTTTGTCGCGGTTTTCAGTGCGCGTTACCCCGAATGGATAATCCGCCGCATCGAGCCCGAGTTCGGCGATTTGCTGGCTGTCGAGGGTGACGCCTTCATCAATAAAGTTCTTGTAATGGTTGTCGAACAGGCTCAGCGAGCCGCCTAATTGACGGTTGCCAAACTGGCCACCGACCTCATAACCGTTACTTTCTTCTGGCTTTAGATCCGGGTTACCGACGCGCAAGTAAGTGCCCGAGGCACCGTAATTCATGTACAGCTGAGTGGCGTCTGGCGCTTTGAAGCCTTGCGCCCATTGCGCATAAAGCAGCGCTTGCTCAGCTACTTGCCAGGTTGCCAGCAAGCTGGCGGACAGTTTGCTGTCGTCGCTGTCGGTGAGTGAGGCGTTGTTGTTGGGGTTAACGTTGTTGGCATAGTCGCCGCCTGCATCGGGTTCAACTTTATATGCGTCGTAGCGCAGGCCGGGAGTCAGTTTGAATACGCCGTCAGCAAAGCTGATTTCGTCTGCGGCGTACACCGCCCATTGGCGGCCTTTGGCTTCAGGGCTGTCGGCTTGATTGGTGTGCAGGAAGTCGCAAGCGCTTGGCCCCATGTAAACGGGTGAGCTTGGCGATGGAGTGATCAGGTTCGCGGGGCAATTGTCCTGACCTTTTGACGCTTGCTGGGTCTCGATCCAGTACAACTCACCGCCCAGACTGAAATCGTGGTCCAGGCCAGCCAGTTGCTGCTTTTTGCCGACCTCGCCGGTGAAGCCGTAAAGGGTTTTTTCGATACGGTTATTGCGCTGGAAAACTCCGCTTGGGTATTTGTATGGGTTTTCCGGCACGCCAAACATCTGGAATACAAAGTCTGGAATGCCTGCGCGTGAGTCGAGTGCGCGCACGGCGTCTTGATCATCTTCGCGTTCGATTTTTTGCCAGTAGGTGATCGCATGCGCGCGATCGAACCAGCCTCCGCTGTCTTCTGCTTTGAAGTCATAGTCGAGCGATAGACGTTGGCGTTTAGTGTCTTCTTGAGTGCTGTTTTCGCCAGCAAGGTAGGTACTGCCTTGGCTTGTACGAGTGTCGATGTCATTTTCGCGTTTGAAATATTCGGCGGTAAACCCTAGCTGGTGCCCACCGTCGAAGCCTTGTTGTAACTTGAACAGGGTGTTGTGACGGTCGACATCTGCCGGGTTGGCTTCGGTACGCTGCGTGCCCAAGAGATTGTCATTGCCCGAGGTTTCGAGTTCATCACCTTGGCGTTTCCCCGCTTGTAACAGCCATTTGGTGTTGTTGTAGCGCCCGGCCAACGCAGCATTGAGTCCCCAGCTGTTATCTGCGCTGTCGTAATCCGATTTGATCAGCGTGGCAAAGTCTTTGCCTTCGCTCAGCAGGTCATCCGGGTTGAGGGTGAATAACTGCACCGCGCCGCCGAGTGCCCCGGAACCAGCCTGGCTGGAGTTTGCGCCGCGAACGATATCCACCGCCGACAAACTATTGAAATCAATTGCATCCAAGCCGCCTTGAGCACCGCCGGTTGGCCCCTGACTCCGTGCGCCATCGGTCATCCAAGGCACGCGAATACCGTCGATGGTGGTCAACACGCGATCACGGTCAAGCCCACGAATATTGATGCTCTCATTGCTGCGATTGAAGTTAACCCCAGGTTCAGAACGCCGCCCAAGGTCGTCAAAACTGCGGATAAAGCGCTTGTCCAGCGCTTCGGCATCGGTGCGGGTTTTGGTCGGCAAAGGTGCTTGTATCGGTGCTCCGGTCACTTCCGTGTCGGCGAGTTGAGCCGGTTCCGTTGCCGCAAGGCTCAAGGACGGGCTGAGCAACATGAGCGCGAGGTATGAGCGCAAGGGAAAGGGTGCATTGGCAAACATGAAAACTCCTGAATGGTGTGTTGGGCAGCTTCTGTGAGTGCTTGTTGGAATTTGCGCAAACAGTAATGAGATTGATATGCTAATGCAAATGATTATCAAATCAATTTAGCGAATAAAAATGCCCATCGCCCTTTGCTGCTGTGCACATCAGCGCTACAGCAGTGGAATAACCGTCAAGTCAGGAGTCTGATCAGTTATGAGCAATCTCAATCCGGTCCAAGCCAGTGATCTGTACCGAAAGTGGCAACAACTACGCGGTGATCAGTCACGACTACGCGCGCGTGATGCTGCGGTGCACTTGAGCGTTAGCGAGGCCGAACTGGTTGCCAGTCGGCTCGCGGTAGATACCGTGCGTTTACGGCCTGAGTGGGAAGAGTTGCTGCCTGCGTTGGGCGAGTTGGGCTATGTGATGGCGTTGACTCGCAACGAGCACTGCGTGCATGAGCGCAAGAGTGTTTATCGCGACGTTACCGTGAGTGCTGGCGGGAAAATGGGTTTGGTAGTCTCGGCAGATATTGACCTGCGTTTGTTTCTTGGCGGTTGGGGCAGTGTATTTGCCATCAGCGAGCAAACCGACAAGGGCATCCAACGCAGTATTCAGGTGTTTGATCATCAAGGCACGGCTGTGCACAAGGTATTCTTGACGGAGACCAGTGAATTAGCGGCCTGGGAGCCATTGGTTGAGCGGTTCCGTGCGCCACAGCAATCTACCGAGTTGCAACTGCAAGCGCCTCCAGAGCCTCTGGCGGTTAAGCCCGACAGCGAGATAAATCAGCAGACGTTGCGCCAAGGCTGGTCTGAACTCAAAGACACCCATCACTTTTTTGCTTTGCTGAAAAAGCACGGTGCTGGGCGGACTCAAGCGCTGCGTCTTGCGGGTGAGGAGTGGGCCGAACCTTTGGACCCGTCTGAGTTGACCCGCGCCATGGAGCAGGCGGGGGAGCGGGACATCGCTATTATGGTGTTTGTCGGCAATCGTCACTGTATCCAGATTCATACGGGCCCAGTGCGCAAGCTGCGTTGGATGGACACATGGTTCAATGTGCTCGATCCAGAATTCAATCTGCACCTTAAAACCCCTGCTATCACTGAGCTTTGGCGGGTACGTAAACCGAGTAGTGATGGCGTGATCACCAGTCTTGAGGCGTTTGATGCTGATGGCGAATTGGCGATCCAACTCTTTGGTGCACGCAAGCCAGGTATCCCAGAACTTAGAACATGGCGCGAGCTGGTCGAGTCGCTGCCGGTAGTAGCGCCTTAGCGGCTACTGTTTTATCGCGCTGGCGCTAACGCAGGTATGCGCTAGCGCCGTTACCGGATTGTTGTCATGGAGTTTATGAATATGGGGATTGGCGGATTTGTTGTAAGCATCGCGGCGGGTTTGATGTTCTGGAACATTGCCCAGGCCGAACCGCTGCCACAGCGCTGGGTCAGTGCGGGTGGTTCTATTAGTGAGTGGGTGGTTGAGTTGGGTGGCGAGTCAAAACTGGTCGGCGTCGATACCACCAGCCAGCATCCAGTTGCATTGCGCGAGTTGCCAAGCATCGGTTATCAACGTCAGCTTGCCGCCGAAGGTATTCTCGCGTTGAAGCCGGACGTGTTGCTCGGCAGCGATGAAATGGGGCCACCGCCAGTGCTTAGCCAATTGCAGGCAGCGGGTGTGAATATTGAGCGTTTGTCGGTCAGCCCGCAGTTATCCGCATTACAAGCGAGCTTGCAGCGCATTGGTCAGTTGCTGGGTGATCAGCCGCGTGCCACTCAGGTGTTTGGCGCCTATAAACAGCGTTTACAGCGCCAGCAGCAATGGGTTGACCGCGCACAGTTAAATCAAGCGGCGCCGAAAGTTTTGTTGTTGCTGGGGCATACAGGCAGCAGCCCTATGGCTGGCGGGATAGAGACTTCGGCAGACTGGCTGATCAAGCAGGCGGGTGGTGTAAATCTGGCGAACCACCGCGGTTATAAGGCGTTGTCGAGTGAGGCGCTGATCGGGCTTGATCCGCAGGTGATCGTGATCGCTGATCGCAGCCTTGAGGGCGAATCAGCCAAACGAGCATTGCTTGAACAAAACCCGGCGCTGGCGGCGACTCGGGCCGCTCGTGAGGGGCGCCTGATTAGCCTTGACCCGACGTTGCTGGTCGGTGGTTTGGGGCCGCGTTTGCCGGATGGGCTGGCGGCCTTGTCCGCAGCCTTTTATCCTGAGAGCCAACCTTTGACCGCTGATGCCAAGTTGACCCCATGAATCTAGTTGTCCAACCGCGCTCACTGCTGATTGCACTGGGTGTGTTGCTGGTGTGTGCCTTCGGCTTGTCTTTGGCTCTGGGGCCGGTGAGCCTGTCCCTCGCTGATACTGCGAAGGCGTTACTTCATCTACTGGGTTTGCCTGTGACGGGCGCTGAGCAAGCGCAATTAATCATTGAGCGGATCCGCATGCCGCGCAGCCTGTTAGGCGCTGCTGTTGGTGCCGTATTGGCGCTGTGCGGGGTGGCGATGCAGGGTCTGTTTCGCAATCCGCTGGCTGATCCCGGCTTGGTCGGTGTGTCGAGCGGTGCGGCTTTAGGTGCAGCGGTGGCGATTGTCGGCGGGGCGATGTTCGGCGGAATACCTGCGTCGATTTCACCCTATCTATTGTCGGTTTGTGCATTTGCTGGCGGCCTGGTGGTGACTGCGGTGGTGTATCGGCTAGGTCGCCGCGACGGCGTCACCAATGTCGGCACCATGCTGCTGGCGGGTATCGCCTTGACCGCGTTGGCGGGTGCTGCAATTGGCTTGTTCACCTACTTGGCGGATGACGCAACACTGCGCACCCTGACATTCTGGAACCTTGGCAGTCTCAATGGCGCCAGTTACCCACGACTCTGGCCATTGCTGTTGGTCACCGTTGCTGTGGGTTTATGGTTGCCGCGTCGCGCCAGCGCTTTAAATGCACTATTGCTTGGTGAATCTGAGGCGCGGCATTTAGGTATTGATGTCGAGCGGGTCAAGCGTGAGTTGGTGTTCTGCACCGCGCTGGGTGTTGGTGCTGCCGTTGCTGCTGCGGGAATGATTGGTTTTATAGGCTTGGTCGTTCCACATGTCGTTCGGTTGCTGGCAGGACCGGATCATCGCTTGTTGCTACCTGCGTCGGCATTGGCGGGGGCTAGTTTGTTGCTCTTCGCTGATTTGTTCGCGCGCTTGTTGCTGGCACCTGCAGAGTTGCCTATCGGCATTGTTACTGCGTTAATCGGTGCGCCGTTCTTTCTCTATTTATTGGTACGAGGGCGCGCCTGATGTTGCGAGCCGAAAATATAGCGGTCAAACGTGGACCCAGCACCGTGTTATCCGGGATTAGCTTGCAGCTGCAGCCCGGCCAGGTGCTGGGTGTGCTGGGTCCCAATGGTGCGGGCAAAAGCACCTTGCTCGGTGCTTTAAGTGGCGAGCTTGAAACCGCTGAAGGTGAAGTTTACCTCGATCAACAGCGCTTAGCGGATTGGTCCGGCACTGAGCGTGCACGGCGCTTAGCGGTGCTGCCGCAAAGCTCGACGCTGAACTTTGGCTTTCTGGTTGAAGAAGTCGTGGCGATGGGCCGTTTGCCGCACGCCAGTGGTGCCGCGAGTGATGCTGACATTATCAAGCACGCTCTAACCGCGGCTGATGCGATGCATTTGGCGGGCCGCAGCTATTTGGCGTTGTCTGGCGGTGAGCGTCAGCGTGTGCATTTGGCGCGTGTGCTGGCGCAATTATGGCCGGGTAGCGAAGGGCAAACCCTGCTGCTGGATGAACCCACTTCGATGCTGGATCCACTCCATCAACACACCACACTGCAGGCTACCCGCACCTTTGCTGAGGGCGGCGCGGCGGTGATGGTGATTTTGCATGATCTTAATCTGGCTGCGCGTTATTGCGATCAGTTGTTACTGCTTGATCGCGGTAAGGCCTGTTTGCTCGGCAGCCCGGCAGAGGTGCTCCACGCTGAACCGCTGCGTGAGGTGTTTGGCCTTGAGGTGTTGATTCAGCAGCATCCCGAGCGGGGGCATCCGCTGGTAATTGCACGATAAGGACTGGTATGCGCCAAGCAATATTTCTACTTATGGTTCTGCTGGCGGGCTGTCAGGCGGCATTGCCGACGCTGCCTGAATGGCAAAGCCCGCAAGGGCGAGACGCTGCCAACCTTGGCTTGATCAAGGATTTGCGCAGTGGCGAAATACTGACGTCTACAGAGTTGGTTGAAAGACTGTCTGCTGCAAGCCAAGTGCTGGTGGGCGAGCAGCACGATAATCTCGATCACCATGCTTTAGAACTGTGGCTATTGCAGGCAATGGCCAGCCAGCGTGAGCAGGGCAGCGTACTGCTGGAAATGCTCACTAGCAGCCAGCAAAACGCAGTCGATCATGCGCAAAAGGTCTTGCGTGCAGGTCAGCCGGTTGCAGATTTAACCCAGCAACTGGACTGGCAAAAGGGGTGGGATTGGTCGATGTATGGCCCGATTGTGCGTTATGCGCTAGCGCAGCCGGCGAGTGTGCTGGCTGCAAATCTTGATCGCACAGAGATGATGCAGATCTACCGCAAGCAGCCTGCTCTGAGTGGGCCGGTATCAACCTCTGACGCCGTACGTGAACCTTTGCTTGAGCAAATCCGTGAGTCGCATTGTGGCTTACTTCCCGACAGCCAAATGCCAGCCATGCTGGCGGTACAACAGCAGCGTGACCGGCGCATGGCTGAGCGCCTGCAACAGGCAAGCAAACCTGCGGTATTGCTGGCAGGAGCCTTTCACGTACGCCGCGACGTAGGCGTGCCTGTGCATCTGCGTGATCTGAACAATACAGCGACCAATGCTGTACTGATTCTCAGTGAAGTGGGCAAACCGGTGAGCGCTGAGCAAGCGGATTACGTCTGGTATACCGCAGCGGTCGAAGATAAGGATTATTGTGCTGAAATGCGCAAGCGCTAGAAACAGGCATCCAAGGATTCGCACAGACGAATGGTGGGTATAAAAGCGTTACCCACCTACGGCGAACTATTTAGCTTTCAAAGTAGGGTGTGACAACGCGAAGCTTGTCCACCAAGCAATTACTCCCCGGTGTTACTCCCCCGTGCGTCGACCCAATGCCCAGCTTGGTGCAGGCACTTTTGCTCAGGCAAAAAAAGACCCGGCAAAGATGCCGGGTCAATAACCGTGATTAGCCTGATGAGGAGATAATCTGAAGAGTCCGACTGAAGGTCTCTTGAGGTTATCAGCTGATCTCGCGATCAGATGATTGAATAATAACAATTCTCATTATCATGTCAACAGTCTAATAAAATTAATTTTGGACACCTTTTCGCAGGCAAAAAAAGACCCGGCAAAAGTGCCGGGTCAATAACCGTGATTAGCCTGATGAGGAGATAATCCGAAGAGTCCGACTGAAGGTCTCTAGAGAATATCGGCTGATCTCGCGACCAGTTGAGTTAATAATAACAATTCTCATTATCATGTCAACAGCCGTTTGAAAGTTTTTCTTGGCGGCCGCTATTGGTTGTTTGCAGGCATAAAAAAACCGGTGGTTAACCGGCTTTTTATTCGTGCGCAGAGTGCTGCGTATAATTACTTCGCCTCGTTGCTCAAGCGTAGCTGGGTGACCTCTTTGTTGAGCAGGTCGATGCGCCGGGCCATGTTTTCTATCAGGCTGTGAGCGATGCGCGGGTTGCTTTGCATCAGGCTAAGGAACTGATCCTTGGGAATCAGCATGACGGTGCAAGCCTCTGAGGCGATAACCGTGGCGCTACGTGGCTCGCGGGTGAATACGGCCATAGCACCGAAGATCTCATCCTTCTGCACATCACCGACTTTATGCCCGTCGACGAATGCCTCGGCATGACCTTCGATGATCACGAATACGTGCTCAGCTTCATCGCCTTGGTGAATCAGCTCTTCACCTGCGGCAAAATGTTGGAAGCCGGTAGAGGGGCGAATGTCTGGTTGCTTTAGGCGTACCAATGCGTCTGACAGCAAAGCGGTGTGGCCGATCAGGTATTGAATCAGCAGCTCTTGACGGTTCTGGTCGGCATAGATGTGATTGAACGCATCAGCGCGTGAATAGGGGATCAAGCTCAGAGGCTCATCGCAACTGTAGCGACAGCTTGGCAAGTCAAGGCCCTGACGCAACCCGAGCAGGTCGCCTTCTTGCAAGTAGAACAGCGGGCGTTCATCCACCAGTGCATGCAGCAAGCCATTTTCAATGATGAACAGGCTATTGGAGGGCAGGCACGCATTAAGGTCATCATTTTGATCTACATGAATGATCTCGCCTGAGGGGGCTAGACCTTCCAGCATTTGACTGGGGATATTCTGCAGTCGGTTAATCAGCTGGTCGGCGTAAGCGGGTTGCTCCCCGAGTAGATACATAATGTGATTCCTTGAACTGGCTTGGCAGACATAAACGCACGAACATCCCTCCGACAATATGCCGGGCTGCTGTTTTGGTAAATCACTCTTGACTGAGGTTGTGAGCTAGCTCTTATTGCGTGAGCTTCCAGCGTCAAGTTGGCCGTTTAATTCTGCCTTATGTGCTTCCGGTAGCTCGTTCCAGTAAACATCGAGTAGTGCCCCCTCAATCGAGTAAAGCAATACTTTTGATGCTCTGAAACCGCGTGCCTTTACCGCTCGATAGGCGCTCACTGCCCCGAGCCTGCGCAGATCATTGGCGCTGTGGATGCCCGCCGCGTGCAGCCATTGGGCGGATGTTTTCCCCAAGTTCTTCAAGTGTTGCAGCTCGTCGTTCATTGAGCCTCCATGGCGCCGCGAATGTGCGGTTTTGAGCAATCACTTTTAAATACCTGAACAAAAGTGTAGCGGCCTAATGAAAAAGTGTGGCGAATTGATATCCCTGGTTTTTTGTCTGAGCGCAATTTAAGTCTGCAGGCTTAAATTTCAGGTGCATGAGGGATAAATGTGGCGGCAAGAGCGAAGGTCAAAGGAGAGGGGCGCTGGAGCTGTTGCCTGCGTTTGCCGCACGGCTGCTCTTTTATAGTGGTGTAGCGGGGCAGATTGCCTGCCCCGCGTCTATCGCGAGCGGTTACAGGCCCGGCAAACGTTGACGGATGCGCGCAACCAAGCTGTCTAGGCTGGCGCTGTCGTTGGTTTCGATGCATTGCTCGTTGACCAATTCTGCGCTTGTTAGCTTTTCGCGGTTGGCCAGTTGCGCCTCGATGACTAGCATCGTTGCATCTGATGGGTCTTGAGCTTCTTGCTGGCGCTGTTTGAGCCAGCCAGCAATGACCTCGGTCGGTGCGTTGCAGCTGAGAATCAAAAACGGCACGCCAGTTTCTTCGGCAATCTGCATGGCCGCATGGCGCTGTTCAAGCTTGAGGTAGGTTGCATCGATCACCACTGGGAAGCCGGCGTGCAGGGCTGCATCAGCAATCTCATGCAGGCGCTGGTAGGTGGCAATGCTGGAGTCCTGATCGTAAATGCCTTGGTTTTGCTGGCCTTTGTTGGCCTCTGTTTGCTCACCAAACAGGCGCTTGCGTTCGACATCAGAGCGCAGGCGAATGGCTCCAAGCGCCTCAACCATACGCATGGCAACCTGGCTTTTGCCAACGGCTGAGACACCGTGGGTGATAGCCAGGAAACGCGAAGGAATTGAGCTGTAACTTTCAGCTAGCGCTGCGTATTTGCGGTATTGCCGCAAAATAACTGCACGTTGCACTGCGCTTTGCTCCTGACCCAGTCGGAATAGGCTTACCTTGCCGCGAACCATTGCCCTGTAGGCCTTGTAGAAGTTCAGCAGTTCGAGGGATGCGTAATCGCCGGTGTGCTCTAACCAGTTGCTGACAAAGCGTCGAGCAAGGCATTTGAGGCCACGGTCTTCAAGGTCCATGGCTAGAAAAGCAGTGTCTGAGGTTATGTCAGTGAGGCGGAATGGTTCGTTAAACTCAATGCAGTCGAACAGCGTGACCTTGCCGTCAAGCATGGTGATATTGCCGAGGTGGACATCGCCGTGACATTCGCGAATAAAACCATCTGCCTTGCGTTTGGCCAGCAGCGGTTTGAGGCGTTCAAAGCTGGTTTCTGCCCAGACCTGCAGAGCGTCGAGCTGCTGCAAGTCGGCTTTGTCCGAAAGCATGGCGCGAGCTTGTTCAAAATTCTGCAGAACCGGGGCCATAACTGCTTCTGCAGTTCCCAGCTCGTGCTCCTGTGGGACGCGTGGGGCGTTGTTGTGGAACTGAGCAATTTGTCTGGCCAGGGCGTCTATGTGTGTTTCGCTGAGTTCGCCGCGAGCTTGTACTTCGCTAAGCAGTTGGTCTTGCGGAAACTGGCGCATTTTTAGCGCGTACTCAATCACCGGGCCATCTTCAGATAGATTTGGCGTCTCGACGCTGCCACTGATGGGCACAACTTGCAGGTACAAACCCTCGGCCAATCGTTGGTTGAGACGGAGTTCTTCCCCGCAGAAGTGTTGACGGGCACTCAGCTCGGTGAAGTCGAGAAAACCAAAATTAACCGGTTTTTTGATCTTGTAGGCATAGTCGCCAGTGAGCAATACCCAGGAAATGTGGGTCTCAATTACCTGGAAACTGTCGACCGGGTGCGGGTACAAGGCCGGGTTTTGCAGGGCTTCTATCAGGGCTTGGCTCACGGATGATCCTTGGTTTTAAACGACAAATAGTGGCGCTCATTATGGCTTCTGAATGTCAGTCTGCAAACCGGCGGATGGCTCCTGCTTGGCGCAGGCAAAATGCGTATAATGCCGCGCCATGACTCGACCTAAATCTTCCCGTTCCCGTTCAAAACGTCGCTCACGCGGCACGCGTCCTTGGCTTGGCTGGGCTGTAAAGCTCGGTTTGGTTGGCTTAGTGGTGTTTGCAGGCTTTGCGGTTTACCTCGATGCAGTGGTGCAGGAGAAATTCTCCGGCAAGCGCTGGACTGTGCCTGCAAAGGTTTATGCCAGACCTTTGGAATTGTTCGTCGGTGAAAAACTGGCGAAGAGTGATTTCCTCAAAGAATTGGACGCGTTGGGCTATCGGCGCGAAAAAGCGGTTGACGGGCCTGGTGGAGTTTCAGTTTCTGGTAACAATATTGAGCTTTACTCGCGTGGCTTCCAGTTCTACGAAGGCGCCGAGCCTGCACAGCATGTGCGTGTGCGCTTCTCGGGCGATTATGTCGCAGGCCTGACTAAAGCTAACGGCGGCAAGTTGGCGGTTGCACGTTTAGAGCCAATGTTGATCGGCGGTTTGTACCCCGTGCATCAGGAAGACCGCGTGCTGATCAAGCTCGATCAAGTACCGCCGTATCTGGTCGAAACCTTGGTGGCCGTTGAAGATCGCGAGTTCTTCAATCACTTTGGTGTTTCGCCAAAATCCATCGCTCGGGCTGTCTGGGTCAATGCGTCATCTGGTCAGTTGCGCCAAGGCGGCAGTACCTTGACGCAACAGTTGGTCAAAAACTTCTATTTGACCAATGAGCGCAGCCTCTCGCGCAAAGCGACTGAAGCAATGATGGCCGTGCTGTTGGAGTTGCATTACGACAAGAAAGATATCCTTGAGGCGTATCTCAATGAAGTCTTCCTCGGTCAGGACGGTAATCGTGCAGTCCATGGCTTTGGGTTAGCTAGTCAGTACTTCTTCAGCCAACCGCTGTCTGAGTTGCACTTGGAACAGGTGGCGCTGTTGGTCGGCATGGTTAAAGGACCGACTTACTACAACCCGCGCCGTCATCCTGAGCGGGCCAAAACACGTCGCGATTTGATTCTTGATCTGCTGGCAGAGCAGGGCGTGGTTACGCCTGAACAAGCAGCAGCAGCCAAGGCTCGGCCTTTGGGTGTGACGACACGCGGCAATATGGCCAATGGCTCGTTCCCGGCCTTCCTAGATCTGGTCAAGCGTCAGTTGCGTCAGGATTATCGTGACGAGGATTTGACCGAAGAAGGTCTGCGTATCTTCACCAGTTTTGATCCGATCATGCAGATCAAGGCCGAAAATTCACTCAGTGAAACCCTTAAGCGTCTGTCGGGCCGCAAAGGGGTCGATAAGGTTGAGGCTGGTATGGTCGTAACCAACCCTGAAACCGGTGAGGTGCAAGCTATGCTGGGTGGGCGCCAGCGTAACTTTGCTGGTTTCAACCGAGCGATTGATGCGGTGCGTCCAATCGGCTCGCTGGTCAAACCTGCTGTTTATCTGACCGCCTTGGAGCGTCCAAGCCAGTACACCTTGACCAGCTTCATCAAGGATCAACCGTTTTCGGTCAAAGGTCAGGATGGCCAGGTGTGGCGTCCGCAGAATTATGACCGCAAGTCCCACGGCACAATTTTTCTGTATCAGGGGTTGGTCAAGTCATACAACTTGTCGACTTCCAAGCTGGGGCTGGAACTGGGTGTGCCTAACGTACTCAAAACGGTAGCGCGCCTGGGTGTTGAGCGTGAATGGCCAGCGTACCCGTCGATGTTGCTGGGTGCGGGGGCGCTGAGCCCGATGGAAGTTGCAGGTATGTATCAGACTATTGCCAACGGCGGCTTTAATACGCCATTGCGTGGTATTCGTAGTGTGTTGACTGCAGAGGGTGAACCACTCAAGCGCTACCCATTCCAGATTCAGCAGCGCTTTGATGCAGGCTCTATCTACTTGCTGCAAACCGCGATGCAGCGGGTGATGCGTGAAGGTACCGGGCGTTCGGTCTACAACCAATTGCCGCGCTCATTGAATTTGGCAGGTAAGACCGGCACCAGTAATGACTCACGTGACAGCTGGTTTGCCGGTTTCAGTCAGGACGTTTTAGCCGTGGTCTGGTTGGGGCGTGACGATAACGGCCCAACGCCTCTCACCGGTGCGACGGGTGCGCTGCAAGTGTGGACCAGCTTTATGGCTAAAGCTGATCCGCTGCCGCTGGACATGCCACAGCCAGATAACGTTGTCCAAGCATGGATTGATGCGAAGACCGGACAAGGCTCTGATTCCAGCTGCCCGAATGCAGTGCAGATGCCGTATATTCGTGGCAGTGAGCCGGTACCTGGCTCGGGATGCGGTATTCAGGAACCAGTTGACTCGGTCATGGACTGGGTTCGCGGCTGGATGAATTAAGGCAAGAGGGCCTAATGTGATTAAGTGGTTGATACCAGTAATAACAGCTTCGGCAGTATTGGCAGGTTGCTCCAGCGTGCCAAACGGTTCGATTCCGGTCGTTGACTCCGGTGCGCCAGCTTCTGCTCACCGCATGGACCGCGTCGGTGGCGGAGCTGCGCCTACCAATACTCCGCAAGCCCAGCCGCAAGACTCCGGTGTTGTGGTGATGATACCGGGTGCTCCGGGCGGCTCAGGCAGCCAACCGTTAAGCACTTCGCCAATAACTACCGGGCCAATCACCACCGGACCTGCGGTAACCAACCCGAACTCAATGCCAAGTGCGCCGCAAGCGCCTGCTAATAAAAGTGCTGCCTCTTCAGGCTCTTCAGGCGGTTTGTCTGCCGACGAGCAACTGGATGGGCCGGTGTTGGCACTGCTGACAACTGCCCAGCAGCAGCAAGGTGGTGGCGATCTGGATGGTGCGGCCTCAAGCCTGGAACGTGCCCAGCGTATTGCGCCGCGCGAACCGCAGGTGCTTTACCGTCTAGCTGAGGTACGCCTGGCTCAGGGTGATGCTGCGCAAGCGGAACAGTTTGCTCGCCGTGGCCTTAGCTATGCGAGTGGCCGTCCGCAGCTGCAGGCCAGCTTGTGGGATTTGGTCGCACAGGCACGAGAGAAACAAGGTGATCCCGCAGGCGCTGCACAGGCGCGTGAACGTGCCAAGGTCGCACTGTAATGGATGCACGTACACCTGAAATTGCTGAGCAACTGTTGTTGATCGAGCGCGAGCTGCGCAAGCAGGGCTGGTGGACTGAGCTGCCGCCAAGCGATAAAGCAATGGCCAGCCCTGAGCCTTTTTGCGTTGATAGCATGCCTCTGGAGCAATGGTTGCAGTGGATCTTTTTGCCGCGGATGAAGGTGATGCTGGAGCAGAACGCACCTCTTCCAAGCGTCTCCGGTATTCAGCCGATGGCAGAGCAGGTTTATGGCGTGGGCAATGCTCAGGCGCGCGAGCTGATCAAGCTGCTTGGCGAGTTTGACGAGATACTTACTGGCGCGAGCTGAGTCGCGCCCAGAGTTGTTTCAGGTCGAAAACTGCCAGCCTTACTGGCAGTTTTCGCTAATGGCTTTCTTCGTTTCTGCAATGCGCTGTTGGCGCTCTTCTTCGCTGATCCGCCGGACTTCTCCGTCGATTTCAACGCGAACACGTGGATTGTTCTCTATTTGCGCGAGGCTGGTCCGCACATCCGTGCAGTACTGTTTGCGTTCGGCTTCCTTGGCGGCCACTTCCTGCTTAACTTTCTTATCGATTTCAGCCTGCTCAGGGTCGGCAATATCATCAAAGGTTGGCGCAGGTTCTTCTACCGCTGGTTTGCCTGACGGCGTCGGCACTGCGGTATTGATTTCTGTGCTTTGCTGGCCTTGTGGCGGTTGGGCGCCAAAATGGGTAACTCCTTGTGCGTCAACCCACTTGTAGACCTGACTTGCCATCGCTGTAGTGCTGAATGCGAGTAACAGACTGGTGGTGAGAATCAAACGGCGCATGCTGTTTCCTTAGTGAGTACTGCGATGCCTAAGATTACTATAATCAATAAAGCTAGATCGTCATCCTGCACCAGGTTGCAGCAGAAGATTGTCGATTCATGCACAGATTACTTGACTTAAAGGCCTCTAATCCCAACAATCCAACGTTCGCTGTAGTGGAGTCGGCCGCAAGCAGGCTTTAGCTCAGTAGAGATGAGGTGCACACCCGCGCCGACCTTGCAACACCCGCAACGCGTTACCTCGCGCTGGGTGGGAAGACCCCGCAACACTTTGGGGCGTTCCCAATACTTGCTCAGTAGTAGCTGACGTAGTCGGCGACCACCGTCGCTCATGCTCTGCTTAGCAGTAAAACCTATTTTAGATCGCCCCCTTTTGGGCGGTTTCTGGCGTTTTAGAGGTGATCAACGTGGAGCTTTTATCCGGCGCTGAAATGGTCGTACGCTTTTTGCGTGACGAAGGCGTTAAAAATATTTATGGGTACCCAGGCGGTGCCTTGCTGCATATCTATGATGCGCTGTTCAAAGAACCAGAGGTGAACCACATCCTGGTGCGTCATGAACAAGCTGCAACTCATATGGCCGATGGCTACGCACGTGCAACTGGTAAGGCGGGTGTAGTGCTGGTGACCTCAGGTCCTGGTGCTACCAACGCAATTACTGGTATCGCCACTGCCTACATGGACTCCATTCCGATGGTGGTTCTGTCAGGCCAAGTACCAAGTGGCATGGTCGGCACTGATGCCTTCCAGGAAACCGACATGATCGGTATCTCGCGTCCTATCGTAAAGCACAGCTTTATGATCAAGCACGCCTCAGAAATTCCTGAAGTGATGAAGAAAGCCTTCTATCTCGCTGAGTCGGGTCGCCCTGGTCCTGTTGTTGTCGATATTCCGAAAGACATGACCAATCCGGCTGAGAAGTTCGAGTACGTCTTCCCGAAGAAGGTCAAGTTGCGCTCGTACAGCCCAGCGCTGCGCGGCCATTCAGGCCAGATCCGCAAGGCGGCTGAAGTACTGCTCGCAGCCAAGCGTCCGGTAATTTACTCCGGCGGTGGCGTAATTCTGGGGCATGCAGCAGAGCCGCTGACTGAGTTGGCGCAGATGCTTAATATTCCTGTGACCAATACGCTGATGGGCTTGGGCGGTTATCCGGGCACTGATCGTCAGTTCCTCGGTATGCTCGGTATGCACGGCAGCTATACCGCCAACTTGGCGATGCACCACGCCGATGTGATTTTTGCCGTTGGCGCGCGTTTTGATGACCGAGTTATCAATGGTCCGGCCAAGTTTTGCCCGAACGCCAAAATTATCCACATCGATATCGATCCAGCTTCGATCTCCAAAACCATCAAGGCCGATGTGCCAATCGTTGGCCCGGTTGAAAGCGTGCTGACCGAGATGGTTGCGATCCTCAAGGAAATTGGCGAGAAGCCAAATAAAGAGGCGCTTGCCAGTTGGTGGAAGCAGATTGAAGAGTGGCGCGGAGATCGCGGCATATTCCCTTATGACAAGGGTGACGGCAGCATCATCAAGCCACAGACAGTGATCGAAACACTGAGCGAAGTGACCGAGGGTAATGCCTACGTAACCTCCGACGTGGGTCAGCATCAGATGTTTGCTGCGCAGTACTATCGGTTCAACAAACCGAACCGTTGGATCAACTCCGGCGGCTTGGGCACCATGGGTTTTGGTTTCCCGGCAGCAATGGGCGTTAAGTTGAGCTTCCCGGATGACGACGTTGCCTGCGTAACCGGGGAAGGCAGTATCCAGATGAACATTCAGGAACTGTCGACCTGCCTGCAGTACGGTTTGCCGGTGAAGATCGTCAACCTGAACAACGGCGCGCTGGGTATGGTGCGCCAGTGGCAGGACATGAACTACAACAGCCGTCATTCGCACTCTTATATGGAGTCCCTGCCGGACTTCGTTAAGTTGGCCGAGGCCTATGGCCACGTTGGCATGCGCATCACTGATCTGAAAGACCTGAAACCAATGATGGAGAAAGCCTTTGCGATGAAAGATCGCTTGGTTTTCCTCGATATTCAGGTTGATACCAGTGAGCACGTCTATCCGATGCATATCAAAGACGGTGCAATGCGCGACATGTGGCTGAGCAAGACGGAGCGGACTTAATCATGCGACACATTATTTCCCTGTTGCTGGAAAACGAGCCGGGCGCATTGTCCCGCGTGGTGGGTCTGTTCTCCCAGCGTAACTACAACATCGAAAGCCTGACGGTAGCCCCAACTGAAGACCCGACTTTGTCGCGTCTGACGTTGACTACTGTTGGTCATGATGATGTTATCGAGCAGATCACCAAAAACCTCAATAAGTTGGTTGAGGTGGTCAAGCTGGTCGATTTGTCAGAAAGCTCGCATATTGAGCGTGAACTGATGCTGGTTAAGGTTAAAGCGACGGGCGCACAACGTGCCGAGGTCAAGCGCACAACGGATATATTCCGCGGTCAGATCGTCGATGTAACCACCAGCGTTTACACCATTCAGTTGACGGGCACTAGCGATAAGCTGGACAGTTTCATTCAGGCGGTAGGTACAGCCTCAATCCTGGAAACTGTACGCAGTGGCGTTACCGGCATTGCCCGTGGCGACAAAGTACTCAGTATCTGATTTTGCTGTATTAAAAAACCTCGCATTTTTGCGAGGTTTTTTTTCGCCGTCATTTAGCGTTGGCGATTCCAGAAGGCATTTATCAACGGCTCTTTCAGGTGTTTTTCCAGAGCAAACAGGCCAATGTCATAGGCGGTTAGTGGCGGTTGAATATCGTAGGTGCGGATGCGTGCGGTCAGAGGGCTGTTATCGAGCACGATTTGCGGCACGACGCCGATGCCAAAACCCAGACTGACCATGCTCACAATGGCTTCGTTACCGCTGACTTGTGCATAAATTCGCGGCCTGATGTTATGGCTTTTCAGCCAGCGGTCGGTGCGCGTACGTGCGAGGCCCTCTTCTGAAAGAATCATTGGCACATCACGCCAACTGGTCGCGCTCGGGTGTTTAAGCTGTTCATCCGTTAAGAGTTGGGGGGATTGCGGGCCGATAAAACACAGCGCCGAGCGGGCAATCGGTTGAAATGCGATGCCGGCAGGGAGGCTATCGGGGCGGGCACCGATGGCAAGGTCTTCAAGGCCTTCCTGGATGCGCTCAACGGCTTTTGCCGCATCACCGGTATGCAGCTTCATTTCAATGCGTGGATAGTCCTGACGAAAACTGCTCAGAATATCGTAAAGAAAGCTGTAGCTGGCCGTGACAGAGCAATACAGCGAAAGCTCCCCATGCAAGATCAGTTGGTCTTGTTTAAAGGTCTGGCGCATGGCTTGCCAGCCGCTTATTACTTCTTTGGCGTACTCGCGGAACTGTTGTCCCTCGCGGGTTAGACGAACTGAACGGTTGTCCCGTAGAAACAGCGGTGCGCCGAGTTCGTCCTCAAGCTGCTTGATGCTGCGGCTGAGCGCGGAAGGGCTGACGTGCTGCTCGCGGCTGGTTTTACCGAAGTGCAGGTTGTCGGCTAAAGAGAGGAAAAGTCTAAGCGCGTGGCTATCCATGATCATTTCATATATCGGCATGTTGTGTTGCAAATATATCATTTTACGCAATGGGTTTGATCACTTACAGTGTCTCAGTCGCGGTGCTTGCACCCACTCATTTTTCGATTAAAAGAGCCAACAACATGAAAGTTTATTACGACAAAGACTGTGACCTCTCGATCATCCAAGGCAAGAAAGTTGCCGTTATCGGTTACGGCTCGCAGGGCCACGCTCAAGCGTGCAACCTGAAAGACTCTGGTGTTGATGTCACTGTTGGTCTGCGTAAAGGTTCTTCAACTGTCGCCAAGGCTGAAGCCCACGGCTTGAAAGTTGCTGATGTTGCGACCGCTGTTGCGGGTGCCGATCTGGTTATGATTCTGACCCCGGACGAATTCCAGTCGCAGCTGTACAAGAATGAAATCGAGCCAAACATCAAGCAGGGCGCAACTCTGGCGTTCTCCCACGGCTTCGCGATTCACTACAACCAAGTCGTTCCGCGCAGCGATCTCGACGTGATCATGATCGCGCCAAAAGCACCGGGCCACACTGTACGTTCCGAGTTCGTCAAAGGCGGCGGTATCCCTGACCTGATCGCGATCTATCAAGATGCTTCGGGCAATGCCAAAAACGTAGCACTGTCTTACGCTTCAGGCGTGGGCGGCGGCCGTACCGGTATCATCGAAACCACGTTCAAAGACGAAACTGAAACTGATCTGTTCGGTGAGCAGGCTGTTCTGTGTGGCGGTTGCGTTGAGCTGGTTAAAGCGGGCTTCGAAACACTGGTTGAAGCTGGTTATGCGCCAGAAATGGCTTACTTCGAGTGCTTGCACGAGCTGAAGCTGATCGTTGACCTCATGTACGAAGGCGGCATCGCCAACATGAACTACTCGATCTCGAACAACGCTGAATACGGTGAGTACGTTACCGGTCCAGAGGTTATCAACGCCGAATCGCGTCAGGCCATGCGTAACGCTCTGAAACGCATTCAGGACGGCGAGTATGCCAAGATGTTCATCCAGGAAGGTGCGGCTAACTATCCTTCGATGACTGCTTATCGTCGCAACAACGCTGCCCACGGTATCGAAGTTGTAGGTGAGCAGCTGCGTTCGATGATGCCGTGGATTTCCGCGAACAAGATCGTCGACAAAGCTAAAAACTAAGTCTTACCGACTTACATAAAAACGCGGCTAAATAGCCGCGTTTTTTTATGCGCTCAGTATCTTCTGGTATAAAGCGCGTAATGATTAAGCTTATATAATGCGCGTAGCGCGGTAACATACGTGCTGAATTTTCAATCCCGTTGCAAGGTATACCCATGAGCGAACGCCCAGAAGAGCCCAATTCGGCTCCCGACGCAGAAAGTCTTTTGCCGGTCGATGAACACGAAGAAGAGGGCCATGACGACGAAGGGCGCAAGGTTCGCCATCGTGGCGTCTATTTACTGCCGAACTTGTTCACCACCGCTAATCTGTTCGCTGGTTTCTACGCAATCATCAATGCCATGAACGGCAACTACTATGTAGCGGCTGCAGCTGTATTCGTTGCCATGGTGTTGGATGGTCTCGATGGTCGTGTTGCACGCCTGACTAATACACAAAGTGCATTTGGCGCTGAATACGATTCGCTGTCGGACATGGTCGCCTTTGGTGTTGCACCTGCGCTGCTGGCGTTTGAGTGGGCGCTGGGCAGCCTGGGCAAAGTCGGCTGGATGGTCGCTTTCATCTATGTGGCGGGTGCAGCACTGCGTTTGGCCCGTTTCAATACTCAGATTGGTAGCACCGATAAACGCTACTTCATTGGATTGGCCAGCCCAGCTGCCGCCGGTGTAGTTGCGGGAACGGTCTGGGCATTTAGTGACTTCGGCATTCAGGGCTCGAACATGGCCTTTGTGGTGGCAATCTTGGTTGCTGCGGCGGGTATGTTGATGGTCAGCAACATCAAATATCACAGCTTTAAAGACCTTGATCTGAAAGGGCGGGTGCCTTTTGTTGCCATTCTCGCAGTGGTGCTGGGATTTGCCGTGGTATTCAGTGATCCACCACGTATCCTGCTGATCATCTTCCTTGCCTACGCGTTTTCGGGGCCGATTCAATTTTTGTTGCAGTTACGTCGTCGCAATAAAGCTGCGTGATGTAATTTCACAGGGGCTTCATGGTCTACTAATCATTCATTACCTGTAGCCGTGGAGTCCCAATGCTGATCAAGGTCCCATCTACATCCGCTTGCAAAGAGTCGGATGTCACCCCGGAAGCGCTCTACCTTTCCCGTCGTACATTTTTAGGTGGTTCTCTTGCTGGGTTGGCGCTTTCGGCCATTCCGGGCATGTCGTTTGCGCAAGATGCTTCGCGCTACTCTGGTGTTGAGGCTATTGATGGCCCTGCTTGGTTTCAGCAAAAGCTGCAGACGACCAAGTGGCAAGCGATCACTGTCAAAGACGAGGCGATCACGCCTTTCAAGGATGCGACTGACTACAACAACTTCTATGAGTTGGGTGCCAACAAAGGCGACCCGGCAGCCAATGCTAAGGCGCTAAAAACCGAGCCCTGGAGTGTTGTCATCGACGGTGAGGTAGCAAAGCCTGGGCGTTATGCGCTTGAAGACTTCATCAAACCTTATGAGCTGGAAGAGCGGATCTATCGCCTGCGCTGTGTTGAAGCCTGGTCAATGGTTATTCCGTGGATGGGATTTCCGCTTTCCGCACTCCTTAAGCAAGTGCAGCCGACAAGCAAAGCTAAATACATACGTTTTGAAACCTTGGTTGATCGCAAAGACCTGCCGGGGCAGCAATCGAGTTTTGGCTTGATTGACTGGCCATATGTCGAGGGCTTGCGTCTTGATGAAGCGATGAATCCACTGGCGATTCTAGCTGTCGGGATGTATGGCCGGGTTCTGCCTAATCAGAATGGCGCGCCGCTGCGTTTGGTTGTGCCTTGGAAGTATGGCTTTAAAAGCATCAAGTCGATTGTGCGTATCAGTCTGGTTGAGGAGCAGCCAAAAACCACTTGGCAGTCGATTGCCGCAGATGAATACGGCTTCTACGCCAACGTTAATCCAAATGTAGATCATCCACGTTGGACACAAGCACGTGAACGCCGACTTCCAAGCGGCCTGTTTAGTCCCAATGTACGCGATACCCTATTGTTTAATGGCTATGGCGATGAAGTAGCATCTTTATATAGCGGTATGGATCTGAGAGTTAACTACTAATGCGTTACCCGCTTTGGCGTTTGATGGTTTTTATAGTGATCGCAGCGGTGCCGCTGTTCTGGCTGTATGAGGCGTGGACCTTCGCACTCGGGCCTGACCCAGGCAAGACTTTGGTTGATCGGCTCGGCTTGGGTGCGCTAATCCTGTTGTTTATTACCCTGGCGATGACACCACTGCAAAAGCTTACAGGCTGGTCGGGTTGGGTCATTACGCGCCGCCAGCTAGGCCTTTGGTGCTTTGCCTTTGTGGTGTTGCACCTGACAGCTTATTGCGTATTTATCTTGGGGTTTGATTGGGCGCAGCTTGGTGTCGAGTTACGTAAGCGGCCTTACATAATAGTCGGAGCGCTTGGTTTTCTCGGTTTGTTGGCATTAGCGCTGACATCCAACCGCTATAGCCAGCGCCGTTTAGGCAGGCGCTGGAAGATGCTACACCGTGCGGTGTACGGAATCTTGGCGTTGGGCTTGTTGCATATGCTTTGGGTTGTGCGTGCAGACCTGAAGGAGTGGATTATGTATGCGCTGATTGGCGCGGCGTTGATGCTATTGCGAGTCCCGGCCATATCAGGGCTTTTGCCGCGTATTCGAGCTAAAACAGCTAATACAGTAATAAATCCGCAATAAAACCCTTGACGGCAAATCTGAGGTGCCTATAATGCGCACCTCTTCCGGCGTAGACCTCTCGGAAAACCTCTTGTAAAACAAGAAGTTAGCTTAAAAAGAGGGGTTGCAAAACAGCGAAAGCTGTGTAGAATGCGCCGGGCTCTGAAGGGTGTTTTGAACGACCTTTAGAGTGATCGCCAC
>NZ_JBLXAP010000013.1:0-9995 GCF_048265905.1 Pseudomonas sp.
CTTCGTCGTACACCTTCAGTCATGGGACTCTCCTGAAAAAGAACCTAGAAGGTGTAAACCTTATTCAGGACGGGTCAGACACTAATAAAAAGCCGGGTTTATACCCGGCTTTTTATTGCCTGCAGGTTCGCTGAAACGGCTAGATCGAGCAACCTGGGCTATTCAGTTCGATGCGCTTGAAGCTCGCTCCTGGAGTCACAGCGGTAATCGCCTGTAATTGGTCGAGGCGCAAGCGGTGCCTATCGTCAGTGCTTCTGACGATAAGAAACTCTTGTTTATCTGCGCTTGTTTCGGTAGTCAGTGCCTGGCCTTCAAGTGTCCCGCCATCAGTCAGTTCAATTACCAGATCGTAACGATGTAGACAGGCAACCTCTAACAGATCATACAGGTCACAGGCCAGCGGCTGATAAGGCGTTGAATGCATTGCATACTCTCCTGTTAAGCCATCAATCAGGTAGGCCTACCGATTGATTTATATAGAGTATATCAATCGCTTGGCAGAATAGTGGCCAAGTGATATCTTCATCGCGCCCAGCAGGGCACCCAAGCTTTCGTTATGGGGTATGTCCATTCTAAACGTGTTAGATAAGTTTTGAAGATGGATTTTCTAAGCAATTAATATGGATGCTTCAATGAACGCTCGTGTCAGCCATGGTTCAGAAACTAATAGCGATGAAATTGATTTATTCGCCCTGATTAATAGCTTGTGGTTACAGCGTTGGCTAATTGTCAGTGTCATGGCGTTGGTTACCATTGTTGCTGGAACCTACGCGTTGCTGGCAACGCCTTATTATCAGACACAAAGTGTACTCAAGCCCACCTCGCTGAAAAGTTTCGATCAGCTCAATCTTACCGGCGTTTATAAGGTTGATAGAGATCAAGTACTCAAGCGTATTGGTATCTCGCTTGAGTCCTATTCAACCCGCTATGCGTTTTTTCACGATCACGCAGCGCTTTTCCAGGCGCTAGAGCAGCCAGGGATGACTGTCGAGCAAGCGTTCGAGCGGTTGAACGCGTCGGCATTCAATATTTTAAAGCCTGACGCAAAGAAAGCCGATTCATTATCTAACTATGTCGGTTTGAGTTTTGTTTATCCCGAGGGTGTTGATGGGCCTGCAGTTGTGAATGGCTTGATCACTTATGCCGTCGAGCAAGAGCGCACGCGTATTGCCGCCGAAATTGATACGCTTGTGGCTAATCGCCTGAATAAGCTTAAAAGCCAGATTGCGGCTGCCCGTATCGGCTATGAAGCAGACAAACAATCAAAAATAGCCGAGCTACTGGAGGCTGACAGCGTTAAGCGTGCCAACCTCCTGGATGAGCTCGCAGGCTTACGTCAGCAGCTTAAGTTACGCCGTCAAAACCGCATTATGCAGTTGACCGAGGCGATTATGATCGCCGAACAGTTGAATATACATAAGCCAGCAACACCCTCGTCTATGCGTGATCTTGGCGAGCCAGCTGCAAGTAATTTGATCCGTACAGAAGTGACCAATCAGCAAATCCCTCTCTATTTCATGGGTACTGAAGCCTTGGGTGCAGAGCGTAAAGCCTTAAGAGCGCGTACCTCTGATGACTTTACTGACGCGAAAGTCGGCGAGTTAGAGAAGCAGCTGCGGATGCTGCGCAGTAACCGAGAAGTCGAAGCATTGCGTCAGCGCGCCAATGATGATTTGTTCCTGGATAAGTTGGCCAAGTGGGAAGAGGAGATATCCTATTTGCAGGAGCTCAAGCCTGATTTGCTGTTGCTGGAGCTTGTCGATGTCGACCAGCCTGCTGTTAGCCCGCTTTCACCAATTAAACCGAAGAAGTTGTTGATAGTTGTTTTGGGCTTAGTGCTAGGGCTGATGTTGGGCGTGTTCATCGCCTTGGTTCGCTCGATGATGACGCGCCTAAAGCCACTTTCTCTGACGATATTGAATCAGCTGCCAGTCGAGCATGCGGGGCACAAGTTAGTGCAGTAATGACGCTGGCGCTAGTTTGCAGCTGTACTCAACTCAGGGTGCAAGTGTCGGATTAAAGCGGGATGGCAGGCATTAAAAAGCCGAGCAGTGCTCGGCTTTTTGGTGCTGATCTATATCCGTTGAATGGGCTCGTGGTTTAGTTGCCTTTAACGGTTTTGCCGGCCACGGTGCCTTCTTCGAGCATGATCTGGTATTCCTTGCCATCTTTCTCAATCTGGTTCAGAGCAACCAGCAAATAATCCCAGTCTTTAGCAAACCACAGAGTGGTTTTGCGCTTGCTTTGAGTTGGGTCGCGTACCCGCTCCACCTTGATTGCGTCTATCTTGCCGACCTTGGTGGCCACAGCTTCTTCGCCGAGCACTCGGAAATCATAGGTTTCGATTTCATCACCATCGACCACTTGGTAGCTCATGCTTTTCTTGCCAGCAGCCACGTCGTGTTGCAAAACCATTTGATAGGTTGATTTGTCCAACAAGCCACGGTTCAGCGGGATGCGCACAGCGGTTCCGCGATCATCGCCAATGACCTGCTTGGCTGACCAGTCAAAGTCTTGCTCGACTGATTTGCCTTTGCCCAGGCCGCCGCGTTCATATTTGTAGCTCAGGGGCATGAACGCATTGTCTTCGATGCGGAAGGTACTGGTTTCGGTGAGGCTGGCGACCAGCATCGACGCTTCGAAGTTTAACTCCCAGCGGCCATCACCCAAATCAGTCAGATTACGTTCTGCTGAACCGCTGACAGGGAGTTGTTTCCAGTCTGCGGTGTAGCTTGCGGTAAAGGGTTTGATCTCGTCTGCGAAGACGGGAGCGCTAATCAGCGCAAGTGCGAACAGTAAGGCCCGACGCATGTTATCTCCTAGGTCCGGAAAATATAGCCAGTACTCGCGAGTGGCTTACCATCAAGCATCACGCCTTGCGAGCTAAGGTGCAAGCGTTGATCGGCAAACCAGTGTACAGCTAGCGGGTAGATCTGGTGTTCCAGCTGATGAACTCGCTCGGCGAGGCTCGCCGCTGAGTCGTCTGCATTCACTGGGACTACTGCTTGTACGACCAATGGTCCGCCATCGAGTTCCTCTGTCACGAAGTGCACGCTACAGCCGTGCTCCGTGTCTTTAGCGTCCAGAGCTCGTTGATGGGTGTGTAGGCCTTTGTATTTCGGTAGCAACGAGGGGTGGATATTCAACAGTCGTCCTGCATAGTGCCGCACGAAGTCGGCACTGAGGATGCGCATAAAGCCCGCCAGTACCACCAAGTGAGGAGCGTGGGCGTCAATTGCTTCAATCAACGCCGCATCAAACGACTCGCGACTGTCGTACTGGCGATGATCCAGCGCGGTTGTCGCGATTCCAGCGGCTTTGGCGCGCTCAAGTCCGTAAGCGTCTACGCGATTTGAAATCACCGCGCAGATGCGTGCTGAGCTAGTTGAGTCGAGGCTGTCGATAATGGCTTGCAAGTTGCTCCCAGAACCTGAGAGCAACACGACTACGTTGCAAGGCGTCGACATTAGTGGCTTTTCAAATTGTTGAGAACCACTGGGTCGGCGTTTTCTGCGGCATCTGCAATTTGACCGATTACCCAAGGCTGTTCGCCCGAAGCAGTCAGGTTGCTCAGAGTGGCTTCAACGTCATCCTGTGCAACACAGATAACCATGCCAACACCGCAGTTGAGTACCCGGTGCATTTCGTTTTCTTCAACGTTGCCTTTCCCTTGCAGCCAGTCGAAAACAGCTGGGCGCTGCCAGCTGGCAACATCAACGATAGCTTGTGCGCCTTTTGGCAGAACCCGGGGAATATTGTCGAGCAGACCGCCGCCGGTGATGTGCGCCATGGCTTTAACTGCGCCGGTATCTTTGATCAGCTTGAGCAACGGCTTAACGTAGATGCGTGTCGGAGCCATCAGCAGATCGGTTAGCGGTTTGCCATCGAGTTGAGTATTTTCGATGTCGGCGCCAGATACTTCGATGATCTTGCGGATCAATGAGTAGCCATTTGAGTGCGGGCCGGAAGACGGCAGGGCGATTAAAGCATCACCGGCGCAGACTTTGCTGCCGTCGATGATTTCAGCTTTCTCGACCACGCCCACGCAGAAGCCTGCCAGGTCGTAGTCTTCGCCTTCATACATGCCCGGCATTTCAGCGGTTTCACCGCCAACCAGCGAGCAGCCCGCCAATTCACAGCCTGCGCCAATGCCGGTGACCACTTGCGTGGCGACATCGACGTTAAGTTTGCCGGTGGCGTAGTAGTCGAGGAAGAACAGCGGTTCGGCACCGCAAACAATCAGGTCGTTGACGCACATGGCGACCAGGTCTTGGCCAATGCTGTCATGCTTGTTGAGGTTCAGCGCCAAACGCAGTTTGGTGCCGACCCCATCGGTGCCCGAAACCAATACAGGCTGTTTGTAGCCAGCCGGGATTTCACAAAGAGCGCCAAAGCCGCCCAAGCCACCCATGACTTCCGGACGAGCGGTGCGCTTGGCGACACCTTTGATGCGTTCAACCAGGGCTTCGCCTGCGTCGATGTCTACACCTGCGTCCTTGTAGCTGATGGAAGGTTGCTTGCTCATGGGTACAGGCCTTTAAGGAAAATTCGGATGAGTACCGGCGTTATATGGACCGGGCTGCGAGGCGCGCGATTTTATCAGGCTTGCCAGGCAGCGACCACCCACGAAGTGCTATGGTTGCCGGGGGACGAGCGGCTGTTTAAGGTATAGCCTGTCTAATGCGGTGTTTTAACCGTTCCCAAGCCCGTCGAGAACCTAATTAATGCGCCTGATCGCTCGTTTGCTCACCTTGTCATTACCCCTGCTGTTTAGCTTGCCGAGCCTGGCAGCAACGGTTTCTGACCTCTATGAAGTCCGTGAAGCAGGTGCTAGTCAGCAGCCTGATCAACGCAATGCCGAATTGGGACGTGCGCTGGACACGCTGGTCTTGCGCCTGACCGGCAAGGCCAATGGTTCTAAAAATCCGGACTTGGCCGAAACTTATAAAGATCCGCAACAAATTGTTACTCAGTATGGTTTCGAGGGCGACAGCATCGTTGTCAGTTTCGATCCAGCAAGCACTGATCGCGCGCTGCGCCAGGCAGGTCTGCCGATCTGGAGTGCTAATCGTCCCGCCGTGATGACCTGGTGGCTGAACGAGGACATTAACGGTAGTAGTTTGGTCGGTGATGGTCTTGCCAGCGCAGAGCCGTTGAATCGTGCAGCGCAGCATCGCGGTCTGCCGTTGCGTTTGCCCTTGGCTGATCTCAGCGAGCAATTGGTGGGCACTGCAGAAAATCTGAGTGCGCAGTCACCGGATGAATTGCGTAGCGCATCTGAGCGTTATGCAGCTGATGCGCTGTTGGCCGTGCAGGCAAGTGAGAATGACGGTGCCTGGAACGCCGATTGGCGTCTTTGGATCGGTAACGATGATTTCAAAGGCAGTGCACAGGGTGCTGATCAGGCAGCCGTTGCTGATTCGGTGATGATGGCCGTGAGTGAGTTGCTGGCCAAGCGTTATGTCGCAGCTGCAGGATCTTCAACTGATCTGACCCTTGAAATAGAAGGCGCTGGTTTAGCGCAATATGCTGAAATTCAGCAGCTACTTGAGCCTTTCGACTCAAGCTTCAGCAAAGTCGACAACGGCCGCTTGGTATTCAAGGTTAAAGCCAACGCTGAACAACTGCGTTCGCAGTTAGCACTTGCTCAATTGCAAGAAGTGCCAGCCACTGCTGATCCTGAGCCTGTAGTTGTCGCCGGTGAGCAAGACTCGCCTGATTCAGGTGCGAGCGCCGATGGCACGGGCGAAAGCACCGCACCGCAACCTCCAGCGCCGCAAAGCAATGTACCCAAGGCCAACGTGTTGCGTTTCCGCTGGTAAACACACTGCACGGTAATTGATTGCCCGAGCAACCACTGACAGAAACAGTGGTTGCTTTTTAGTGCCACCTACAACGACAAACTGAGGATTTAGGGATGAAGGCTTTGCCACGCTGGTATTTGATTGTCGGTTTTGTATTGTTGGCGTGGTTGCTCTATCTGCTGGGGCCAATGTTGTCGCCCTTTGTGGTCGGGGCTGTGCTGGCCTATATGGGTGATCCGCTAGTGGATCGGCTGGAGCGGCTGAAGGTTTCACGGACCTGGGGCGTGATCATTGTCTTTGCTATTTTCAGCCTGGTCTTGACTATTTTGCTGGTGGTATTAGTTCCGCTACTCGGCAAGCAGTTGGTGCGTTTGTACGAATTAGTGCCGCAGATGATTGACTGGACGCAGCATGTTGCGCTGCCTTGGGTGCAGGCGAAGTTTGGTCTCAATGATAATTTCTGGCGCCTTGATCAGCTCAAAGGCGCGCTCTCGGACAATCTGGGGAAAACCACTGATATTGCCAGCATGGTGCTTAAGAAAGTCACCGCTTCAGGCATGGCCTTGGTTGGCTGGGTGGCAAACCTGTTGCTGATTCCAGTGGTTAGTTTTTATCTGATGCGCGACTGGGATTTGATGGTAGACAAAATTCGCTCAATGTTGCCGCGCCAAAACGAAGAAACCATTGTTCAATTGATGGGCGAATGCCATGAAGTGATTGGCGCCTTTATGCGCGGGCAGCTATTGGTGATGCTGGCGCTTGGCGTTATGTACTCCACGGGTTTGATGGTGATCGGTCTTGAGCTTGGCTTGCTGATAGGGGTATTCGCAGGCTTGGCCAGTATCGTTCCGTACTTGGGCGTATTCGTCGGTATTTCATCAGCGTTGATCGCTGGGCTCTTCCAGTTTGGCCTTGATCCCTATCCATTGCTGGCCATTGCAGCCGTGTTTATCGTAGGGCAAATGCTTGAAGGCATGCTGTTGACGCCATGGTTGGTGGGGGACCGCATTGGCCTGCATCCAGTCGCGGTAATCTTCGCAATCATGGCTGGCGGCCAACTGTTTGGTTTCGCTGGCGTTCTATTGGCCTTGCCTGTTGCTGCTGTAATCATGGTTTTGCTACGCCATGCCCATGATTTTTATAAACAATCTGGTACCTATAATAATGGCGAAGTAATTGATTGAGTTTAATCAGAGGCCATAAAGAGAGTGAGGACTGCTCAAAATAATACACGGCAAATTGATAACGTCTTCATCACTGGATCATTGCGATACACTGCACCCATAATGTTTTGGCACTCAAGCGTTATCTATTAACCAAAAGGATTTGGTATGAGTCGGAAGATGATCGGCATTGGAGCACCAACCACGACGGGCGGACGAGTACTAGAAGGTAACTCCGGTATTAGTATCGATGGCTCTTTCGAAACGTCATCAATAGGGCATTTAGCGAGTTGCCCGGCATGCAGTGCAGGCAAAGGGCCAATAGTTGCTGTCGGTCCTCGAACAGTCAGTTTGCCAGCCGGCCCGGTTGCACTGGAAGGCGACTATGTTGCTTGTGGCTGCCCATCTCAATCAAACAAAGTACTATCAAGTCAATCAACTGTTTATGGCGGTGCAGAATCTAAAGCTGCACCATTCCAACCAATAGCCCCACTCTATAATCAAACAAAGTCGATCAACAAGATCTACATGTCATACGGACAAGAGCAAATACCTGTAAGTTCTGCCTCTAGATTTTATACTGATATAAGTATTCATATTAAAACATCAGGGTACGCAGCAGGAGAAACCGTCTCAGCGACCATAATCGAGCCTATTTCACGCACTCTAACCGGCACGGTTGGTGATGACGGAGTAGCAACAATACCGCTATTTCTTGAGCAAGAAACACTCGACATGGAGGGAAGCATCTAATGACTTCTTTAGTCGTACAAGCTGGACCGGAATCCACATCTATCGAGATTCGCAGACCTCGCTTTAGTAGCCTATGGAATGCTTATGCCGCGGTGGGGAATAAAAGTTCTTTAGATGTATACACCCTCGTTGGTGGAGGTGTAGAAGCGGCGAGAGCAGAGAATCCTGCTGCATACGCCAACGCTTGCGCTTTAAGAATGAGTTGGGGGCTTAATCATGGCGGATTCAGAATACCTAAAGGAACTATTATTCAGAACAAGCCTATTTACAGGCTGGCTGGAAAAGACGGGCTTCCATATATATTAAAAGTTGCAGACATAATCGAATTTTTGAAATTCAACTGGGGAGAGCCAGACCAAACGTTGAAATCACAAGAAAGTGCATTACTTAATGGCAAAAAAGGCATCATTGTAATGACAGTTTCAGGATGGTCTGATGCAACAGGGCATGTAACTCTCTGGGATGGAAGCACGACCGGAGACTCAAGCGACTACCATCGCCTGGATAGCCATACCTACGAAAATCCAAACATAAAACTCATAAAAATTGACTACTGGGAGCTCAAAGGATGAAGCGCTTTGTTTATTATATTTTAGTTTATCTATTGATGCCTGGTAATCTAGCACTCGCTGACAGCGATATCGATGATGCCCGAATTCAACTAAAGAACTATGGACTGGCTAACTGTATTGTTGGGCAATTCAAAAGCGACTCAGATGTAAAATCCGACATCAACCTGGCTATCGGGGCATACTCGCCAATGGGGGCAGGCAAGTACATTATTGAGCAAAATGAAGACACCTTAGAAATAATATACAACCCCTACATTGAAACAAAAAAATTTGTATTAAGTGCCTATAAAAAAACACGTTCCATTTTCAAATCTTCTGGTGACCAAAATGTTTTCCATTCGTGCCTTCAAATCTACAACTCTGATGAGTTTGACCAGTTCATAAAAGCACAGGATAAGTACCTATCCCATGCCCCAGCCTAAGTAACTCGACCCTTTCTTTAGAGTAAAACCATAATGAGAAGCAGAATTATCAGGGAAAACGCAAGGGCCGCTCCTGTGGGTAAGTAATCACGTTCAGCTTCTCGTGAGTAATTCACTATGGTTTCTATATGAATCAAAGGTGTTGAGGCAGGCAACGTTTTAGTTTCTCTGTCAGTAAGATCTTGGGTTAATGGCAATGTGAAAACGGGCAGAGCCAGTGGGTTGGCCTCGAGAGTCTATGTGTCGAAAACGAAGCGCCATTGTGTGCAAATTCGAGCGGGTCATCAGGCCTAAGCCCTTGAATTGAGCAGCAAAATGCATCAATGACACAGCCCGCCGAAGACTATAAACTTTCATCACTTTATGGAGAGCCTCCAGCTAGCGCTTTAGAAGAGCCGCAAAACTCAGTATGAAACCGATCCAGCTGCCTTTAGGTGTGCGTCTGCGTGATGACGCCACATTTGCCAACTTTTATCCCGGAGCCAATGCTGCGGCGCTGGGCTATGTTGAGCGCCTGTGTGACGTTGATGCTGGCTGGACGGAGAGTCTTATCTATCTGTGGGGCGCGAATGGAGTAGGGCGCAGCCACTTGATGCAAGCGGCCTGCCTCAAGTTTGAGCAGCGCGACGAACTGGCGGTGTATTTGCCCTTGGCTGATGTAGCCATTCATGGCATTGCCTTGCTCGATAATCTGGAGCGTTGTGAGCTGGTCTGTCTGGACGATCTTGAAGCCGTTGCCGGCCAACCCATCTGGGAAGAGGCGTTGTTTCATTTGTTCAACCGATTGCGCGACAGCGGCCGCAAGTTGTTGCTATCGGCCAATACATCGCCGCGTGAGTTGAAGATCAAACTCCCTGATTTGAAGTCGCGCCTGACCCTGGCGTTGGTGTTTCAGCTACAGGGCTTATCCGATGAAGATAAATTGCGCGCTCTGCAACTACGCGCCTCGCGCCGTGGCCTGCACATGAGTGAAGAGGTCGGACGCTTTATCCTGACCCGAGGCGAGCGCAGCATGAACTCGCTGTTTGATCTGCTTGAGCAACTGGATCAAGCATCGCTGCAAGCTCAGCGCAAGTTGACCATTCCCTTTCTAAAAGAAACCCTCGGCTGGTAAAAATCTGTTTTGAAGCGACTGCGCTTGGTGATACTGCGTTGAATGGCTACCTGAAAATGCTCACTTACAAGAGTAAGCTCCGCGTTTCAAGCAGCCCTTCGCCTTGTCTGACCTGCGCTCGTTGCGCTTGAAAGTCAGATTTTAAGTTTGGGTTAGAGGTGAAAAAA
>NZ_JBLXAP010000013.1:10207-120662 GCF_048265905.1 Pseudomonas sp.
ACGTGACCTGTTTTGAAGCGACTGCGCTTGGTGATACTGCGTTGAATGGCCACCTGAAAATGCTCACTTACAAGAGTAAGCTCCGCGTTTCAGGCAGCCCTTCGCCTTGTCTGACCTGCGCTCGTTGCGCTTGAAAGTCAGATTTTAAGTTTGGGTTAGAGGTGAAAAAAGCAGATCGTAGACTGAGTGTCACGTGACCTGTTTTGAAGCGACTGCGCTTGGTGATACTGCGTTGAATGGCCACCTGAAAATGCTCACTTACAAGAGTAAGCTCCGCGTTTCAGGCAGCCCTTCGCCTTGTCTGACCTGCGCTCGTTGCGCTTGAAAGTCAGATTTTAAGTTTGGGTTAGAGGTGAAAAAAGCAGATCGTAGACTGAGTGTCACGTGACCTGTTTTGAAGCGACTGCGCTTGGTGATACTGCGTTGAATGGCCACCTGAAAATGCTCACTTACAAGAGTAAGCTCCGCGTTTCAGGCAGCCCTTCGCCTTGTCTGACCTGCGCTCGTTGCGCTTGAAAGTCAGATTTTAAGTTTGGGTTAGAGGCGAAAAAAGCAGATCGTAGACTGAGTGTTACGTGACCTGTTTTGAAGCGACTGCGCTTGAGCATTGGATTAAATGTCGCAAGCGCAATTGCTACAGAGGCGCATTGGCACCTCTGTAGCTGGTCTGACTATTGTTCGCCCGCCAGTTTGCGGTCGTATTGGAAGCGCCAGCGGGTGTAGAGCAGGGCGCTGCAGAACAAGGCGAAGCTGATGATCGTTTCCAGCACGCCGTAAAGCGCTCTTGCCGGGTCGATGGCGGCCAGGATGCCTTGAATAAAATACAGGTTGATGACGAAGCAGAGCCAGGCGTGCGCGCGGGCATTGCCGAGAACCATACCCGGTGCGAGCAGCAGCAACGGTACTAACTGAATGCTCAGCACCACCCAACTGCGTGCGCCATGCAGGTCTGCAAAAGCAAGATTCCACACGGTAATCAAGACCAACAGGGCAATGTAGTTAAACAGGCTTAACGCACGGCTGAACTTGACCCGAGGTTCTAACCATTGCACATCTGGCAATGGCTTTTTTTCTTTAGCCACGTGGCTTCTCCAATTTCTGCGCAGTTTCAGCCAGGCGTAGGCCAAGTGCTCTGCACAGGGTTTTCTCGTGTTCGTCCAGCGAGCGCTTGCCGTCTGCTCCAGCATGATGGCTCGGCCCGTATGGTGTGCCGCCGCCACGGGTTTCAAGTAGGGCTGACTCGCTGTAAGGCAGCCCGGTAATCAGCATGCCGTGGTGCAGCAGTGGCATCATCATCGACAGCAATGTGGTTTCCTGACCACCGTGCAAGCTGGCTGTCGAGGTAAATACGCCAGCGGGTTTACCAACCAGCGAGCCGGTTAACCAGAGATTGCTGGTGCCATCGAGAAAGTATTTCAACGCTGCCGCCATGTTGCCAAAACGCGTTGGGCTGCCGAGGGCCAAACCGCTGCAGTTTTTCAGGTCATCCAAGGTTGCGTACAAGGCTCCCTGTTCTGGAATCTCAGGGGCTGTGGCTTCGCAGTCAGCCGAGACTGCTGGCACAGTTCGCAGGCGTGCTTCAAAACCGGCACTTTCGATGCCGCGGGCAATCTGCTTGGCCATTTCGCTGGTCGCGCCATGGCGGCTGTAATACAGGACCAGAATGTAGGCTGCGCTCACGGCAGGATCTCCAAAACATTTTCAGGCGGGCGTCCAACCACTGCGCGATCGCCTGCAATCAGAATCGGTCGTTCAATCAGCTTGGGGTGAGCAACCATCGCGGCGATCAGTTGCGCTTCGCTCAGCTCTGGTGCGGCCAGATTTAGCGTCTTGTAGTCATCTTCACCGGTGCGCAACAGGGCGCGTGCGGCGATTCCAAGTTTGCCCAGTACCGCGCTTAGCTGCTCGGCAGTTGGCGGTGTGTCGAGGTAACGGACGATCTCAGGCGTCAGGCCACGGTCTTCGAGAAGCTGCAATGCAGCGCGTGATTTTGAACAGCGCGGGTTGTGGTACAGGATTAAATCGGTCATGTGCGGTTCGCATCTTGCGTCAGGTGGCGACTATTCTAACCGCGTCGAGCGGTGATGTGCGCAGCGCAATGTGCAGTAAAACCTTGCTTTCAGTTGTCGATTAAGGGCACAACTGTTCCATATTAAGGAAAACAGCGTGGCTGTACCGCGACTCGCTAAGGAGAAGGCATGTTTCTACGGTTCAGAGAGTGGTTCGAGTTTTGGCGGTTTCTGTTTCAGCGTTTTTTCGCTGATAAGGGTGCCAGCAATGCCGCAGCCCTGACTTACACCACGCTGTTTGCCGTGGTGCCGATGATGACCGTCACCTTTACCATGCTTTCGGCGATTCCTGCATTTCAGGGCACCGATGAGCAAATTCAGAACTTCGTGTTTCGCAATTTTGTGCCATCCGCTGGCGAGACCGTTCAGGAATACTTGCGAAACTTCACTGTTCAAGCACGTCAGTTGACTTGGATTGGGGTAATTATTTTGGCGGTGACCGCATTTCTGATGCTGGTAACCATCGAAAAAACCTTCAACACCATCTGGCGTGTGCGACAGCCACGGCGCGGTGTGTCGAGCTTCTTATTGTATTGGGCGATCCTCAGTTTGGGACCGATTTTGCTCGGCGCCGGGTTTGCCATCAGTACGTACGTTGCTTCTTTATCACTGATGTCTGGTCCGGATGCGCTTCTCGGGGCGCAAACACTGCTGCGCTTTATGCCGCTTATCTTCAGTGTGGCGGCTTTTACCTTGCTTTACGCGACCGTCCCGAATGCGCGGGTGCCGATCAAGCATGCGCTGCTCGGCGGTCTGTTTACTGCGGTTTTATTTGAAGTGGCCAAGGCGATATTTGGTCTGTATGTGCGCTTTTTTCCCGGCTATCAGCTTATCTACGGGGCGTTTGCCACGGTGCCGCTGTTTTTGTTATGGATTTATTTGTCGTGGTTGATTGTGCTGTTTGGTGCTGAGTTGGTGTGCAACTTGTCGTCATCCTATCAATGGAGGCGCTTGGAAATTCCGCGGATATTACTGGTGATAGCGGTTCTGCGAGTGTTCTATGAGCGACAGCAGTCGGGGTTGAAGGTCCGCTACCGTGACGTTCGCCGCAAGGGCTGGCAGTTGCCTGAGCATGAGTGGGAAGAGGTGTTGGGGTTTCTTGAAAGTCAGCGACTGGTAACCACCAGTGGTGCTGGCGCTTGGGTGGTGGGGCGAGACCTCAATAGTTTTTCTTTGCAACGCTTGATCAGCCAAAGCCCGTGGCCCATGCCGCAAATAGAGCAATTACCGGAAACATTGGATGAACCCTGGTACCCGGCATTTCGTCAGTCGCTTGAGCGTTTTCACGAGCAGCAAGCCAGTTTGTTTGATGGCAGCTTGGCGCACTGGCTGCAGCCTGCAACGACTGACAAATAATGTCAGTTTGCGGCGAACTGCCGCTCAGCCGCAGTTGCATCGATGATCGGGGCACTGCGAGCGGCTGAGATTTAGGTCTGGCATGCTTCTGGCACAGGCTTTAGTTAATGTATGAACAGGACAAATGAATTGGGCACTACAAAAGCACTCAAGCGACTAAAAGATCAGCTGACTACGGAGCTTAGAGCGGGCTATGAGTAAAAAACAGGGCAAGGTCGTAGCGCTGTGCGCGCATGACTCGGATGCAGCGCTTGAGCGACTAAATCGAGTTACCGGTCTGCGCTTTGCGCGCTGGCCAGAATCGCTGGCGCCGCAGATTCAGCCGCGTGCAGAAAGGCCGGAGAAAGTGGTTGCAGAGGTTGTCGGTGTTATCGAGAGTATTTCGGCTTAAGACTTAATCGTTAGGGAGCCTCTGAAAAAGGTAACGAGCGACGAGAGTACAAGGCAAAAAAATGCGAAAAAGCGACCGAGGTCGCGCTCGACTTTACGAGCTGTAAATGAGCATTTTGAGCAGTTTTTTAACGCAGTAATATCTAGCGCAGTAGTTTTGCAGAGGCTTCTTAGGCAAATGCTTGGTGACTTGCACTTTGCTCAAGCTCCGCAGCCTGCACAAACATCTCTTCAACGCTGAGGGTTTGACAGCTTACAGCTGTTCGCAGTTGCAGTTGCATCTCTTCAATCTGCTGCTTGAAAGGCAGGCGTGCAACACCTGACAGCATGATTTTGTGATGGCTGTTGACCTGACCATGATCGACTGCCACTTCACGTCGTTTACCGGCGTCAATGAAGGTAACAAACAACGACGCAGGTAAGTTGGCCAGCCCCGGAACATGCAGCCAGACGGCCACATTGTACTCAGCGATGCGTCCTTCAAAAGCACTCACTTGTTGGCGTGCGCTTTTAACAATTCTAGAGGGAACAGAGCCGATTAACGTGTCGTGAGGCTGAGTCATGTAAGCATCCAAGCAAAATGATGATTAACCAGTCAGCGCAATTATAAACCTCATGAAGTTACATAAACTGTGCGCTCAAGCGAGGTCGCGCGTGATCGGTCTCGCAGATTTAGGTATTCACCGAGGCTTTACTCATTGGCTCAGTGGGTGGCGGCTAACCATCGGAGTGCTCAGGTTGGAAGCTGGTAACAGCAAGGTTTTCTGGCTGTTGACCTTGGCCAATTGCAGCCAAAGACTTTCGCCCTCAACAAACTGGCCAAGTGGTAGCCACAAGCCGTGATGCCAGCCGCTACCGGGCGCCGGGGTGCTTTGCAGTAAGCCAGGATGGGTTTGAGCAACAGGCGCCCGGCGCAGCCAGACTGGCCGTGGCAAGCCTTTCAGGTAGCGCAGCCCAATATGTAAACCCTCCGGGTTCAAGTGGCGCCAACGTACCAAGGCGAGGGTCGGTGTCTCACTGTTGTTGATGATCAGCACTAACTGGCCGACCTGCAGCGTTTGAGCTCGGTCTACGTTGCAAAGTAGGCGGGAGCCGCCTGGGCTGGCATCAATTATTCGTGCTTCGGTGCGAGGCGGGCGTTGGCCCAGTAGCTGGGTGTGGATTGCACCTAGCCCGACGACTAAATCACAGTCCGAAGCATGCTCGGCGCGCTCGTGACGGCGTTGCTGGCGGCCCATCCAATGTTGCTGTACATGGTTGAGTACCTTTGCTTCTGCAGTTGTCTGCAATGGCGCGGGGTCATGCAGCGCAACCAGCAGGGCGCCCAGTTCAAAGCGGCGCAAATACTGAGGATCGCCGGTTACGGGCTGATCAAAACTCAAGCAAGGTTGTGATTCGCTGAGGTCAACAATCGGGCCTTCCGTCTCATCATCATCTTCCCAGGACAACAACCGTGCTAAGCCGGTGAGAGGCGCAAGCGCGCTGAATAGCAGTAGGCACTCACCTTCATGCAGATGAAACGGGTTGCTCAGTGCCAGAATCAGCATCTGTTGATAAACGCCGCGCTGGGTCGGCGCAGGTGCAGGTTTGAATGCTGCAGCTACTGGCTCGTCCAGGCAATTTTGATGCTCACCAATCCAGTACAGCAGGTGGCTGTCACGCCACAGGCTTGGGGGCGGCTCTTGATAGACTTGATAGTGGCGTAATTGGGTCTGGGCCAGGAAGTGCTGCGCCATATACAGGCACCAGGCCAAGTGCGGGCGCGAGGGGCTATGGCCTTGGAGGATTTGCAGTAATAAGCGTTTGAAACCAATTGCCAGTTCGCTGCACAGGTGTATGTACATCACCGGAGGTGGCACTTGGCTTTGCTGGGAAAGCGAGTAGTGGCGATACTCATCGCTGAAGTTTTGCAGCGCACGCTGTCTTTCGAGTAAGGTCATTGTGCTGCGGTTCAGCCGAAACAACATGCTGACTATTTGCTGTAATGCAGGCTCTTGAGGCTCCGCGCGCGCGTTGCTGAAAAGCTCCACCAGCTCGGCCTGTGACGCAGAAGCTTCATCAGTGATGTCCGGCACCTCCAGGCGCAAGGCATCGAGTGTCATATCAACCCTGCCAGCATGAGGATCGAATACATGGGCGCACAACTCCAATGGGTCATTCGTTTAGTTATAGGCGCATTTGCAGTGGTCGTCCTGACAGCATGCTCCGATGCGGTTGGTGTTGACCAGTATGGTCGCAAGGTACCGTCTGAACGGATTGAAGGCCAGTGGTTGGTTATCAATTATTGGGCTGAGTGGTGTGCTCCTTGCCGAACTGAGATTCCGCAGCTTAATGCACTGGATAAAGAGCTGGCCGGTCAAGGTGTAAGTGTTTTGGGGGTGAACTTCGATAACTTACAGGGCGCCGAGTTGGAAAAGGCCAGTAAGGCGCTGGGTATCAGCTTTACCGTACTGGCCAGTGATCCGGCTGAGCGCTTTAAATTACCGCGCAGTGAAGTACTGCCTGTGACTTATATCATTGATAACACCGGGCGTACGCGTGAGCGCTTATTAGGCGAGCAAACCGCAGCGGGCATCACGGCCAAGCTGGCAGAGCTTAAAAGCGAGGGCTAGATCGTTATGAGCAATGAACTCGAAACTAGAGTCAGTCTGCATGGCTATATTCGTGGTCGCGTGCAAGGGGTCAGCTTTCGTCAAACCACAGCCGAGCAGGCTGAGCTGTTGGGTATTGATGGCTGGGTGAGAAACCTGCCTGACGGCCGGGTTGAGGTGATGTGTGAGGGCGACAGGCAAGCGATTGAGCTGATGCGCAAATGGCTTGCACGGGGCCCCAAAAGCGCCAAGGTTGAGGCTGTTGAGCTGACCGAACAAGGGGTTCAGGGTATTGCCGGTTTCATAATTCGCTGAACAGCGTGCTAAGCACTCTTTCTGTCAGCAAGGTGCTGATCACCTGCTCTGCATAAGCTGAGCAGGTGTCGGCAAGCGTATTAAGGGTGGTGTTTAATTGCGACCGGGATCGGCGACCAAGCGTCCAGCATCTTTGGTCAGTGAGCGCAAAAAGGCTTCCTGCAGTTCGGGGTCGTTGCGTGTCAACTCAATCAGGCTTTGCTCAAGCTCGCTGGCTTCCTCTTCGAGGCCCAACTCGGAAAGCCGCTTGACGCGATGTACCCACTGGCGGGTGTCATCGCCTTCAAGATCATCGTAAATGAGTTTGTGCGCTTCGTTGAGCTTACCGCGCAGCGTGCGGCTGACCATCAGGGATGTATCCGCTCTAACTTCGCCGTCCGGGTCCTCAACATGTATTTGCAGGGAACTGACGCGGCTGATGTCTTGTTCGGCAAAAGGGCTGTCGAGCAGATTGATGCGCAGAATGCCGCTGCGATCGGTTGATAACTCATGTTGCTGATCGCCAGCTTTGACTGATACCGGCCGCTCAGACCAGGGCAAGCTTGAATATTCAAGGCGTGCGTCCTGACGTTGTTCGTCAATGCTTGCCAAATTTTGTTGCGAGCGCCCGTTGGATTGCACATTCATAAACGGGTTCAGTCCGGCAAAGCCATAGCTGATCCAGCCTTTGGTGGCCGTATCTGGCAAGCTGCCGAGCAGTACCACATTCAATATGTTTGCACCTACGCCTGCGACCACTGCTACCGCGCCGAGTGGGATCTCGTATAACTCGCGCCACGGCTGGTAGGGTGTGTAGCGGTCGTATTTACGCGTGACTTCGAAGGCGGTGACTTCGAATGTCTTTTGCTCATTTACCCGAACACGGCGTTGCGGCAGTTCCAGCACGCCGGGTTGACCGGCATCTATCTGCAGGCTGTGATCGAGTAATTTGCGCTCAATGCGCTCTTCATGCTCACTGCGTTGAGGGAGTTGGTTGGCGCAGCCGCTCAGAAAAACGGCGCCGCAAAGTGCGGCGCCGCCAAGGCGTAGGGTGCTTCTATTGAACATGATTGCTCTTGCTATTGGCTGAAATCAGCGGCTGATACGTGCTTTGATAAACGACAGGATGTCAGCGGCTGGAACGGCTTGAGCTTCGGTTTCGATCCTGCTCTTGTATTCCAGATTGCCTTCAGCAAGGCCGCGGTCACTGACCACGATGCGATGCGGGATACCTATCAGTTCCATGTCTGCGAATTTGATGCCCGGACTGGTCTTTTTGTCACGGTCATCAAGCAATACTTCGTAACCTGCAGCGGTTAGTTCAGCATACAGCTTGTCGGTTGCTTCGCGAACAACCTCGGTTTCGTAACGCAGCGGCACAAGGGCGATTTGGAACGGCGCGAGAGCGTCATTCCAGATAATCCCGCGCTCGTCTGAGTTCTGCTCAATTGCAGCGGCGACAACGCGTGACACGCCGATGCCGTAGCAGCCCATGCTCAGGGTTACTGGCTTGCCATTTTCACCGAGCACCTGACAGTTCATTGCTTCGCTGTACTTGGTGCCGAGTTGGAAGATGTGACCCACTTCGATGCCGCGCTTGATCACCAGCGTGCCTTTGCCATCTGGGCTTGGGTCGCCTTCGACAACATTGCGCAGGTCTGCGATCTCGGGCAGCGGCATGTCGCGCTCCCAGTTAACGCCAAAGTAGTGCTTCTCTTCGATATTGGCGCCAGCGGCAAAGTCGCTCATCATCGCCACTGAGCGGTCGATAATGCAGGTGATTGGCATATTCACTGGGCCGAGTGAGCCTGGACCTGCGCCAACGGCGCTGCGGATTTCGTCTTCTGTGGCGAAAACCAATGGGTTGGCTACCTGTTCGAGGTTGGCTGCCTTGATTTCGTTGAGTTCGTGGTCGCCACGAATAATCAGGGCGACCAAGGTGCCTTCTTCAGTGCCGTGGGCGATCAGCGTTTTGATGGTTTTTTCAATTGGCAGGTTAAAGCCAGTGATCAAATCGTTGATGGTTTTGGTGTTTGGCGTATCAACCAGGCGCAGCTCTTCACTGGCAGCGCCGCGTTCGGTTTCACGCGGTACAGCTTCGGCTTTTTCGATGTTGGCGGCGTAATCGGATGCATCACTGAACGCGATATCATCTTCGCCAGACTCCGCCAGTACATGGAACTCATGGGAGCCAGTGCCGCCAATCGAGCCGGTGTCGGCCTGCACTGGACGGAAATCAAGGCCCAGGCGGCTGAATACATTGCAGTACGCCTGATGCATGCGGTCGTAGGTTTCTTGCAGGGACTCAGGGCTCGCATGGAAGGAGTAGGCGTCCTTCATGATGAACTCACGACCGCGCATCAAGCCAAAGCGTGGACGAATTTCGTCACGGAACTTGGTCTGGATCTGGTACATGTTGATTGGCAGCTGCTTGTAGCTGTTGAGCTCATTGCGTGCCATATCGGTGATGACTTCTTCGTGCGTCGGGCCTGCGCAAAAATCACGACCATGGCGATCCTTCATGCGCAGCAGTTCTGGGCCGTACTGTTCCCAGCGGCCAGATTCTTGCCAAAGCTCGGCGGGCTGGATGCCAGGCATCAGCACTTCGAGTGCGCCTGCGGCGTCCATTTCCTCACGGACTACGCGTTCAACCTTGCGCAAGGTGCGCAGGCCCATCGGTAGCCAAGTGTAGAGGCCGGAGGCAAGTTTGCGGATCATTCCGGCGCGCAGCATCAACTGATGGCTGACGACAACGGCATCGGATGGGGTTTCTTTTTGTGTGGCGAGCAGGAACTGACTAGTACGCATGGTTGACCGTTCTGTCTGTTGCAAGGGCAATTAATTGACCGGCATTGTACGGTGCCTGCACAGAGACGTATAGGATGCAGCTACGCACAATAAGAGGAGATTAGGATGTCGGGACTAACCGCAGAGCAAGTCCAAGCACTTATCTGGTCTGGATTACCGCAAGCTGAAGAGATGCAGCTGACCATCGACCGGCTTGATTCCGAAGGTGTCCTGGCGCGCGTACCTTTCTGCGCAAGATTGGTGCGCCCCGGCGGCACTATTTCGGGGCCCACTATTATGGCGCTAGCCGATGCGGCGATGTATGCGGTGGTGCTAGGCCGATTAGGCCGAGTTGAAATGGCGGTGACTTCTAACTTGAACATAAACTTTCTGGTCAAACCAAAAGCGGTCGATTTATTAGCGCAGGCAAAAATATTGCGCTTAAGTCGGCGTCAGGCTGTGTGCGAAGTCGCGTTGTATTCAGCAGGTAATGAAGATGAGTTGGTGGCGCATGTGACAGGAACTTATGCGTTACCAATTTGAGACGCCAGTACTTTATATATTGCTAAGCGATATTTAATTAAAGCGATAAAAAAACCCGGCCGAAGCCGGGTTTTTTATCGCTTACAAACTAACCGATGATTACAGCACGTCCAGCGGGTAGTCCATGATCAGACGGAAATCGTTCAAATCACCACCGTAGCTAGCGTAGTTTCGGCTAGAGCGGTAGAAGGCGCTACGTACGCGGAAAGACAGGTCTTTAGCAGCACCGTCTTGAATCACGTATTTGGCTTCAACGTCGATCTCACGCTCTTGAGCGTCCTGGCCGTCATCACCTTCAATGTTGTCACCAACGATGTAGCGGGTCATAAAGCTCAGACCTGGTACACCGTAGGTAGCCATGTTGATGTCGTAACGCGCCTGCCAAGAGGTTTCGTCTTTGCCGTTGAAGTCGGAGTATTGAACCGAGTTCGCCAGATAGACGGTACCACCACCGTCTACGCCGTAGGCGTAGCCAGAATCACCGGTAGAGCGTTGGTGAGCAACAGTGAAGGTGTGTGCGCCGATGTTGTAAGCGGCTGCCAAGCTCCAGATGTCGTTGTCAACTTCACCATAAATTTCGTCGCCATCACCCTTGGTGTGGTAACCGTTCAGGTCAAAGTTGAGGCTCTGCTCTTCAGCGATTGGCAGGTTGTAGTTGACGTTCAGGTAAGTCTTCTTGAAGTAATCTTCAACGTCAGAGTAGTGCACGCCAGCGCTAAGATTATCAGTGAAGCTGTAGTTTGCACCGTAGATATTGGCTGACTTCAAGCCGGTACCGTCGATGGTGTCGCGGCCAGTAGCAACCTGGCTGCTCATCGCTGTGAAGCGACCTGCGCTCAGTTCCAGGCCTTCGATTTCGTTGCTGACCAGGTAAGTACCGGTTGCAGATTCAGGCAGGATACGGCTGTCATCGGTGCTGAACACTGGGCTGCTGACGAACATGTCGCCGTATTTCAGGCCGGTGTTGGAAACGCGGAACTTGATCGCGCCGCCAGCTTGGGATTGAGTTTTTTCGAAGTCGCCATCACTGTCAGCCGAGAACAGACCATTGCCGCCGTGACCGCTGCCACCGTCCAGCTTCAAGCTGCTCAGGGTGAAAGCATCAAAGCCTACACCGATGGTACCTTGAGTAAAGCCCGATTCGAACAGAGTACGCAGGCCCCAGCCAGTTTCTTCGCGATAGCTCTGAGCTTTTGCAGGATTGCCGCTACGGAAGTCACGGTTCATGTACAGAACACGGTTGAAGATGTCGAAGCTGCTGTCTTCAAGAAAGCCGTTAGATTCGGATTGGCTAGAGGCGAAAGCCATTTGAGTGCTACCCGCGGCTACTGCCAGGGCCATTACGCTCCACTTCATCACTTGCATCGTGACTGCTCCTTTGGTTTTTAGAAGAGTTGTGCTGTCCAATTAATTATTGTATGGACGGCTCTTTCTTTTTGTGTCGGCGATAACTTATAACACGCCGCCATTATTGGCGATAGTTGCCACCTGCTTGTTGCTAGTTCTTCTCAGTGATGTCGCAAATACTGATAAAGCATGTCGCAATTTTGTAGGTTTCACTTGTGTACTCGATAACGTCAACGGATCTTGTAATTGTTTACTTATTAAGCTTGGTTTGCGGGTTTGCATCACCGCATTCCGAGCATTGTTGTAGCACCAAGCAAAAGTCGTGCTCAAAACGCAGTCTTTGCAAAATTCCTTGATCATTTGGTCCGCTCTTGTTGGCGGCTGGGCGATCTGGGCCATGTTATAGCTAGTCTTTGCGGGCCTCACAAGCATTTTTTCTTGGAATTTCAATGCTTGAGACGCTGTTTCAATTTTGTATCTTCGCTTTGCCCAGTGTTTGTCTGGGGATTGCCTTAGGCTGCTTTTGAACGGTTATTCATTACCGAAGGGAACAAAGTGGTGCATTCAAATGACTGCTTGGGATTATCTGTGCAATGTCTTGGTGCGCATGCCTCAAGCTCGCTTTCTGCTGTGTTCTTAAGCGTTTATGTGTAGCCGTTCGGCGCGTATCCTTGATGTCTTGGCGGCAGGGTACGGCTGCTTGATTACAATTTTATTACCATCATTGTTGTGAGGTTATTTATGTTTGTGTTGGATTCACGTCTGCACAACGATACGCGGGTTATTGGCGATTTTGCTCTGTGTCGTCTGTTGTTAATGAATGATGCCAACTACCCGTGGTTCATTCTGGTGCCTCGGCGTGAAGGGATGAGCGAGGTGTTTGATCTGGAAGCATCAGACCAGCTTTTGCTTTGGCAAGAGACCGCGCTGTTAGCCGCGTTCTTAAAGGATGAATTTGCCGCGGATAAAATCAATATTGCGACGCTGGGTAACATGGTTTCCCAGCTTCATATGCATGTAGTGGTGCGGCGCACCTCTGATATTGCCTGGCCTGCGCCTGTCTGGGGCAAGGCTCCAGCTCTGGCTTATTCTGAGGCCGAAATCGATAGCCTTCGTCAGCGCCTGCAATCGGCATATCTTGAAGGCTTTAGCGGGGCGCAGGTATGAGTATGGAAATTGAAGGACGGGTTGTTGAGCTCGAGACGCGTCTGGCGTTTCAGGATGACACCATCCAATCGCTTAATGATGTGCTGGTCGAGCAGCAAAAGCGTATCGACCATCTGCAAATGCAGGTGGCGGGGTTGGCTAAGCGTCAGGAAGAGTTAACCGGGCAAATTGAAATTTCTGAGGATGAGGCGCCGCCGCCACACTATTAATTGCTGAAAAAAACCACAAAAAACCCGCTAGATGCGGGTTTTTTGTATTGACCGATTAGCGCCGTGCGGGCGGTGCGGCAATCACATCTTCAGCTTGCAGGCCTTTGTCGCGCTGCATCACTGAGAACTCTACACGCTGGCCTTCGACCAATACGCGGTGGCCTTCACCGCGAATTGCCCGGAAGTGGACAAAAATATCATCGCCGGAGTCGCGGGAAATAAAGCCAAACCCCTTGGATGTATTGAACCACTTGACTGTGCCATTTTCGCGGTTGGCGTCAGTCGGTGTAGAGGTTGACTGACGTGAAGCCAAGCGCAGGTTGATGCACAGGTGTAGCAGTACGCCTGCACCCAACACCAGTAAGCTAAAGAGTATTGCTGGCAGGTTTGCGATGGTTGGCAATGGTGCAAGTAAAACCAGGGCTTGCAGCACGCTTGCAGTTAATAAAAGTACAGAGACCAGATTTTGCAGGTAGCTGCGCTGTCCGGCATGCCAGATCGGCAGTTGTGGTGCGAGGGTGAGGTTAAGGAGGCCAAACAAGGCAAGGCATAGCGCGTCGGCGTGTTGCAGGAATGCCGGGGCGTTATTTGTAAGGCTAGGCACAAAAGATAGAAGCAGGGCTGCTAGGCCCGTTAGTAGGTGGACGATTTTCAACATGTTCAATGAGCTCACTTAATTTAACGAATCGCTAGGAAAACTGGCTGCCTATGCGTTGCCGTAGATGTGAAAGGCGTGGATAGCGTAAGCAGGCAGGCGTGCTAAAAAAGCCAAAAGCGGAGTTGCTAGCACGGAGGCGTATTTAACAGTAAAGGGCAGGGCGACTCAATGCTGCCGGGCTGTTGTCTCGCAGCTTTTGTTGGTGGCAAATAATTTGGGTGGTAATAACAAGGCCCGAACATGTCGGGCCTTGTGGCAATGCCATGTGAAACTTTATTCGGCGGCGAGCAGGCTGCGCAGCATCCAGGCAGTTTTCTCGTGGACTTGCATACGCTGGGTCAGCAGGTCAGCTGTTGGCTCATCGTTAACCTTTTCCAGCAGCGGAAAAATTCCGCGTGCAGTGCGAGTCACAGCTTCCTGGCCTTGAACCAGTAGTTTGATCATGTCCTGGGCGTTGGGAATACCTTCTTCCTCTTTAATAGAGGAAAGGCGAGCGTAAGCCGCGTAGGTGCCCGGTGCTGGGAAGCCAATGGCGCGGATGCGCTCAGCAATATCGTCAACCGCGACTGCCAGTTCGGTGTACTGACCTTCAAACATCAGGTGCAGGGTATTGAACATCGGGCCGGTGACATTCCAGTGAAAATTATGGGTTTTCAGATACAGGGTGTAGGTGTCTGCCAGCAGGCGAGAAAGCCCTTCGGCGATTGCTGCGCGATCCTGTTCGGCGATTCCGATGTTGATTTCCATACCATTTATCCTCTCAGGTTGGGCGTGAGGTGATGTGCCCCGTAATGGGAAAATTTTAGCATCGGCAGTATGGCACTGTGCCGATGCTTGTCTCAATGGGTGTCATTGCTTGAGTCTATTCAGGGCCTTTTGGTTCAATAATTGTCAACTATTGACTGGCAATGGCGCTGGCGATCAGGTCTGTTTGATTGGCTGATCACGGTGAGTGATGCAGTCTGTGATCGAATAGCCGTAGCGGGGCGGCTGCATGTAGCGGCTTAACCATATATAATCTCGCGCTTTGCCGAGATTTATGCCGGTGTTTTGCGCTGCCCAAGCTCAGTGCAGGGCGATTGCCTGTTGTATCTTGTGTGTGATCAACACAAATTAGTGCATACATCTATACGGCCAGATTTGCCTGAAGCTAAATGCTGCAAGTCGTACGCTTGGCGTTCGAACGTGCAGCCATACGAATTCAAGACTCAAGAGAAGCGATTACCATCATGATGCGCAGCCACTATTGCGGCCAGTTGAACGAGAGCCTGGACGGTCAGGAAATTACCCTTTGCGGCTGGGTCCACCGTCGCCGTGACCACGGCGGGGTTATTTTCCTCGATATTCGTGATCGTGAAGGCTTGGCTCAGGTAGTGTTTGACCCTGATCGTGCTGAAACCTTTGCTGTCGCCGACAAAGTGCGCAGCGAATTTGTGGTCAAGATCACCGGTAAGGTGCGTCTGCGTCCAGCTGGTGCAGGCAACTCGAACATGGCCTCTGGCGCAATTGAAGTGCTTGGCTATGAGCTTGAAGTGCTCAATGAAGCCGAAACGCCGCCGTTCCCGCTCAACGAATACTCCGATGTCGGCGAAGAAACGCGCCTGCGCTATCGCTTTATCGACCTGCGTCGCCCAGAAATGGCGGCCAAGCTGAAGCTGCGTTCGAGCATCACCACCAGCATTCGTCGTTATCTCGACGAAAATGGCTTCCTTGATGTTGAAACCCCAATTCTGACCCGCGCCACTCCTGAAGGCGCCCGCGACTACTTGGTGCCTAGCCGTACCCATCCGGGTAGCTTCTTCGCTTTACCGCAGTCGCCGCAGCTGTTCAAGCAGTTGTTGATGGTTGCTGGTTTCGATCGTTACTACCAGATCGCCAAGTGCTTCCGTGACGAAGACTTACGTGCCGATCGCCAGCCGGAATTCACCCAGATCGACATCGAGACCAGCTTCCTCGATGAAAAAGACATCATGGGCATTACCGAGAAGATGGTGCGCCAGCTGTTTAAAGAAGTACTTGACGTCGAGTTTGGCGAGTTCCCGCACATGACCTTTGCCGAAGCCATGCGTCGTTATGGTTCGGACAAACCGGATCTGCGTAACCCAATGGAACTGGTTGATGTTGAAGACCAGCTCAAAGACGTTGAATTCAAGGTGTTCAGCGGCCCGGCCAATGATCCGAAGTGCCGCGTTGCCGCGCTGCGCGTTCCGGGCGGTGCAAGCATGCCGCGCAAGCAGATCGACGACTACACCAAGTTTGTAGGGATCTACGGCGCTCGCGGCTTGGCCTACATCAAGGTCAACGACCGCGCCAGCGGTGTAGAAGGCCTGCAGTCGCCAATCGTGAAAAACATCCCGCTGGACAACCTGAACGTGATCCTTGATCGCGTGGGCGCGGTTGACGGCGATATCGTCTTCTTCGGTGCGGACAAAGCTAAAATCGTCAGCGAGGCGCTGGGTGCGCTGCGCCTGAAGCTTGGCACCGATCTGGATCTGCTGACCTGTGAGTGGGCGCCAATGTGGGTGGTCGACTTCCCAATGTTCGAAGAGAACGACGACGGCAGCTTCAGCGCTCTGCATCACCCGTTCACTGCACCGAAGTGCAGCCCGCAAGAGCTGGAGGCCAATCCGGCCACCGCGCTGTCGCGTGCGTACGACATGGTGCTTAACGGCACTGAGCTGGGTGGCGGTTCGATTCGTATCCACCGCAAGGAAATGCAGCAAGCTGTGTTCCGTCTGCTGGGTATCGAAGCGGCTGAACAGGAAGAGAAGTTTGGCTTCCTGCTCGATGCGCTGAAGTACGGTGCGCCGCCGCATGGTGGCCTGGCATTCGGTCTTGATCGTCTGGTGATGCTGATGACCGGCGCACAGTCGATTCGTGAAGTGATTGCCTTCCCGAAAACCCAAAGTGCTGCCTGCGTGATGACGCAAGCACCGGGTCTGGTCGATAACAAAGCGCTGCGCGAATTGCACATTCGCCTGCGTGAACAGCCAAAGGCTGAGTAATAAGCATTGGGCGCCCGCGTTAAGTGGGCGCCCATAAGTAATAGAAAGCGGAGTTGTTATGGCGGGTCATTCCAAGTGGGCAAACATCAAGCATCGCAAAGGTCGTCAAGACGCCAAGCGCGGCAAGATCTTTACCAAACTTATTCGTGAGCTGACAGTTGCTGCAAGTCAGGGCGGTGGGATTCCGGCGGATAACCCGCGTCTGCGTTTGGCGGTTGATAAAGCCCTGACCGCAAACATGACGCGCGACACCATTGATCGGGCCATTGCTCGTGGTGTGGGTTCGGCGGATGGCGAAAAAGTTGAAGAGCTCAGCTACGAAGGTTACGCGCCGAGTGGCGTGGCAATCATCGTTGAAGCGATGACCGACAACCGCAACCGCACGGCCGCCGAGGTGCGCCATGCGTTCACCAAGTGCGGTGGCAACCTCGGCACCGACGGTTCGGTCGCTTATATGTTCGAGCGTAAAGGGCAAATCAGTTTCGCCCCGGGCCTGGACGAGGAGGCGTTGATGGAAGCGGCTCTTGAAGCGGGCGCAGATGATATCGTCACAAACGATGATGGGTCGATCGACGTGTTTACCGCGTTTGTCGACTTTATCGCGGTGAGTGAAGCTCTGAGTGCGGCAGGTTATAAGGCCGAGGAGTCGGAGGTGGTGATGTTGCCGTCTACCTACTCAGCGCTTGAGGATGTCGATACGGCGCAGAAAGTGCTTAAGTTGATCGATATGCTCGAAGATCTGGACGATGTGCAGAATGTCCATTCAAACGCTGAGATTCCTGACGAGGTCATGGCCCAGTTGGGGTAACGAAAAAGCCGGAGTAAGTTCCGGCTTTTTTAATTGATCGGCGTTTTGCAGTGGTGGGCTGGATGACGCTTTATGCATCCACCATCGGCAGTATCCTGTCTTTGGCTTGTTGGTTGGCAAAATGATGGACAAGCTTCGCGTTGCCGGACCCTGCAGCCCAGACGGCGACTTTTAATTCATCGGTGTGAGAGCCTGCTGTTATGACACTGATTCTAGGGATAGACCCAGGTTCACGGATCACCGGCTACGGCGTGGTACGCGACACCGGGCGCACCTGCGAGTATGTTGCCTCGGGCTGTATTCGCACGGGCAATGGCCCGCTGCCTGAGCGCCTGCAAATTGTGTTTCGTGGCGTGCGCGAGGTGATCGAAACCTATGGCCCGGTAACCATGGGTATTGAGCAGGTGTTTATGGCGCGCAATGCCGACTCGGCGCTTAAGCTGGGGCAGGCTCGTGGCGCGGCGATTGTCGCAGGGGCCGAGGCGGGGCTGGATATAAGTGAATACACTGCAACCCAGGTCAAGCAGGCAATTGCTGGCACGGGTGGCGCGGACAAGGAGCAGGTGCAAATGATGGTCATGCACTTGCTCAAACTGGTAAAAAAGCCACAGATCGACGCTTCAGATGCTTTGGCCATTGCCTTGTGCCATGCCCATCATCGGCAAAGTCTTATTCCCCATGGTCTGGCCGGTGCCAAGCGACGTGGCGGGCGCCTTCGTTTGTAGTTTGAATTTTTTAAGGATTTAACGGTGATCGGACGTTTACGCGGCACCTTGGCGGAGAAACAACCGCCGCATTTGATTCTGGATGTGAATGGTCTGGGTTATGAGTTGGAAGTACCCATGACAACGTTGTACCGTTTGCCTTCAGTAGGAGAGCCGCTGACGCTGCACACTCATTTGGTCGTGCGTGAAGATGCACAGTTGTTGTATGGCTTCTTTGAGAAGCGTGAGCGTGAGCTGTTTCGCGAGCTGATCCGGCTCAACGGAGTGGGTCCCAAGCTGGCGTTGGCATTGATGTCCGGGCTTGAGGTCGACGAGTTGGTGCGCTGTGTCCAGGCGCAAGATACCTCGGCGCTGGTGAAGATTCCCGGCGTCGGTAAAAAGACTGCGGAACGCTTGCTGGTCGAGCTCAAGGACCGCTTCAAGGCCTGGGAAACCTTGCCAGGCATGACATCTCTGGTGGTGGCGCCTGCGGCTGGAGTGGCTGTACCAAGTGCCGAGAATGACGCGGTAAGTGCGTTGATCTCGCTGGGCTACAAGCCGCAAGAAGCCAGTCGTGCGGTCTCGGCCGTCAAAGAAGATGGTCTGAGCAGTGAAGATTTGATCCGTCGCGCTCTGAAAGGAATGGTTTAAATGATAGAGGCTGACCGCCTGATTACCGCCAGCACGCGCGACCGCGACGAACAGGTCGATCGTGCGATTCGTCCGCTGACGCTAGCTGAATATATCGGCCAGCCAAGTGTGCGTGAGCAAATGGAGCTGTTTATTCAGGCGGCAAGAGGGCGTAAAGAGTCGCTGGATCATACCTTGATATTTGGCCCGCCAGGTTTGGGCAAGACCACGCTGGCCAATATCATCGCCCAAGAGATGAACGTGTCGATCAAAAGCACCTCGGGTCCGGTACTTGAACGGCCTGGTGATCTGGCCGCGCTGCTGACCAATCTTGAGCCGGGCGATGTGCTGTTTATTGATGAGATTCACCGGCTTTCGCCGATTGTCGAAGAAGTGCTGTATCCAGCGATGGAAGATTTCCAGCTCGATATAATGATTGGCGAAGGCCCAGCAGCACGTTCGATCAAGCTTGATCTGCCGCCTTTTACCTTGGTCGGCGCCACCACCCGCGCGGGCATGTTGACCAATCCGCTGCGTGACCGATTCGGTATCGTCCAGCGTCTGGAGTTTTACAACACCGATGATCTGGCGACTATCGTCACCCGTTCAGCTGGTATTTTGAATTTGCCGATAGAGGCGCAGGGCGCATTCGAGATTGCCCGCCGCGCCCGTGGTACGCCGCGTATCGCCAACCGCTTGCTACGCCGCGTGCGTGATTTCGCTGAAGTGCGCAGCAATGGTGATATCAGTCGTCAGGTTGCCGATTTGGCGCTCAATTTGCTGGATGTGGATGAGCGTGGCTTTGATCATCAAGATCGTCGCCTGTTGCTGACCATGATCGAGAAGTTCGATGGCGGTCCGGTAGGGGTTGATAGCTTGGCGGCTGCGATCAGCGAAGAGCGTCACACCATTGAAGATGTGCTGGAGCCGTATCTGATCCAGCAGGGCTACATCATGCGCACCCCAAGGGGGCGTGTCGTTACACGGCATGCTTACTTACATTTTGGACTCAATGTACCGAAGCGTATGGGGGAACTTCCAGCCGCAGATCTGTTCAGTGTTGACGGGGACTCGGTTGTATAACCTGGCCAGTCGTCGGTTGAATAACGGGTGAGTGGTTAGCGATGGCGAAAATATATTTGCTCTACCCAATTGGCAAGACTAGGAGCTAGCACTAAAGTATGCGCGCGCAAAACGGAGTTCAGCCGTTCGCTTATCATTGTCGGGTTTATTACGAAGACACTGATGCCGGCGGTATCGTCTACTACGTCAACTACCTCAAGTTTATGGAACGGGCTCGCACCGAACAGCTGAGATCGCTGGGTTTTTCCCAATCGACGCTGGCAAGTGAGGGCCTGTTATTCGTCGTGCATTCGACTGAAGTGCGTTACCACGCACCGGCGAAGCTCGACGATGAGCTAAAAGTAAGTGCGCAAGTAATTGAATTGAACCGTGTCAGCCTGAAGTTTCGTCAACAAGTCAGGCGGGTTGCGGATGATGTGCTGCTCTGTGAAGGGCAGTTTTTGGTGGCCTGTGTGCGCGCCGACAATTTGAAACCCCGGGCCATTCCCGAAGCTTTGCGCACAGCCTTTGCTGAGCAGAGCGGCGCGGGTACATCTACAGCAGGAGAGTAAGCGTGGAAGCCAACGCCGTTGACCACATGTCGATGTGGAGTTTGATCAGCAATGCCAGCCTGGTTGTTCAGTTGGTAATGTTGACCTTGGTGGCCGCATCGGTCACTTCCTGGATCATGATTTTCCAGCGCACCACCATGCTCCGTGCTGCCAAGCGTTCTCTCGATTCGTTCGAGGAGCGCTTTTGGTCAGGTATCGATTTGTCCAAGCTGTATCGTCAGGCGGGTAGCAATCCTGATCCGGATTCAGGTCTGGAGCAAATATTCCGCGCCGGTTTCAAAGAATTTTCGCGCATGCGTCAGCAGCCAAATGTTCACCCTGATGCGGTCATGGACGGCGTTGCCCGCGCCATGCGTGTGGCTATCTCGCGTGAAGAAGAGAAGCTCGAAACAAGCCTGCCGTTTCTTGCGACCGTGGGTTCAACCAGTCCTTACATCGGCCTGTTCGGCACCGTGTGGGGCATCATGAACTCCTTTCGCGGCTTGGCTCAGGTGCAGCAAGCCACGCTGGCGACTGTAGCGCCAGGCATCGCTGAGGCATTGATTGCGACTGCAATCGGCCTGTTTGCAGCGATTCCAGCGGTAATCGCCTACAACCGTTTCTCTTCGCGCGGTGAAATGTTCATTGCTCGCTATTACACATTCGCCGACGAATTCCACGCGATCCTGCACCGTAAAGTACATACAACAGAAGACTGACCGCCAGTTGATTTGATAGCGGGCGTCAGCTGTTTAGCGAGGGTCAGGCGGGCAATAACCGCACGCCAACCACTCAACGCTGACGCGGTATTCTGCCAAGGGCTGGTTTAGCTGTTGGCTCACTCGATAGGTTTTTAAGCGATGGCCAGAATTCGTAACAGACGCAAGCCGGTCGCCGAGATGAACGTGGTGCCCTACATCGACGTGATGTTGGTGCTGCTGGTTATCTTCATGGTGACTGCGCCAATGCTCAACCAAGGAGTCAAGGTCGATCTGCCGCAAGTCAGCAGCCAGACTTTGCCGCAGGACAACGACGCGCAAGTCTTGACGATCTCGATCAAGGCCGACAAGTCGTATTACTGGAACATGGGAACTGAAGTCGACACCGACACCGTGCAGGATCAAGCGGTATCGCTCGACGGCATGACTCAGGCGGTAACAGCGATCATCAATGAGAGTCGTCGCCAGGGCAAACAGGTTCAGGTGTTTGTACGCGGTGATAAATCGGTCGACTACGGCACGGTGATGGCTGCCATGGGTGGTTTGCAGCAGGCTGACGTGGGTAACGTCGGGCTGATTACCGAGGCCCCGTAATGCGCGAGCAACGTGAGCGCTCCACCTCAGAAAACTATTTCTGGCCGATTGTCTGGGCAGTAGCCCTGCACACGTTGATGTTCGGCATGCTGTTTGTCAGTTTTGCTTTTGCCCCCGACCTGCCACCTGCCAAGCCGATCGTTCAGGCGACGTTGTATCAGCTTAAATCGCAGAGTCAGGCGACCACGCAGACCAACCAGAAAATTGCCGGTGAAAAGAAGAAAACAGCCGCTCCGCAGTACGAAGCGGAGCAGTTGGAGCTGAAAAAGGCTGAAGAACAGAAAGTAGCGGCGGCCAAGGCAACGGAACAAAAGAAAGCAGAGGAAGCTCAAAAAGCCGATGCTGCGAAGAAGGCTGACGCGGCCAAAAAGGCGGAAGCAGCCAAGGCTGATGCAGCGAAAAAGGCCGCAATAGCCAAGAAAGCCGATGACGCCGCCAAGAAAAAAGCGGCCGAGGACGCCAAGAAGAAGGCGGAAGAAGACGCCAAGAAAAAAGCAGCTGAGGACGCAAAAAAGAAAGCGGCCGAAGACGCGAAGAAAAAGAAGGCAGCGGAGGACGCCAAGAAAAAGGCCGCCGAAGAGGCGCGCCGTAAAGCTGTAGAGGATAAAAAAGCCGCTGCTTTGGCTGAGTTGCTCTCTGATGATGTGGGCCACCAGCAAGCATTGGCTGATGAAGTCGGTGATAAAGTGGCTGGCAGCCTTGATGACCTGATCATCAAGCTGGTCAGTGAACAATGGCGTCGTCCGCCTTCGGCACGTAATGGAATGAGTGTTGAAGTGCTGATAGAGATGTTGCCGGATGGCACCATCACCAATGCCACTGTGTCGCGCTCCAGTGGCGATGCACCTTTTGATAATTCAGCCGTACAAGCCGTGCGTAACGTCGGCCGTATCTCTGAGATGCAACAACTTGATCGTGCAACGTTTGACAGCCAGTACCGTAAGCGTCGCGCCATCTTCAAACCGGAGGATTTAGATCTGTGAATACCCTGATGCGTATCGTTCTACTGAGTTTGACCATGATGGTCGGCGCAGTACAGGCGGCTGATCCACTGGTCATTAGCACCGGTACAGACCGCGCTACGCCAATTGCTGTGGTGCCTTTTGGATGGCAGGGCGGCAGTGTGCTGCCTGATGATATTGCCGAGATTGTCGGCAATGACCTGCGCAACTCAGGTGTATTCGAGCCCATTCCTCGTCAGAACATGATCAGCCAGCCGACCCAGGCCAGCGAAGTGATCTACCGCGACTGGAAAGCGGTCAACGCGCAGTATGTTCTGGTCGGTAGCATGGTGCCTGCTGGTGGCCGTATTCAGGTGCAATACGCACTGTTTAACGTGGCCACTGAGCAGCAGGTGATGACCGGTACTGTTGGCGGTACGACTGATCAGCTGCGTGACATGGCGCATTACATCTCCGATCAGGCGTTTGAGAAGCTCACCGGCGTCAAGGGTGCATTCTCAACTCGCTTGCTCTATGTCACGGCTGAGCGTTTTTCAGTGGATAACACGCGCTACACCCTGCAGCGTTCGGACTACGACGGCGCTCGCGCTGTAACCCTGTTGCAGTCGCGTGAGCCAATCCTGTCGCCTTCGTTCGCGCCGGATGGCAAGCGTATTGCCTATGTGTCGTTCGAGCAGCGTCGCCCGCGCATCTTCGTCCAGCATATCGATACCGGTCGTCGTGAGCAGATCACCAATTTTGAAGGTCTCAATGGCGCTCCAGCCTGGTCTCCGGATGGCAATCGCCTGGCATTTGTTTTGTCCAAAGACGGCAACCCGGAAATCTACGTGATGGATATGGCATCCAAGTCATTGCGCCGGGTGACGAACCAGTTTGGTATTGATACCGAACCGTTCTGGGGTAAAGATGGTCAAACTATCTACTTCACATCGGATCGTGGCGGCAAGCCACAGATCTATAAAACCAATATCAATAGCGGTTCAGTTGAACGTGTAACGTTTGTAGGTAACTACAACGCCAACCCAAAACTGTCTGCTGATGAGAAAACCTTGGTCATGATTCATCGCCAAGAGGGCTTCACCAACTTCAAAGTAGCGGCTCAAGACCTGCAGCGCGGAAACGTGCGGATACTTTCATCTACAAATTTGGATGAATCACCCACTGTTGCGCCTAATGGCACCATGATAATCTTCGCAACCCGCCAGCAGGGTCGGGGAGTCTTGATGTTAGCGTCCGTAAATGGTCGCGTCAGGCTCCCTCTTCCTACCGCTCAAGGCGAAGTTCGAGAGCCTTCCTGGTCCCCCTACCTGAACTGATGCGGCGTTGTACATTTGTTACTTTGCAATTTTGCTTAACACACTGGGGTTCATTAGGAGCTATATGATGGAAATGCTGAAATTTGGTAAGTTTGCTGCGCTGAGCTTGGCTCTGGCTGTTGCTGTTGGTTGTTCTTCTAAAGGCGGCGATACCGCTGGCGAAGGCGCAATCGATCCTAACGCTGGTTACGGTGCTGACGCGGGTTCGGTTGACGGCAACATGAGCGAAGAAGCTGCTCTGCGTGCTATCACTACTTTCTACTTCGAATACGACAGTTCGGACCTGAAGCCAGAAGCCATGCGCGCTCTGGACGTTCACGCTAAAGACCTGAAAGGCAATGGCGCTCGCGTCGTTCTGGAAGGCAACACCGACGAGCGCGGTACGCGTGAATACAACATGGCTCTGGGCGAGCGTCGTGCGAAAGCCGTTCAACGCTACCTGGTTCTGCAGGGCGTTTCTCCTGCTCAGCTGGAACTGGTTTCCTACGGCGAAGAACGTCCAGTTTCGACTGGCAACGACGAACAGTCGTGGGCTCAGAACCGTCGCGTCGAACTGCGTAAGTAATTCGATATGCAAAAGTGCCGACGTCTCGTAAGCCTACTCGCTCTCAGCCTGCCACTTGTGGCCTGGGCTGAGGTTCCAGTTGTCGACAGTAACTCGGGCAGCTATCCAGCCCCGAGTTATGAGGCGTCCGGCGCTTATGCAGGAGGCGGAGCGCAAGCTCCGGCCTCTGCGCAGAGCATGCTATTCAATCAGTTGCAGCAGATGCAGGACGAGATCGGCCGGCTGCGCGGCATGCTTGAAGAGCAGCAAAACGATATTCAGCGGATGAAACAAGAGAACCTTGAGCGGTACAAGGACCTTGATCAACGGCTGAGCAGTGGGGCAGCGGGTGCGGGTGCTGCAGCTACACAGAATTCTTCAGCGGATGGCGCTACAAGCGCCGACGCGACGCCAAACTCCCAGCCAGCAGCTGGGGCCAGTGAGCCAGATCCAGAGAAGGAAAAGCTGTTTTATGACGCTGCCTTCGACCTGATCAAGGCTAAAGATTTTGACAAAGCCAATCAGGCGTTCAGCGCTTTTTTGCGTAAGTACCCTAAAAGCCAATATGCTGGCAATGCCCAGTACTGGTTGGGTGAGGTCAACCTGGCTCAAGGCAATCTGCAAGGTGCCGCACAGGCATTTGCCGACGTTGCCCAAAAGTACCCACAGCACAGCAAAGTGCCTGATTCGATGTTCAAGCTGGGCGATGTTGAGCAGCGCCTAGGTGATCAGGCCAAGGCTAAGAGCACATTCCAGCAAGTGATTGCGCAATACCCGAATTCATCTGCAGCGCAGCTTGCCCAGCGCAACCTGCAGCGGATGTAGCTTAAATTCTTCGTGCAGTGGTTTGATGTTTGAATTGAAATTGAAATTGAAATTGTAAAAGACGCCGTGCCCAAACTGAGCGCGGCGTTTTCATTGGTGGATAGGCTAACTGTGCTTGTCCTGGGTGTTATTCGTAATGATTAACACCTTTCTTTCCCGCAACGGAGGCGGACAGCCTGTTTAGCTGTTACGCCCGTGGCTTATATGCAAAAGACCCTGCGCATCACCGAGATATTTTTCTCGCTGCAGGGGGAGACGCGTACTGCTGGTTTACCCACAGTATTCGTGCGCCTGACTGGCTGCCCCCTGCGTTGTCAATATTGCGACACCGCCTACGCCTTCAATGGCGGCGAGTTGATGTCGCTTGACGCCATCATCGAAAAGATCGCCAGCTATTCACCGCGATACGTGTGTGTCACCGGTGGCGAACCCTTGGCCCAACCAAACTGCATCCCTCTGCTTGAGCGCCTGTGTGACGCTGGCTTTGAGGTGTCGCTGGAAACCAGTGGCGCGCTCGACGTTTCAGCGGTTGACGCGCGTGTGAGCAAGGTTCTTGACCTGAAAACACCGGGTTCAGCGGAAGTGGCGCGCAATCGCTACGAGAATATTGACCTGCTAACCCGCAATGACCAGGTCAAGTTCGTCATTTGCTCCCGTGAAGATTACGACTGGGCGACGACTAAACTGATTCAGTATCGGCTCAATGAGCGTGCCGGTGAGGTGCTGTTTTCGCCAAGCCACCAGCAAGTCAGCGCGCGTGATCTGGCTGACTGGATCGTCGCCGACAATTTGCCGGTTCGCCTGCAATTGCAGTTGCACAAAATTCTCTGGAATGACGAGCAAGGCCGTTAACTGGCCCCAGTGATTTTATGCCGACGCAGGATTTGCGTTGTAAGCCTTCAATCTGAGCATGGCGTCCTAAGCTAAGGCGCGAGGATTCAATATGAGTATTAAACGAGCTGTCATCTTACTTTCCGGCGGCCTTGATTCGGCAACCGTGGTCGCTCTGGCCAAAGCCGAGGGTTATGCCTGCTACACCATGAGTTTTGATTACGGTCAGCGCCACCGCTCCGAGTTGCAGGCTGCAGAGCATGTCGCCAAGCAGTTGGGGGTCGTCGAGCACAAGGTGATTGGTTTAAACCTTAACGGCATGGGCGGTTCGGCATTGACTGACAACAGCATCGATGTGCCTGAGGCGCCGTCTGAAGGCATTCCAGTGACTTACGTGCCTGCGCGTAACACTGTTTTCCTCTCGTTGGCGCTCGGTTGGGCAGAGGTGCTGGGCGCGCGTGATATTTTTATCGGCGTCAATGCCGTGGACTATTCGGGTTACCCGGATTGCCGCCCAGAATTTGTCGAAGCATTCGAGCGCATGGCCAATTTAGCGACCAAGGCCGGTGTAGAAGGCAATGGATTTCGGATACAGGCACCACTGCAAAACATGAGCAAGGCGCAAATAGTTCAGGCCGGGATTGCCCATGGCGTTGAGTACGCTTTGACTGTGTCCTGTTACCAGGCAGACGACCAGGGTAGAGCCTGTGGCAAGTGCGACAGTTGCCGCTTGCGCAGTGAGGGATTCATTGCCGCGGGCGTTGCCGATCCAACCCGATATGCCTAAAAAAATGCGTTAAAGGGTTGAAATGCTGAGTTAAATCAGTATTATGCGCCTCCGCAACGGGTCGTTAGCTCAGTTGGTAGAGCAGTTGGCTTTTAACCAATTGGTCGTAGGTTCGAATCCCACACGACCCACCATATTGCCTTCATAGTCAGATTGCTTGGCTGTAAAGGGAGAAAGCCCGAGTGTTCTCTTGCAGAACCTCGGGTTTTTTTGTGCCTTTTGTTTGTGCGCTGGCTAGGTAGGTCATGCTGTTTGAGCAAACTTGCCTGAACGCGATATTATGCCCGCCGCTACCCCAATCGAGGCCTGAAGATAACAGGCCCGCTCCAGCCTCTACGCTTGTACACCTGTCTGTTCGGCGCTTGTATTGCCAGCAGCAGGGGTATACTTGAATCCCGTGCTGATAGACCGTTACAGGGCCTGATGACATGACGCAGATTTCCGAACGCCTTCTGGTTCAGGCGCACCTAGACGCCAAGCAACCGGCGCCACTGACCGCCGAGCAAGAGGCGTTTTATCGCGCTGAAATTGCCGCGGAGCTAAAAAAGCAGAACGCTGTGCTGGTCGCGCATTATTACTGTGATCCGGTGCTGCAAGCGCTGGCCGAAGAAACCGGTGGCTGTGTTTCCGACTCACTGGAGATGGCACGTTTTGGTAACCAGCACGAGGCCCAAACCGTGCTGGTGGCAGGCGTTAAGTTCATGGGCGAGACGGCGAAGATTCTCAATCCTGAAAAGCGCGTGCTGATGCCGACGCTGGAAGCCACTTGTTCGTTGGATCTGGGTTGCCCTATCAATGAGTTTGCTGCTTTTTGTGATCAACATCCTGAGCGCACCGTGGTGGTGTACGCCAATACTTCAGCAGCGGTTAAAGCGCGTGCCGACTGGGTGGTGACATCAAGCTGCGCGGTCGAGATCGTCGAGCACCTGATGGACAACGGTGAAAAGATCATCTGGGCACCGGACCAGCACCTGGGGCGTTATATCCAGAACAAGACCGGCGCCGACATGCTGTTGTGGGACGGCGCCTGCATCGTCCACGAAGAGTTCAAGGCCAAGCAGCTTGAAGACATGAAGGCGCTGTATCCAGACGCTGCCGTGTTGGTTCACCCGGAATCACCGACTGCGGTGATTGAGTTGGCGGATGCAGTCGGTTCGACCAGCCAGTTGATCGCGGCGGCGCAAAGCCTGCCGAACAAGAAATTTATCGTCGCAACCGATCGCGGCATCTTCTACAAGATGCAGCAGTTGTGCCCGGATAAAGAGTTTGTCGAGGCGCCGACCGCAGGTAACGGCGCGGCATGCCGGAGTTGCGCGCATTGCCCGTGGATGGCAATGAACACCCTTGAGCGTACGCTGAGCTGCTTGCGTGAAGGCAGCAATGAAATCTTTGTTGATTCAGCGCTGATTCCCAAAGCAATCAAACCGCTGACGCGCATGCTTGAGTTCACCAAGGCAGCGCGCATGAGGCTGTCCGGCAACGCCTAAGGCAGTTGTTCAATCACCCTTGCTGTCAACGAGCTGTGCTTATCGTTGAGTGCATTGCTGTTGGGTTCGCGGCGGACAAGCATGGCGTTGTCCGTCGCTTAGTCGATTAATTGAGCATTTCGTCGATCATGCGTTTCTCGGCAACCAGCTCACGCTGGCGAGCATCAATCCGTGAGGCCAGTTGGAAGTTGTTGGTGGCGCGGCGTTTGGCGTAGTCGAGTTGTTCGATGGCCTGCTTGTAGTCGCCAACCAAGGCAAAGAACTCAGCACGTGCTTGGTGCAGGCCGATCCTGTCGCCGCTTAGGCCACGTACTTCTGCGACCTGGTACCAGACGTCAGGATCTTTCGGTCGCGACTTGAGCAGGGCGTTGAGCTTGCTCTCGGCGTCTTGAGTACGGCCTTGGCGGATCATCAGGTCGACCCGTGCCTGATTCAGTGGATAATTGTCAGGAGAGTCGCGCAGCATCCGTTCGAGACGACTTTGTGCGTCGCTCAAGCGGCTGGCCGCGGTATCCAGGCTAACCTGGGCGAGATTGTAGGGAACTGATTTTGGGGACTTGCTCAGCAACTGTTTCAGAATCTCACCGGCTTCTTTCTGGCGACCACCTTTGATCAGTGCAATGGCCAGGCCATAGCGTGCGGCGTCGTTACTTGGATCTTCTGTCAGCTCTGCGCGGAAACGTTTTGCCGCCAGCCCCGGCGTGCCTTCATAAAACAGCTGCACCCGTGCGCGCATGATCTGATATTCCAGACTGTCTTCCTTGCCGCCGCTAGGCAACTGTGCAGCGCGGTTGCGGGTATCGGCGATACGTGACTCGGACACGGGGTGAGTCAGCAGGAACTCGGGAGGCATGCGGTCGTAACGGTATTGGCGCATCAAATGCTCAAACATCGTTGGCATGGCCTTGGGGTCGTAACCGGCTTTCTCCAGGTTGATAATGCCGATGCGGTCGGCTTCTGCTTCATTTTGCCGGGAAAAGCGCCGCTGTTCCTGAATCGCCGCCGCCTGTGTCGAGGCGATCGCCGCAATACCGGCGTCACCTGCGCCCGCTGCTGCTGCGACAATCCCCGCGAGCATCGCCGCCATCACCGGCAGCTGCATGCGTTGCTGGGCTTCGAGGCCGCGAGCAAAGTGGCGTTGCGATAAGTGAGCTAATTCGTGAGCGAGTACCGAGGCGTATTCGGCTTCAGTTTCGGCATACAGGAACAAGCCGCCGTTAACCCCGATAATTCCACCCGGTGCGGCGAATGCGTTGATTTGCGGGCTGTTCAACAGGACAAACTCAAGCCGACGGTCATTCAGCTGGCTGCTTTCACTGAGCCGATAAACGCTCGTCTCGACGAAGTCTTTGAGCTGCGGGTCGGATAACTGGCTGACCTGACCGCGTAACAAACTCAACCAGGCTCTGCCCAACTGATGCTCTTGCTGGGGGGAGACGATTGCCGAGCTGGCGTCGCCTAATGACGGCAAGTCGTTGGCAGCCTGAGCCGAGGCTGACAGGCAGGCAAGCGTCAAAAGTGCAGGGCGCAGGAAGTTCATTCAAGGTGCTCTTGGTTTTTCTAGTGTCCCTACTGTAGCTGTGATCAGGTTGCGATGACCAGAGCCTCCAGGAAACCGTTGAAAACTTCAGTGAAAGATATTGTTGCGGCAGCCGTTCGTTGCGGCAGCCGTTTGCTGCGGCAGCCGTTTGCTGGGGCAGCCCGTCGCTGCGGCAATCGGCATTGCGGCAGCCGACGCTGGAGCTGGAGAGCCCTTTGCTAGTCAACACATGCTACAGCGAGTGTTTGTGCCTTGCGCTTCGGTTGTTTTTCCTTCCTTTGGCGGCTCCACTGAGCATGGCATCCTTGGGTTACATCGCGTATGTTGCGCTCCGACAATCGTACCTGAGCGCGCATGTGGGTTATTCGGTTGTTAGTCATGAAATAACCGGTAAAGATATCAAGCATATTATTCGGCAGAATTTTGGAGATAGTTTGATGGCTGATGTGCAAGATTCGCCTCCAGCGTTTGATGCAGAAGTCGATGCCAGCGGTTTGAATTGCCCGATGCCACTGCTTAAAGCCAAACTTGAGTTGAATAAACTGGTTAGTGGCAATGTGCTCAAAGTGACCGCAACGGATGCTGGCTCACAGCGCGATTTTCGCGCTTTCGCTACTCTGGCTGGCCACGGCCTGTTGCACGAAGAAGTGCAGGGCGGGGTTTATCGTTATTGGTTACGCAAAGCTTAAGCGATACCGGTTGGTAGTGCGGCTTATTATCGGTTGATCAAGGATTTTTAATGCTCAAGGTTTTACGCGATTGGCTACACCGTTACTTCTCTGACGAGCAGGCGGTGATACTGGCAGTTTTACTGGTTGTTGGCTTTGGCTTGATTTTGACCTTGGGCGGCATGTTGGCGCCTGTACTAACGGGTCTGGTTTTGGCTTTTTTAATGCAAGGCATGGTCAGTGCGCTTGAGCGCATCCGCGTGCCGCATATTATTTCGGTATGGCTGGTCTTTGCCTTATTTGTCAGCGGTCTTGCGTTAATCATTCTGGGGTTGATGCCGTTGCTCTGGCATCAACTCAGCACGTTATTTAATGAGCTGCCGCGCATGCTGGGCGAGTGGCAATCATTGTTTATGATGCTGCCTGAGCGTTATCCGGGCTTGGTCACCGAGCAACAGGTCTTGCAGTCGATCGAGTCGCTGCGTGGCGGGGCAGGGCGGTTCGGTCAGTGGGCGTTGTCATTTTCGCTGTCGAGTCTGCCGGTGTTGATCAGTGTCATGATCTATCTGGTGCTGGTGCCGATTCTGGTGTTTTTCTTCCTCAAGGACCGCGAAGTCATCGGTCAATGGTTTCGGGGGTATCTGCCGCAAGAACGCACCCTGATCAGCCAAGTCGCAACGGAGATGAACAAGCAGATCGCCAATTACATTCGCGGCAAAGTGATCGAAATTATCATTTGCGGTGTGGTGACCTACATTGCCTTTGCGGCGTTAGGCCTCAACTATCCAGCTTTGTTGGCGCTGGCTGTGGGTTTGTCAGTTGTGGTGCCGTATATCGGCGCCGTCGTGGTGACGGTGCCGGTGGCGCTGATTGGCTTGTTCCAGTGGGGCTTTGGCGATCAGTTTCTTTACTTGATGCTGGTTTACTCGATCATCCAGGCGCTCGATGGCAATGTGCTGGTGCCGCTGCTGTTCTCTGAGGCGGTCAATCTGCATCCAGTGGCGATCATCTGTGCGGTATTGCTGTTCGGCGGCCTCTGGGGCTTCTGGGGCGTGTTCTTTGCGATTCCATTGGCAACCCTGTTCAAGGCACTTTTGGACGCGTGGCCGCGAGTGGAGATTATCGAGACTGCTCAGCAACCCTGTTCATAGCCAACAGCGTTGGTGGTTTTATCTACTAAACGCAGCGCACAAAAAAGGCCACTTAAACAGTGGCCTTTTTCGTACTTAGGGTAATCAGGCTATATTAAGTGCTTGTGCCGCCGCGAGCACGGCATCAACGTGCCCCGGGACTTTTACCCCGCGCCACTCCTGGCGCAGCACACCGTTTTTGTCGATCAGGAAGGTGCTGCGATCAACGCCCATGTATTCCTTGCCATAAAGCTTTTTCAGCTTGATCACATCGAACAGCTTACACACAGCTTCGTCTTTGTCGGAGATCAGCTCAAACGGAAAACCCTGTTTGGCTTTGAAGTTTTCGTGGGACTTCAAGCCGTCACGCGACACCCCGAAGATCAGCGTGTTGGCTGCTTGGAATTCGGCAAACTGATCCCGAAAGCCCTGGCCTTCAGTGGTGCAGCCCGGTGTGCTGTCCTTTGGATAGAAGTAGATCACCACTTGTTGACCTTTGAGCGCTGACAGCTGGATCTGCTGTTCGCTGGTGGCCGGAGCCAGGAAATCGGTGACGGGGGCGTCAATCTTCACTGTCATACAAAACTCCTTGGAAACCCTATGCAAAATGGCTGCGCCTAAAACGGCGAGACAAGGTTTTATGGGGTTTGTGGGCGCCAAGGCTCGATCAACGCATCCAGGTTGAGAGCATCAGCAAAGTCCAGAAACTGATCGCGTAGCCAACTGATTTGCGTGCCCGCTGGCAGCGTGACAGTTAGCGTGGCATTGAGCATGGTGCCACCCGTTTGTGGCGCCTGATAGGTGTCACAGGTCAGGTTTTCCAACTCTACGTTATGGTCGATAAAGAACTGACACAACTCATTAAGGATGTCCGGGCGATATACCGAGCTGACATAGGCCACGTAAGGCAAAGCCTGCGGGCGGTTTTCAGTGGCCGCGCTGCGAATTACGTTGGCAGTAAAACTGTGCTTTTTAGACAGTGCTGGCAAACTTGCTTCCAGACGAGCCAGAGCGTCCCAACTACCGGTGATCTGCAATACCAGGGCGCTGAACTCTCCGTGTCGGCTCAAGCGCGTGCTGATTACTGCGCAGCGGTTTTCGTGGCTAGTGCGGCACAGGACGTTAGTCAGCTCCATGGCGTTAGGGCCAAGTGCGCTGATAACGAGGAATTGTTCGCGTACTGAGGGGGGGGACATGCAGCCTTCCTAAAACAATGAGCGAGCGACTTACCTTAAACAGTGACGCTCAAAGGGGAAGGGTAGCGAAAAGCGCTGCTCAGGGGAATCACCCACGACGAACTGACTGATCAAGCCCAAGGCAAGCGTTGAAAAACACCAAGCATGATCATTACCAGCTGTATCACGCTCATAACTTGCTAATACGCCCTGAAACGGGTGTTTCTAGACTGTTTGTCCGCGCGCAAAACCTGGCAAAACGGTTTGTAATCCTGATTGAGTTGTATCCACTTGCCGGTAACGCTTGCGCTTTGCTTGTGCAAGGCTCATAGCGCCAGTACCATTACGGCTCTCTTTTTTCGGCAGGAGCGGTTGCATGATTGCGGGCAGTATGGTGGCACTGGTCACTCCTATGGATGCACAAGGTGATCTCGACTGGGATAGCCTGAGCAAACTGGTGGATTTCCATCTGCAAGAAGGCACCAATGCCATCGTCGCGGTCGGCACCACGGGTGAGTCGGCGACGTTGGAAGTGTCTGAGCACATTGAGGCGATCCGCCGCGTTGTTGATCAGGTAGCGGGGCGCATCCCAGTGATCGCCGGCACTGGCGGCAACTCCACGCGTGAGTCAGTAGAACTCACCCGCGCCGCCAAAGACGTCGGCGCAGACGCCTGCCTGCTGGTCACGCCTTACTACAACAAGCCGACCCAGGAAGGCTTGTACCTGCATTTCCGGCATATCGCTGAAGCCGTCGCCATTCCGCAGATTCTGTATAACGTGCCGGGCCGTACGGTCTGCGACATGCTGCCTGAGACTGTTGAGCGTCTGTCGAAGATCGACAACATCATTGGTATCAAAGAAGCCACTGGTGATTTGCAGCGAGCAAAAGACGTGATTGATCGCGTCAGCAAAGATTTCCTGGTTTATTCCGGCGACGACGCCACTGCGGTTGAACTGATGCTGTTGGGCGGCAAAGGCAATATTTCGGTCACCGCCAACGTTGCGCCGCGCGCCATGAGCGACCTGTGCGCAGCTGCAATGCGTGGTGAAGCGGCTATCGCGCGTGCCATCAACGACCGTTTGATGCCGCTGCACAAGAACCTGTTTATTGAATCAAACCCGATTCCAGTCAAGTGGGCACTGCACGAGATGGGCATGATGCCAGACGGTATCCGTCTGCCTCTGACCTGGCTCAGCCCGCGTTGTCATGAGCCGCTGCGTCAGGCCCTGCGCCAGTGCGGCGTATTGGTTTAATTGAGGAATTACAACGCATGAAGCGACTGGCCGGACTTACAACACTTGCCTTGATTATCTCCAGCACCAGCGGTTGCGGCTGGATTTGGGGTGAAGATGGTTATTTTCGTGATCGTGGAAGCGATTACCTGAACGCTCGTCAGACTGCACCTATGCAGCTGCCAGCCGATGTTCACAGCAAACCGCTGGACCCACTGCTACCTATTCCGCCGCAAGTTGCTACGGAAAACGTTGAAGGCGAATACGACGTACCGCGCCCTCAACAGTTGCAAGTTCAGGCGGATGCCAGTGAATTTAGCCTGCAGAAGAGTGGCGCTTCACGTTGGATTGTTGCTCAGCGTGTGCCTGCTGAAGTCTGGCCAGTGGCGCGCCAGTTTTATGAGTCGAATGGCTTTCGTATTGCCGACGAGCGTCCGCAAACCGGCGAATTCACCACCGACTGGCAGCGTTTTGGTGATCTCTCCGCCGCTATGGCTCGTCGCCTGAGCACTCGCGTTTCCGGTTCGACCCCCGATGCAGAAACCCGTGTTCGTGTCCGTATCGAGCCAGGCGTGCAGCGTAATACAAGTGAAATTTTCGTCGTGAGTGCTGAGCGCCCTGCGGGTAGCACTGCCGATGTGGCCTTCACCGAGAAAAGCATCAACGAAAGCCTCGATGCCGCTTTGCTTGATGAAATGCTGGTGAGCATGGCGCGTAGCTCCGAGCAAGGTGGCTCGGTTTCACTGCTGGCCGCGCGTGACTACGACACACCAAGCCGTGTGAGCATGTCGCAAGACGGTAACGGCAACCCAATCCTGACCCTCGGTTCGGACTTCGACCGTGCTTGGTCTGGTGTTGGCCGTTCGCTGGATTCTGCGGATGTACGTATCGACGACCTCAATCGCAGCCTGGGTGTTTACTACGTCAACCTCGCGGAAGGTTCCAAAACCAAAGAAGAGAAGCCGGGCTTCTTCAGTAGCTTGTTTAGCAGCGAACCTGATCAAGAAGAAATCGATGCACGTGCCGAACGTTATCAGGTACGCCTGACAACAGTGGGTGACAGTGTTCAAGTGTCGGTTGATAAAGACATCAATACAGTTGCACCCGAAGACGTATCGCGCAAAATCCTCGGCTTGATTCAGGACAACCTGGGTTAAACCGATACCACCTGATTCAGGTCAGGTGGTTTGGACATCGCGCAAGGCTGCACGCGCAGCCCGCATGAAACCGATAGGCGAAACCCCGTGTTTCGCCTGTTTCGTTTGTTTAAGACGGAAACTCCGACATGACTATGCCTGCGACCCTCAGCCTGAAAAAAATCTACTCAGGTAAAGTCCGCGACCTCTATGAAATTGATGATAAGCGTATGTTGATGGTTGCGACCGACCGCCTTTCAGCGTTTGACGTCATCCTCGATGAGCCGATCCCAGAGAAGGGTAAAATCCTTACCTCGATTTCAAATTTCTGGTTCGACAAGCTCGCGGGCTTGGTTCCTAACCACTTCACCGGCGACAAGGTCGAGGACGTCGTTAGCGCTGCTGAATTGCCGTTAGTGGAAGGTCGTGCAGTCGTTGCCAAGCGCCTAAAACCTGTGGCTGTTGAAGCGATCGTACGTGGCTATATCGTTGGTTCTGGCTGGAAGGAATACCAAAGCAGCGGCACTATCTGCGGTATTCAACTGCCCGCTGGCCTGAAAGAAGCGTCCAAGCTGCCTGCGCCTATCTTTACACCATCGACCAAGGCCGCTGTCGGTGACCACGACGAGAACATCTCGTTTGAGCAATGCCAAGCCATCATCGGCGACGAACTGGCGCTTAAAGTACGTGACACCGCCATCGCCCTGTACAGCGCTGCTGTTGAATATGCAGCCACGCGCGGCATCATCATCGCTGACACCAAGTTTGAGTTCGGCCTCGATGAAGACGGCACGCTAACCTTGATGGATGAAGTGCTGACTCCTGACTCAAGCCGCTTCTGGCCAGCCGAGAGCTACGTCGAAGGTAGCAATCCACCAAGCTTCGACAAACAGTTCGTACGCGATTGGCTAGAATCCACCGGCTGGAACAAACAGGCTCCTGCGCCAGCGGTTCCGGCGGATGTTGCGCAAAAGACCGCCGACAAATACCGCGAAGCACTGACCAAGCTGACGGCTTAATGGCTTAATCGGTCAAAAAGGGCGCTGCGGCGCCTTTTTTGTGGGCGACTTTTGGCACAACGTAGCACACTGCTCGATAACCTGAACCTTTCGCGCTAGAGCCTTTCCTTGGCATGGAACTGTGCGCTGATAGGCGTCGAGCCTATGAATATACCTGCTGCGGATAGCGTCGGTTTGTAATGTCTGGCGCAGGCCCGACTCTATCTAGCAGTACAGAGAAACTCAGTGCAGTCGCGTTGTTAGCGCTTTGCACGGCTTATGACTCGCAGGAATATTTATATTCAGTCTCTATAGATAGTTTTGGGACGATTACCTGAAACTATTTATCGCGCTAATATTTAGTACCAATCAAGTCAATTTCTCTGGCGAACCCACGGGTGTTTAACTAATCCCGTACCCAGCAACTACCAGCCACAACCCACAGGCCAGAATACCTGGACCGGCCCGGTAGAAGCTTGAACATGACCCATTGAATTAACTCAGGAGTGACCCAGATGAAAGCTTCCATTGCCCTCGCAGCAGCATTACTCAGCTTGGCCCCGGCTGCATTCGCCAGCACCAGCAGTGCCGCAAAAGTTGATCCAGTCCAATACCAATACGGCGCCAAACTTGATGTGGCAAAAGTGATTTCGTTGACCGATGTCAGCCAGCAACGCGGCGTAGTTCCGGTCACCATGGTGTATCAAGACAGCGTGGGTAATGTGCACAAGGTGCAGTTCCTTCAGATTGGCGGCGCAAACTCATCGGGTTAAACCATGAGCAACTACAACCGGAAGCCAAACGTCAGTACGCTTTGCTTCCGGTTTTTTTATGCCTGTTGTTTAAGCCGCGCCCAGTGTCTGGTCTTTGTTTGTGCCTAGCCGGCATTGGACGGGTTTGATGCAAGCTCAAGCAAAGGCCATGTCGCCAGCCAGTTCTTGGTTTTCAAGCGCTCTTGATAGATGGCATTTTTTTCTCCAGCAAACCGCCCTGTGTGCCTGAGCACCAAGCCAAATAGATCATCGAGCCCAAAGGGCGCTGCAATTTCGCAGGATTTGTCCTTGCCCAGCCTTACCGCGATTGCCGTTGCGGTTTCTGGCCAGAAGTTCATGGCCTGGGTTGCACACAGGTAAGGTTCATCGCCGTTGCGAACATGCATCCTCGCTTGGTTTTTCACAGACCAGCTAACCGACGCATCCAGCTTGCGCAGTCTGGCCTCCAGAGCTTTGTCCTCCTCATGCGAGCAGCGCAGCGGATCAAACCAAATGACATCGATATCGGTTGAGACCATGCCCGGCGCGCGGCCGTGCAAGTGATCCCAAACAGCGTTTCGGACAAAGCCCGCAGCTATCCAGCAATCGGGTAAAGCCAAGGAGTGCACAACTTCCAGCAGGCGCCAGCGTAAGGGGTCAGATGCAAGTAATGCTTGGAGTTTTGATGCATTGTCCATTAGCTGCGCCTTGCTCGGGGTGGTCCTCGATGATTAAGAGTCGCAGCAATCGTGAGCTGCGCTATTCACGCTAAATTCGACCGAGCTTAGCGAGGTGGGGCCTATTACGCGTTTACAGCTAGCGCCAAATATCGGGGCTGACTGGGAAAAACAGGTCGTTGGATTGTTGCTATTACCGGTCATCGCCTTTGAAAGCTTCTTCTGTAATTTCAAATAGCCACTCGACTCTATAAACCCGTAACCAGCAATCAGAGCAAGCCGGTGCTCAGGTGGCAACACAAGGACCGGTTTAGCAACACCCAATGAATGGACTCAGGAGTTAACCAGATGAAAGCGACTACCGCCCTTGCAGCAATATTATTGAGCTTGGCCCCAGTAGCCTTTGCCAACGCCAACAACATTGATGACATCAATCCTGTTCAGTACGAATACGGTAACAAGCTGGATGTGGCCAAAGTTATTTCCTTGACTGACGTCAGCGAGCTACGCGGCGTGGTCCCGGTCATCATGGTGTACCAAGACAGCCAGGGTAAAGTGCACAAACTGCAGTTTCTCCAGCTTGGTGGTGCAGACTCTTCGGGTTAAGCCATGTGCGGCTACAAAAAAATGCAGAACGCCAGGCGTTCTGCATTTTTGTTTGACCCCATAGGATCGAAACCAAGTGTTAATCCAGCCGAGATTGGGTGAGCGCAACTATCTAAGTTAATCGACTGCGCAAACACTTGGCCGTCTTACATCTTGTCGTGGGATCCCGGGAAGGTATCTTTACTCACAAGGTCAACCACAAACATGACAGCAGGTGCGCCACTTTTATTGACCACCCAATGGGCGTCGCCGTGGCCAGACTGGTAGACATCACCCTCTTTCATCTCATAGCTGACAGTGCAGTTCTCTTCGTAGACCGTTACCGTGCCGTGCTTCATCACCGCAGTCTCGGGGCGCTTATCGTGGGAATGAAGTTGAGCCACAGCATCCTTACCGAAAACGATTGTCCGTGCGCGGAAATGCCAGCCCTCTGCCTTGATCGCTTCGCTGCCGAGGTCGGTTTGGCTGTAGATTTGCACGTCGAGCGAACCGCTGTTTTCAGTGATTGGCTTAAACGGGGTTGGTCCTTCCTTGCCTATGGGGCAACCGGAAGCGAATACGATTGCGGGTGAAAGAGCGAGCACACAGGTCGCAATTATAGAAGCAGCTTTCATTGAGTACATTCCTTGTAAAGTCAAAACATCATCCGTGGGTTCAGTCGCCTATGCTATCGCAGGCCCGGCCATATTGCCTTCAATTTGCCTTCAGTTCCAGACGTTCGGTATTTCCTTACCCTGGCGGGGAAGGACAGGTTGATTGCTTTGTTCTTGTGACGAAGCTAAGCCTGCAGTGCTATTCGAAGTAGGCAAGGACAAGGTGGCGGGGTAAACAAAAATGGTAGCCCCGGTAAATCCATTCCCCAAAATTTCCCCCAAAAGCCCCGGAAACGAAAAAGGCTCCAGAGGCGAAAACCTCTGGAGCCTTTTGAATAGTGGCGGGAAGGTGGGGATTTTAACCCGTTTTCAACACTGTCCGTTGTTGACCTATTTCAGTCAAAGCCAGTCATTCTCTGGCTTTCGCTTTCATCAAGCTGGTCAATGTTGTGCATTTATAGCCAGTGATTTCGACACTTTTTCGACACATAGACTTTTGTTGCCTAGTCTTCGTAAGTGGAGTGTGGCACATTGCCATTTTGGTGATGAGAGTTTCTATTTTATGCGAAGCGGTGACCTATAGTTGTAGGGCGGCTCCTTGAGAGATATTTATTAGTACAGCTTGGTTGTACGAAAATTATTATTGTTAGAAAAATTTAATACGTTAATTTGCTATTGGTGTGCTGTTCACTATAACTTGTAATTCGAGTGCAAGGAGGAGGGGAGGTGTTAAGTTCGGTTGCAAAAGTGTTACTTACAAGCACTTCCATAGCCCCCGTGGGGTTAACATATGCATGGGTGGCTTGGTTTAATGGGGATCACATTTTTTCAGGGTTAGCAGTTGCGGCATCTTTAACTCTGGTTTTGATATGTATATGGATGCTTAGATATGCAAAAAAAAACTTGGAGCATTTTAATTTTTCTGTTTCAACGGTAGAGGCAGCTGATCGTGAGAATATGGGTTTCTTACTGCTCTATTTGTTGCCGTTATTTACTTCGAGTTTTGGTGCGCTCAACTGGATGGTGTGGGTTCCGACATTGATTATATTCGCTATTATAACATCTACTGGATATAGTTATCATTTTAATCCGCTTTTGGGTGTTATGAAATGGCATTTTTATAAAGTGGGAACTCCAGAAGGGGTGACTTATGTACTTATCACAAAGAAAGAGTTAAGGCGCGCTAGTTCGCCATTAATAGCAGCTCAGCTAACAGAATATATAGTTATCGACGTCGAGGATTAAAATGCCAGCACAACAGAATTTTTTTGCGTTTATCAAAGATGATAACGGTAATTCTCAGGTTAAGCGTATTGGAGTAAATCAGTCTCTTCAAACCGAGCTTATTCAGATATTTGAAGATCAACGTGTTGCTTTCGAAAGAGGGGTGAGTACAGAAGTGCCCTTCAATGGTGACTGGAAGCCAGATGATGATGAGGTTCTAGTTCTAGACTCTGTCGCTGAGTCTCAAATTATGATTGATGCAATTAATGCTAATGTAACTTCATTTTCAAATTTGGTTATATCTAATTTTATAAATGAGCCAATAAAAGCGCTGTTTACAGGTGTAACAACGGGTGGGTTGACTAGGGTTTATTTACAAAAATTTTCTTCGCGTCAAGCACTTTCTTTAAGTCAGCTGCCTCTCATAAAAATGCAAACTGGTAATGTATTTGTAAAGTCTACAGACGATATATTTACTGTGGATAATAAGTTGGTAGCTGTAATAGAGGGTAATAAAACTAAATTTAAAAGCTTTCATAATGCACGTATAGTATTTGATCTGACAGACTATTACAAAGAAGCTACTGATGACGACTTAACTGAGATGGCAGGGCATGGGTCTATAGAGATAGTTGACTTGGCTGATTTTATATCTAAGGCTGACTCGCAAGTGAGGAAGATGGTCCATACTATAAAAAGCCTAGGTATACTCGACAGTTACTCGGTCAATGATATTTCAACTGCTGCTGCAAACTTTCCAGATTTACCTGTTGTAGTAAATAATGGGGCAATAATGTTGCCAGTTAATAAGAGAGAGTTAAAGGAGGTTTTGCATTTTTTACTTGAGGATATATATAAAGGTCCTCTAAGTGGTAGTGACTATCTGACTAACTCGAAACGAGTGCGGTAGCTTATCATAGTAATATGGGGCAGGTTGTCTTTGAATTCAATCTGCACAAAACCGTAGTCTGTCCATGCGGTTTATATTTTTGTTTATTATTGGTTTATACTGTCTATGAGTGAGAAAAGAAAAGATCCTTTAGAGTTCCTTTTGTATGTGTTTGTTGGAGGAGTGTTTATAGGTTTTTGTGTATGTGTGTATTTGTATACTCGAACATTTAGCGGGGCGTTATCTAGTGAGTCCAATAATTGGTCAAATTTAGGAGGGTTCTTTGGGGGTGTTTTTTCTCCAGTAATTTCATTTGTTACCTTGGTTGCAATAGTTATTACTATACGGTTGCAGAGAACTATGCTGCAAATGCAGTCTGATGAATTCATAAGAATCTATGAGGTTCAAGATAAAGTTTTAAAGAGTCAAGAGAGCCAGTTCTCTCATGCTCTAGCCTCTTCGGAAAGTGATAAGGTCGCCTCTTATAAGCAAATAATTTTATCTGTTATAGCGCAGCAAATTGGACTGTATCAAACAATTATTGATCGTTCAATTCAGTCGAGTAATTATCTTTTAGAAAAAAAGATTCAACATTCAAAACTTGATATCGATACGGATATTGAGAATGCGCTAAAGAGGAAAGAGGAAAGCGAAAATATATTGAGTAAGCTATCTGGGCTTTCTCTAACAATTGCAGTTACAAACTATCGTGCAGTATCTGATTTAGATAGGGAGTTTAGTAACGCCTATTTAGAAATTCTGGACTTGCATTGAGTTTATTGGTCTGTTGGGCGTTTGTGTTATTTAATACTTGTTTCGCGAATTTAAGTCAGCTCGCATTTTACAGTTTCTATGCTCAAGGCTTCCTTCCTTATACGGGCAGTAGTCCCTAATCCGTGTCTCTTTACTCACAACAACGATTTCTTTTGGCCTTTTGAGTTTTTCGATCTCTTTCGGAAGAGGTTTTGTTGCGGGCACTACGTTATGAACAATAGGGGACAGACCACGGTTTTCTAGTTGGGATTTAGAATAAACGTGGTCTGTCCCCTATTGTCTCAACGATTGTTATTTTCGTTCTCTCAGGGGGCTTTGGTGCTTCTATCGGTATGTTGGGGTCTTCGAATTTCAAAACGTTATCGGCACCGCGTGGTACGTAGTTTCGGTCGCTAAAGGAAACTTGTTTAACCTGGGTGGATTCTGGTTCGTTGTGAGGCAGTGGGGTGATGGTCACTGTTTCACGGACTTGATCACGCCTTGCCTGCTGTTCTACGACTCGATCCCAGTTTTTGGAGTCGCTGATTTCGCTTCTGTTGCGCTGCTTCTCGTAGTCGGGCGTAGGTCTTACGTAGTTTGGGTTCGTGAAGTTCTTTGCCAAGTCGCCTATTCGGTCTGAGTCGGTAAAGGCAAGCCCTCCTAGCGTCACGCAGGTTCCGATCACACCGGCTATGATCAGTCCTTTTGTGTTTCCCCTACGTGCCCTTGTCCGTATGTAGTCTGGGGCATCGTTCCAGTCAGCCTTCATTTCTTTCTCTCCCTTGTCCCTCGGGCGTACCAGCATTTAGCTATTTCATTTTTATTGACGAGCTACTTAAACTCAATAGAAATAGTCGTTATATCGTCCCACTTTACTCGATAACCGGCTTTCTCCAGCTCTTCAATTATTCCCTTCTGAAGTTCTTCAAGCTCTTTGTCGGGAATGCCGAAGTCTAAGTTCAAGTCCTCGAGGCTAACGAAAGCTTCGCTGTGTCCCACTCTTATAGACTTGCCAATCTCTGCAATAACACGCCTGCGTATCTCGTCTGGCATGCCACTTCTGGCCATCAGTGCAAGTTCACGTGCTCTATCTGCGGGTATCAGGCTTTCCGAGGACGAGTCTCCTAGAAAGCTGGCTTCGATCCTACCGACCAATTCTGAATTTAATGATCGGCCAGAATTCTTCGCTGCTTGCTCAGCTTGAACAATAGGGGACAGACCACGGTTTCTAGTTGGGATTTAGAATAAACGTGGTCTGTCCCCTATTGTCTACTATTGTCTAGGAAAAGGCTTCAGAGATATTTTTAAGACTATATCGTATGAGTGAGTTTACTGATGAAGTCAGCTTTGGCCGAAAGCAGCTGGTCATGATCGTCCACTACAGGCCAATACCTGATGCATCACTACAGCTGGATCCGCCCTCATCAATTTAACGATGGTTTGGCTCCAGCAACCGCAGAGGAAAAACTTAAAACCGTGTCTGAGATTAGTTGACCACTACACTATGCTTACCGTTTTCCGGCATAAATGAAGGTCCTCCTATCAGGCTTAGGGAGTGGTCAGCCAGTAGGGAATGGGCGTCGTCATGCGCCCATCATGCGAAAGTGGCTTGGCGGCGGCTTTTAATCGAGTTTAAAGAGGATGAGGAAAATACCGGAGCGGAGAAAAAGCCTGTTCTCCGGGCGCAAAGCATCGTAATTTACGCGCCATAACTACAAAGACTTTTGGGGGGTAAGTGGGAGCTTTTCGTCTGCTTTTGGCCGTTCTGGTCGCTGTTTCTCATATGGGCAAAACGTTCGTGGGGTTAAATCCTGGCGTGGTTGCCGTGATTTCCTTCCTGATCATCAGCGGCTTCGTAATGACCTCGCTGATCGAGCGCAACTACAAGGCGCCGGAAAAAGTTGGCCTGTTCTACCTGGACAGGGCCTTGCGTCTATATCCTCAGTTCCTTTTCTACTTCATTGCCTCCTGCTTGGTGATTTATTTTCTGCTGCCAGGAACGCCTCAAGCGGCCGAATTGACCTTTAGAACTATCGCTTCAAGCCTGCCTATGGTGCCCCTCGGTTTCTACATGTTCGGCGCGGCTGGGGTGGAGATCTTGCCGCCGGCTTGGTCGCTCGGGCTTGAGATGTGCTTCTACCTGGTGATCCCTTTCCTGATCATCTACAGGGCGAGGGGCGTTGCCTTCGCCTTGTCCGTCGCCGTCTTCATGGCCGCGTGCCTTGGGTTCATCAACACCGATCTGTACGGCTACCGTTTGCTGCCGGGCGTCCTGTTTATGTTCCTGTGCGGCAGCTACCTTTACAAACCGCAGGCCAAGGGCTTAGCGATCGCTACGGGCACCGCCGTGGCGGCCGCATTGTTTTTTGTGGCGATTATGGCGGGGTTGATCGAGCGTCGCCCTTTCAACGCCGAGGTAACCGTCGGTATAGCGCTGGGCGTGCCCGCCGTGTTTTTACTGGCGAAACTCAAGTTTCACCGGATTGATGAATTCCTTGGGAACATCAGCTACGGCGTATTCTTGAATCACTTCGTGGTGATGTATTTTCTGCGGGGTTTCTGGCCGGTCGCTTACGACAGCCATATTGTTGCGGCGGTGTTGCTCTTGTCGTTCCTGCTAAGCGGCGTTTCTTACTACTACGTCGAGCGGCCGGCTTTGAAGCTTCGGCACGCGCTAAGGGCCGGCGCGAAGTATGGAGTGGGTCAAGTGCCGGGCGGCGAAACTGCAGCTTAATGGGCGTGGTGGTTGGAGTTGCCGCCGCCATCCATGACAGATCCTACGGCTTTGACATTGCCTCCTATATCCAGATTTCCGTGCTGGTTGCCTCGACGTCTGGACTGTCCAGAGTCACCAGCGGGGCCTTCGGTAACGGTCTAGCAACAATAGGGAACAGACCACGTTTAAATAGAAATGGCACCAAACAGTTGTTTGTACCTCTATTAGTTCAGCCTAGCAGCAAAATCCGCAAGGTAACCAAAGTCGCAGAATGGATAGGTCGCTTACGATGCAGCGCCACCAGCAATCCCATGTGCATATCCAGCATCATGTTGAATTGCCGGCATTGCATCTTTTCGACACTTTTTCGACACGTTGCGTGTCCAGAAAAACAAAAGCCCCCGAAACTCTAGGAATTTCAGGGGCTTAAGTATTGAATAGTGGCGGGAAGATAGGGATTTGAACCCCTCTTTGACCGCTGCATTAGCTTGCAAAGCCCCGCTGTATGGGCTTTGTGTTACTGCCAATCTCGCAAAAATCTGCATTTTCATGCAGTGATTTCGACACTTTTTCGACAGTCCAAGGCACTATTTCTAATGCTGGTACTATTTGCTTTAGTTAGAGTTATATTGTTTTTATTTATAGTGCCAGTTATAAAGTTATTCTTGGTTTCGATTGATAAGCCTTGAGTCGGTGTAATAATGATCGTAGTTTTTTTGTGATGGGCGAAGTGAGAGAGTATGTAGGTCGTTCAATGTATATAAATGTCCAGATACTTAGGCTTAACATGAGTGGTGTGAGAAAAATAATAAATGCCCAGTATGAAACTGTAGACAGTGATGTGGCTGTGTTGTATCCGATGAGGTTAAAGGAGATATAGAGAACTAAGCCATGTAAAAGATATATGCTGTATGTCAGCTCTCCTAGGGTTCTGGATAGCTTAAGCGTTAGTACCCCGAACAAGTCATTCCCGGAAGATATAAATATAAAAAATATAGTTATAAGTATGTATTGAGGGTAGCCGTATGCTGTTGGGTATACTGTGACTACTAATACTAAGCATGCTGTTGCTAAAGTTGATGAGATCCAGTGCTTGGAAGATTTTTTACAGATTTCCAATCGTGCAAAATATGCAGCGATTATTCCTCCGAAAAATGGAATAATTAATATTGTTGCAGGTGAAAAGAATCTGGTTATTATATATAGCGATGCAGCACTGAATATGATATAGCGTGCTTTTGGTATTTGACCCTGCAACATTGCAAGTAAAGGAAGTGAAAGGTAAAAAAACCATTCAAATGGTAGTGTCCACACCACGCCGGCAACAACCATTGTTGTGTGTTTTAGGGCGTTAAGGTCAGGTGCACCAGGAATTGTAAAAAACACCCATTTAACGCAATCAATTATTAATTTGCTGTAAGTGACATTTAGTACGGCTTTAGTTGCAATGGTTACTACGATAAACAATATTGTTACTGCAAATAGGTATAAAGGAGTTAGCCGTAAAACTCGCGAAACTATTACCCTTAGCCAGTCTATCGGGGTGATTTTGTTTTCAATTATTTTGTTAGTAAATAAAAAGCCCGTAACCATAAAAAATAGAGCAACACTAGTCTGTCCAAAATGCGTGTAAATGTTTGAGGGTGGAACTGCCCATTTTCCGGTATTTAAATAGAAATACCAGATTATAGAGTGGTGCATAAAAACAAAAAGTGCTAAATATCCACGTAGTCCGTCAATTGAACCGAACCTTGATTCTGATGTGTGTGTCTTTATCCACTTGCTGGCATAAGACATTGTCATCCATGTTGCAATTAATATAAGGAATACAGGAGTGATGCTAACTTGGCTCATTTAGCGTCTCTTTGAGTAGCTTTTTTATGTATGGCATTTATTTGTTTTAATTGTTTCATATTTTCCTTAAGGCTTTATGGTTTATCTTTTTAATACCAATGTCGCCATCGGCAAGGTTAATATTTTCTTCATCTACTCTTGGTTGAGTCTTTAGGCTGGTAGCTGACCAAAGTTGTTTGTGAAATAAGTACAGCTTCTACTGTTTTAAGAGCTTTAGTCATCTTTAGAGTCCTTTCTACGGGCGTACCAGCGCCTAGTTACTTTTTTTGTGATCGCTATCCCGCGTTGGGTTGGCTCAAGTTTCGGTTCGCTTCATCGTATTCAGGGCTTGTCTGCCCTGATTCTGGCGCAACTTCTCCACTAGCAAGCCACAAGGCATATTGCGGATAAGCCTTAACCAGAACGTCAATTTCATCTGTCGTGACCCTTACGGCTCCCTTACTCACGCTCTTCCATCTGTCGTGATCGCCGTTCCCCAATTCACTGGCTTTTTTTGGCCCGAGCTTTTTTATCAAGGCTCGTGCTCTGTCTGCGGATGTCGTCATAAAAAGGTTTTTTCACTTTTTTCAGGGGAAGCTATTGCCCTTGCACCACGGCAGGGTTATATTTTCCCCGAGAGAAACAATTGCCCCGAGCTGCCTTCGGATCATTGCTGAACATAGTGGATTAAAGCGAATGGATACGGAAGTGCCAGACAATCAAAAACTGATCGGCCCGCCACCTTTAATGCCTTGGCAGGCATTTGCCGAGTGGATCGGCATGGGGCATGAGCCTGTTGTGGTTCGCACCTGGTTAGAGCGCGACTACCTGCCTAGCCGCAAAGTCGGCAAACGCCTGATGGTCAATGTCGCGTTGCTCACGCAACAGCTCTGCGAAGAGGACTAGCCCAAATGAGCCGCCTAGACGCCCAATTAAAGCTCCGTTTACCCGCTGCACTACGTGCCCAGGTGGAACAAGCCGCAAAGGCATCACGCCGCTCTATAAATGCAGAGCTAATCATTCGTCTTGAAGCCAGCTTTGCCCAGGTTAAACAAAGTCAGGAGGACGCCCAGTGATCAACATCACCAACGGACGACCAGGGGAGGGCATGCGCTATGACGCTCAACCGCTACCTGCATCAACCCCACGCCGAGAACTGCGCCTGCTCTGTATGTTGGACACTGGCCGAAATGGCAAAGCCCGCACTCTACCAGTCCACACCCTGCAACGACTGCAAACCCCATGGGCTGCCGTATCTCGTCAATGGCCGCTGGTACTGCCAGACGGCTTACAAATGCGCGAAACACACGCCCAGCAACCGACCTCCGAAGTATTGGAGCGTTATCTACGACTAGGGCAAGCCGGTGCCTTACGTTCCAACATGGGGCTTAACCAATGACCTTTTGGGGAACGGGCATAACGTGGACTGAGCTGGCAATTGTCAGCACCTGCGTAACCATCAACCTCGGCTTTGTATGGGCGATTACACGATGACTGCTTACTCTTTTGTTCCGTGGTTCTTCGTTGGCATTTTGCTGGGTTCTTTACTGTTTGGCTTTCCACAACGGCTATGGCGCTTCGTTCTTCGCAGTTGGCTGATCTGCTGGAAATCAAGCCCAGCAGACCCGCAACAGTTTGAGCCAGCTCAATCAAAGTTCGACTTCCGCACAGCCCGTTATTTAGTGGAATTGCTCTGGCACTGGACGATTCCCTTCACGCTCGGTTGCGTAGCCGCTGCCCTTGTTTCGCTAATAGGTGTTGAGCAAGGGTTGAATGAGTTTTCAGGCGCATTAGACGAGTCAATTTACAAGGCTATGCAGGCATGCAGCGTGTCTGAGCAAGGTGCCAACTAATGAGCGTTTATAACCTCTATCACGTCCTGGGCATCATGCAGATCATCCTGATTTGCGCGTTAGGCATCTTGGCGCTGAGCAATATTGCGCGGTTTGTCCTGCGCGACTGGCTCGGACTGTTACGCGGTCGTGACAACTCCCTTCACTGTTCAACCCGCTTCTCGCTTTCCAGGCTTAAGGCAGTGTTCAGTCGCCTCGGTGGTGGGTCATGTAATTCCATGCCCAAGGTTAAGGCATTGCTTAGACGACTCCGACGATGTTGACCCTGAACGCTTAACCAGCAACCCACGAATTTAGCGACTTAACACAAACGCCGCTTCGATCTGAAAGCCACCCACCGGAAAAACTGAAAGTTATCCGGTGCGGGAAAACTCAGCCCGAAGAAAGGCAAAACCGCGCAATCAAGCGCAATTTAGAGAGGTAATACACATGGCTCGTTCAACTATGGAAGTTGCATTTCTCGGCACTCAGAAACTGGCATTCAGCCAGAACGGCAACGATGTAAAGATCGTCAAGGTGTTCTACGGCGATGAACCCGACGGCATTACTGAAAACGGTTTGTCCATTGTCAGCATGGACGTGCCTAACGAAGTCTCTGATGAAGTGTTCGCCGCCGGTTCTCAGTTTGATCCGCTGCAACAAGTGCGCATCACCTTCGAGGTTGCCCGTGCAGGCAAACAGAAAGGCAACAATCTTGCTGTCCACATCGAGGCCGTAGAAAAACCCGGCACTCGTTCTGCACCGACCCCAACACCAACCCCAACCCCGTCCAACACTGGCACGGCCAAACCATCCGACCCGGCAAAAGCCAACTAATCGGAGAGCATGACCGTGCTGATAGTCGACCGCATCTTCTGTGACCTCTGCGGCGGGGATATGGGCCAGCTCCATAACCAACCCGCTGATCAAGTCGATTGGTTATCCGATCTGAGCGTGCCGCCTCACTACACGGTTTGCCCTGTTTGCTTTGAATACTCGGTTCCTGTCGATCCTCCTGCACAGGAACCGTTCTGAACATGGCTACTGAATTCATCCAAGCGTGCCGCACCTGGACAACCAACGCTGACAACTCCGTGTCCTGCTCATCGTTTGAATGGATTCAAGGCTATGTGCTGCCACCTGAGGCGGCGGGTCAACTTGATCTGCTTCTACAGGGTGGCTTCTCACCAGAACTATTTCGTATCGGCTTCTTGGGCACGCTTTCGCTGTTCGTGGCCGGTTTCGGGGTGGGGCTGGTTATTTCACAACTCCGAAAATTAAAAAGGTAAGTCCAATGAATCAACTCAAAGTAAACCTGCAAAAAACCGCTTCGGCCTTCGGTCGTTCCCTCAACCCTCGCAACGCCTGCATCGGTCTGGTCGGTGCTGTTGCCGCAAACAGCGCCTTTGCAATCGATACCGCTGCCGTCGAAACGGCGATCAAGGCGGCTGAGACTGATGGGCTGACTGTCGGTCAGTCCGTCATTGCTGCCGTCGCTGCATTGGTGGTCGTGGGCATCGTGATCGCTGTCGTGAAAAAGATCTAACGATGATCTGGTCTTTGCTACTCGGCGTTCTGGTTGCGAGCGCCTTTGTCCAAGGCATTCGCAGTGCCGAGTACCTGTGAGGACGGGGGTCGAAAGGCCCCTTTTTTTATCACTTCAAAACTAGGTTTCAACCATGTTGTGCATTCAAAAAATCAGTAAAGTCATACTGCTTTTTCTGGCTTTCACAGCCAGTACTGCACACGCAGCACCCTATATGTGGTCGGCGCCCAAAACCGGCTCGGGCGGACCTTATCCTTATTCCTCACCTGCTGATGCGTGTGAAACCTTAACCGTCTCCGGTGAAACATGGTCACTGGGGGCACGTAAAAGCGAAACATCCTTTTACTGTGGTCATACGGATGCAGAGGGCAAATGGTTTCCAACATCCTTCTACATCACCTTTCGCGGTGGTGACGGCTGTGATTCCGGTGTGTACAACCCGGCAAATGGCAAATGTGAAACTCCTAAAGAGTGTCCCGAACTCGGTACTGGCATTGCTGCAAATGTTCAGTGTACCTACGACAAAGGGACTGGCAGCTATACCACCAGCACCACCATTTCCATTGATGGTTGCGAGTATCGCAAACGTTATGGCGGCTACTTCAAGGCATATCCCGATTACAACGACCCCGCCAATACGTTCTGTGTAGCTTCTTTTGAATCCACTGGTGAAGAAGCGGGCGAGGGCTCGGAGGAAATACCCGAAGATCAGGCCGTGCCGACGCCTACCGATGACCCTGATCTGACCTGCACCAAGTACGGTGCACATACGATTTGCCAAAGCACCAAAAACCCTGCCTGCGGCACTTACGATGGTGGGGCTTACTGCAATAACGAATCGGACACCTGCGGTGTCTTCGGTGCTGGTGAAGGCACCTTTCAATGCATCCCTAAATCAGGCTCGCGCATCTGCTCCTACGTCAAGGGCACTTACACCTGTGTCGACAAAGACAGTCAGGAAGTTATCGCCCAGGACTCTCCAGACCATCCCAATAACGGCGGCAACGCAGACGGCAACCCGAACAACGATGAACAAGCTCCAGGCGCTGTAGTCGTTGGCGGCGGTAAACAAGCCACTGGAGCCGGTGCCACCAACAAAAGCATTGGCGATCTCAAAGATGCTCTAGGCGACAAGCTCGATGCCATTGGTGAAGCACTCACCGGCTCAACCGAAAACACACCAGGTGCGCCAGTTGCCCCCAATGAGCGTGGCACTTTTGATCTTGAAGAGTGGGATCAAAAGATCGAGGACACCAAAGCCGAACTGTCTGACCTGACCAATGATTTTGGCGAGCTATTCAAAGGGGTTACAAGCCTCAACCTCTCCGGCTCTGGTGGCCAACTCTACTGTGAATCCTATGTCGTGATGGGCACCTCGTATGAGCTGTGCCTGAGTAAGTACGCCAACGAACTATCAGGCATCGGCCTAGTGATTCTCTTCCTTGCTGCGTTGCTCGCGGCCTACATCATCTTTGTTCGGGATTGAGGGCTAATTATGGACTTCTCATTTATCACCGATTTTTTCGCGCACATCTATGAGTTCATCCAGTACCTCTGGGACTGGATGACTACAGGCATTTACCTGTTCATCAAAGAAGTGATGGTGTTTTTGACCAAGGTGCTGATCTACGCCTACTTCAAAAGCATGATCTTTGCGGCTCAGATTGGTTACGAAGTCGTACAGGATATTTTCGATGATCTAGGCGTGACTCAAGAAGTGCAAAACGCCTATTCCCTGATACCCGAGGGCATGCGTAACACGCTCTCGTTTTTCCGCATACCCGAAGCCTTAACGATCATCTTTTCGGCCATACCGACCCGGTGGGCGATGAAGTTCATTCCCTTCATAGGCCGCTGATATGTCGATCAAGATTCACCACGGCCCGAACGGCAGCTACAAGACTTCCGGTGCCCTGCAGGACGATGCCATACCGGCAATCAAAGAGGGCCGCACCATCATTACCAACATCCGCGGCTTCACGCTGGACCGGGTGTATGAGGTCTTCCCTGATTGCCCGAAAACGACTGAGGTTATCAACCTCTCGATGGAATCAACTGAAGACCTTGAAAAGCTTCGTCGTTGGTTCATGTGGGCGCCGAAAGGCGCGTTCCTGATCTTCGATGAAACTCAAATCTTGTTCCCCAAGTCGTGGCGCGAAAGAGACCTGGAGCAATTCGATTTTCCCGGCGGCATCGAAAAAGCCAAAGAAGCCGACCGGCCAACCAGTTGGCTAGATGGTTGGACGCGCCACCGGCATTGGAACTGGGACGTGATCCTGACCACGCCCAATATTCGCTACATCCGTGAAGACATCCGCCTGACCTGCGAAAAAGCCTATCTACACGCCAACCTCGGGCTGATCGGCATCAAGGGCCGTTACAAGGAGGCAATGCACGATGCACAAGAAAACAAACCCCAGACCGACGGATCATCCATCGTCGAACTCAAAAAGATTACGGCCTCTACTTTCAAGCTGTATGACTCGACTTCGACCGGTACTGTCCGTGATACCTCAGCCGGTAAAAACCTCCTTCTCTCGCCTAAGATATTGGGCCTTTTGGGTTTTATCGCCGTCATTATCTATTCTATTTTCGCTGGCGGGGCCGGCGATCTGTTCACTGGTGGCCTCGCTCACAACACTACTAAAACGCTTGCTGCTGCCACCCCTGAAACTAACGGGCCGATTACTCCTGCGCCTGCTCCTGTGGGTGGCAATGATGTTCCTCCTGGTCAAACTGATCAGCCTCGTTATGTAGCCAAAGACAAACCCGGCTCGCACCCTTTTTGGAACAAAACCATCGTTGTTAAGGCGGCTATGAGCGGCTATCACAACGAAAAAGGCAAAGAGCTGGTGTTGTTTCACATGCTCGATGAAGAAGGCTTCTACTTCCCTCAAAGCTCGGTTGATTTGCGGGTGCTTGGGTATCAAATCCGGGTGATCACGCCGTGTTACGTCGAGCTTAGGCGGGATGACTGGAGCGGCGTTGCCATGTGCCAAGGTACTGACCCACAACAGCGCCTAGCTGCTCAAGAGAAGCGTGAAAACAAAAACCAACCCGAACCCAAGCTAACGGCTCAACAGCGGTTTGAGCTCAATCAGCCGCGCGTAACGATCATTCAGGACACGTCACGTGATGAAAAGCCGTACAGCAGGTAGACGGAACCGGCGCGGAGCGGAGCGGCTCGGTCCAGAGCGACGCGGCCGCGCCGGTGACGTCCCTGTAACACGTCATATAAAACAAATTTAAGTTTCGCATTGTCCAGCAATAAGAGGTTTTAACCATGGCTAAGCCAAAGCATCAGCTTCGTGTCGCACCGATGACGTTTGAGGAAGACGCTACAAGTCGTCTTTTCATTGACCCATCAGACGCAAAGCTCACTGACCTGTCGAAAGTTAGAATCTTGCGCTGTGGTGTGGACACCGTGCGACAGCATTACCGGGGCGTTTTGCGTCCTGAAATTCTGCCAATGTTCGAAGAACCAGGTTATGTCGAGTTTGCCGGTGAGATTTGGCACAAAGGCAGGGTAGGGCGTGACTCTGGCTACCAGTACAAGCTGCAAAATGCTGACTTGGGCATCATTCTGTTGATCAAGAATTTCAACGCCAAGCCTGACAGTGTTGGGCCACATCTCAAAATCGAGGTGTCACCGCACGCTATTGAAGCGCGTGATCATGGAGAACTGCAAAAGCTCATGGATACCTTTGCCACGGCAGTTCTGAACGTCATGGAAAAGAACCAGTGTGCCGTTCACTTGGCACTCGATGTACAGGGCTGGACACCGCCAGACGACATCGCAGCAAAGCTCCATTGCCGCGCCCGGACACAACGCAGCATCAACGGTATCAACGAGGTGAGCTGGGCAACCAAGTGTTCGACTTATGGCCGGGGTGAAACGGCTATGTTCGGCTCAGCTAGTGGCCTGCAGCTCTGTATCTACAACAAGACCGAGCAAGCCCGAGCTACTGACAAACTCGACTATTGGGAAAGCGTGTGGCGCTCCTCTGATAACCCTTTTGAAGCTGATCCCGAGTATGACTACAACCCAGGGCAAGATGTAACCCGTATCGAGCTGCGCTATCACCATTCAATTGTCCAGCAATTCACCCTGGGTTCGCTCAACGTCCACACCGGGGAAGTGATCGGCGGCCATACCTATGCTGCATTAGTCCCGCACCTGGACGGATTGTGGCGCTATGGCTGTGAAGCTTTCCGGTTGCTTGACCGTCCTGGCTGCTACAACCCGTTTTGGACGCTGATTAGTCAGGATGTGCGTGTATCTGTGCCTGTTGCTTCTCTCGTCGAGCACACCACCTACAAGCGCCACCACAAGACGGCTAACGGCTTTAGCGGTAAGAACGTCGATCTATTTATCGGCAACATGGTTAGCCTTCTAGCTCGCGAGCGTGTTGGCGCAAAAAAAGCCTTTGCCAGCCTTCAAGAGTGGGAGTGCTGGCCAGTAATTCGCGATCATTACGCAGCGAAGGGCAAGACTGAATACGGGATCTACCAGCACATCAGGGAGTTGCTAAAGGAGCGCACTATTAGGTGGGGCGTAGCTGTCTGATGGCGATAACTCAACTACCAAATGGACGTTGGCGGGTCGATGTTGAACCCATCAAGGGCAAGCGTTATCGAAAAAATTTCAAGACCAAGGGCGAGGCTCAACGCTTTGAGTCAACTTGCAGAAATAAAGCGATTGAAACGCCTGACTGGTCACCCAAGCCTAAAGACCGGCGTCGTCTTTCTGACCTGGTAGAGCGCTGGGCAATTTTGCACAGTCATACCCTTGCAGATGGACCGGCTCGGCGTCGTTTGCTGGATGACCTGGTTAAGTCCCTTGGCAATCCAATTGCGATAAAGCTAACGGGTACTCAATACGCCCAATACCGCACTTCAATGCTGCAGGCGGGTGCGAATCCGAAGACTCTAAACAACCGCTTGGGCTACCTGCGATCTGTATTCAATGTTCTGTATCAGCTTGAGGAAATTGATTACCCAAACCCGTTGGCTAGGGTTAAGCCGTTAAGGCTTCAAGAAAGGGAACTGGGCTATCTTACCCAGGAGCAAATCGAGCACCTGTTTTCAGTGATCCACTCACGCTGCAAGACACCGCATGTCGCAATGGTTGCTGCTATCTGCTTGGCCACTGGTGGTCGCTGGGGTGAGGTTCAGGCATTAACGCCTGATAGGGTGCGTGATGGTTTGGTAACGTTCATCAACACCAAAGGCAAGCGCTCCAGGTCAATCCCGATAGACCCGGTTTTACAGGCAAAGATATTGAGCCACTTCAAGCAACACGGTTTGTTGTCAAACTGCCTGAATAGCTTTGACCAGACCCTAGCTGCCTCAAAGATTCCCCTACCAGCAGGGCAATCCTCGCACGTTCTCCGGCATACGTTTGCTAGCCGGTTCGTGATGAACGGAGGCAACATTTTGACCCTCCAGAAAATCCTTGGTCACACATCCTTGGCTATGACCATGCGCTACGCGCACTTGGCTCCAGATCATCTGCAGGACGCTATCAGGTACGGCCCTATGGCTGATTTCTCGGTGTTTTTCAGCAATTGGCCGTCATAGACTGAGTTGAACCACCTTTCCACGAACCAAGCTAGCCTTTGTCGGTAGGGTGAGCCAGCGGCCTTTATCAAGCTTCATTTGGACTCGTTTTTGATAGCCGATTGGGTCTAACGGGTACTTGCGGGTATGCCTTAAGCGATTACACCGCGAACAAGCTGCTGCAATATTTGCAGAAGAGTTATCGCCACCATCTTGCCTAGCAGTCAAATGTTCAGCTGTGCATTGAAAGTGCTTTGCTTGATCTAGGGATAGTCTGTGATCGAGAGCAAATTTGTCTGGGGTGTCAATCCACATCAAGAAGCCACAGTAGCAGCATTTACCTTGTTGGCGATTGTATGCGGATAGGCGCTTGTTTTTGAGGTTACTCATGGGCACACGGCCTCCTGATGATTAAGGAAGTCCGTCTGCTCCGAAAAGAGACAGCGACGGTACCAGCTGCGAAAGCAAGACTGGCCAAGCACCGACCTAATATCGGTCAGCGAAATAAACTTATTCGATCTTCAGCCCTAAAATCAAGCATTCGCTGTTACGGGATTTTCGACACTTTTTCGACACATTGCGTGTCCAGAAAAACAAAAGCCCCCGAAACTCTAGGAATTTCAGGGGCTTAAGTATTGAATAGTGGCGGGAAGATAGGGATTTGAACCCTAGGAACTGTTGCCAGTTCAACGGATTTCGAATCCGTCCCGTTCGGCCACTCCGGCATCTTCCCACAGCGGCGCGCATGATATCAGCTGATTCGCATTTGGCGAAGCCTAAAGTGCATTTTTTCGCATCTTTTCATGTGCTTGCGATAGCTTTTAGGCTTCAGTCCGGGCTCGTGCAGATCGGTTTAGTCGCGGCTCGGGATATTCAGGCCGCGCTGGACAGCAGGGCGGGCCAGGAACTTGTCCAGCACGCGCTTGATGTTCGGACACTTGTTGAATTCGACCAAGTCGCCTGCGTCATAAAAGCCAACCAGGTTACGCATCCACGGGAAGATGGCGATATCAGCGATGCTGTAGTCGTCGCCCATGATCCATTCACGGCCTTGCAGGCGGTGCTCCAGTACGTTGAGCAGGCGTTTGACTTCATCTACATAGCGGTCGCGTGGGCGCTTGTCTTCGATGTCTTTGCCTGCGAATTTATGGAAGAAGCCCAGTTGGCCGACCATTGGGCCGATACCGCCCATTTGGAACATCAGCCATTGCAGGGTTTCATAACGCTGGGCGGGGTCGCTGGCGAGTAGCTGACCGGTTTTCTCGGCGAGATAGACAAGCATGGCGCCTGATTCAACCAGCGCCAGTGGCTGGCCGTTTGGCCCATTGGGGTCGATCATTGCAGGGATTTTGTTGTTCGGGTTGAGCGATAGATATTCCGGCGAAAACTGATCGCGGGTTTCGAAACTGACCAGATGTGGCTCATATGCCAAACCGATCTCTTCCAGCATGATCGACACCTTGACCCCGTTTGGCGTGGGCAGGGAATACAGCTGCAGGCGCTCGGGGTGGCTGGCGGGCCACTTCTGGGTAATCTTGAAAGCAGATAGATCAGGCATAGGGGCTCCACATCAAAAGTTCTGGCGGGTAGGGTTCAGCTAAGCCTACCGAGTTTTATCTGACTAGGTAAAACCGGTATGGTTACACTTTCATCCACGGATTATGGACACTCTCATGAGCTTGCATGGCGATTACGACTCCCAGAATATTTTTGCCCAGATCATTCGTGGCGATGCGCCGTGCTACAAGCTGTATGAAGACGATGATGTGTTGGCTTTTCTCGACGTATTTCCGCAGTCGTTCGGCCACAGCCTAGTGATTCCCAAACGCTGCGCTGCGCGCAATATGCTTGATATTGACGCCGAGAGCCTGTGTAAGGTTATGCAGGTGGTGCAGAAAATCACCCGCGCGCTGGTCGATGAGTTGCAGCCCGCTGGCGTTCAGGTTGCGCAATTTAACGGTGCGCCTGCTGGGCAAACGGTTTTTCATATTCATATGCATGTGATTCCGCGCTTTGCCGGTGAAGACCTCGGTATCCATGCCAGCGCCAAAGCGGATGCCAGTGAGCTTGAAACCCTGCAGGCGCGTTTGGTTACGCGTCTTAAGGCGTAAAGCCTTTGTTTGGTTGCTCCGGTGTATGCAGTTCTGACTGGGTGCGGCTAAATAGGCTGGCGAACTAGCTGAGCCAGTTCTGCGTCACGTTTTGTTTTCGTTCTGATAGAAGCGCCGGGCCTTGGCCCGGTTGCCGCAGGTGCTCATCGAACACCAGCGGCGCCTGCGGCTGCGCGATGTATCGATAAACATCCAGGTGCACGCCTCGCATTCCTTGATCTGCTGGTATTTACCGCCAGTGATGCTCTTATTCAGGTGCAGGGCTAATCGATGCCTGATGGTCGACAACCCTGTTTTGTCCGGGTCGACATACCAAAAGGCGGGTTTTCCAGCTGCGTAGCGCAATTGAGCGCTGGCCAGTGCTTGCTGGATAACTGTTTCCACACCTTTTACAACGCCTGCTTCAGGTTCTTGGCTGTGGGCAAACGCATGCATAAGCGCATGCACTGCTTCGCGCCACTGGATTATCAGGTTCAGCTCGCTATCGGCTGCAACAGGGGTGGCCTGACCTAGCTGTGCCAGCAGTTGCTGTTCGTCAGCATCAATTAGTTGGGCGGCCAAACCCCAGTCAAGCAGTGCGCGGCTTGAGCGCAGTCTTTCATTTGTGCGCTGCTTGCTTTTACTGCCTGTGGTGTTGAGGAAGTCGAGCACAAGATCGTCGGCGATAAAGTCGCTGCTGCTCCACTGAGGGTTCTCAGTTGTATTCATATAACCTCTTTATTAGTTGATAAAGGTTAGGTATGGTGATTTCAATTCTAACCTTTATAGATACTAAAAGGGGTTAAATATGAACGCTGCTGATCAATCACTATCCTTGCCGCACTGCTTTGAGTTTGCAGGTCGAGAGGTCCGCTACGGTGTCATGGGTCAAGGCCCTGCATTGGTATTGGTGCACGGCACGCCATTTTCATCCCAGGTTTGGCGGCGCATTGCGCCGCATTTGGCCAGTCATTACCGTCTGTATTACTTTGATTTGCTCGGCTACGGTCAGTCTGAAATGGCTGAGGGCGCGGATGTTTCGCTTGGTGTGCAGAATCATGTGCTCGCTGCCTTGATTGAACATTGGGGCTTGGATAAACCCCATGTTGTTGCCCATGACTTTGGCGGCGCTACGGCTTTGCGTTGTCTGATTCTCAATCAGGCGGCCTACGCAACGCTGACCTTGATCGACCCGGTTGCAATCGCGCCCTGGGGCTCGCCTTTTGTGCAGCATGTGCGTCAGCATCAGCAGGCATTCAGCGGCTTGCCCAGTTACATACACGAAGCGATATTGGCCGCCTATATACAGGGCGCGGTGTGTCACGCCATGCCTGAGCGCGATTTGCAGCACTACACCAAACCTTGGCTGGGAGAGGGCGGGCAAGGCGCGTTCTACCGGCAGATTGCGCAGATGGATCAGCGTTATACCGATGAAGTGCAAGGCGCATATGCGTCGATAGAATGCCCGGTTCTGTTGCTCTGGGGTGAGCAGGATGAGTGGATACCCATTGAGCGGGGCGAGGCGCTGGCACGGCAGATTGGTAATTGCCAGATGGTGCGCGTGCCCGGCGCCGGGCATCTGGTCCAGCAAGATGCTCCCGAAGCCATCATCGCTGAGCTACTGAAGTTCTTGCCTGCTCAATAGTGCGTCGCCATTGATCAGCTTTGGGCTTCACGCTCAAGCAATTGACGTTTACGTTCAATGCCCCAGCGATAACCAGACAGGTTGCCGTCACTTCTGACCACGCGGTGGCAAGGGATGGCCACTGCGAGTTTGTTGGCGCCGCAGGCTTGGGCGACGGCGCGGAATGATTTTGGTGCGCCGATTAGTTTGGCGATTTCTGCATAGCTGGCGGTGCTGCCAACCGGAATATTGCGCAGCGCTTGCCAGACCCGCTCTTGGAACGCGGTGCCGCGCAGATCCAGCGGTAAATCCAGGCCGATTGCCGGCGCCTCGATAAAACCAATGACTTTGGCGATTAGCTGCTCGAAGTCATCGTCAGCGCCAATCAGGTTGGCGTGAGCAAAGGTGTCTTGCAGCTCATGGACCAAGGCTTCGGGATCATCGCCGAGTAAGATTGCGCACACGCCACGGCTACTTTGTGCGACCAGAATTGCCCCGAGCGAGCATTGCGCCACGGCAAAGCGAATATCAGTCTTGGCGCCCCCGGCGCGGTAGTCGCTGGGCTTCATGCCTAATACAGCTGCGCTGCTTTCATAAAAGCGGCTGCTGGCGTTGAAGCCGGCATGATAAAAAGCGTCGGTGACTGAACTGCCTTGTTGCAATTGCGTGCGTAGCTTGTGCGCACGATTTGCTGCTGCGTAGGTCTTTGGCGTCAAGCCGGTTGCGGCTTTAAATAAACGGTGAAAGTGATACGGGCTGACGCCGACTTGTTGAGCAAGCTGGTCGAGGCTGGGCAGCTGTTCGGCGTGATCGATAATCTGGCAGGCCTTGCTGACTATCGCGGCGTGTTGCTGGCTAAGCGAGGTGTCGCCGCAGTTCGCCCGCTTGCAAGGACGGTAACCGGCAGCAGCTGCTTGCTGCGGCGTGTCGAAAAACTCAACATTGTCTAACTTCGGACGCCGTGACGGACAATTGGGGCGGCAGTAGATTCCCGTGGTCTTGACCGCGTAGACAAAGGGTTTGTCCAGTGACGGATCGCGAGCGAGCACACGTTGCCAGCGCCAGTCATGCTCGCTGGTAGTTACTTTGGCTGCTACAGATTTGGTCGGTTTCATCGCGGTGCTCACAAGCAGTGAAAGTGACTCAAGCTTAAGCGATCAGGCAGTTACCAAAACTCCGAGTCTTGCTTTGCAATTCGCAGCCAATTCGAGAGGTTTATTCGTCGCGGGTCAGCACTTCAAGTAGTTCTATCTCGAAAATCAGGTTCGAGTGAGGCTTGATATGTTGGCCCATCTGCCGCTCGCCGTAGGCCAGTTCGGCGGGAACGAAGAGTTTGCGCTTGCCACCGACTTTCATACCGAGCAGGCCTTGATCCCAGCCTTTGATCACGCGTCCCGTGCCGATCACGCACTGAAACGGCTTGCCGCGATCATAAGACGAGTCGAATGTCGTTCCGTCTTCGAGGGTGCCGTGATATTGAGTGGTGATCAGCGCGCCTTTGACTGCTGCCTTGCCGTCGCCAAGACGGATATCTTCGATGATTAATTCATTGCTCATGGTCGGTTCTCAATCGGTATCCAAGGATTGGCGCAGGTGCTTACGCAGCGTGACCAATGCTTGCTTGATTTCATCAAGCTGCTCAAGGGGAAGCCCTGCGGACTTGAGGATGCAGCCTGGAAGTGCTTTGGCCTGCTCATGCAAGGCTCGACCTTTGTCACTCAGGTGCAGTTCGACCACGCGCTCATCAGCCTTTGTTCGGATGCGTTTTAGCAAGCCTTCGGCTTCAAGACGTTTGAGCAATGGTGTGACTGAGCCCGGGTCGGTAAGCAGTCGCGCACTGATTTCGCTCACGGTAAGACCGTCAGTCTCCCACAACACCAGCATCGCCAGGTATTGCGGATAGGTGAGCCCGAGCTTTTGCAGCAAGGGTTTGTAGGTCTTGGTCATCAGCAACGAGGTCGAGTGCAAGGCAAAGCACAGCTGATTGTCCAGCAGCAGGGCGTTGCAGGGTTCGAGCGGGGCATTCATTGAGGTGACCTGTGCGCAGTAAATATGGCAAATAAGTTAACGCACTAACAGCCTTCGCGCCAACAGATCGGTTTCGCTGGCGTTATATGAACGTTACGAAACTGGGTCATTGAGAGGCTTAATTGTCGCGATAGATAAATCCGTATTTATTTAACTTGCGCGCTAAATAAATGCGCACTAATATTATTTCAAGTCAACGGTAACGCGCCGGTCAACACGACCCGCTATCGTTGTAGCAGCACTCAATTCATTCAAGCATTAAGAGGAAATCATTATGTCGATCGAAACTGTTGCATACCGTGCATACGCAGAAGCCACCGGCGGCCGTGATGGCCGGGCCATCTCATCTGACGGCGTACTTGATGTTGCTCTGACCACGCCAAAAGAATTGGGCGGTGCAGGCGGCGAGGGCACTAACCCTGAACAATTGTTCGCCGCGGGTTACTCGGCTTGCTTCCTCGGCGCGATGAAGTTTGTGGCCGCTCGCGACAAATTGCAGGTTCCGGCGGATACATCGATCGAAGGCGTTGTCGGTATCGGCGCGATCCCGAATGGTTTCGGTATTGAAGTTGAATTGCGTATCAGTTTGCCGGGCCTGGAAAAAGATATCGCGCAAACGCTGGTTGATCGCGCGCACATCGTTTGCCCATATTCGAACGCAACTCGCGGCAATATTGATGTCACGCTGACCTTGGTTTAATCGCCTGACTGCAATTAGATCTGCAACAAAAAACGCGCCTGAATGCAGGCGCGTTTTGTATCTACAGCTACTTACTTTTTAACCCACTCGCCGCCTTGTTGGATGTACTGGCCGGCCGGGGTTTTTTCGATGGCTTTTTTACCGGCTATCGCCTCTACGGCGCTGACTTCGATGCCGTTCTTCTCAGCCAGTTTCTTGTATTCATTACGACGCGCATCATTGATCAGCTTGGCTATCTCATCGGCGTTGCCGCCGGGCTTAACCACGCCCAGATAACCGGTTTGCATTTCGCCCAACTGGCCAGAGGCTTTAGCGCCGCCGAGTGCGCTCATGGCGTCATTAAGGTTTATGGCAAAGGCTGGAGCGCTCAGGCTGAGCAGCAGTACCAGGCTGGCAATACGTTTATACAGGGTCATCACGTCGCTCCTTAAAACAATCCGCTGGATTCGTTGAACATGCTGTCGAGCTCTTTGTCGACCTTGATGTAAATCTCGTGCTCGATTTTGACGTTGAGATTGATGTTGATGGGCTCGTTAGGCACCGCAAGCTGGACCGTTGGGGTACAGGCCACGCTTATCAGGCCGAATGCCAGAGCGGCTAAACCGTTGCGTAAACGCATGTTGCGTGCTCCTTTTTAGTTGTCCTTGGGCGCGGTATTTTTATTTCGATTGAGGATGAATTGTTGAACCCGTTGCTGAACGATATCACTGACTTTATCGCTGAGCTGGATACTGGCCAACAATGTCGGAATGTTTTCTTCTAGGTTGATGTTGAAGTTGATCGGCCGTCCGTTCTCGATTGCAGGGTTTCTGCCCTCCAAACGTAATGCCAGCAAGAGCTGGCCGTCGGGGGCATAACTGACGCCGCTGGAGAGGGTGGTGTAGTGGAAATCCTCTAATGACTGCGCCACTAATTGCATTGCCGGGTTGCTTCGGCCCATCGCTTTGATTTTGTCGTTGTTGAACTGCAAGCGCCCACCGGGTTGGCGCGCACTGATCTGGCCTTGCTCAACGCTGAAACCTGCAGCATTCACACGCAAAGGAATTGAGCCATCAATCAAGCCGCTACCAGACAAGCCTTCGGCGGGATATGCGGCAAACAGGTTTTCCAGTTTCAAGCCGTTTATCGTCAGGGCAAATAGTAAGTCGGGCTGCTTTAAGTCCCATTGTTTGGTAGGCAAAGTGACTTGCCCTCCAAGGACCTGAGCCGTGGCTTGCTGCAAGCTTAACTGGCCTTTATCAAGTGCGTTGAGTGTGGCGCTGTAACGGCCACGCAGGTCGATTGGCCCCAGTGTAACGCCCGGGTTTGCCTCCGTTAAACGCAATCGTTTGACCTCAGCTTCGAGCCGTTGGTTCGCCAGGCGCAGCTGCACATCAGCGCTTAAACCGCTGAGTTCAGTGCGGTTATAAATGCCTGAAAGCCCTTGGCTGGCCAAGTCGAGGCTAAGTGCTGTGCTGTTGCCGGGTGCCAGATGAAGATCAGCGCTGGCGTTGAGCCGACCATTATTGAGGTCAAGCAGAGCTGGCCAGTCATTTAGAGTGCTTTTCAGCGGGTTACCTGCACGGAAAAATATTTCAGCGAACTTAGCCTTTAACTGAATACCCTTTTGCACGGTGTTTTGTGCATCTAGCTGCGCCTGCAGACCCGCGCCATTATTTAGCGAGCCATTGAGAGTTTGCTGCTGAGCGTCAGCCTGTAGCTTGCCTTTGAAATCCCAGCGTTGTGGTTTTAATGCAGATTGCTGCAATGACTTGGTGCTCAGGGCAAGGGGGCCACTGACTTGCCAATCGCGCAGCGCTGAGTTATTGAGCGTCGCATTCAAACTTAACCCGGCGAGAACAGCGCTGAGGCCAGTGGCGCTAAATTCCGGGTGGCTCAGTTGCGCCAGTTGCAGTCGCGAGTCTTTGTCCAGGTTGAGCTTGAGTTGCTGCGCGTCGGCATAGCCATTAAAAGCCAGCTGCGCATCTATGTCTTGGGCTTTCCAGTCAGTTAATTGCAGGGCTTTGCTGCTGGTTTTAAGCGTTGCGTCGTGCAGTTGCACGGCCCAAGGCAGGGTGTTGGCGAGGTCCAGACGGGCTTGCAATTGCAAGGTGCTGGCGCCGCTGCTGTTGAAGCTGAGTTGTAGCGGGAGATTACGCCCGCGCAGTTGCTCTTTTACGGGGCTGGATGAGTCGCCTGCTGCTTCGGCAGGCTGCACGCTGAGGTGAAATTCATCGTTTTGCAGAGCTGCAGGCAGTTGGCTGCGCAGCGATTCGGCGAGGTGTTGCAGCCTTAGATCAGCCTGTATGTGTTTGGCGAACCACTGCCCGTCCTGTGCATTCAGCGCCAAGCTGAGCTCGCCTTGAACTTGACCCACTCCCGGTACCGGCCACGGTTCGGGCAAGTTGGCCGTTGCGGCAATGCTGCCGCTGGCCTGTTGTAACTGTTCAAAATTGATAGGACCGGCAGGCAGCACTAACTCCCAATTAGCTGATAACGCTGCGGCGCTCGGCGCTTTGGGTAATTCAACACCTGCGGGTAACGCCCACTGACTGAGCCAATGTTGTAGGGCGCTGGCCTGGCTCAAATTGGGCGCAGCTATCGCACCGATCAGTTGATGGGTTGATTGCCCTGAGTTATCGATAAGCTTGCGCAAGCCAAGATTCGCGCCGAGCTGCGGTTGCCCATCGACCTGCAAAGCAAGCTGGAGGTCGATAGCGTCATCGGCATGCTGCAATTGACCGTCAATGGTCAGCACTTGATCCTGACTTTGCAGATTGCTCAGCAGGGTCATGGCTAATGGCTGGTGCGAGGTTTTATTCAGTTGCAGGTCACCTTGCAGCGTGCAGTGCCCTTGGGCGCAAGGCAGTTGCGCGGTGAATTGTTCAATCTTCAGCGATAGCGGCGCCAGCGCCAGCGGACCAACCATCTCCAGGAAATCAATTGCGGGTGAGGGTACCGGGTCATCGCTGACGTTTGGTTTCCAGCCGAGGTTGAGTGTGCCAAGTTCGATGTGCTGCCAGAACGGTGCAGCGGTGCTGAAGTCTTGCCATTTAAGGGTCAACCGTTGGGCGTCGACATTCAGAACTGCGCTGTCACTCTGTTGTTGTATCAATAGGGCGCGCAGATGAATGCCATCGAGGGAGATGCGCAGGCCTTGCCAGTCGAAACGACTGATCTGCTGGCGCTGTAAAAAATGCTGCCAACTGATTGCAGCAACCCAGGCAAGCACGCTCAGAAGCACAACCAATCCGGCCAGCCGCAGCCAGGCTCTGCGGCTAATCATCGGTAACGATCCATTGGATGAGTTGGTGCAATCAATTGCTGTGCAACCTCTGAAACTTTAGTGCTGGGTAAGTGTGCGTCGACAATTATAGCGATCGTCGATGATGGCCAAAGCATGGGCTGACGTTAGCGCATGCAGCTTGGGCTGCCAATGAGGATGTTACAGGTTCTGTGCATTTACGACATTAAGGTCTATTATTGATGTAAATAGACATTAGGAGATGCTACGCATGAGCGCAAAAGTCCAGCCTGTTAGCGATGTTGACAGCGTATTGGCGAAAGCGTTGCTCAATACGCGCGAGCAACTCGGCCTTACCCAGCAAGAGCTTGCTGATATTGTCGGCGTCCATCGTAGTGCGATCAGTCGTTGGGTGGATGCAGGGTTAAACCCGCACAGTAAAACGGGCGAGTTAGCGCTGTTGTTTATTCGTGGCTATCGCGCATTGTTCGCCCTATTTGGTGGTGACTTGGCTGATATGCGCCACTTTTTGCGCACTGAGAACCGTCATCTGGCCGGTGTGCCTTTGCACATGATGGGGCAAGTGCAAGGTTTGGTGCGGGTGGTTGAGTACCTTGATGCGATTCGCGGCAAGGTTTGATCGCAAACTACCGTGCTTCTATAAGGCTGCGCTGATATGCAAATTTGGCAGGCCTGTCATGGCCCAGAACACATCACAGCGTTACGTGGCCGTTTGGTACGCTTGGTTGAGAGTCAGGAGCAGGTGGCCACCCTGCAGTTGGTTGATACTTTGGCCGAGCAGGCATTGCTCGAAGAAATGCTCGAAACCAGTAAACCGCCGCTGCCTGAGTCCGCGCAGGGTTTGCACTATTTATTAAAGACGCCGTTTCGCTATCCACCGCTGCGCTGGGGTTCACGCTTTGGCTCGCGCTTTGAGCCGAGTTTGTTTTATGCGGCTCAACGTCTGGAAACGGCGATGGCTGAGGCGGCTTATTATCGATTTGTGCTCTGGGATGGCATGTCCGTGGCGCCGCCCAGCGCACGAATTCTGTCTGAGCATTGCTCGTTTGAGGCGCGTTATAAGGTGACGCGTGGCGTTGCGCTGCATAAATCACCCTTTGATCAGTATCGCGCGCAGTTGATGCACCCCAGTCAATACCAGCAAACCCAGGCCTTAGGTGCGCAGATGCGCGAGGCTGAGGTTGAGGCATTTGAATATCGCTCAGCGCGCTGTGTTCAAGGTGGAATCAATGTTGCGCTCTACACTCCGCGAGCGCTGGCGGAGAAACGCCCAAGTAATCTGATGCCATGGTTTTGTGAGACCACCGCAGAGTACGTGGCTTTCAAAAATCCGCATTCGGCGGCTGCGCTGAAGGTGTTCAGATTGAGCGACTTTCAACCAGACGGATACTTACCCTTGCCCGCTTAGCAATGAGTTGAATGCTGGATCAAGGGTTAATCAATTGCACTGAAGACTCATAAATGGGTGCGCGCGCATTTGTCGCAGTTTTTTTGGCGGTTAATTGGCATAGTTGCTGGAGATGGCTTGGCTACTGGGCTTGCGTGTCAGGGTCAAGACTTTGACAGTTATAGGCAAGCTTCTGGAAATGGCAAATATGCGCCCAAATAGGGCATTTCTGACCTGTGGTAAATTGACTTGTGCACAATTTCAACGCGCCTTAGCAAGCTTGATTCAAAGAGCGCTGTAAATCATTGATTATTCATAGAGATTTTTTAAGTCAATGAAAAATATCAATTTTTTTTGCTGGTGAAAAAATCGTCAGTTTAAGCTCAGCCCCCAAAATACAGGCGTTTACGGCGCTTGCTCCCATCTTGTCCACCGAGTTATCCACAGGTTCTGTGGATTGTCTGCGGTGAAGCTACATACGTTTGTCACATTGATCTGTTTGGGGGTTTACCTCTGAAAAAAAGAGAGTAGAGTGGCGCGCCTTTCCACCCTATCGCCGTTATTTATGCCTCGCGTATTACCCCGTACTCATTCTGCACCCGTCTCCATCAGCACCAAATTACCCATGCGCGTCGCGCTGTGGTTGCTGGACAGCCCACGCCTGGGTCAGGCGCCTTCGGTCAAGCGTTTCGCAGGCCAACTGTTAAAGCAGCCAGCGCTTGAAGGCGTCGTCGTTGCGCAGAGCCGTTTGGGGCAAATGTTGTGCCGTGATTGCGGCAATACCCGTGATCGCCGCATGGGCCTTGAAATGTTGCGTCTGGCCGCACGGGCCGGAGACAGCTGCGCCCAGCTAGAGCTTGGACGTCACTACCTGAAGCCGCGGGTTAACGAGCCACGTCAGGCGCATCAGTGGCTGGAACAAGCTGCTGCACATGGCTCGCAAGAAGCCAAAGCCCTGCTCAAGTCGCTCTAAAGCGGCGAAGCCGAATCAGGCAAAAGCCAATTCAGCCAGAATATTCAGGCATGCAGCTATGCATGCCTGCGCTGAGCTGTTGTCTGTCGAATGATTCAAGTCGCGCAACAGGTGCCTGACGTATTGGCAAACTACTGGGTATACTTCCAGTAATGCTGATGCGGAGTTGCGTATGCCAATCGATTTACCGAGCTTGTTTGTCGGCCTTGCCGGGGCGGGAATACCTTTGTTGGTGCTGGTTCTGGTGTTACAGCGCCGTGCTTCGGCCTTGGGCTTTGAATGCAGTTTGTTGCAGGAGCGCCTGAGCAGCGCGCAATTGGCACAAACTGGCCTGAGTGCGCAGCTCGATGCCTGCCGCGAAGAAGTTGCCGAGATCGCCGAGATCAAAGCCGATCAACAAGCCGAGCTTGCAGCAATGCGCCGTGAAGCCGAACTGTTGCAGCATGAGCAGCAGATATCCCGCGAAGCTGCGCGAGAGTGGCAGCAACAGCGTGAGCAGCAAGAAGCTGAGCTGCGTCGCTTGGGTTCCGAACGGGCAGGGCTTGCTGCGGAGCTACGCGATCAACAAGAACACCACCAGCAACGCCTCACCGACCTGCAAGGCTCGCGGGATGAGTTGCGTGCGCAATTTGCTGAGCTGGCCGGGAAAATTTTTGATGAGCGCGAGCAACGCTTTGCTGAAACCAGTCAGCAGCGCCTCGGCCAGTTACTTGATCCATTGAAGGAGCGGATTCAATCGTTCGAAAAACGCGTTGAGGAAAGCTATCAACAAGAGGCGCGTGAGCGGTTTTCCCTGGGCAAAGAGCTTGAGCGTTTGCAGCAGCTTAATCAGCGTCTGGGGGATGAGGCGACCAACCTGACCCGCGCGTTGAAAGGGCAGAAGACGCAAGGCAACTGGGGGGAGTTGATACTTGAGCGGGTGCTTGAGCATGCCGGTTTGGAGAAGGGCCGTGAGTATCAAACTCAGGTCAGCCTCAAAAGCGCGGAAGGCGAGCGTTTTCAACCCGATGTATTGATTCAACTGCCCGGTGACAAGCAAGTTGTGGTGGATGCAAAAGTCAGCCTGACGGCCTATCAACAGTACGTTGCGGCCGAAGATGAGGGCGCGCGCCAACAGGCGCTTAAGCAGCATGTGCAATCGCTACGCAGCCATCTTAAAGGTTTGTCGCTGAAGGATTATCAGCGCCTTGAAGGCCTGCACAGTCTTGATTTTGTATTGCTGTTCGTGCCGATTGAAGCCGCATTTGCCGCCGCGCTTCAGGCTGAGCCGGGGCTGTTTCAGGAAGCGTTTGAGCAGAATATCGTGATCGTCAGTCCAACCACCTTGTTGGCGACTTTACGCGTGACCGACAGTCTCTGGCGACAGGAGCGCCAAGGTCAGAATGCACGTGAAATTGCCGAGCGTGCCGGGGCGCTGTATGACAAGTTCTATGCCTTTGTTCAGGACCTTGATGAGATTGGCGCGCGCCTGCAACAACTGGATAAAGCCTATGCCTCGGCGCGTAACAAGCTCTGTGACGGGCGAGGCAATATTATTAGCCGTGTTGAAAACCTGAAGCTGCTGGGCGCACGGGCAAGCAAGAGCTTGCCTGTAGATTTACTTGAGCAGGCCGCGCAATTACCTTTTGATGAAGGTGCCTGAGGCGCGTCAGTAAGTGGGTGTCGTTGGTGGGCAAGCTTCGCGTTGCACCACAAGAGTGGGTAACGCTTTTTTGCCTAGCATCCGCGGGTGCGAATATTTAGCTGATGGCCTGCGATCTTGGTGGACAAGCTTCGCGTTGTCACACCCCACGGACGGTTTCCAAGCTTAAAGCAGGGTGGGTAAGGCTTTTTTACCCACCACAAGCACGTTCACCGCAAGGTCAGATGGCGGCTGAGCAAGGCGCGTAATGCGGCTGGCTTGACCGGCTTGGACAGGTAATCAAGCCCGGCCGCGTGTACGGCGGCTATAAGTTCCGGGCGACCGTCCGCGCTAATCACCACGCCAGGTACGGGCTCGCCGAGACGGGTGCGCAGCCATGCCATCAGTTCAGTGCCGGTGTCACCTTCATCCAAGTGGAAATCGATCAAGGCAAGCTGCGGACGCACATCTTCGCTGAGCAGGTGTTCGCATTCCAGGCGGTTACGCGCTGTCCAAACCTGGCAGCCCCAGCGCGACAACAAGCTGTGCATACCGGTCAGAATGCTGTCTTCGTTATCGATGCACAGCACGTGGGAGCCCGGCAACAGGGCATTGTTCTGTTCGATGCGGGTGTTGGCAGGCTTGCGTTGCGGTGTGCGCGCCAGTGGAACAGTGACACTGAACACACTGCCTTTACCCGGCCATGAGCGCACTTCCAGTGAATGGTTAAGCACGCGACACAAACCATCGGCAATCGCTAAACCCAAGCCCAAACCTTTCTCGGCGCGGGTTTGGTGACTGTCCAGACGCTTGAATTCTTCAAAGATCTCCTTGCGCTTGTTCTCCGGAATGCCGGGGCCGCGGTCCCATACTTCAAGGCGCAAATGGCCCGGAATATGGCGCACGCCGAGAATCACGCGACCTTGAGCGTAGCGGAAGGCGTTGGTCAGGAAGTTTTGCAGCACGCGGCGCAATAAGCGGATGTCACTGTCGATGCGTTGACGGCTGCCGCGCAGTCGAAAATCGATACCTTGCTCAGCAGCGAGCACCTTGAACTCAGCGCCAAGCGGATCGAACAGGGTGCTCAGCGGGAAGGGATTGCAGTCGGGCGTGATGCGACCACTTTCCAGTCGTGAAATATCCAGCAGGTCGGTGATCAATTCCTCAGCTGAGCGCAGCGAGGTATCAAGGTGGCGTACCAGATCCTGAGCTTCACGCGGTAGCGCATCGTCCTGCAGTGACAGTGCTGCCGAGAACAAGCGGGCTGCATTCAAGGGCTGCATCAAGTCATGACTCACTGCGGCGAGAAATCGTGTTTTTGACTGATTGGCGGATTCGGCGTTGCCCTTGGCATCGGTCAGCGCAATATTGAGTTGAGACAGTTCGTGGGTGCGTTCGCTTACCCGGTGTTCGAGGCCTTCGTTGGCTTCTTTAAGGGCCTGCTCGGCTTGGCGGAACTCAGTAATGTCAGTGAAACTCATGACAAAACCGCCACCCGGCATGGGGTTGCCGATCAACTCGATCACGCGGCCGTTCGGAAACATACGCTCGGAGGTGTGCGGTGTGCCTTGGCGCATCCAGTACAAGCGCTTGCTGACGTTGGTTTCGACTCCACCTTCTTTAAACAATCCACGTTCAGCGTTGTAGCGGATGATGTCGGCGATTGGGCGGCCAACGTAGATCAAGTCCTCGGGGTATTCGAACAGCTCGATGTAGCGATGATTCCACGCCACCAGCCGCAACGATTGATCGACCACGCTGATGCCTTGGGTGATGTTTTCGATCGCGCCTTGCAATAGAGCACGATTGAACTGCAGCACTTCAGAGGCTTCGTCGACGATGCGCACGACGTCTTCAACCTGCATCTCACGGCCTTCAATGGCCGCTTTAACCACCGCGCGTGTTGAGGATGCGCCGAGCACACCGGCGAGCAAACGCTCGGTGTGGGCGATCCATTCACTGTTGGCTTGATGGTTGGGGTTGAACTCAAGTTCCTGGCGCGCGGCAAAGCGCATAAAACTTTGTTTGGCGCGTTCCTCGCCCACAAAGCGACTGGCAAGTAGCAGCAAGTCGTTCACTTGTACCGCGAGGCTGTTGCGCGCACCGAGTTTGCTGCCCAGGTCGTGACCGATAAAACGCCCGGCTTGCCAATGTTCCGATACGCGCGTGCGCGAGAAGTATGAGACCCAGCTAAATAACAACATATTGCCAGCCAGTGACAACACCACGCCTCGGGTGAGTGCATCGACCTCGAAGCCAATCGGTGCGTAAAGCAATGAGTGTAAGCCGGGCACATGCTCAATCGACCAGCCCATGCTGCCGGTAATCAAGGGTATTACCAAAGTGTAGAACCAGATCAGAGCGCCAACAATAAGCCCGGCGAACACGCCCCGGCGATTGGCTTGCTTCCATACCAAAGCGCCGAACATGGCGGGCGCCAACTGACCAATCGCGGCAAATGAAACCTGGCCGATGGTTGCCAGACTGGCGTTGGAGCCGAGCAGGCGGTAGCAGACGTAGGCGAGCAGTAGAATCAGGACAATACTCACGCGCCGCGCGGTAAGCATCCAGTGGCGGAATGCTTCGTAAGGCCGCTCGGTACTGTTGCGGTGCAAAAGCCAAGGCAGGAGCATGTCGTTGGAAATCATCGTCGACAGCGCAACAGAGGCAACAATCACCATGCCGGTTGCCGCCGATGCGCCACCAATGAATGCGAGCATTGCCAGCGCTGGATGCGCTTCTGCAAGTGGCAGGCTGATCACAAACGAATCCGGGGTCACGTCTGGGCTCAGTAGCATCTGCCCGGCGAGGGCGATAGGCACCACAAACATTGCAGCCAGTACCAGATAAACAGGGAATACCCAGCGCGCCAGACGCAGGTCTTGCGGTTCGATGTTCTCGACAACGGTGACGTGGAATTGTCGCGGCAGGCAGACTATCGCAATCATCGCGAGGCCGGTTTGGACCAGCATTGCGGGCCAGTTGACTGCCTCTTGCCAGAAATCATTGAGTTCAGTGGCGTTTTTGGCCTGAGTGAAAACATCAGCAAAACCGTCGAACAGACCAAAGGTGACGAAAGCACCAACCGCCAGAAATGCCAGCAGCTTTACCAGCGATTCAAAGGCAATGGCCAATACCATGCCGCGGTGGTGCTCGGTGGCGTCAAGGTTGCGGGTGCCGAACAAAATGGTAAACAGCGCCAATACCAGTGAAACAATCAGAGCCGTGTCTTGTGCGCGGGTGCCGGTGGAGTTTGGCACGGAGCCAACCAGCAGGTTTACCCCGAGCACGATGCCTTTGAGCTGCAGCGCAATGTAGGGCAGCACACCAACCAGGCAGATCAGGGCAACGGCTATGGCCAGGCCTTGCGATTTGCCGTAGCGCGCGGCAATGAAGTCAGCAATCGAGGTGATGTTTTCCTGTTTGCTGATCAGCACCATTTTCTGCAACACCCAAGGTGCGAACAGCAGCAGCAGAATGGGGCCAATATAAATTGGCAGGAACGACCACAGCTGTTCGGCCGACTGGCCCACAGCGCCAAAGAATGTCCAGCTGGTGCAGTAAACTGTCAGCGACAAGCTGTAGACCCACGCGCGAACTTTCGGCGGCAAAGGCTTACTGCGCCTGTCGCCGTAAAATGCGATGACGAACAAAACAGCCATATAAATCAGGGCAACCGCAGCGATCAGCCCGCCAGACAACGACATGCAGACTCCAACAGCAAACTAAGTAGAATTAACTCGGTCTTATCTTCAACAACCGATGGTTATGACATTTTGCGCGCTAGTGAACAGTAACAGGCTGCACCTTTGCAGCTGCTTTCATGTGCTTGAGCGTTACGACCGACAGTGTCGCAGCAAAGTCAGCAAACGTCAGTTGCGACCTTGGTCGCAGGGCTGTGGCAAGGAAAATTCAGCGGTTGTTAATTGTGAAGTGGTTATCACCCTGTTAACTTGATCTGTTGGCGTAGACGCATGTAGAGGAGCTTTATGTTCAAGCCGCAATTAATAACCCTGCAGCGCGGCGCTCTGCGCATCGAACCCATGGTTGATGCGGACATTCCAGAGTTGGTCACTCTGGCTGATGCCAATCGCCGTGAGCTGGTGTATGTCGATGGTGCGCAGCGTCTTGATTGGTATCGTCAGGGGTTGGCAGAGCAGCGCGAGGGCAAAGCCTTGCCCTTCGCCATTCGCCTGAGTGATCAACTGGTTGGCACCACGCGCTTTGCTGACTTTATGCCCAAGCTGCCCGCCACTGAGATCGGTTGGACCTGGCTTGATAAAGCCCAGCATGGCACTGGGCTAAACAGCATGATCAAGTACCTGATGCTGCGCCATGCATTTGAAAACTGGCGCATGGTTCGCGTGCAGCTAAAAACCGCTGCGAGCAATCTGCGCTCACAAGCTGCGATCGAAAAACTCGGTGCTGAGCGTGAAGGCCTGCTGCGCAATCATCGGCGACTCGCAGACGGTCGTTTGGATGATACGGTGCTGTACAGCATCACGGATTTACAGTGGCCTGCGATCAAGCAGCAGTTGGAGGCGCGGTTCGGCGCGTTGTGACGTCATGAGTGAGGCGCGTGAACAAACCCGTTTTTGGCAGGCCAAGGGGCTCGCAGATGTCGAACTGCTGCATGCACGTTATGTTCAGCAGCGCTTTGTTCCGCATGTGCATGAAGGATTTGTCTTCACCGTCATCCAGAACGGTGCCCAGCAGTTCAGGCATCGGGGCAGTGATCATTTAGCGCCGCAAGGCAGCATGGTGCTGATTAACCCGGATGAGGTTCACACCGGCTCCAAGGCGCATGACGATGGCTGGCGTTACCGAGCTTTTTATCCGGATAACCGTCAAGTGCTCGGTGTGTTGCAAGAGCTTGATCTAGCGGGTGGCGGGTTGCCGAGCTTTGCCGTTAGCGTGCTTCATGACCCACAATTGCACGCAGCATTCACGCATTTACATCTTTTGCTCGAAGGCGGCGCTGATGCCTTGCACCAGCAAATCGTCTGGCGTGAAGCCGTCTTGCTGTTGTTTCAACGCTACGCCAAGGTTGCTGAACCGCGCGCGCCCGGTCGTGAGACACGCGCGGTTGAGCAGGCTAAAGAATTGCTCAGCACCCAACTGGCTGCGCCGCCGTCACTTGAAGCTTTAGCGGCTGCGGTGAACCTCTCGCCATTTCATTTCGCTCGGGTATTTCGCCGCGCAACGGGTCTGCCACCGCATGCCTGGTTGAAACAGCGTCGTTTAAGCCAGGCCCGCGCCATGCTCAAGCAAGGTTGCATGCCGCTACAAGTAGCAATGCAGCTTGGCTTTGCTGATCAGAGCCATATGAGTCGCCAGTTCAAACAGGTTTTCGGCGTCGCTCCCGGTGTTTATCGGACTGCAAGTTCGGGGCTGGCAAGCTGCTCATAATGTTTCAGGGCAAACATCTCAAGTGAGCAATATCGTTCAAGATGCTCGGACATGATTGCGTTAGGCTTGCGGGTCAAGGAGATGCGTTATGACCCGCGTGCAGGAATTTTATCAAGGTGTTCGCGACATGTTGCCGATGCTGTTGGGCGCCATGCCGTTCGGCATCATCTACGGCAGCCTGGCGGTTGCTTCCGGTCTGAGCCCATGGCAAACCCTGGCAATGTCGGTGTTTGTTTTCGCCGGTTCAGCGCAGTTTATTGCAATTAGTCTGCTCAGCAGTGGCGTGGGTATCACTGTGCTGTTGCTGACTACTTTGGTGGTCAACCTGCGCCATGCGTTATACAGCGCGAGCTTGCAGCCCTTTGTGCGGCACTTGCCAGCGCGTTGGCGCATGAGCTTGGCTTTCTGGCTGACAGACGAGGCCTTTGCGGTGGTGCAGCACCGGTATGCCTTGCGTGATGAGTCGCCGAACAAACACTGGTATTTTCTCGGCGCTTCACTGGCGATGTACAGCAACTGGCTGCTGTGCACTGTCATTGGTTTGGTCTTCGGGCAGTCGGTGCCGAACCTGGCCGAGTGGGGGTTGGATTTTGCCATGCTCGCGACATTTATCGGGATTGTGGTGCCCATGCTGCGTAATCGCCCGCAAGTGGCAGCCGCCTTGGTCGCGGCGGCGGTTGCACTGGTCTGTCATGAGTTGCCTTATAAATTGGGGCTGATGGCCGCAGCATTTAGCGGGATTGTTGTCGGCGTGATTTTGGAGCGGCGCTCTGTGTTGCCAGAAGAGGAACTTGCGTGATGGAAAATTGGTTACTGATCCTCGGCATGGCAGTGATTACCTACAGCATTCGCTACAGCTTGTTTGCTATGCCCAATTTGAGTTTTCCGCCGCTGGTACGTCAAGGCCTGCACTATGTGCCGACTGCGGTGCTGACCGCCATTGTTGTGCCCGGCATGCTGCTGCCAGATGGGCAGAACTGGCAGTTTTCTCTGGATAATGCCTATCTGCTCGCGGGGTTGATCACCATTGCAATTGCAGCAGTTACCCGGCATTTGCTGGCAACTATTGGCGGTGGCTTGCTGGTGTTTTTCCTGTTGCGCTGGGCCATGGGGCAGTTGCAGATTTAACAGAAGCCCATCACTCACCCTGACGTAGGGTGTGACAACGCGAAGCTTGTCCACCGCGGGGCGCGAAACATCGGTGCCAAATGCTGGTGGAAGGGTGAAACGTCTTTCACCCTACCGGGCGAGGTTTACTAAACAAAAGAGCGCCCACGGCACTTTTTTAGTTAATCGCCTGCAAAAAAACGCTTTGGGTGTAGCTTTCGGCGGATGTGATGCAGTCAAATGCATAACAAATTCGCATTAGGTACATGGAAGATGACCCAACAATCGCAGTTTGCGTTGCTCGGCACCAAGCGGTTTTTACCGTTTTTTCTGACTCAGTTGCTCGGTGCTTTTAACGACAATATTTTCAAGCAATCACTGATTCTGGCAATTCTGTTCAAGCTGACTGTGGCTGCAGACCGCGATTTACTGGTTAATCTGTGCGCATTGCTATTTATTCTGCCGTTTTTTTTGTTCTCGGCACTCGGCGGGCAATTCGGCGAGAAATTTGATAAAGACTGGCTGATCCGCAAGATCAAGTTCGCTGAAATCATCATCATGCTGGCAGGTGCAGCCGGGGTTTTGCTGGGCAGCTTGCTGCTAATGTTGTTGGTGCTGTTTGCGATGGGGACTCAGTCGGCGCTATTTGGCCCGGTTAAATACTCAATTCTGCCGCAGCACTTGCAAGAGCGTGAGCTGATTGGTGGCAACGCGCTGGTTGAGATGGGCACTTTTCTGGCGATCCTCGCAGGCACCATCGGCGCCGGTGTGATCATGGCAAGTAGCAGCTACGCCAATATCGTCGCCGGGGCGGTGGTGAGCGTTGCGGTGCTGGGCTACCTGACCAGTTGCAAGATTCCCTCCGGGCCTGCGGCCTTGCCTGACCTGAAGATGGACTGGAATATCTTCCGCCAGTCCTGGACCACCATGAAAATTGGCTTGGGCCAAACCCCAGCCGTTTCACGTTCGCTGGTGGGCAACTCATGGTTCTGGTTTCTCGGCGCGGTGTACCTGACGCAGATCCCGGCATACGCGAAAGACTGGCTTTATGGCGATGAGAGCGTAGTGACCTTGATTCTCACTGTGTTTTCGCTGGGCATTGGTCTGGGCTCGATGCTCTGCGAAAAGATGTCGGGAGAAAAGGTCGAGATCGGTCTGGTGCCGTTTGGCTCTATTGGTCTGACCGTATTTGGGATTTTGCTTTGGTGGGTGTCTGGAGGCTTCCCTCAAGCCGCGCAGCCGCATGATTGGCTCGGTGTGCTGGGTCATGCTCAGGCATGGGCAATCATGGGTTCGATCATGGGGATTGGCCTGTTTGGTGGTTTTTATATCGTGCCGCTGTACGCGCTGATTCAGTCGCGCAGCGTTGAGAGTCAGCGGGCGCGAGTGATCGCTGCCAACAACATCCTTAATGCGTTGTTTATGGTGATCTCAGCGATCGTTTCGATTGCTTTTTTGACCTTGGCCGAGCTGTCGATTCCGCAGTTGTTCCTGGTCATCTCGCTGATGAACATTGCCGTCAACAGTTACATCTTCAAGATCGTTCCCGAGTTCAGCATGCGCTTTATGATCTGGCTGCTGAGCCATTCCATGTACCGCGTTGAACACAAGAACTTGAATGCAATTCCAGATGAAGGCGCGGCATTGCTGGTCTGCAATCATGTCTCGTTCGTAGACGCGCTGCTGATTGGCGGTGCTATTCGGCGTCCAGTGCGCTTTGTGATGTACTACAAAATCTATAATTTACCGGTGCTCAACTTTATCTTCCGCACTGCGGGAACTGTACCGATTGCAGGGCGTAATGAAGATCTGCTGATCTACGACGCTGCATTTAAGAAAATTGCGGAATATCTGCGTAATGGTGAAGTGGTGTGCATCTTCCCCGAAGGCAAGTTGACCACTGACGGTGAAATCAATGAGTTCAAGGGCGGCGTTGATCGCATTCTTGAGCAGACCCCGGTGCCGGTCATTCCGATTGCATTGCAGGGGTTGTGGGGGAGTTTCTTCAGTCGCGACCCGAACAAGGGGTTTTTAAAGCGCCTGTGGTCGCGCATTTGTCTGGTTGCAGGTTCGCCGATTGCCGCACAAGAAGCGAATCGCAGTTACCTGCAGGAGCAGGTTGCAGCGCTGCGTGGCGATATTCGTTGAGGCGATGAATCGTTTGCCAGCGCGGTGATTGTCGCCGCGCTGGCAAAGGTTGACGGGGTTAGTGGCTGAGCTTCAAACCCAGCAATCCACTGATGATCAAGACCACGCTGAGTATGCGCATCGGGGCCATTGACTCGCCGAACAGGATGATCCCGGCAATCACCGTGCCGATGGCGCCAATGCCGGTCCAGATCGCATAAGCGGTGCCCAACGGCAGGTCTTTCATGGCGATGCCGAGCAGCATCAGGCTTATCGCCATGGCGGCAATGGTTAGCGCGGTAGGTAAGGGGCGGGTAAAGCCGTCGGTGTACTTAAGGCCGACAGCCCAGCCAACTTCGAATAGGCCGGCGAAGAACAGAATGATCCAAGACATACAAACCTCCAGACGATATATAAACGTCGCTGGGGTCGTCCCCAATTAATGGACATACAGCCTGAGGTCGTCCTCATTGCGCAGCTAGTTTAACTGAGCTGAGCGGCGAAGCAACTCGCCGCAATATCCAAATATTTCTGATTTATTGGTTTTTCTCAGGCGCGTCATCTTTCATGCGTCGATAAATGCTGGCGACCAATGGCCCGGACAGGTTGTGCCAAACGCTGAACAACGCGCTCGGCACGGCGGCCAATGGTGAGAAATGCGCACTGGCCAGTGCAGCACCAAGCCCGGAGTTTTGCATGCCGACTTCAATTGACATGGTTTTGCGCTGCGCCAACGGCATGCCCATCACGCGTCCTGCGAAGTAGCCGAGCGCCAAGCCGATACCGTTATGCAGAATTACAACCGCCATGATCAACAGGCCAGACTCAGCAATCTTGGCCTGGCTCGCGGCAACCACGGCAGCCACGATCGCAACGATACTGACTACGGAGATTAGCGGTAACACATCGACCGCCAGTTTTACCCGCTCACCCAGCAGGCGCTGGACGATCAGGCCGAGAATGATTGGTAGCAGAACCATTTTCAGAATCGAGATAAACATTGCCATAAACGACACCGGCAACCACTGCGAGGCAAGCAGCCAGATCAGCGCTGGCGTCACCAGCGGAGCGAGCAGGGTAGTAACAGAGGTGATTGCAACCGACAGAGCAACATCGCCGCGGGCGAACCAGGTCATGACGTTGGAGGCAGTCCCGCCAGGGCAGCAGCCCACCAGAATCACGCCAACTGCAATTTCTGCAGGTAGATTCAGCAGTTTGCACAGCAGCCACGCCAGGCACGGCATGATCACAAATTGAGCGATAACCCCGGCGAAAACGCGAGCTGGGCGTCGGGCGACTTCACGGAAATCTTCGGTTTTCAGAGTCAGACCCATGCCGAACATGATCAGCCCCAGCAGCGGCACGATCCAAGCGGTGAGCGGTAAAAATACGCTTGGCAACATAAAGGCCAGGATTGCAAATAGCAGGACCCATAAAGCAAAGGTATTGCCGATAAAACGGCTCAGGCTAATCAATGCACGCATGTTGTTGATCCATTAAAAGGCAGAAGTGGTGGCCGATGCCTTGGGCATGTGCCGCTCTTATTTATTAGGAGACTTGCTTGTTATTGGGTGTTGCCGATGTAGCTGTGTAGCCAGCAGGATAGCTGGCGCTAGGATGCGTCAATAGAACGCATCCTAGCAGACAGGCTTAGAGACCTTGTGGAGTGTCTTCGCCGCCAAGGGCTTCAAACAGCGCTGGCAAGAACTCAACGAAGGTCAGCATCATCAAGGTGAAGCTGGCGTCGAGTTGGCCAAGGTTGTCATCACCGCCGTCTTGCTCTGCCTGCTCTTGCAGCAAGTCTTCAAAACGCAGGCGCTTAACGGTCAGCTTGTCATCGAGAATGAACGACAGTTTCTCTTGCCACGCCAGTGACAGCTGAGTGACTTGCTTGCCAGATTCCATGTGTAGCTGAATCTCATCGCTGGTCAGGTCCTGACGTTTGACCCGCACCACGCCGCCATCTTCATGGGTGTCGCGCAGTTCGCATTCATCAAGCACATAGAAGTCGTCGGCGCTTTTCTGGGTCTTGACCCAGTCGGTCATGGTTGCGGTCGGAGCAATCTTGACCGTCAATGGACGAACTGGCAGCGAGCCGATGGCTTCACGCAGAGTCGAAAGCAGGTCTTCAGCACGTTTAGGGCTGGATGCGTCTACCAGAATCAGGCCTTGAGCTGGGGCGATAGCTGCGAAGGTTGCTGACTTGCGGATGAACGCGCGGGGCAGGAAGGCCTGAACGATCTCATCTTTGATCTGATCGCGCTCCTTCTTGTAGACCTTACGCATTTGCTCAGCTCCGATCTCATCAACCTTATCTTTCACTGCGTCGCGCACCACGCTGCCCGGCAGGATGCGTTCTTCCTTGCGCGCAGCAATCAACAGGAAACCCTGACTGCTGTGAACCAGTGGCGCGTCTGCACCTTTGCCAAACGGTGCAACAAAACCGTAAGTGGTCAGTTCCTGACTAGCGCATGGGCGCGCCGGTTTGGCTGCGAGTGCGGCTTCCAGCGCATCTGCATCAAACGGCACATCTTGGGTGAGGCGATAAACCAGCAGGTTACGAAACCACATAGCAGGGTGACTCTCCATTAACGCAAAGCCGCCATTATTCCCGCCTAATCGTCTCAGGCCAACCCTGAGTGTAGGAATCGCTTTAAAAGTAGGTGAGTGGCGGCCATGCAAATCTATAAAGGTGTAAAGACATACGGCAGTAAGTCTGTCGCTTGGGCAACGTTTTAACGCAGGAGTGCCTGGCGCGGTAGCTTTTCAGGATTTATCTAAGCCTTTGCTGGATAAATAAAATTTATTTCTCAAAGGGGGTTGCCAAGGTGCGATTGGCTCTCTAGAATGCGCCCCACTTCGAGAGTGAAGGGTGATTAGCTCAGCTGGGAGAGCATCTGCCTTACAAGCAGAGGGTCGGCGGTTCGATCCCGTCATCACCCACCAAACTCGCTTTTTGAAGTTACGCGCAGCGGTAGTTCAGTTGGTTAGAATACCGGCCTGTCACGCCGGGGGTCGCGGGTTCGAGTCCCGTCCGCTGCGCCATTTTTTCCTCGCTTCACTCGTTATTCCCCCTCCTTGTAATACCTCTTAAAGATTTATCTCTTTCTCCTAAGATCGAATGTTTTCGTCGAATTTCGACTTAAATAGCTGAACTTATAAGCATTTTCCTAATCCTAAGCTGGTAGCCAGTGATCGTTGTGGCCTGCTAAGCTCGCGCTTTCACTCGAATGCCCTACGGGCGTGCACCGAACAAGGAATAAGCATGAAACAGCATCGTTTAGCAGCTGCGGTAGCCCTGGTAGGGCTGGTGCTCGCTGGTTGTGATTCGCAGACCAGCAGCGTGGAGCTGAAAACCCCAGCGCAAAAAGCTTCTTATGGTATCGGCCTGAACATGGGCAGAAGCCTGGCTCAAGAAGGTATGGACGATCTTGATTCGAAAGCAGTTGCTCTAGGCATTGAAGATGCAATCGGCAAAAAAGATCAGCGCCTGAAAGACGATGAGCTGGTTGAGGCATTTGCCTCGCTGCAAAAGCGTTCTGAAGAGCGTCTGGCCAAGCTGAGTGATGAGTCGAAAGCTGCTGGTAAGAAGTTCCTGGAAGAAAATGCCAAGCGCGATGGTGTTGTGACTACTGATTCTGGTCTGCAGTACGAAATCGTCAAGAAGTCTGACGGTGCGCAGCCGAAGCCAACTGATACCGTAACTGTTCACTACGAAGGCAAGCTGACTGACGGCACTGTTTTCGACAGCTCAATTGAGCGTGGTAGCCCGATTGATCTGCCAGTTAACGGCGTAATTCCGGGCTGGGTAGAAGGCCTGCAATTGATGCACGTTGGTGAGAAGGTCAAGCTGTATATCCCGAGTGAATTGGCTTACGGCGAACAAAGCCCAAGCCCGGCTATTCCAGCAAACTCGGTACTGGTTTTCGATCTGGAATTGATCGGCATCAAGGACCCGAAAGCTGAAGCTGCCGCTCCTGAAGCTCAAGCTGAAGAAGCACCAAAAGCTGAGTAATACATACTCGCTTAAACAACGCCCCGTTTCGACGGGGCGTTGTCGTTTCTGCGAGTCATAAACAGAACCAAAAAGCGACTCCCCGGTCTTAAAATGAAGGAAGTGCTCGGTGACTGTTACGGTTATGCACATTTATTAGGGGTTACATTTTTAGCAAATTCAGTATGCCTAAAAAAACCTTTTGATTTATATAACTTATTGAAATTAAAAGGTTTTATTTGCTGAGCAAAAAATGCCCGATCTGTAGACAAGCCGCATGAGCTGGGCGTTTGGTAAGCTAATCAAGTATTTGTTCACAAGGTTATCCACAGCTTTGGTGGATAACCCATTCCAGCCCTTATAAGACGCGGGTTGGCGAGGGAGGCACTATGAAAGCACCCTGGAATTTTTCGCGTTACCTCAAGCTTGCGCAAAATTTTTTAGGCAACGGAAGGCTGCCAGCTTTATTGGCCGCTACAACTAAAAAAATTACCCAGAAAGGCCCGGCACTGAGCGGTTTGAAGGAAGATTTAAACCTTCTGCAAAGCCTATGCATTGCTTGGTGGCGGGGCGAGTATCGCGCGATTAGTCACGAAGCGTTACTGGCGTTCGTGGGGGCATTGTTATACTTCGTAACACCGCTTGATGCGTTACCTGATTGGATCCTCGGTGTTGGTTTTGTTGATGACATCGCGGTACTGGCTTGGGTCTTGCGCAAATGGTCTGACGAGTTGCGCATGTTCCGTCTATGGCAATCACAGCAGCCTGCCGAAAAGCTCAAGCGCATTGAACATGTCCCTGATTCGCCGGTGCTTGAAATGGAAGAGCTCAAGCCCTGAGTAATGTCTGACTGGCCTCTCGATACCGGGCGCTTACTGCCCAGTATTGGTCAACGATTACCCGCCTGATACTTGTTCAATGGCGCCAAGCAGGCGCCGATCACGCTTATTCCCCGTCCAGGCTGCTAAGATGTTGATAAGCGAATGCAAATACTAGTCAGATGTCGCCCTGTTTCATGAACATCTGTATTGCATTGGTAAATTAGCGGGTGGAGAGTTGAACATGAGTGTGCAAGTTATCTCACGTGACGGTGAGCCTGAATATGCGGTAATCCCTTGGGCGCAGTATCAAGCGTTGTTGCAAGCCGCAGGGACCGCTCAGGCAGTCGCTGCACCAAGGTCTGACGATGTCCCCGCTATCAGTAAATTGAGCGCTCTGCGCGAAGCCAAGGGCCTCGATGTTGATGCACTGGCGCGTGCCGTGGGGATTAGCCCACATTACCTGAAAATGATTGAAAGCGGCGAGCGCGAACCTGATGCGGCGATTCAGCGGGCACTGGCTTGGAATCTGGGTGTAGAGGGCTGGGAGTCAGACTCTTGAGTGTGCGAATTACTCGACAACACTATGACGCTTTACTGGTCGCTCTGGATGATGCACGGCGCCAGCGCCACCTCCTGACCTATCGCGCATTGATCGAGCGTTTGGCGTTACCGCCGCCAGCAATGCAGACGCTTACCGCCGCTCTCGAGCACTTGGCGGCCTTGGATGCCAAAGCCGATCGTCCACTGCGCAGCTCCCTCGTCATTAGCCAAGGAGCTAGCCGCCTGCCACGTACCGGTTATTTTGATTGCGTGACTCGCCTTGGGCGCTTCAGTGGTGCGACTGATGGCGTGGCTGCTGCATCCTGGCATGCCTCTGAGGTGGCGCGGGTATTTGAGTTTGATTACCCGACGGAGGACTAAATGCTACACAAACTGCGTGCCCGGTTCAGCTACTGGTTAGCCCGACGCTTGTTTCATTGGCCGTGGATGGTCAAGCAGCCGCGTGGCTGGCAGTGGCTCGAAGGGCAGTTTGCACGTATGGCCAATTTGGGTGACGTTGAGGCGCAGAGCTTCTACGGGCATATTCTGTTGTTTCGCGGTCAGGGCTTAGGCGCGCGTGAGGAGGGTGAGCGTTTGTTGCGGTTGGCGGCAACCGCGGGTGACGCCAAGGCGGCTTATCAGGTCGGACTGTTGTCCCTCAAAGGCGGTACTCGCCAAGCTCCTGATGCCAGCCAGACTGCACATTGGTGGGCGTTGGCGGCAGCGGCTGGCCACCCGCTGGCTGCGCAGCGATTGTCAGAGTTATACCGCGATGGTGCGCCCGGTCTACCTGCCGACCCCGTGCAAGCTGAGCACTTCGCTATGCGCGCAGAATCACTCGGCTTATAAGCCGCTAATTACTTCGCTGAATGCGCTGGTTAACAGGCTCGCAATCACTTCTTATTGAGCTTTCCAGCGCTTGGCGCTGTACGCAAGCTGTTGGCGCAAGGTTTCGAGGGAAGCGGACAACTCAAATGTCAGTAGCACGTAACCGCCCATACCCGATGCGGCGGCAGCTTCCAGTGCTAGCATCTTTTCGGGTTTGTGATCAGATTCATTCAGCATTTTGGCTGAGTCCAGACGCAGGGCGCGTGCCATCCCCAGAAACAACACTCTGATGCGTTTGTTCTCAGGTGCCAAGGTCGACTGCAGTAATTCCAGACCTTTAGTATCCCCAGCCTCTGGGCGCGTGTGCGCAAGTATTTCCAAGGTGCTGATGCACATGCGCAGGCTACGCTGAATGGCGTCCAGTCGAGTCATCGAGACATGCATTTCCTTCGATGCAGATGGCATCAGCGAACGTTGCTCAACCATGCGTTTATTCAGGCGGTTGAGCAGCTTTTGGTGCTCGTCATCAGTCACCGGCAAGCCGGTGATAATGCGCCGGTGAATGGTCGCGCAATCGCGCAGTGCGCCCGCCAAGTTGTAGCGCCACGAGTAAAAGGCGTACAGCGGCAGAGCGAAGGAAAACACCAGCGCCAAGGCAATGCCAATGAGAATATTGACCCCGCGCCATATGCCGTCACTGACCGGGTTCTCGCCATGGCCGGCGACAACAAACAAGGTGATGGCTGCCAGCAGTGCTGTATAGCCGCCTTTGCCAATTGCGTGGTAGGCAAAGAAGCCGCAGCAGATGGACATCAACACATAGGTGAGCCCGGCTAGATCCATGTAATTGTGCTGGAGAACCAAGAGCAAACCCAGGCCTGCACCGATCAGGGTGCCGACCGCACGCTCGGCTGCTTTTCTACGGATATTGCCGTGGTGCTGAAGGCCGCCGATTACCACGAGCATGGTCACTGACGCCCACTCGCCGTGAGGTAGGTTGAGTCCGCTGGTAAGCAGGATCGATGTCAGCAGGCCTACCGAAATGCGTGCAGAATGAATCAGCCGGGCATTGCGGTAACGCCGGTAAGGGTCAGTGATGGGTCTGGCGATTTTGCGCATCAATGCGCTGATAAAGGATGTGCGCAAGTTACCGGCCTTGGTGAGAGTCTTTCGCTGGTCATGACAATTATGCAGGTCGTCAGCCAGGCTCGCACCGATAATCTTAACGTAAGCCGTCAGCGTCTCGCAGCTAGGTTGTGACTAATTGCTCAGGAACCTCTGAAAAACTACTGCGCTTCGCTACCTTTTCAGAGGCTTCTTAGGCCTTGGCCTCAGGCAGATAATTTTTGTGTGTCGATCAGGTGCAGGCTGTAGCCGGGAATTGCCTTGGCATGATGTTTGGCTTCTGAGGCCAAGGCGGCAAGTTGACTGGCATCCATATCTGCAGTGTGTTGCGGGGTAATCTGCACGATACCTATCGAAATTGACAGCAACGCAAACTCTTGGCGGTTGCCGTGACGATCGTGCGAAACAAAGCAGCCGGCATTTAAATCTTCCTCGCGATAAAAGCGTCTGCATTGACTCTGAAAGGTTTCAAACATGCGGCTCAGTTGTTCGCGCCATTGCTCTGAACTCAAGACCAAAAGAAAGTCATCGCCGCCAATGTGGCCAACAAAGTCGCGGGTTGGATCGACACACTCGCTTAGGCATTGCGCCAGATAAAGCAAAACTTCATCGCCCTTGGCATAGCCGTATAAATCGTTGAATGGTTTGAAATTATCAATGTCCACGTAGCAAACCACAGCGGGTCTGGCTTGTTGCAGCAGGCGTGTGAGGCATTGCTGGATGGGGACATTGCCGGGCAACATGGTCAGTGGATTGGCGTGCTTGGCTTGCTGGATTTTCAATTCGGTAATTAGCTTGAGCACATCAATCACCCGGCCAAGCCCTTGGTAGCGGCCGTTGAGGGTGATGATGAAGTCTTCCTCAATACGCTGTCGTGCCCGGCTGGTGAGCAAGCGACTGACTTTTTGCAACGACTGGCTGACTTCGACACTGAGGAAGTCCGTACTCATCAAACGGCTAATGGGTTTGCGGGCGAACAGCTCGGTGGCAAAGGGTTTGAGCAGGGCGTCGGCAAACGCTTGGCGGTGAACGATACCAACAGGCTGTTTCTGTTCATCAAGCACTGCTAGTGAATTTAGGTTGGCTTGCAGACGAAAAGCTTCAAGCACCGCAGCCGTTGGCGTGTTGATGGTCACCGCCGGCTGTTCATTGAGCAGGGCGCATAGATCTCCTTCTTCCTCGCTGAGCGTGGCGGGAGAGTTGAGCAGTTTAGATAGTAATACCCGTGCATCCCGTGGCGGATGTTCTTGTGGCCGGCAGAGTAGATAACCTTGAAGCAGGTCAACACCCATTTCGGAAAGTACCGCGAGTTCCTCTTCAAGCTCGATACCTTCGGCAATCACCGTTGCGCGTGATGCCTGAGCCATTTTAAGGATTGAGCCGACAAACTCGCGTTTAACCGAATCAAGGTGGATGCCGTCGATAAAGTGGCGATCAATTTTAACGTAGTCAGGTCTTAACTCTGACCACAAGCGCAGGCTCGAATAACCTGCGCCGAGGTCGTCCAGCGCAATTGAAAACCCCATCGCGCGATAGTGATGCAAGGCGGTGTGGAGCAATGAGAAGTCTTCAGTTGGAGTGTGCTCGGTCAGTTCGATCACCACATTGTTGGGTGATATGCCGAATGCCTGAAGAAGTTGCAGAGTGCGCCCCGGGCGGTGATTTGCCTCGAGCAGTGAGTCGGGGGAAACATTGAGGAACAGCTTGCCTTCAAGCTTTTGCTGGCTGAAACTTTTGCAGGCGCTCTTACGGCAAGCCAACTCCAGTTCGCTGAGGCGACTGGCTTGGCGCGCAACGCTAAATAGATTAACCGGTGAGTGCAGGGCGCTATTGGATGGGCCACGGGACAGCGCTTCGTAACCGATGATGCGTCGTTCGGATAGCGAGGCAATAGGTTGAAAAAGGCTATGCAAGTCGCCGTGAGCCAGGATGTGCTCCAAGGCGCTCAACTGCTCGGGGACGGTCATTTAGAGTCTCAGTGTCAGAAAAAACAAAAGGGCTGACGGTGCTGTCAGCCCTTTGATTTTGCGACAAATTAATGACTCTTTAATGACAGCTGGAATTACCGCGAAGGGCAAAACTCAACCCTGCTCAAGCTCAGTTTCGAGCTTGAGCAGGAGTGGGTCATTTTTTAACCAGCGCAGAGGTCAGGTTCAGGTAGTCGAGCAGAATCTGCCCGGCTTCGCTGAGGAAGGCATCATCTTCGGGCTTGGTTTTCTTGTCCGGGTCGGGAACTGCCTCTTCATCGACTTCTTTGAGCTTGGTTAGCGGCTCTTCGCCTTTGGACTTGCGCAGCTTGTTCTCGATGGCCAGTTGCTCGCCCTCGATTTGCTTGTGCTGTGCACGGCGCGTGACTTCATTGAGGCTCACCTTGGTTTCTTTCATGAGCTTTTGCGCAAGCGCTAGGCGTTCACGAGAGAAGGTGAAGTCAGGATTTTGCGCAGTACGTTCCTCATAGTGCTCTTTGAGGCGCGCCAAGTAAGGTTTGAACGGGTCACGCTCAGGCTTGATGGCTGGGCTGATGGTGTCCCAAGGCATGGCTTCAGGCAGAGCGCTTTCGCCAATTTCTTTGGTGTCCATTACATCCGGGTAAGCAATATCAGGCAGTACTCCCTGGTTTTGTGTGCTTTGACCAGAAACCCGATAGAACTTAGCCAGGGTTAGCTTTAGCTCGCCGTGGTTAAGTGGCTGAATCGTCTGCACGGTGCCTTTACCGAAGGTCTGGCCGCCGATAATCAAGGCGCGGTGATAGTCCTGCATAGCGCCCGCAAAAATCTCCGAGGCTGAGGCAGACAGGCGATTAACCAGCAATATCATTGGCCCTTTGTAGAAAATGCCCGGGTTTTCATCGTTGAGCACATCAACCCGGCCGTCGCTGTTGCGCACCAACACTGTCGGGCCTTGATCGATAAACAGGCCAGTCAGTTCGGTGGCTTCTTGCAGAGAGCCACCGCCGTTGTTACGCAGGTCTATAACTACGCCATCTACTTTTTCTTTGTTCAGTTCGGTCAGCACACGCTTAACGTCGCGCGTGGTGCTCTTGTAGTTCGGGTCGCCAGCACGGAATGCTTTGAAGTCGAGATAAAATGCAGGGATTTCAATGACGCCAAGCTTGTAGTCACGACCATCGTGCTTGAGCTTGAGGATCTTTTTTTGCACTGCCTGATCTTCAAGTTTGACCGCTTCACGGATGATGGTGACGGTCTTGCTGGTCTGGTCATTCGGCGCGTTGCTCGCCGGAATCACGTCGAGGCGAACCTTCGAGCCTTTAGGGCCACGAATCAGCTTAACCACCTCGTCCAGACGCCAGCCGATGACATCAACCATTTCGTCATCGCCTTGGGCGACGCCAATGATTTTATCCGCAGGGGAAATTTGCTTGCTCTTTTCGGCAGGGCCGGCCGGAACCAGGCGCACGACTTTGACGTTGTCATTGTCGCTTTGCAGAACGGCACCAATACCTTCGAGCGACAGACTCATGTTGATGTCGAAGTTTTCCGCGTTATCCGGTGACAGATAAGAGGTATGCGGATCGTAAGACATCGCAAAAGCGTTGATGTAGGTCTGGAAGATATCTTCGCTACGGGTTTGATCAAGACGAACCAGTTGGCGCTTGTAGCGTTTGACCAGCGTTTCTTGAATGGTCTTGGTATCTTTGCCCGCAATCTTCTGGCGTAACACTTCATCTTTGACCTGGCGACGCCACAGGTTTTGTAGCGCTGCTTCGTCTTTGACCCACGGTGATTTCTCACGGTCGAGAGTCAGTTCTTCATCGACGCTGTAGTCGATCTTATCTACGCCTTTTTCAAGCATTGCCAAGGCGTAGTTAAGACGACTTTTCAGGCGCTGAAGGTGGCGTTTGTACATGACAAAGCCAGGCTCAAGATTGCCGCCCTTTAGAAAGTCATCGAACTGATCTTTCCACTTGTCGAACTCAGCGATATCGGCTTCAGTGAAGTAACTGCGCTGAGGGTCGAGCATCTTCAAGTAGCCGGCGTAGATGATTTCCGAGCGGGCATCATCGAGCGGGGGCTTGCTGTAGTGGTGGCGCTTTAGCAGCTCCACAACGTTGAGACTTGCAATGACTTGTTCGCGATCAGGCGTCAAATAATCCCAGCTATGATCGCTGGTGGTCTTTGCTGCCAAAGGCAATGCACTCAATCCGAGGGCAAGGGCGAGGGTGGCGCTGATAAATGAACGCTTCATGCTGATTCGACGTAGGGGCTGTTGATAAAGCATATTAGGCCATCTTTAAGGGCGCCGAGTTCTAACGGCGCAATGCAAAAGCCCGACAGTCGTGCCGGGCTCGGTTCAATTGCACTATGGAGGCAGCGTGAAGTCATTGCAAGGCGTTGAAGGTCGCACTGAGTGGTTAGATACGACAACCCCATCATGCGATGTGGGTGAAATTCGCATAAAAGTGGCTGCTGCAGGGCTCAATCGAGCTGATCTACTGCAGCGTGCAGGCCTTTATCCGCCGCCCCCTGGAGCCAGTACCGCGCTCGGGCTAGAGTGCTCAGGGGTGATTACTGAAGTCGGTGCGGGCAGTGACTGGCAAGTAGGCGATCGAGTTTGCGCGTTACTGGCCGGTGGCGGTATGGCTGAAGAAGTTGTGGTTGACGGTCGCCATGCCTTGGCTGTACCTGAAGGCATTTCCCTGCACGAGGCCGCGGCTATACCTGAAGTGTATGCGACCGCTTGGCTCAACTTATTTCAATTAGCCGCGCTTAAACCGGGAGAAAAAGTACTGTTGCACGCTGGCGCCAGCGGTGTTGGTTCAGCGGCAATCCAACTGTGTAAGGCCTTTGGTAGCCCTTGCTGGGTGAGTGTAGGTTCGGCTGATCGCTTGACTTATTGCGAGTCACTGGGTGCTCAGGGCGGTGTTTTGCGCGGTGATGAAGGACCACAGGCTTTGCGTGACTTTGCCCCCTTTGATGTGATTCTCGATCCGGTCGGCGGCAAATATGCGGGGCTGAACCTTGAATTGCTGGGGTTGGATGGTCGTTGGGTGAATATTGGCCTGATGGGCGGGCGCAAGGCTGAGCTGGATATGGCGCTGCTGTTAAGTAAGCGCGTGCAGCTCGTGGGATCGACTTTGCGCAGTCGCGATGACCAGTTCAAGGCCGATCTGATGAGTGATCTTTTGCAGCAGGTTTGGCCATTGTTTGGCGAAGGGCGGCTTAGCCCGCAGTTGGTACGCAGTTTCCCGATTGCGGACGCTGAAGCTGCGTTTGCCGAACTGGCGGGTAATCAAGTAAATGGCAAATTGGTATTGGTGATTGATCCAAGCCTCGCCTGATCATCGTTCAGTCCGGTAATGCTGTTTGGCTGACGCTGGTTATAGTCTGCTGCAGGCCATTAGCTGGATATGAAGGGATAAGGTGGGTTTTTCGGCAATCGAAGGCTCACCTTATCTCTATGTTTTTAAAAGATTTAACTATGGTTCGATTGAGTGTCTCAATCAGCACTATGGGGTCAATCAATAAGACCTTTCAGGATTCAGTGGGTACTCTTTGCAGGGTAAATTTTCAACCCTCCCAAGGAGTTCATCGATGTCTTATATCAATAGCGAAGTTAAGCCGTTCAACGCCACTGCCTATCACAACGGCGCATTCGTTGAAGTCAGTGAAGCCAACCTGAAAGGCAAGTGGTCGGTCGTATTCTTCTACCCAGCCGATTTCACTTTCGTCTGCCCAACCGAGTTGGGTGACCTGGCTGATAACTACGCTGAGTTCCAGAAGCTGAATGTTGAGATCTACGGTGTATCGACTGACACCCACTTCACACACAAAGCCTGGCACGACACCTCTGACACCATCGGCAAAATCCAGTACCCACTGATTGGTGACCCAACTGGCACCATCACTCGCAACTTCGGTGTGATGATCGAAGAAGCCGGTTTGGCTGATCGCGGCACTTTCGTCATCGATCCAGAAGGCAAAATCCAGATTGTTGAAGTCAACGCCGGTGGCATTGGCCGTGATGCACAAGAACTGCTGCGCAAAGTAAAAGCCGCTCAGTACGTTGCTGCACACCCAGGCGAAGTTTGCCCGGCTAAGTGGAAAGAAGGCGAAGCTACTCTGGCGCCATCGCTGGATCTGGTCGGCAAAATCTAAATCTGCTGTTGAGTCGCCAGCTAACTGGCTGGCGCTTTCAATGGCAGGTGGAGGCTGAGGTGTATAGGCGCCTCAGGCTTCTAGACAAAGCTGGCAAGTGTATTGAAACGCATAAGCGCCTGGGCGCAATCCGTCCGGGCGTTTTTGTCTCTGAAATTCGTAATAAGGGAAGTCATATCATGTTGGACGCCAATCTGAAAAACCAGTTGAAGGCCTATCTGGAAAAGGTTACCCAGCCGTTCGAGATCGTCGCGTCCCTTGATGACAGCGATAAATCCCGTGAATTGCATGGCTTGCTTGAAGATATTCGCAGCCTTAGCGACAAAATTACCTTGAAGACCGATGGCGTCGATGCACGCACGCCGTCGTTCTCGTTAAATCGCCCTGGCGCTGATATCAGCTTGCGCTTTGCCGGTATCCCAATGGGGCACGAATTCACCTCGCTGGTGCTGGCGCTGCTGCAAGTCGGTGGGCATCCATCGAAGCTGGCCGCCGATGTAATTGAGCAGATCAAAGCCATTGAGGGCGATTTCGCCTTTGAAACCTATTACTCACTGTCATGCCAGAACTGCCCGGATGTTGTGCAGGCGCTGAACTTGATGGCGGTGCTTAACCCGAATATTCGCCACGTAGCAATCGACGGAGCGCTGTTCCAGGCGGAAGTTGAAGAACGCCAGGTTATGTCGGTGCCAAGCATTTACCTCAATGGTGAGTTGTTTGCACAGGGGCGTATGGATGCTGAGCAGATTCTGGCCAAGATCGACACCGGTGCGGTTGCACGTGACGCTGAAAAAATCAGCAGCAAAGATGCCTTTGACGTATTGGTTGTAGGCGGTGGCCCCGCTGGTGCTGCAGCAGCCATTTATGCGGCGCGTAAAGGCATTCGAACCGGTGTTGCGGCCGAGCGTTTCGGCGGTCAGGTGCTCGACACCATGGCCATCGAAAACTTTATCTCGGTGCAGGAAACAGACGGCCCGAAAATGGCCCGCGCCCTGGAAGAGCACGTTCGCCAGTACGACGTCGATATCATCAATCTGCAACGCGCCAGTGCCTTGATTCCGGCCAGTGCAGCGGGTGGCTTGCATGAGGTTAAATTTGACAGTGGCGCATCGCTTAAAGCCAAGACGGTGATTCTCGCCACTGGCGCGCGCTGGAGAGAGATGAATGTGCCCGGTGAGCAGCAGTATCGCGGCCGTGGCGTCGCTTATTGCCCGCACTGTGATGGCCCGCTGTTCAAAGGCAAGCGCGTGGCTGTGATCGGCGGAGGTAACTCCGGTGTCGAGGCGGCGATTGATCTAGCTGGTATTGTTGCTCATGTCACCTTGATCGAGTTCGACAGCCAGTTGCGCGCCGATGCGGTGTTGCAGAAAAAACTCGCCAGTTTGGCCAACGTGACTGTGATCAAGAGCGCCTTGACCACCGAAGTACTGGGTGATGGCCAGAAGGTCAACGCCCTGGTTTACAAGGATCGCAACACTGATGAGTTGGTGACTGTTGAGCTGGAAGGTATCTTCGTGCAAATCGGCCTGCTGCCAAACAGTGACTGGCTCAAAGGCGCGATCGAGTTGTCACCACGCGGTGAAATCATCGTTGACGCTAAAGGCCAGAGCAACGTCCCCGGTATTTTTGCCGCAGGTGACGTGACCACGGTGCCTTACAAGCAAATCGTCATCGCCGTGGGTGAGGGCGCCAAGGCTTCATTAAGTGCTTTCGATCACTTGATTCGCAGCGTTTAAACAACGCTGGCAACGCCATACAAAGCGGGTAACCAGAAGTGGTTACCCGCTTTTTTGTGTGCCTGGATTTTGCTTGGGTCGCGCCGTGCTTGGCGAATAATTTGGCTGCCGGCATCGCATGGGTTGTGCTTTAGCTAGGCTTGCTTCGTTGTGCTTGCTTTTGTGTTGGTTAATTTAAATTATAGGCTTAATATAAATATAAAATTATGATCATAATATAAAACGCGAGATAGTCACTCCATCGGCTCGATCGCAGCCACTTCAAACTGAGGAAGCAGCAATGAATCAACCTACGAACAAAGGCACTGCCTTGATCACTGGCGCATCCTCAGGGATTGGTGCCACCTATGCACAGCGTCTGGCTGCACGCGGTTATGACTTGCTGTTGGTGGCGCGTGACCAGCAACGGCTCGATGCGCTTGCTGCAACCCTGCGCCAGGAATCTGGGGTTAAGGTTGAGGTGCTCAGGGCTGATCTGACTGACAACGCTGATCTGCAGCGTGTCGAGCAGCGTTTGCGCACGGACTCAAGTATCAGCATGTTGGTCAACAATGCCGGTGTTGCGATCAATGGCACCTTGGCTGAGGGTGACTCGGCCAAGGTCGATACCTTGATTCAGTTGAATATTGTGGCCCTGACTCACCTGTCTGCGGCAGCGGCGGCAAGCTTTGGCGCGGCAGGGCGCGGCTCAATCATCAATCTCGCTTCAGTGGTTGCATTGATTCCCGAGATGTTCAACGCGGTCTACAGTGCCAGCAAGGCCTATGTGCTGAGCCTCACTCAAACCATGCAGGCGGAAGTCGGTAAGGTTGGGGTGCAGATCCAGGCGGTATTGCCCGGGGTTACCCGTACCGAAATCTGGGAACGCTCAGGTATGGATGCTGCTGCCTTGCCTCCGGAGATGATCATGGAAGTGGGCGATATGGTAGACGCTGCTCTGGCAGGTTTTGACCAGGGCGAGCTGGTGACTATTCCATCGCTTCCGGACGCGGCAGACTGGCAGGCACTGGTCACTGCGCGGACCAAGCTGGGACCGAACCTGTCGCGCAATCAGGCGGCTGCCCGTTACAAATAGCTTGATATGCTTGAGCTGGCTTCTACGCCGAGCTAGCTCAAGCGCTTTGTTTGCGCTGCTCAATAGGCAAGGATCAATCGGCTTCAACCTGCTCCAGCAACTGTTGGCGCGCGGTTTTAAGCAGCCGTTCTGATAGCTTGGGATCACTGACACTGCGCGCCAGAACCAACGCGCCGATCACCGCAGAAAGCAGAATCACGCTTTGTTCGGCAGCATTGTCGCCAGACAGACAACCTTCGATGGATTTCAGGCGTTTTTCCACCAGTTGATCGGTAACCGGGCTGGGCTGGCCGCGCTGTCCAAGCTCCGCTGACATGGTTGGCAGTGGGCAACCCTCTCCCGGATTGGCGCAATGGGCGCTGGACAGATAACCACGAATAAATGTGGCCAGCGGCTCTTCACTGGCGAACAGCTGTTGCGTACGCCCGCTGAGCTGCTCGGCGCTATGGGCCAGTGCAGTTTCAACCAATTCATCCTTGGACTTGAAGTGCGCATAAAAGCCGCCGTGAGTCAGGCCCAGGGTTTTCATCAAAGGTTGCAATCCGGTCGCACCAATGCCGTCACGGCGAAACAGACGAGCTGCTTCTTCAATGATGCGCTGATGGGTTTTGGCCTTGTGATCGTCTGAGTAACGCATAATTTGCCTCACAGGTTCTTTGCATGCTGACCGACATATTAATTGACCCTGCACCTTTTTGGTAAAGGTAAACCGCAATCTGGCGTTGGATATTTTAGTTAGGACTGCCCAAAATCAAGCAAGTAGTTGAGCCAACGGCGTAGAGGCGATCATCGACATCATAGATGCGTCCTTCAGCAATTGCCGTTGAGCGGCCTAGATGCACGATGCGTCCCTCGGCGCGTATCGGGCCGACTTTATCGGTCAAGGCGCGTGTATAGCTGATACGTAAGTCGGTGGTGGTATAGCCCTGACCGCGTTGCAGGCGGGTATGAATCGCGCAGCCCATACAGGAGTCGAGCAGTGTCGCGGCATAGCCGCCATGTACGCTGCCCAACGGGTTGTAATGCCGGGCATCGGGCGAGCCCTGAAACAAGAAAAATCCCTCTGCCCATTCAATCGGTACAAAGTCGACCAAGTGCCCGAAAGGCGGGCAGGGTAGTTGCCCTTCGCCAATGCCGTTGAAGAACTCCGCAGGTGACATTTCGCTGACCTGCGCCATGTTCATGCTGCCAGGCGCTGCCAGCTTACTCCGGGCGATTTGTTCGGCATCAAGCCAGCTTGCCAGTTTTTCTTCTCGGGAGATGTTGTCCATCTAGCGGCCCTCTGTGGATGTTGGATAAGTCGATTGCTTTATTAGATTACATGTGTAATCTAATTATGTAAATTATAGTTGTAATATAAAGTTATCCAAGGCTATCTGATCATCAGTCTGAGCCATTGCTTACAGGAAAACTGTCATGCACAGCGCCGTTAAACCTTCGCGCAAGCTTCTCGTATTACTGATGGCGCTCACCGCATTAGGTGAGATCTCCACTCAGTTGATCATTCCCGGCCTCTCGGCAATCGAGTGGGTGATGGCGGCCAAGCCAGGCAGCAGCTTGCTGGCGTTGTCAGTGTTCGTGGCTGCTTTTGGCCTTGGGCAACTGGTGCTGGGCCCGCTGTCTGATCGACTGGGACGACGTCCGATCCTGTTCGCGGGGTTGCTGGTTTATCTGTGTGCGACATTGTGGATGTTGCTGGCCAACAGCATGCTTGAGTTTATTGCTGCCCGCGCTTTACAGGGGCTAGGTGCCTGTTCGGCCCTGGTCATGGCGCGGGCTATCGTGCGTGATGTATGGCAGGCCGAGGCGGGCCCTGCATTGGCCATGACAGTGATAGGCATGCTCTGCGCCATCGTGGTTTCCCCGGCATTAGGTGGCTTGCTGGTGCGTTTGGGTGGTTGGCAGGCTCCTATTCTGATGGCTTTGCTGGTTGCTGGCGCAATTGTCTTTGCCGTGTTGGGCTTTTACCGCGAAAGCAACCGGCAGCTTGATCCTCAGGCAGGAAGGCTGACAAAACTGATTGCTAACTATGTCGATTTGCTCAAGGAACCTTCCTTCCGGGCATTAGCCCTGACATTGGCGTTTACCTACGGTGCGATGTTTGCGGTGATCGCCGGTTCATCAGCCGTTTATATCGGCCTGCTGCACCTGAGCCCCAGTCAGTACGGGATGACCATCAGCGCGATCGTGGCGGCTTTGATTGGTGGCGCGTTGTTTACCCAGCGCAATATCAGCCGGTTGGGACCGGACAAAATCGTCAGTCTTGGCGTCAGTTTGGTTGCGTTGGGTGGGCTGACTACGCTGGCGGTTCATCAGGTCTTTGGATTATCTGTGCTTGGGCTTTCGTTACCACAGGTTTTAGTGACCTTGGGTGGCGGCATGGTGCTGCCCGCAAGCGTCGCGGGAGCGGTGATACCCAATGCTCATAGAGCAGGCTTGGCAGCAGGGTTCATGGGCTTTGCACAGATGGCCGGGGCAACTTTCAGTGGTGTTCTATTGAGCGCTCTGCAAGATGGCAGCGCCTGGGCTATGGTCTTTCTCAATGCCAGCTTCGCATTTATCGCCTGGTCGCTTTTCCACCTGCTGCAACGCCGGCGCCGAGCTGCCGAGGTTGCGGTGCAATGATCTCTAGCTGTGTTTCTTGGATGCCGTTTGACGCCGAGTAACAGCAATCTTGAAGGTAATCGACATGAGTGAAATGTACGACGTGGTGATTGTTGGCGGTGGTCCCGGCGGCTATAACGCAGCCATTCGGGCCGGTCAGTTGGGGCTTAAGGTTGCCTGTGTCGAGGGTCGTGAAACCCTTGGCGGTACATGCCTCAATGTTGGTTGTATGCCATCCAAAGCTTTGCTGCATGCATCTGAACTGTATGAAGCGGCCAGCAGCGGTGAGCTGAATAAGCTGGGTGTTGAGGTGCAACCGACTTTGAATCTGACGCAGATGATGAAACAGAAAGATGCCAGCGTCAGCGCGCTGACCAAGGGGGTCGAGTTTTTGTTTCGCAAGAACAAGGTTGATTGGATCAAGGGCTGGGCCAAACTTGATGGGGTTGGCAAGGTCAGCGTCAGCCATGCAGACGGTAGCCAGAGCCAGTTGCAGGCTCGCGATATCGTTTTGGCCAGCGGCTCGGAGCCAACACCGCTGCCGGGTGTGACGGTCGATAACAAGCGCATCATCGACTCCACCGGCGCCCTTGAACTGCCAGAGGTGCCCAAGCATCTGGTAGTCATCGGTGCTGGAGTGATTGGGCTGGAACTGGGTTCGGTGTGGCGCCGCTTGGGCAGCAAGGTGACTGTGGTTGAGTATCTGGAACGTATCTGCCCCGGACTGGACACAGAAACAGCCACTGCGCTGCAGCGCACCCTGGCGAAACAAGGCGTGAGCTTCAAACTGGGCACCAAGGTTGTAGCTGCGCAAAGCTCGGCCAGCGGTGTTGAGCTCAATATCGAGCCTGCGGCTGGCGGTACGAGTGAAGTCTTGCAGGCTGATTACGTGTTGGTCGCCATTGGCCGGCGGCCCTACACAGAAGGCCTTGGGCTGGAGACCGTTGGCCTAAGCACCGATAAACGCGGCATGCTCGGTAATCAGCAGCAGCGCAGCGAAGTGCCGGGTATCTGGGTTATTGGTGATGTCACCTCGGGGCCGATGCTGGCGCACAAGGCGGAAGAAGAGGCCATTGCATGTATCGAGCGCATTGCGGGTCATGCTGCCGAAGTGAATTACGGGGTGATTCCCAGCGTGATCTACACCAAGCCTGAGGTTGCCAGTGTTGGTAGTAGCGAACAGGCGCTAAAGGAGCAGGGGCGTGCCTATAAAGTCGGCAAGTTTCCATTCGCGGCCAACAGCCGGGCGAAAATAAATCACGAGGCCGAAGGCTTCGTCAAAGTGCTGGCGGACGAGCGTACCGATCAGATTCTCGGTGTACATATCATCGGCCCAAGCGCCGGTGAGCTGATTGCTGAGTATTGTGTGGCGATGGAGTTTTCGGCCAGCGCGGAAGATATTGCGCTGATTTGTCACCCGCACCCAACGCGTTCGGAGGCGTTGCGTCAGGCAGCAATGGATGTTCACGGCTGGGCCATGCAAGCCTAGAAAACTAGATTGGACGTAGTTGACGAAAGCCCGCCAGGTCAAGCCTGGCGGGCTTTTTAGGCTTTACAGACCGAGCGCCTTGGCCAGGCCTGCGCCGTAAGCCGGATCAGCCTTGGTGCAGTTGTCGACGTGGCGTTGCTTGATCTCATTCGGCACGCCGTCCATTGCGCGGGCGGTGTTATCGAACAAGGCTTGCTGTTGCTCCGGGCTCATCAGGCGGAACAGATCACCCGGTTGCTCGTAGTGATCATCATCAACTCGGTGATCCCAGGCCTTGGCGTCACCATCAAGCGGCAGCGCCGGTTCGGCCAATGCTTGATGATCGGCCCATTCGCCTTGGCTATTGGGCCAGTAAGCGATTTTCGAGCCGAGATTGCCATCGGTGCGCATGCTGCCGTCGCGGTGAAAGCTTTGATGCGGGCAGATCGGCGCGTTGACCGGGATGTGGTTGAAGTTGACGCCCAGGCGATAGCGCTGTGCGTCGCCGTAGGAGAACAGACGGGCTTGCAGCATTTTGTCGGGCGAGAAGCCAATGCCGGGCACGATATTGGCGGGCGAGAAGGCCGCTTGTTCAACTTCGGCGAAGTGATTTTCGGCGTTGCGATTAAGCTGCATGACACCGACATCGATCAATGGGTAATCGCCGTGAGGCCAGACTTTGGTCAAGTCGAACGGGTTGTGTTTGTGATGGCGCGCCTGGTCTTCGGTCATGACCTGGATGCGCAACTTCCAGGACGGGAAATCACCGGCTTCAATGCTCTCGTAAAGATCGCGCATGCTGCTTTCACGGTCTTTACCGACCACGGCTTCAGCTTCGGCGTCAGTCAGGTTTTTGATGCCTTGCAGGCACTCGAAGTGGAACTTGACCCAGACCCGCTCATTGGCCGCATTGAGCATGCTGAAGGTGTGGCTGCCGAAACCATGCATATGCCTGAAGTCTTTCGGGATGCCCCGATCGCTCATGACGATGGTTACTTGGTGCAGCGCTTCAGGCAGCAGGGTCCAGAAATCCCAGTTGCTGGTTGCGTTGCGCATGCCGGTGCGCGGGTCACGCTTGACCACGTGATTGAGGTCAGGGAAGCGCATGGGATCGCGGAAGAAGAACACCGGCGTGTTGTTGCCAACCAGATCCCAGTTGCCTTCTTCGGTGTAGAACTTGACGGCGAAACCGCGGATATCACGTTCAGCGTCAGCGGCGCCACGTTCACCGGCAACCGTTGAGAAGCGTAAAAACAACGGGGTTTCTTTACCGACTTTAGAAAACAAAGCCGCGCGTGAATATTGGCTGATGTCGTGGGTCACGGTGAAGGTGCCGTAAGCGCCAGAACCCTTGGCGTGCATGCGTCGTTCCGGGATCACTTCTCGGTCGAAGTGAGCCAGTTTTTCAATCAGCCAGATGTCCTGCAAGAGTGCAGGGCCGCGGGGGCCAGCGGTTTGTGTATTGAGGTTATCGACAACAGGTGCGCCAGTGGCGTGGGTTAGGCTTTTCTCGGTCATGGCTGAGTTCCTAGTTATTGAGTTAGCTCTGCAGTTGAAACGTTTGAATCCGGGCGGCTGACTAAAGGTAGCTTTAGATGATGGTTTGTAGGTTGACTGAGCTTTCAGATTAGTCAGCTTAGTGCATGTCTTCTACTGTCTATTGGTATACGTCATTAACCTAGACTGTCTTTGTTGCTCAACGTTACTTATGGCGTTTTTCAGATCGATTTAATCTGCTTTTCACCGCTATTCCTTCCAATGTAGTCGGCTGCTGTTGGCGCAACTATCGAGGCTTGCTCTGCCGGGATGCCTGCCTGATCTGTAGTGAAATCACTACTAGGTTGTAACGATATGGCGATGTTGCAGTCAGGATATAAATGGTTGCCAACAGTTTGCGCAAAAGGCATGACACTCAGTGGACCGGTGATACGCAAATGGGATTGTCAAGTCGTCCCTCGCATGCTGGTCGGGTATCGATATTATTTGGCATCTACTGAGCCGTGACTCGCAGATGCCAAGCTGTTAGCCTTACTTTTTATAAGTCTATTCGATATTTTTCAGTTGAAACAGCCATAAAGTTAGGGTGTACACCGGTTTGCTCTGTTGGCTCTGTCCTACCTTTAGATTAGTTTTAGTTATTATTCTTAAAGGGTCGCAAGCCTGTATCTCTCTGCATTTTGGGTCCTGATACGCCTGAGTCAAATGGTTGAAAAGACCCATTTTTACTAGCCAAAGATGAGTTTTATCTCTTGGTTGTTTATTGTTAATACGAGGTTGCTATGCATACGCTTTTGATCAATGGAACTGAACAACAGGTCGATGTGCCTGGCGATATGCCACTGCTTTGGGTGCTGCGTGATGTGCTGGGGATGACTGGCACCAAATTTGGATGTGGGATTGCCCAGTGCGGAGTTTGCACTGTGCACCTTGATGGCAATGCCGTGCGTTCATGTGTGCTGCCGGTCAGCGCTGCGATTGGGCACGAGATCAGCACTATTGAGGCTATTGGCGAAACCGAAGTCGGCAAGAAAGTGCAGGCTTCCTGGCTTGAACACGAAGTAGTGCAGTGCGGTTATTGTCAGTCGGGCCAAATAATGTCCGCGGTGGCCTTGCTTGAGAAACAGCCTGACGCGGATGACGCGGCGATCGATACGGCCATGGCAGGTAACCTTTGCCGCTGCGCCACTTACACGCGCATTCGGGCTGCCATTAAAAGTGTTAGCCAGGCTTAAGGAGTAACTTACTTATGGAAAAGCCAAGCTTTAAATCTTCTCGTCGACGCTTTTTGCAGGGCAGCACTCTGGCCATGGGTGGACTGGTCTTAAGCACTTGGCTGCCACCAATGGTGGCGCGCAGCGCTGCGGCAGAAGCTGTAGCCCCAGGCCGTCTCGGCGAAAAGAACCCTGCCGGTTATGGCGCCTACGTGCGGGTTGGGCATGATGGCCGGGTAACAGTGATCTCGCCCAAGATTGAAATGGGTCAAGGCACGCACACTGGTATTGCGATGATGGTGGCCGAAGAGCTTGAGGTGAGCCTTGACCAGGTAGAAGTTGTCGAAGCCCCGCCTAATGAGAAAGTCTATTACGATGCATTATTGGAGTTTCAAGGTACCGGGGGGTCAACTGCAACTCGTGCTACTTGGGAGCCGTTGCGTCAAGCTGGCGCAACTGCGCGAATCCTGTTGATTCAGGCCGCTGCGTTAGGCTGGAAGGTTGCCCCGAGCCAGTGTCACGCTGAAAACGCAGTCGTCTTCGGCCCCAATGGTTTGCGAGCTGGCTACGGTGAACTGGTCGATGCGGCCAGTGCTTTGCCGGTTCCGGTTGCGGCTGATGTGCCACTTAAGAAACCTGATCAGTTCAAAGTTATTGGTAAACCGCTGCAGCGTGTTGATACACCGAACAAGGTCAATGGCAAAGCCAAATTCACTATTGATCTTAGTGTCCCGGACATGCAGATCGCCTCGACACGTACTTGCCCTGTAGGTGGTGGTACCTTGCGCAGTGTTGACGACAGTGCTGCGCGTAAAGTGCTCGGTGTGCGTGATGTGATAAAACTGGACAATGCCGTTGCAGTCACTGCCAGTAATTACTGGGCTTGCCAGCAGGGGCTCAAGGCCCTAGTTATCGAATGGGATCTTGGCCCCCATGCCTCGGTTAATTCTGCAATGCTAGACAAGGCCCTACAAGACGCTAGTAGTCGCGATGGGGTTATTGCCCATAAAGCGGGTGATATCACTGCTAGCTTGAAGGCCGCTAGCAGCCAATTTGAAGCGGTTTACGAGCAACCTTTCTTGTCTCATTCGCCGCTCGAACCTATGACCTGTGTTGCACATGTTCGCCCTGATGCCTGTGAGCTTTGGGTCGGCACTCAGGCGCCAGTGATTGCTCAGCAGGCCGCTGCAAAAGTTGCAGGTTTAGCTCAAGACAAAGTCATTTTGCATAACCAACTGATTGGTGGCGCTTTTGGTCGGCGCTTGGATGTCGACTTTATCGCTCAGGCTGTGGCCATCGCCAAGCAGGTCAGCTATCCGATCAAGTTGATCTGGAGCCGGGAAGAGGACATGACTCATGGCATGTATCGCCCTCATTACGTTGACCGCATGAATGCTGCCTTTGACGGCGATAAGTTGCTGGGCTGGCAACATCGTATTGCCGGTGGATCGGTATTGGCTCGTTATGTTGGCAGTCTACCGGAAAGTGGTGTTGATGCGGACGCCGTAGAAGTGGCGATCGACCCAATATACGCCATGGACAACTTGCAAGTGCATTACATCCGCGAAGAACCGAAAGTCATCCCGGTTGCCTGGTGGCGGGGTGTTGGACCGTTGCGCAGCACTTATGCAATCGAAAGTTTTATCGATGAACTGGCACACAATGCCAAGGCCGATCCTGTTGAGTATCGCCTCAAGCTGATGCGTGACCAGCCTCGTGCACAAGCCGTGTTGAAAATGCTCGCGGAAAAGTCAGATTGGAAAACGCCGCTACCGGCTGGGCAAGGCCGCGGATTATCGGTGAGTGCCGTGTTCGGTAGTTTCGTCGCGACCATGGTTGAGCTGGAGATGCAGGGTGACAAAGGCGTGCGTATCAAGCGCCTGGTCAGTGTTATCGACTGCGGTCTGGTGACCAATCCAACATCGGTCATGGCGCAGATTGAAGGGGGCACATTGTTTGGCCTGTCCGCTGCGTTCTTCAACGAGATTTTGCTAGAGCAAGGCCAGGTTCAACAAACCAACTTCCATAACTATCGCCAGGTGCGCATCAGTGAGGTGCCGGGCGTGGAAGTACATCTGATGCCGAGCCTGGAAGTGCCCGGCGGTGTGGGTGAAGCTGGTACGGCGCTTATTGCACCGGCATTGGTCAATGCTCTGCATGCCGCGTCTAGTGAGCGTGTGCGCCGTTTGCCGTTGACCCGCGCTGGTTACTACATTGTTTAAGGATGAACTCATGAACTATTTGAAAAACATCCTGGTGCTTTTAGGTTTATCTGTTGCAACGGGTAGCGCGACTGCTGCTGGCGTTGATGCGGGATTGATCGAGAAGGGCGCCTACTTGGCCAAGGCAGCAGATTGCGTTGCCTGCCACACCACTGAGAGAGGCAAGCCTTTTGCGGGCGGTGTTGAGTTTGAGCTGCCATTTGGCTCATTGTTTTCGCCAAATATCACGGCGGATGTTGAGACCGGAATTGGTGCCTGGAGCGATGACGATTTTGTCAGCGCTCTGCAAGAAGGAGTGGGGCGTGACGGTAAACACTATTACCCCGCGTTCCCGTATACCTCCTATACCCTGATGCCCAGAGATGAGATTTTGGCGATCAAGGCATACTTATTCAGCTTGCCCAAGGTTAAACAAGCGCCAATTGAAAACACCTTAGCCTTTCCGTTCAATCAACGGTGGGGCATGTTCTTCTGGAATGCGTTGTTTCTCGATAACCAGCGGTATGAGCCGGATGGCAAGCAGTCGGCCGAGTGGAACCGTGGTGCCTATCTGGTCAAAGGCCCCGGTCACTGCGGTGAGTGTCATACGCCACGGACCTTGTTCCAATCGCTTGATTCAGACAAGCAATTGGGAGGGGCGCTGATTCAAGGTTGGCACGCATACAACATTAGCTCTGATCCGCAGTACGGGATTGGCGCCTGGTCGGTTGAAGACCTCACCGGTTACATGGCTAAAGGCTATTCCTCAGGCAACGGCTTTGCTGGCGGACCAATGGCTTCGGTGGTTGAGCACAGCTTGAGCCAACTCACCCCTGAAGATCAAAAAGCCATAGCTCTGTACCTGAAAAGTACGCCTGCGCAAACAACTGGAGTGGCTCGTGCGGTAACCGAGGACCTGAGCGCTAGAGCTGCGGTTGCCGGTGATCTGGGCAGTAAAGTTTTTGCTGAAGCCTGTGCTGCGTGTCACCGTTGGGATGGTGAAGGTAATCAGAGTCCGGTTGCCAAGCTGGCTGGGCTGAAAACAGTTAATGATCCCGCGGCGGCGAATTTGCTAGGTGTTTTGCTCAATGGTCATATGAATCTTAATGCGCCTGTTGATCAACGCATGCCCAACTTTGCCAAGGGCTATAGCGATCAGGAACTGGCTGCCGTGAGCACCTTCGTGCTCAAGCGTTTTGGCCAGAGTGATGGCGTGGTTACACCAGAAGCCGTGGCAGAGCGGCGCAAGGTGCAAAGCCACTGATTGAGCGTGTCCTGTACGTCATTTGCGTGAACCATTAATACCGTCGGGCTTCGACTATCGAGGTCCGACGGTTTTTTTATGGCGATGATTATATCCGTCACAGAGTGAAACCAAGCACCTGCTTGGTGCTATTGTTTGAGTTCCTAAAGTGTTCAGCGAGAGAACAAAAACAATGGCTCTTGAACATCAGCATGTAGTGATTATCGGTGCAGGTTTGTCAGGTATCGGCATGGCCTGCCATCTTGTCCGCGATTGTCCAGACAAGCGCTTCAGCATTATCGAACGGGCTGAAAACATCGGCGGTACCTGGGATCTGTTTCGCTATCCGGGCATTCGATCTGACTCGGATATGTTCAGTTTCGGTTATCAGTTCCGCCCATGGAATGAATTGAAAGTGCTGGCTGGTGGTCCCTCCATCCGTGAGTACATAGGCGAAACGGCTGAGCAATACGGCATCACTCAGCATATTCAGTTTGGCTCTGAAGTGACGGCAGCCGACTGGTCGAGCGCTGAGCAATGCTGGAAACTAACGGTACAGTCAAGCGCCAGTGGCCAGAGCCGGACGATGACCTGTGATTTCCTGATTTCCTGCACCGGCTATTACAACCACCGCAGTGGTTATCTACCCGATTTTCCCGGCATTGAGCAGTTCAACGGCCAGTGCATCCATCCGCAACACTGGCCAGAGCATCTGGACTATGCAGGCAAGAAGGTTGTGGTGATTGGCAGTGGCGCGACCGCGGTCACGCTGGTTCCGGCAATGGCTGAAAGTGCTGCGCATATCACCATGCTGCAGCGTTCCCCGTCATACATCTTTTCGGTGCCGGGGCAAGATAAGTTGAGTGCCGTATTGCGCCGTTTTCTTCCTGATGCCTGGGTTTACAAACTGGCGCGTAAACGCAATATCAACCTGCAACGCTGGATGTTTAAAGCCGCCAAGCGCTGGCCAGATAAAGTGCGCAAACTATTGCTTAATGGTGTGCGTAAACAACTGCCAGATGACTTTGACATGAGGCATTTCAGTCCGAGCTATAACCCTTGGGATGAGCGGCTGTGCGCAGTGCCTGATGGTAATTTATTCAAGGCAATCAGCAGTGGTAAAGCCTCGATAGTCACTGATCAAATTGAAACCTTTACCGAACAGGGGATTCGCCTCAAGTCAGGGCAACAGCTCGATGCCGACATCATTATTACTGCGACAGGTCTGCAGTTGCAGGTGCTCGGCGGTATGGCGTTGAGCATTGACGGTAAGCCGTGTTTGATCAATCAACAGCTGACCTACAAAGGCGTGATGATGGAAGGTGTACCCAATATGGGGTGGATATTCGGCTACACCAACGCATCCTGGACGCTCAAGGCCGATATCGCTGCGCGTTACTTATGCCGCCTGCTCAAGCACATGGATGAGCAACAATACAAAACCGTGCAAGCACAGGATGCTGAAGGCTGCGCGGTGGGTGAGTCGATCATGGGTTCACTGCAGTCCGGGTACGTACAACGCGCCAATGAGGTGCTGCCGCGTCAAGGCTCAAAGCTGCCATGGCGACTGCTAAATGACTACGCTCGCGATTCGCGTATGTTGCTAGAGGAACCGATTGTTGACCGTTATCTGCAGTTTGGTCCGGCCTGTGCAGTGCGTGCGCCTGCTACGGCTGAGGCGCACCTTGGGTAACTGTGGCTTGTCAGTGCAGCGTTGCTTAACGCTGCGCAGCCCAGTAGTCGTGAATCGCCAGCGCTGCTGGTCCAATTGCCGCAACGTTCTGTTGATGTAAGGCGACGTCGAGATCAGCAGGAAGCTCGAAATTGTCCTGTTCAGCGCAAAGTGTGATTGTCTGGAATTTGGCGGTCAGTGGTGCAGGCAGTTCCGGCCAGTTGCCCAGCGAAACGCCGCGCAGGTAACCAAAGCACCATTCCTCTGCCAAGGTTAATGGCTGACCTTGATGCTCAATTTCTTCAAAACGAGGGCTAAACGCCTGCGGTTCCAAAGCCAGTTGGCTTGCCAGTACATTCATGTGACGCACGCTAAGCTCGATAAATTGTTTAGCTTCGTCTGGGTTATCCCAATCAGGATTTTGCCCGCCCCAGATGGCCGGGAACCATTCACTTATATCCACCTGCGTGGGGCTTGAAACCAGCGCGGTGAAAAAGCCATCAAGTTCGGAGCCGTTGAGTACGCTGTTGTCGTCTCCGTACTTGAGCAGAGTGTTCTCGATCAAGTCGAAGTCAGCAGCATTGAGAGGTTGATTTTGCATGGCAGGGTTCCTTCCGGAGTCGATAACAGCAGCATCTTGGGCTGCGTGGAAAATATCCGCTAAGGATGGAGCTCTTGGCTGGCTTTATCCAGTCTCCGCGAGGCTTAATCGTATGAGTTTCAGGATTAATTAAGTTTGTCTGAGTGGTTACATTTCACGGTTTGGCAAATCCTTGGCACCATCTATCCCTTTGCAGTGAACTCAATCCATTCAACTGCTGTCTGTCCTTTGTCGGCCCGCCGGGTGGGTGTGGGGTGTTAGTCATCCAAGGGACTGCTTGGCAGCTTTTACCTTCACCAGCGCGTATTTCTGCACTTTATACTTGGCCGATTTTTTTGCGTGCCCGTTTGCCGGGCTTCTTTTGATTGCCATGCGAAGATATTGCCTCATGTCCCTATTTAGCCATTCCCTTGTTCGTGTCATTCCATTTAAGCGTCATGCACTTAACGCCTGTGTCCTCGGCGGTTTGCTGATCGCCGGTGCTTCGGTGCAGGCCGAGGAGGCTGCAGCAAATGTGCGTTGGGTGAGCGATAGCCTTACTACTTATGTGCGCAGCGGCCCTACAGATGGTTACCGTATTGTCGGTACTTTGGTATCGGGGCAGAAACTTGAGCTGCTGAAAACCCAGGGGGATTACAGTCAAGTGCGCAGTGAAAATGGCGACAGCGTGTGGATCCCAAGTCGCGACCTGCAGAATGTACCGGGCCAGGCTGAGCGCTTGCCGCAGTTGGAAGAAAAGCTGGCTGAGCTGACATCTGAGCTGGCTGGCATTGACGAGACATGGAAAAACCGGGTTCAGGGCATGCAGGAAACCATGGATGCGCGCAAGAAACTGATCGACGAGTTACAGACTGCGCGAACCACGCAAGATACTGCGTTGAGCCAGGCGCGTTCTGAACTGCGCGAAGCCAAGGCGCAGCTCGGCAATGAACAGCAGCAAGTATTGATGCGTTATATGGTTTACGGCGGCGGTATTGCCGGGGCAGGCTTGTTTGCCGGTTTGATCTTGCCAGCTTTGCTGCGTGTTCGGCGCAAGCGTAATGACCAGTGGTTTTAAACTGTGTAGTAAATATCTAGCGTTCAGTTGCGGCAGTTGGTGGACAAAAACGTTGTCCACCCTGAGGGTTAAGACGGTATCTACAAATCAAGCTGAATGTGAAGCGGCAAGCGGCAAGCGGCGGGTAGGGTGCGACAACGCGAAGCTTGTCCACCACTGCTTCACACCAAAGCAGAGCTAACTTTTTCGTGAACCGCCATGCAGTTGGCGGTTACCCCAGCTGCGCAGCGCCCGCTGGGTAATGCTGGCGATCTTTAGTTGTCCGTCCACTTCGCTGAAAACAAACTCATAGGCGCCGCATGAGTGGAAAAAGTCATCGCCGTCTTCACGCGCGGTACTGTCGAATCGCAAGATCAAGTAATTGCAACGGGCGTTGATGCCTGCGGCGTTTTTCGATAGCAACAGGTTGGAAAAGCTGTGGTGTTTGCTCAGGTTGTCCACGGCATTTTGACGGCGTTGCACAAATTCCTGATTGCTCATCCTGCTTGGCTGCTCTCGTCCTGAAGAGGCGTAATCAATATGCAGTTGAGGTGCTAGACAGTCACTCATCTGTTGCCAGTTACGTTCATCGAATGCCAGAAAAAAACGGCTCAAGGTATCGTTTATGGCCATGAATTCGAGTGCGCTTACTGTCGGTATCACTTGGTTTTCCTCGGTTAGGTTTGAGCAAGATAAATTCGCTGTCGCGGATTGATTGGTTATTTTGCGAGCTCAAAACTGCATTGGTTTGATCTGTACTCAGCGAAGTCCCAGGCGTTTGGCGAGCCGGTTAAGGTTGGCACGATCAACTCCGAGTTCGCGTGCGACTTCGGCCCATTTACCCTGATGGCGAGTCAGTGCCTCGCTGATCAAGCTGCTTTGGTAGATATCGATCGACTCTTTTAAGTCTCGTCCACGCACGGTTGAGGCGCCACTATCACTGGCTGAGGCTGCGTTGTTCCGGGTTTGAAAGTCCAGACCTAAGGCCTCTTCATCGATGGTCAGAACGCGCGGCCGCTCAGGTTTCGTCTGCATGGCTTTGAGCGCGGCTCGGCTGACCAAATGTTCGAGTTCGCGCACGTTGCCGGGCCAGGTGTAGGCGAGCAATGCGCGTTGGCTGTCGCTGCTTAAACGCAAGCTGCGCAAGCCGAGGCGTGCGCGATTTTGTTCGAGAAAGTAGCCCGCAAGCAGCAATACATCGCGACCGCGCTCACGTAATGCGGGCACATGCAGTGGATAAACACTGAGGCGATGATAAAGATCGGCGCGAAACCGACCGCTGCGCACTTCTTCAGCCAGGTCGCGGTTGGTTGCCGCAATCAACCGCACATCAACATGGTGCTCGCTGTCGGACCCCACACGCTGTAACTGGCCGCTCTGTAATACGCGCAGCAACTTGGCTTGCATGGCCAGCGGTAACTCGCCGACTTCATCGAGAAATAACGTACCGCCATCGGCTAACTCAAACTTGCCGCTGCGCTCACTCATGGCGCCAGAGAAGGCGCCTTTTACATGGCCAAACAATTCGCTTTCGGCCAAGGTTTCTGGCAAGGCGGCGCAGTTAAGGCTGATTAGCGGTTTGCTGGCTCGCGGCGAGTGCTTGTGAATGGCTTCGGCGACCAACTCTTTACCGACTCCGGTTTCACCGGTAATTAACACACTCAAAGCGCTGTTGGCGACGACGTCGATTTCTTTTCGCAGTTGTCGCAGGCTACTGCTTTGGCCAATGAGTTCTTGGTCGTGCTTGCTCCCTGCAGCGCGTTTGTAGATCTCGGCCAGTTGGCGTTGATCCTCGGCGTTACGGGCGAGAAGATTGATGCGTTCGCCAGCCATCACCGTCGCCGCAGCAAGGCTGGCGAAAGCATCAAGCGTGCTCAGTTCCACCTTGCCAAAACTGGACGGATCAAGTGAGTCCAGCGTGATCAATCCCCAGATCTGTTCCTGCACATACAGCGGACAGCCTAGGCAGTCGTGGACCACCAAATGACCTCGGTGGTTTTCAACTAAACCGTCATAGGGGTCCGGGAGTTCGCAATCGGTAGCAAACCGCATGGGGCCACTGTTCTTCAGCAATGCGTCCAGGCGTGGGTGCTCGTCCACCTTAAACCGTCGCCCCAGCGTGTCCGCGCTCAAGCCGTCAACCGCCAAAGGCACTAACACTTGGCCTTCAAGCTTGAGCAGTGCCACAGCATCGCAAGGCAACAGTTGGCGCAACGCCATAAGCAGGCGTCGGTAGCGTTCATCGTCTGACAAGTCTCGCGAAAGATCAGCGATTAGCGGTATCAGGGCCAGTAGCAAAGGGTTTGTCAAAATGACTCCTTTGGGTCTTTATGACTGCAAGTTGTACGAGTCATAAAGACTAATAAATTAATAAGTCATTGAATTTATTGATTTAATTATTTGGCATGGAAAATGATTATCTATGAGTGAAAGAACATTACCACGCGGCCGCAAAGCCGACCAGTTTGTAATATTGACTCAAGGAAACTCCTGAATGACTCCAGAACAGCGTGCCATCGTTAAATCAACTGTGCCATTGCTAGAAACGGCTGGTGAGGCGCTTACTCGACATTTTTACGCGCTGATGTTCACTGAATATCCGCAGGTGCGTTCTTTGTTCAATCAGACGCATCAAGCCAGTGGTGATCAGCAACGTGCGTTGGCTAATGGCGTGTTGATGTATGCCAAGCATATTGATCGTCTGGAGGCGTTAGGCCCGCTAGTCGGCCAGATTGTCAGTAAACATGTGTCGTTGAATATCTTGCCGGAACACTACCCAATCGTTGGCACCTGTTTGCTGCGGGCAATTCGTGAAGTCCTGGGTGAAGAGATCGCCACTGACCCAGTGATTGAAGCCTGGGCGCTGGCCTACGGCCAACTGGCAGACATTCTGATTGCCGCTGAAGAGAGCGCCTACAAAACTAATGAGCAAGCGGCAGGTGGTTGGCGTGGGCGCCGTACCTTCAAGGTTGCGCAGAAGATCGTTGAGAGCGATGAAATCACTTCGTTTTACCTGACGCCAGTCGATGGCAAGGCGGTGCTGGCGCATCAGCCTGGCCAATATATCTGCCTTGTTGTAACGCTTAACGGTGAAGAAGTACGACGTAATTATTCATTGTCTGCACTGAGTAATGGTCAGACTTATCGAATTAGTGTCAAGCGCGAGCCGCAGGGCTTGGTCTCCAATCATTTGCATGACAATTTAGCCGTGAATGATGAGATTGAACTGTTTGCACCGGCCGGTGCAAACAGTTCAATCTCATCATTCACGGCTAAA
>NZ_JBLXAP010000014.1:0-93478 GCF_048265905.1 Pseudomonas sp.
AAGAGGTTTTCCGAGAGGTCTACGCCGGAAGAGGTGCGCATTATAGGCACCTCAGATTTGCCGTCAAGGGTTTTATTCGGCTTTTAAGCTAATTCGTGCAAAAGCCTTCTTGCCCGCCTGAAAGACCTGAGTTGCACCAAGCTTGACTATATAGGTGCGATCAACCACTTCGCCGTCGACACGCACACCTCCATTACCTAGCAGGTCACGCGCAGCCGCAGAGTTCTTAACCAACCCAGCTTTATTAAGCAACGCAGAGATAGGCATATCTTCCGCTGATAACAACTCAATCTCCGGCAGGTCTTCCGGCAATTCACCTTCCTTCATACGGTTACCCGCAGAACGATGGGCATTAGCAGCGGCCTCTTCACCATGGAAGCGCGCAACAATCTCTTCAGCCAACTTGATCTTGATGTCACGTGGATTAGCGCCAGCCTCAACATCAAGCTTGAACTGATTGATCTCATCCATAGAGCGGAAGCTCAACAACTCGAAGTAGCGCCACATCAACGAGTCAGGCATAGACACCAGCTTGTTATAGATAGCCCCCGGCGCTTCCTGGATACCAATATAGTTACCAAGCGATTTGGACATCTTCTTCACGCCATCAAGACCTTCAAGCAAAGGCATGGTGACGATGCACTGTGAAGACTGCCCGTATGAGCGCTGCAGTTCACGCCCCATCAGCAAGTTAAACTTCTGATCGGTACCACCCAGCTCAACATCCGCCTTCAATGCGACCGAGTCATAGCCCTGCACTAACGGATAGAGGAACTCGTGAATCGCGATCGGCTGATTGGTGGTGTAACGCTTATCAAAGTCATCGCGCTCAAGCATCCGCGCAACGGTGTACTGCGAAGCCAGCTTAATAAAGTCAGCCGGTGTCAGCTGCTCCATCCACGTTGAGTTGAATGCAACCTCGGTCTTCGCCGGATCAAGAATTTTAAACACCTGAGCTTTATAAGTTTCGGCGTTCTCCAAAACCTGCTCACGCGTCAACGGCGGACGCGTTGCACTCTTACCGCTTGGATCACCAATCATTCCAGTGAAATCGCCAATCAGGAAAATCACCTGATGACCTAGCTCCTGGAATTGACGCAGCTTATTAATAAGCACGGTGTGACCGAGATGAAGATCTGGCGCGGTTGGATCAAAGCCCGCCTTAATACGCAGCGGCTGCCCGCGCTTGAGCTTCTCGATCAGCTCGGATTCAACTAGGACTTCCTCTGCGCCGCGCTTAATTAGCGCTAGCTGCTCTTCAACCGACTTCATAGCAGGACTCATGACCACTAAAAATAAAGGTGAACAACGATACAAGATCACAGGTAAATGACAAGTTTTGCCAATCTACAAACAAACTTACACCTTTGCGTCACTATCTGGGTTGCCTCAAGGGCAATTTGGTTATATTTTATACAGTTAGTGCACATTCATCATGTACTACCTATTTTATATATTTCTCTTTTCATCTTTTCGTAGCCAAAAGCCATATTTATGACAAATATAACTAGCAAAAAGCCACCTCTTTACCCCAAAACTCACATTCTCGCGGCTAGCGGTGTCGCCGCCATCCTCAGCCTTGCCCTTCTGGTGTTTCCCACGCGCGAAGTAGAAGCTAAAAAAACCTACATCGGCTTGGACCTGAATAACGACACGAAGCAGTTTGAACCAGGCAGTGATGCCGCGAGCATAATCAACCCAGAAGACACAGTGCCGGCTCCGTTCGCGAACATGGGCACGTCGACACAACCAGAAGCTACAGCTGCAATTACCCCAGAACCTGTAGTTCCGACCAAAGAACCTACAGAACGCCAACTGACAGTAGAGAAAGGCGACACGCTATCGACCTTGTTCGAGCGCGCCAATATTCCTGCCAGCACATTGCATGAAGTACTCAGCAGCAGCAAAGAAGCGAAGAAGCTTACGCGGATCAAAGCGGGCCAAATTCTAGATTTCAAGTTCAGCGATAGCGGCGAATTTCAACGCGTGAGCAGCAAGCTCAGTGATATGGAAACCGTCAGCATCACGAAAACCGATGACGGTTATGCTTTCAAACGCGACATCATCAAGCCCGAAGTGAAAAACGCTTATGCTTATGGGGTGATTCGCAGCTCTCTGTCACAGGCAGGCCAGAGTTCAGGTTTGCCACACAGCCTAACGATGCAGTTGGCTAATATCTTTGGTTATGACATCGATTTCGCCATGGATATTCGTAATGGCGACGAGTTCGAAGTGATCTACGAAAACAAGCTCGTCAACGGCAAGCGTGTCGGTAGCGGCAACATCCTTTCTGCCCGCTTTACCAATCGCGGCAAAACTTACACAGCCGTACGCTATACCGACAAACGCGGCAACACCACTTACTACGGTGCCGACGGCAGCAGCATGCGCAAAGCCTTTATCCGCACACCGGTAGACTTCGCCCGTATTAGCTCGCGCTTCTCCAATGGCCGCCGCCATCCGATTTTGAACAAAATCCGTGCGCATAAAGGTGTTGATTACGCAGCGCCACGCGGCACGCCAATCAAAGCCACTGGCGATGGAAAAATTGTCCTGGCTGGGCGCCGCGGTGGCTACGGCAATGCCGTAATTATTCAGCACGGCCAACGTTACCGCACGCTGTATGGCCACATGCAGGGTTTTGCCAAGGGCATTCGCACTGGTGGCTCGGTCAAACAAGGTCAGATCATTGGTTACATTGGTACCACTGGCCTGTCCACCGGACCGCATTTGCATTATGAATTCCAGGTCAACGGTGTTCACGTTGACCCATTAAGCCAGAAGCTGCCGATGGCAGACCCGATCGCCAAGAACGAAAAAGCACGATTCATGGCAAGCACCAAGCCGTTGATGGCGCAGATGGATCAAGAACGCAACACCATGCTTGCACAGAACAAGCGCTAACTTCGATGCCTTACTATATAGGTGTGATGTCTGGAACCAGTCTTGATGGTCTGGACATCGCCCTAATCGAACAACAGCGCAATACCCGCCTCGTCGCAAGCCACTACATCGCAATGCCCGATGACTTACGCGCAGAGCTTCTGGCGTTGTGTTCATCAGCCGATGATGAATTAGCCCGTGCAGCCCTAGCCGAGCAACGCTGGGTTCGTCTTGCAGCACAAGGTGTCACTCAAGTACTGGCCGAGTCAGGGCTAAAAGCCGAAGCGATCCGTGCGATTGGCAGCCATGGGCAAACGGTTCGACATGAACCGGCACGCGGCTTCACCATCCAGATAGATAATCCCGCCCTCCTCGCTGAACTTACCGGAATTACCGTGGTTGCAGACTTCCGACGCCGCGATGTTGCAGCAGGAGGCCAAGGCGCACCTTTGGTTCCTGCATTTCATGAGGCGCTGTTTGGCGAAGGGAAAGGCGCCAGAGCAGTGCTAAACATTGGCGGCTTCAGCAATCTAAGCCTGATTGAAGCGAACAGTCACGTCCACGGTTTCGACTGTGGCCCGGGCAATGTACTGCTCGACGCGTGGATCCAGCGCCAGCAACAGCAGAGCTATGATCGCAACGGCGCCTGGGCTGCTAGCGGCCAGGTTCAGCCGGATTTATTCAAAGCACTCTACGGCGATGCCTTCTTCCAGACATCGGGACCTAAAAGCACCGGACGCGAGCTGTTCAATCTCGCATGGCTTGAGCAACAGCTTAAAGCGCTACCTAGCTACTCGCCTGAAGATGTCCAGGCAACCTTGCTCGAATTAACAGCGCAAAGCATCGTCGACTCACTGCAAGCAGCTCAAGCCAATACTCAAGAGTTACTTGTCTGCGGAGGCGGCGCGCACAACTCGGCACTGATGCAGCGCCTTGACCAACTGCTGCCTAATTGTCAGGTTGCCAGTACAGCCGCTTACGGTGTACCTGCTGACTGGGTTGAAGCGATGGCATTTGCTTGGCTGGCACACTGCTGCCTGGAGGGGATCTGTGCCAACCGACCCAGTGTCACTGGCGCAAGTGGCTTACGCATACTCGGGGCCATCTATCCTGCCTGAGCAATACTTCACCCTCTCCAGACACACAAAAGCCGCGATAATCGCGGCTTTTTCATGCCCTGCAACTCAGCTAAAGGCAGTCCTTTAAATTGAAAAAGACGAACCACAGCCACAGGTTGTCGTTGCGTTAGGATTTTTGATCACAAACCGCGAGCCCTCAAGCCCTTCCTGATAATCGACTTCAGCGCCAGCCAGATACTGGAAGCTCATTGGGTCGACCACAAGACTAACGCCCTCGCGCTCAACGATGGTGTCATCATCCGCGAGTTCTTCATCAAAAGTGAATCCATATTGAAACCCGGAGCAACCACCACCTGTGACAAACACACGCAGCTTCAAACGAGGATTACCCTCCTCGTCAACCAGGCTCTTCACCTTGCTTGCAGCACCTTGAGTAAATTGCAAAGCTGTGGGGGTGAAGGTTTCGACGCTCATGCTGACTATCTCCCGGCGCTATGCGCCATACTGCGTTGCGGCTATTATCCGCTTACCCTACAAAAGCGGTCAACTATTGTACTACCTCAGATTCGATATCAAGCAAAGTTTCTGGTAACTCGAGTGGCCGCGCCTCATCTTTCAGATGGCACAGGCTGCCCTCAATCTGCGCGCCCATGGCCATCTCCATCAGGCCGTAATACAGGTTTCCCTGCACGCGCGCGCGCGCACCCAGTTCAAGATTTTTGCTAGCGAAGACATCGCCCACTACCTCGCCATCAATCACTATATGGGGGGCGCGAATCTCGCCTTCAACCTTACCCTCAACACTAATACGGACCATCCCCTCGCTGGTCACCAAGTTGCCGCTGACGCGCCCGTCAACCTGCACTGCGCCCAAAAAATTCAAATCGCCGCTAAGCGCTGCACCTGCCGCAATCAAGCTGGTCTTACCGCTGAAGCTCTGCAGATCAGGTTTGGATTTTTCTTTGTTCCACATAAGGATTGCTTACTCTTTGTCTAACCATTTGAATGTGCGCTCCAGCGTTTTCTCGCCTTTTATTTCGGCACGCACCCGTATCTGACTCGGCTCAAAACCTGCGGGCAACTCAAGCTCAGCAAAACGCCCGGCCCCCGGGATCGATTTGAAATGCTTGAATGTGTAAGGAATTAGTTTGCCCTTAAAAGGGACAAACTCATCTTGAGCAAGATTCGAAAGCTCAAGCACCACCTTATCTTTTGAGCCCTGACTACCTTCGACAGTAATGTGTAACTGCCCATTAAGTGGGGTGTCATCTTTGCCCACGCGGCTTAATAGCACTTTGTAGCGATAACGCTGTGGATTTTCCGTTGCCTGCAGCTCAAAAGTTCGAATTCGCAAGCCCTCTCGTCGGCTCGCAGGCGCCAGCACACCTTTGTAGAAAGAAAGATCCTGCTGTTCTTTGAAGATTTGCTCTTCAAGCAGTTTAATTGTCAGGCGGTTTTGCTCGTTTGCTTTCTCCGCCACACTTGCTCCGCTAGTCGCGATCGCGACCTGTGCCCGCAAGTCATCCAACTGAGTTTCTTGCTCAGCAAGACGTTTGGCCATTGGCTTGATTTGCGCCGAGAGACTTACCGTCTGCTGACGCTCCCAGTACACGCCGCCGCAAAATGCCGCGGGCAAAGCAAGGAGCAACAACAACACTAGAAGACGCACTCGTCCTGAACGATCAGGACCGCTCGGTCGTACTTCCCAGCCTGCCATCAGGGTAGCAAAGCAGGATGCGACAAGCCTGCATTCTCATCCAAACCGAACATGATATTCATATTCTGAACCGCTTGACCTGAAGCACCTTTGACTAGGTTATCGATGACTGAAAGCACCACAACCAACTCACCTCCTTGTGGACGGTGTACGGCAATCCGGCAAACATTGGCACCACGCACACTGCGGGTTTCCGGGTGGCTACCAGCGGGCATCACATCGACAAACGGCTCGTTGGCATACCGCTTTTCAAACAACGCCTGCAAGTCGACAGAGGTATCAGCAACAGTCGCGTAAAGCGTTGAGTGAATACCACGAATCATCGGCGTTAGATGCGGGACAAAGGTCAACCCAACAGACTGGCCGGCAGCGCGGCGCAGACCCTGGCTGATCTCAGGTAAATGGCGATGTCCTTTTACTGCATAAGCCTTCATATTCTCGCCAGCCTCACTGAACAGTGAGCCGACGCTAGCACCACGACCGGCACCACTGACACCCGACTTGCAGTCAGCAATCAAACGGCTCGGGTCGGCCAAACCGGCCTCAAGCAGCGGGATAAAACCTAACTGAGTAGCTGTTGGATAGCAGCCGGGCACTGCAATTAAGCGGGCGCCTTTAATAGCTTCACGATTAACCTCTGGCAAACCATAAACTGCCTCACTTAGTAGCTCGGGAGCACCGTGGGGCTGACCATACCACTGCGCCCACTCTTCAGCGTTTTCCAAGCGAAAGTCAGCAGACAAGTCAATTACCTTGGTGCCCGCATCGAGCAACTCACCGGCCAGCGCATGCGCAACGCCATGCGGTGTGGCAAAAAACACCACATCACAAGCTCCCAGCGTCGCCACATCCGGCACGCTGAACGCTAGATCTGGATAGTGACCGCGTAGATTCGGATACATCTCATCAACACGTAACCCAGCCTCAGAACGCGAAGTAATGACCGTCACTTGAGCTTGCGGATGCTGTGCCAATAAGCGCAGCAATTCGACACCGGTATAACCTGTGCCGCCGACGATTCCGACCTTAATCATTACTTGCCCCCTGCTGAAAGCCACTGGAAAGCCAATGATAATAAAGCCCTGAGACGATGCGGCCAACTAGCAGTGATGACGGATGCGTAACGGAGCACTACTATCGCGGGTATAAATTTATCCGGATTAGTCTAAATGCTCTATTTGTGGCTCAAAGCCTTGCACATAATTTCCATGGTCTGCTGGTTCGCCGGGCTGTTTTATTTACCGCGCCTGTTCGTCTATCACGCCATGAGTGAAGACAGCATCAGCCGCGAGCGCTTCTGCATCATGGAGCGCAAACTCTATCGCGGCATCATGATCCCAGCCATGCTCGCCACCCTTATTTTCGGTGCGGCGCTGATAAGCCTGAACCCAAGCTATTACTTCAGCCAAGGCTGGATGCACGCCAAATTAGTATTAGTCATACTTTTGATTGGTTATCAGCACATGTGTGGTGCACAGCTAAAACGCTTCTCTTTAGGTGAGAATACTCGCAGCCATGTGTTTTACCGCTGGTTTAACGAGGCGCCGGTGCTGGCATTGATTGGCATTGTAATCTTGGTGATCGTTCGCCCGTTCTGACCTCATCCCAACCCACATACAACGAATTATAAGGTGCTGTGATGTCATTACCCCAACTGCTCGAACAACGTTTACGCCTGCCCGTAGTTGCCGCGCCAATGTTTCTGGTGTCCAACCCGCAATTAGTGACTGCCTGCTGCAACAACGGAATCGTAGGCAGCTTTCCTGCTCTGAACCAGCGCGAGAGCAGTGGCTTTCGCGCATGGCTCGATGAAATTGAAGCAGGGCTCAATGACCACGCGGCCCCCTATGCGGTGAACCTGATCGTGCATGGCACCAACCCACGCCTGCAGGCCGACTTAGCAATCTGCGTTGAAAAGCGTGTGCCTATCGTGATCACCAGTCTTGGTGCAGTCAAAGAGGTGGTTGATGCAGTCCACAGTTACGGTGGGTTGGTATTTCACGACGTAACCACCCGCCGACATGGTGAAAAAGCGGCCGGAGCTGGAGTTGATGGCCTGATTGCAGTTGCAGCAGGTGCCGGTGGCCATGCTGGAACCTGGAGCCCTTTTGCGCTGATCGCCGAACTGCGCCAGTTTTTCGATAAAACTTTGTTGCTCTCCGGCTGCCTGAATCACGGCCATGAAATTCTTGCAGCTCAAATACTCGGGGCAGATCTCGCCTACATGGGCACCCGCTTTATTGCCACGCAAGAGAGTGACGCCGAAGCAGACTACAAACAAATGATTACCCAAGCCAAGGCTGCTGACATCATCCACACTCCCGCAGTGTCGGGTATCCCGGCAAGCTTTATGCGCCAGAGCTTGCAGCGTGCAGGCTATGATCTGGAACAGCTGCAGCAGAAAGGCGAAGTCAATTATGGCGAGAAACTCAAGCCAATCAACGATGAAGCCAAGGCATGGAAAACCGTGTGGTCCGCAGGGCAAGGCGTTGGCGAAATCAATGAAATTCCAGATGTTAAATCGCTGATTTCACGACTGGATCACGAGTACAAAGCCGCTCAAGAACGTTCTGCACGTTTACAACAGAGCAGATGGAATCAATAATCACTGTCGCTTAACGGCATATTGCCATCAAGCCTTTAATCGGCACTTTGATACCATCCAGAATGCGTCAGGGAAAACCTGTTCTTTAGATTCTAAGCTGTGCTCAAGCGGCTCGATAAGCCGATAGCTGACCCTCTAAATGACAGACTGGCGCCGACAAGGAAGCTCGCATGACACAAGCTCGTTTCAAGATTGTTTTCAGTGGTGAACTAATGCCCGGTGTGGCACTTGAGACAGCCAAGGACAATCTAGCCAAACTATTTAAAAGTGATAATGCACGAATCAACACGTTATTTAGCGGCAGCCTGATCACCCTCAAGCGCGACCTGCTGGATGACGAGGCGGACAAGTACATTGCCGCTCTACACAACGCCGGCGCAAAAGCCATAAAAGAGCCCGACCTGGCTGCAAGCATGTCATTGGTTGATACCGAAGACCATAACCAAGCAACGGAATCGGCTGAAACGATGACGTGTCCAAAGTGCGGACATCGACAGGACAAAGCCATTGAGTGCTCGGCGTGCGGCATCGTTATTGAGAAGTTTCTGGCACGCCAGGCTTTACAGGAAGAAGCCGCGAGAAATGCACCAGCTGCAACTGCAATCGCGCCAACACCCGCTACGCATACACCATACGCCCCACCGCAAGCGCCAGTGGGCGAACGCTTGCCGGAATTCGGTGAACTAAAGCCATTTACTACGGATGGTCGTATTGGCCGCTTGCGTTTCTTGGCGTGGACGTTGGTATTGATGCTGGTTTGCGCACCGATTTTCGGTATAGCGGCGGCCGGTTTTGCACTATCAACGGCAGTTGGCGTTATCTTGATGGTCATTCTCAGTGTTGCGCTTGTCATAGCCGGCGTGATGATCAACGTTCAGCGCCTACATGACATTGGTTGGTCTGGCTGGCTACTACTCATTACCATCGTGCCATTAGTCGGCAGTGTCTTCAGCTTGCTGATGCTGGTAATGCCTGGCACTAATGGCCCCAACCGTTACGGCCCAATGCCACCCGCCAACACTACGGCGGTTAAGGTTCTTGCTGGCCTGTGGATAGTATTCATTGTGCTTGCCGTTATTGTCGGTGTCGCAATGCCTACTGCCTTCTCAGGTTTTGAACCGTAAGATAAGGCCTATTGCCTTACACGCATGGGGTCAACGCTGGCCCCATCACGGAGTACTGCCTGATGTCTCGATATGCCTTGGTAACCGGCGCAACTAGCGGAATTGGTTTAGCCCTAGCTGAAGCCCTTGCCAGGCGCGGACGCAACCTGCTGCTAGTGGCTCGCCAACGCGAAGCATTGGAAGCCATCGCTGCAGAGCTCGCCCGACGCTTCTCTGTCGAGGTGTTAATCCGTGCTTGCGATCTAAGCAAGCCAACTCAGTTGACGGGTTTATTGATGGAGCTCGAGGAAGGCACTTACTCCATTGATTTATTGGTTAACAACGCAGGGCTCGGCACATCCGGCGCATTCGTCGCCCAGGACTGGCAACAAGAGCAACAACTGATTGAGGTCAACGTGCTGGCCTTGGCGCGCCTGTGTCAGTCAGTTGGCAATGTCATGGCTGGCCAAGGCAGCGGCCAGATTCTCAATGTCGCCTCCGTAGCTGCTTTTCATCCGGGCGCTTGGATGGCCAATTATTACGCCAGCAAAGCCTACGTACTGCACTTCTCAGAAGCGCTACGCGAAGAGCTTAAAGAACATGGAGTTGCTGTATCGGTGCTGTGCCCTGGCCCGACCCTAAGCGCATTTTTCAATAAAGCAGCGCTGGATGACAGGCGCTTGAGACATAGTAAGTTAATGATGAGTGCAGAAGAGGTTGCACTGTTTACCGTTCGAGCGCTGGATAAAAATCGCGCGATTATTATTCCTGGTTGGCGCAATCGTCTTTTAGCGCTCTCACCTAAATTAGCCCCGCGCTGGCTAGTGAGAAAAATCAGCGCACGGCTAAACCGCCAATTCCTCGCCCAACGCTAATCGCTGGCAGCTACCGTTCGCCCCTTCGCCCAACTGCGCAATGCCGCGAGATGTTCAGACATGACCACCGATAACGGCGAGGTTGTCTGAATCCCTTCCAGCAGTATTGCTAGATCAACAGATTGCTGACGCGCCTGGGCCGCATACAGAGCACTTACCACCACCTGCTCAATCTCAGCGCCCGAGAAGCCATCACTGGCACTTGCCAGCAATTTCAAATCAAATTGCACAGGGTCAAGTTCACGCCGCTTAAGATGAATGCTGAAAATCTCCTCACGAGTAGCTGCGCTTGGCAAGTCGACGAAAAATATCTCGTCGAACCGGCCTTTGCGCACCAACTCAGGCGGCAACCGTTCAATGACGTTGGCGGTCGCGACCATAAAAACCGGCGCCTTACGCTCAGCCATCCAAGTCAGGAGCGTGCCCAGCACCCGCTGGCTCACACCACCATCGTTATCCCCGCTGGCCAGTCCCTTCTCGATTTCATCAACCCACAGCACGCAAGGCGACATCTGCTCGGCTAATTTCAGCGCTTCACGCAAATTACGCTCGGTCTCACCGAAGAACTTGTTGTACAGGCTGGCGAAATCCAGGCGCAGTAACGGCAAGCCCCAAAGCCCGGCAATGGCTTTGGCGGCCAGGCTTTTGCCGCCACCTTGCACCCCGACCAGCAGCACGCCTTTTGGTAAATCCTGCGCCGTCGCGTCAACAAAGGCGGCTTGCCGATCTGCCAGCCAGCGCTTGAGATTTTCCAGCCCGCCGACATCGGCAAAACGCGCGGTTTCAGACTCAAAGCTGAGTACGCTTTCAAGATCAAGCAGTTGCGACTTGGCTTTATTCAGCTCGGGCAAGTCTTCCTGGGTAATTGCCCCGTCATCACAAATCACTTTGCGCGCCAAAACCCGCGCCTCAGCGTGGCTCATGCCGCGCAGGTTTTTCACCACCTGCTGCAAAGTGCGATTATCGGTGCGCACCCGAATATTACGGTTGCGCTCGCTCCAACGCGCCGCTTCCTCACGCACAATGGCTTGCAATTCATCTTCGCTCGGCAATGCCAGACTGAAACGGGCAGCGTAGCGCTGAATCTCGGGCGGTAGCTTGCACGCATGCGAAACCAGCACCAGCGTTGGTTTATGCAGGCTGTCATTCATGGCGATTTCTTTAAGCAGCCGCACCAGTTTCGGGTTATCCAGCATGAATGGGTGTAAATCACACATGACATAAAGGTTGGGCTGCGGGTCGGCCTTGATCAAACGTAATGCGACTTCAGGCTCCTGCGAACCCTCTCTGTCTGGGGTATCCGCGGAAAATCCAAGATGCTGCAAACCTTCGGTCACCGACCAGGTGTACAGGCCCAAACTGCGCTTAACCGCCAAACTGGTGAGCATTTGCAGAACGCGCAGCTCATCCCAAGACTCGATCAGCACCAACTTTACTTTCGAGTCGAGCACCATGCCGAGGTCGTGTATGTCGTTTTTCACAGCAACTCCCCAAACAACCCACTGCAATGGCCCCATGCCGCGCAGTATCCCCCAACCACTAGCCGGCAAACTCAATCGAGCGCCTGCTCCTAGCGTTGCCGCAGACCAACTGATACAGCTATAAAAGCATGACTTTATCCACAGATGATAAAGCGCTGACCAAAGATATTCATTTAACGGTGTTAGGTTTCGCAGAAATACAGCTGGAACTTGATCAACCGTTGTAACTAAGCACAGCGCCATGCGCACACGACACAACCACCGGGCTGCTCCCGGTCAAGCCTTGCACTGCCGATTAGCGTAAACTGTCGGCAATTGTTTTAGCCGGAGATTATCCCATGGCCAGTGACCGCCAATACTCCCCAGTCGACCGCCTGTTACTGCAGGCAGATGTTGCCTTGCGCACGCTGCTGCCGTTCAGCGGCCAACCAACACGCCCTTCTCCTGCGGTGGTGCAACCTGAAACCGAGCTTGACCAGCAAGAGGCCAAGCACATTGCTGGCTTGATGCGCATCAACCATACCGGTGAAGTTTGCGCTCAAGCGTTATATCAGGGCCAGGCACTGACGGCTAAATTGCCTGAAGTTCGAGCGGCAATGGAGCATTCTGCGGACGAAGAAGTTGATCATCTCGCCTGGTGTGAACAGCGCATTCACCAATTGGGTGGCCGCCCGAGTGTATTCAATCCGCTATTTTATGGCTTGTCGTTCGGCGTTGGCGCGCTCGCCGGCTTGGTCAGTGACAAAATCAGCCTTGGTTTTGTCGCAGCCACCGAAGACCAAGTGGTTAAACACCTAGATGAACACCTAGAGCAAGTGCCTGAGCATGATGAAAAGACCCGGGCAATTCTGCAACAAATGCGTGTAGACGAAAGCCATCACGCCAACACGGCACTGGAAGCCGGAGGGGTTAAATTTCCGCGCCCAGTTAAGTTCGGCATGACCCTGCTCTCCAAGGTCATGACTAAAAGCGCATATCGAATCTGAACCCTGGCTCAGCCAAGACTGGCGAGCAAACGGTCGAGACTATCTGAACGCCTGACCGGGTAGAAAACCCGGCCAGGTAGCCCAACCGGTAAAACACAAGGAATGTGCTTATGTTGGTAAAACCAATCCGCCTGAAACTTATTGCCTGTATGTTCGCAGCTTTACCGCTATACAGCGCTGCAAGCGAATGGAGCTATTCAGGACACAGTGCCCCGGATCACTGGGCCATGCTCGATGCCAATGGCAACTACTCCACCTGTGCCAAGGGCACACACCAATCACCCATCGATATACCTAGCGCTAGCGCGAAGCATATCAATGCGGCATCAGCCAGCCTTGGTATTGACTATCAGCGCAGCCCGCTAGACGTTGTCAACAATGGTCACTCGATTCAAGCCAATGTAGCAGGAGACAGCAGGCTTGAGTTTCAGGGTAAAACTTACAAACTACTACAGTTCCACTTCCACTCTCCAAGCGAACACCTGTACAACGGCAAACGTTTCCCCATGGAAATGCATTGGGTCAATCAGGCGTCGGATGGCTCATTATTAGTAATTGCAGCGATGATCAAAAGCGGCGAGAAGAACGCCCAGTTTGAACACATCTGGAACAAAATATTGCCGCAAAAAAAGGGGGAGCACATACAAATCAGCCAAGCGCAGGCACCTGATCTCGGCAGAATTCTCCCCAGCGTCAGCAAGCACTTTTTCTATAAAGGATCATTGACCACACCGCCCTGCACAGAAGGCGTGCAATGGGTATTATTCGAGCAGCCATTGCAGCTGTCCGCCGACCAGATCAGCGCATTTCAAAGTATTTTTACTGGCAACAATCGTCCAGCGTCAGCAATCAATCAGCGCGAGATTGATGAGGACTGAGTATTTGCCTGAAAAGAGCCCGCATTAGCGGGCTCTTTGCTCAGCAGAACATCTACTTGGGCATATTGCGCGCGTAGAAAATCTCAAGCATCTCGTGACGCAAACGCGCCTCCACCTGTTGACGCTGCTCTGGCGTCAGGCTACGGGTGGCATCACCGAAAAGGTAATCATCCAGGTCGTAGTTCTTGAGCAACATCTTGGTGTGGAAGAGATTTTCCTGATACACGTTAACGTCCGTCATTTGATAGGCGTCTTGTGTGTCATCGGACAGGTAGTTCTGAATCGAATTGATCTCATGATCGATAAAGTGCTTCTTGCCTTCAACGTCACGGGTGAACCCACGAACGCGGTAATCGACAGTCACGATGTCCGAATCAAATTGGTGGATCAGGTAATTCAGCGCCTTGAGCGGTGAAATCACGCCGCAAGTCGATACGTCAATATCAACCCGGAAAGTGGCAATACCATCTACCGGATGGATTTCCGGATAGGTATGTACGGTGATGTGGCTTTTATCCAGATGCGCAAGGATGGTCTCAGGCAGCGGGCCTGGTGACTCCTCTATCTGGCTTTCGGTCGGCTCAACCGGCTGCTCGGAAATCAGGATGGTCACGCTAGCGCCTTGCGGCTCGTAATCCTGACGGGCAATGTTGAGGATGTTGGCACCGATAATGTCAACAACATCAGTGAGAATCTGCGTCAGGCGCTCGGCATCGTACTCTTCGTCGATGTACTGAACGTATGCCTGCTGGTCTTCCGGCGTTTCCGCGTAGCAGATGTCATAGATGTTGAAGCTCAAGGTCTTGGTCAGGTTGTTAAACCCATGGAGCTTGAGTCTGCTTTTCACCGTTTTAAAACTCTCTATAGAAAAGCGGCAGGGCCGCGTGATCGAGCATGCCCGTCAACCGTGAAGTACCCGGCTGCGTAGGACGGTTAACACCTCTTCGCTTTGGCGATTTTGGTTATGTGTACGAAGTGCATAGCACCCCTAAAAAGGGGCGCCATTATGCAGATGCAATGCACCGCCCGCCAGAGTGTGGACGCTACAAATGATAAAAGGATGTCAGCAGCAGGCTAAAACATCAGTTGAAGATGCCTTAACGCAGCTTATTGAGCCTGTCCGAGCTCGATAATCTCGTAGTCGTGGGTGATTTCAACCCCGCCGCGAGCAAGCATGATTGATGCAGAGCAATACTTCTCAGCCGACAACTCGACCGCTCGCTTGACCTGCGCCTCTTTTAAGCCGCGCCCCTTGACCACAAAGTGCAGATGAATCTTGGTGAACACCTTGGGTTCCTCACCCGCTCGTTCGGCTTCAAGGAACGCCTCGCAGCTTTCAACTGCTTGGCGAGACTTCTTAAGAATGCTCACCACATCGAAGTTGCTGCAGCCACCGAGACCAATCAACACCATTTCCATAGGCCGAACACCCAGATTACGTCCGCCGCTTTCGGGAGGGCCGTCCATCACAACGGCATGACCACTACCCGATTCGCCGATAAAAAGGGCGTCACCAGCCCATTGAATGCGCGCTTTCATTACCAAAACCCCGCTGATGAAAAGTCCGGCAGCTTATCACAGCGCCGTAAACACCCGGCTATAGCCTCACTTTGGAGAAAGTTCAACTCAATGTTGTTAGCTGGGTCGCAAAATGAGCCCGTGTAAGATAGTGTTGGTTAAGCTGGCGCCACTTTACTGGCACACTAGCTCACATAACTAATAAGAAAACGCCTGCAATACACAAGGCACACATTTTTATATTTCGGGACTCGGGCATGGTCGCAATAACCCTTACACCTAAAATAAAGAACCTCGACAAGCTTCTTGCACATTGTCACCGCCGTCGTTACACGGCAAAAAGCACCATCATCTATGCGGGTGACCGCTGCGAAACACTATTCTTCATTGTTAAAGGTTCGGTAACGATCCTGATTGAAGATGACGACGGCCGCGAGATGATCATCGCGTATCTCAACTCTGGCGATTTTTTCGGCGAGCTTGGCCTGTTTGATAAAGAAGGCGCCGATAAAGAGCGCAGCGCCTGGGTCCGCGCAAAAACCGAGTGCGAAGTTGCTGAGCTTAGCTACACCAAGTTCCGCGAGCTGACAGAGCAGGACCCGGACATCCTTTATGCGCTGGGCAGCCAAATGGCAGAACGCCTGCGCAATACCACACGCAAAGTCGGTGACCTGGCATTCCTCGATGTAACTGGCCGCGTGGCCCGGACACTGCTCGACCTGTGCAAGCAACCGGATGCAATGACTCACCCCGACGGCATGCAGATCAAAATCACTCGTCAGGAAATCGGCCGAATCGTCGGTTGCTCTCGTGAGATGGTTGGCCGTGTACTCAAAGCGCTCGAAGAACAGGGCTTGGTGCACGTCAAAGGCAAAACCATGGTTGTTTTCGGCACCCGTTGATAGCGCTAAAATGCGATACGCGACATAAAAAAACCGCTACTCAGGAATACTGAAGTAGCGGTTTTTTTTAGCCTGTACGACTAATCAACATCAAGGTTGTTACTGAACAAGCGCTTACGGTCTGGAAAGAACAGACGCTCCAACTCAACCCCTGGCTTCTCTGCTCGCATGAAGGTTTCACCGACCAGAAATCCATGCACCTCATTGATTTCCATCAACTCAACATCAGCTCGGTTGATGATGCCACTTTCGGTCACAACCATGCGGTCGCGGGGCACTTGCGTCAACAGTTCCAACGTTGTTTCCAGATTAACCTCGAAGGTATGCAGGTTGCGGTTGTTGATCCCGATGAGCGGAGTGTCCAGCGTGTTCAGTGCGCGCTCCAGTTCTTCTGCGTCGTGCACCTCAACCAGCACGTCAAGGTTGAACGACTTGGCCGTAGCTGCCAGCTCAGCCATTTGCTCGTCTTCTAATGCCGAGACAATCAGCAACACACAATCAGCACCTAATGCCCGCGACTCGACGATCTGATAAGGATCAATCATGAAGTCCTTACGCAGCACCGGCAGTGAGCAGGCGTTACGTGCCAGCTGCAAAAAATGATCAGCGCCCTGGAAGAAATCGATATCAGTCAATACCGATAAACAGGTTGCACCGCCTTCCTGGTAGCAACGGGCAATTTCAGCTGGCTCAAAGTGTTCACGGATCACACCTTTGCTTGGCGAGGCTTTTTTGATCTCGGCAATCACCGCAGACTTTTTCGCAGCCGCTTGTTCAAGCAGCGCCAGAGCAAACCCGCGCGGCGCATCAGCAGCACGCGCCTCACGCTCTAGCTCACTGAGACTGGTGATGCGGCTGCGCGCAGCCACTTCTTCGACTTTACGCGCAAGGATTTTTTCCAGAACAGTTGGCCCGCTCACCCTTGGTTCTCCTGTTTGAATACTGCTGTGAATGATGCCAGCTCTTGCATTTTTTCGCGCGCAAGGCCCGTGCACAAGGCATCGTGAGCCAATTGCACACCTTCTTTAAGGCTTGTAGCTAAGTCAGCAGCATACAGTGCCGCACCCGCATTGAGTGCGATCATATCAGCCGCTTTTTCTCCTGCCTCGGTTTTGCGCTTGCCCAATGCATCATTAATCAACGCAAGCGATGCTTCAGGACTATCAACCGTAAGCCCAACCAGACTCTGGCTCTTTAGGCCAAGATCTTCTGGAAGCACCTCATATTCGCTAATCTGACCATCTTTTAACTCGGCAACATGAGTCGCTGCCGCGAGACTGAACTCATCCAGACCATCTCGCGAATGCACCACTAGAATATGCTTGCTACCCAAGCGTTTGAGCACCTCGGCCAGAGGCCTGCACAAGGCTTGGCTAAACACGCCAACGACTTGATGCTGGACACCCGCCGGGTTTGTCAGAGGGCCAAGCATATTGAAAAGTGTACGCAACCCCAGCTCACGTCGCGGTCCAGCTGCATACTTCATCGCCTTGTGATGCACCTGCGCGAACATAAAGCCGACACCGACGCTATCGATACAGCGAGCGACCTGTTCTGGGGTCAAATTCAAATAGATGCCCGAGGCTTCGAGTAAATCAGCGCTACCACTTTTGCCTGAAACAGCGCGATTACCATGTTTGGCAACCTTGCCTCCCGCCGCTGCGACAACAAAACTTGCAGCAGTTGAAACATTGAAGATGTTCGCGCCATCGCCGCCAGTCCCCACCACATCTACAACGTGATCCAAGGTCGGCAATACAACATGGCTGGCCAGTTCACGCATGACAGAAACGGCACCGACGATTTCATCGATTGTTTCGCTCTTCATGCGCATACCCATCAGGAACGCGCCAATCTGGGCTTCAGTGCACTGGCCGGTCATGATTTCGCGCATGACGTCCTGCATTTCCTCGGTGCTAAGGTCGAGCTGACTGACGATTCGGTTAAGGGCTTGTTTGATATCCATCAGCGCACGCCTCCTTGTTGTTTGAGGAAATTGGCAAACAGCTCATGGCCTTGCTCAGTGAGAATAGACTCCGGGTGGAACTGCACCCCTTCGACATTCAGGGTCTTGTGACGCAGGCCCATAATTTCATCGACCGCACCGTCTTCAGTCTGAGTCCAGGCGGTCACCTCAAGGCAGTCGGGCAAGGTTTCACGCTTAACCACCAACGAGTGGTAGCGAGTCACGGTCAACGGATTATTAAGCCCGGTAAAAACACCTTTATCCAAGTGATGAACCGGACTGGTCTTGCCGTGCATGACCTGCCGTGCGCGCACGACATCGCCGCCGAACGCCTGGCCGATGCTTTGGTGCCCCAAGCACACGCCAAGCAAAGGCAGCTTGCCAGCGAAGTGCTTGATCACTTCAAGTGAAACGCCCGCTTCGTTCGGCGTGCAAGGCCCAGGAGACACAACTATACGATCAGGCTTGAGCGCCTCGATATCAGCGATGGTTAACTCGTCGTTGCGCACAACTTTGACATCTTCACCCAACTCACCGAGGTACTGCACCACGTTGTAGGTAAAGGAGTCGTAATTATCGATCATCAGTAACATGGCAAGCTCCTCAGTGAGATTGTTCGGCTAGGGCAACAGCACGGAACATAGCCCGACGTTTGTTAAGCGTTTCTTCCCACTCAAGTGCGGGCACTGAGTCAGCAACAATCCCGCCGCCTGCTTGAACATGCAGCTCACCGTTTTTGATCACCGCTGTACGAATCGCGATCGCGGTGTCCATGTTACCGTTCCAGGCCATGTAGCCCACTGCTCCGCCATAAACACCGCGCTTCACGGGCTCTAGTTGGTCAATGATTTCCATGGCACGGATTTTCGGTGCGCCGGACAAGGTGCCTGCTGGCAAAATAGCGCGCAGAGCGTCCATTGCAGTCAGGCCTGGCTTCAACTGTCCGGTAACGTTGGACACGATGTGCATCACGTTAGAGTAACGCTCGATGACCATTTTCTCGGTCAACTTGACGCTCCCGGTATTGGCCACACGACCCACATCGTTGCGTCCAAGATCGATCAACATCAAATGCTCAGCGACTTCCTTGGCATCGGACAGCAAATCCTCTTCGAGCGCCTGATCGGCTTCTTCGTTGGCGCCACGTGGACGTGTACCGGCGATTGGGCGGACGGTAATCAGGTTATCTTCAACCCGCACCAGCACCTCTGGCGAGCTGCCAACTACGTGGAAATCGCCAAAATTGAAGAAGTACATATAAGGCGTCGGATTGATGCAGCGCAGCGCCCGGTAGAGATCAATCGGCGCGGCCTTGAAGTCAATCGACATGCGCTGCGATGGCACCACCTGCATGCAATCGCCCGCCAATATATATTCCTTGATGGTATCAACCGCACGCTCATAGTCTTCGCGACTGAAGCTTGAGCGGAACGCAGGCTCGGCACCCACCGGCGCATTCAGGTCGACACCAAGCCGTGGCTCGATCGGCTGACGCAACTTGTGCAAAATTTCTTGTAGGTGTGCTTGAGCCTGCTCGAAGCCATCCTCTTGAGCAGGATCGGCCAACACGATCGCATGCATCTTGCCCGCGAGATTGTCGAAAACAACCACCGCATCCGAGACCATCAACAGAATATCCGGATTACCCAGCGGATCCGGATTGGGGCAAACAGCTAGGCGCTTTTCAACGTAACGAACGCTGTCGTAACCAAAATAACCGACTAGGCCACCATTAAAGCGCGGCAGGCCTGGCAGGGTCGGGACTTTGTAGCGCTCTTTGAATTGCTCGACAAACGCCAGCGGATCTTCACATTCATGACGCTCGGTCTCGACGCCGTCGATACTAACGATGACGGTGTGATCATAGGCGCGCAGCACTGTCCGTGCTGGCAAGCCGATGATTGAGTAACGCCCCCATTTTTCACCGCCCTGAACTGACTCAAGCAGATAGGTGTTGGCTTGATCAGCCAGTTTCAGATAGATCGACAGCGGTGTGTCGAAATCAGCAATGGTTTCGTGGGCAACAGGGATACGGTTATAGCCGGAAGCGGCTAAACGCAGGAATTCTTCGCGGATCATGATCTGCCTCGTGGTTTGAGGGTAAAACGGTCGTGTGCAAACGCGCCGGCTAACCGGCCAATATCAATTCAGAGGCGCCAGCGCCAACGGGCCAGAGCCTTGATGATTTTCATTCCAGCTCGTTCAAGCCAGAGTTTGCAGGTAACCACCACGGGGAAATCTCTAGAGAGTGGATGTAAAGTCAGGCAACACTAGCGCAGGCGCCGGGTCTAATCAACCCAGCGATGCTTCGGACTCAAAGGAAATCAACGGTATCAGCTCACGCAAATCATCCAGCACGCAGGCCGGACGCTCTTCGCTAATAGGCCGACCGTGGTTATAGCCATAACTCAGTGCGACGCACAAAACCTGCGCAGCCTTGGCTGCACGCACGTCATTGCGCGAATCACCCACAAATAACGCCTGATTAGTGCTGACCTGAGCCATATGCATGACATGCAGCAGCGCAGCAGGATCAGGCTTCTGTTGTGGCAAGGTATCGCCGCCAATAATCCAACGAAAATAGCCACCCAAGCCCTTTTCATCCAGCAACGGAGCAACAAATCGCTCCGGTTTATTCGTTACCACAGCCATCATCACACCCTGCTCCTGCAACCAGTCGAGGGTTTCGACCACGCCAGGATAAACCTGCGTCAGCTGGTGGTTATCGGCATATGCGTTCATAAACAGTTCAAGCGCAGGCCCTGCTTGCGCCTCATCAACATGCTCATGCGCCATGTTCTTGGCCAGTCCGCGGCGCACCAACACGCGCGCGCCGTTACCAATCCAGTGACGCACATTGTCTATACCCGCTGGCGCGTGGCCAAGCGCGTGCAGGGTTTTATCGAGGGCGGCCGCCAAATCTGGAGCCGAATCAATCAGGGTACCGTCAAGGTCGAACATCACCAGTTTCGGCAGCTTTCCAGCAAGCACGGAGCTTAAAGGCATCAGCCCTGCACCTGCGCCAGTTCAGTGCGCATGGCATTGATCACCGCTGAGTAATCCGGCTGATTGAAGATCGCCGAGCCTGCAACAAAAGTGTCCGCGCCCGCTTGAGCAATTTCACGAATATTGCCGACGTTGACTCCGCCGTCGATTTCCAGGCGAATCTCGCGTCCACTCGCATCAATAAGCGCTCGCGCCTCACGCAGCTTGTCTAGGGTGCCGGGGATAAACTTCTGCCCGCCAAAGCCTGGGTTAACACTCATAAGCAAAATCATGTCGACCTTGTCCATCACATGCTTGAGCACGCTCAGCGGGGTCGCCGGATTGAACACCAAGCCTGCCTTGCAGCCGCCATCACGAATCAACTGCAGCGAGCGGTCGATGTGTTCGGAAGCTTCGGGATGGAAGGTTATATAGCTAGCGCCCGCTTCAATGAAATCGCCGATAATGCGATCAACCGGCTTGACCATCAAGTGTGCGTCAATCGGGGCAGTGACTCCGTACTTACGCAGCGCCGCACAGACCATTGGCCCAATGGTCAGATTCGGCACGTAATGATTGTCCATTACGTCAAAGTGAACAATATCGGCGCCCGCAGCGAGTACGTTATCCACTTCCTCGCCCAGTCGGGCAAAATCAGCAGAAAGGATTGACGGGGCAATGGCGAAGGGCTGCATGGCTAACCTCAGAAATACACACGGATTGCGCGCATTGTAGCAGCCCGCACTAAGGTTTTGCCGTGCATATGGCGGCTTACAAGTGCATGTCGAAACAGCTAGGCTGGAACACTCTGGCACCGGGGAAACTTACTTATGTTGTTGCGCACACTTTCTATCGCTCTCAGCCTACTAATAATTGGACCATTGGCGCTTGCCGAAACCGCCCCCGAAAGCGCTGAGCCACCCGTAAAAGCTGAAGAAAAACCTACTGTGCGCCCTGCCCTTGGCGAACGCAGCCAAGCCGAAACAGCTGCGCTTGAAAGACAATTAGCCGCTCACGAACAGCAACAGCTGAAAACCCAGGCAAACGAAACATTTCTAGCTTTATGGCGCCCAGCCAATAGCGCCACACCAATGGGTGCAGTGATTTTAGTTCCGGGAAAAGATGAAAGCCCAGACTGGCCGATCGGCATTGGTCCGTTGCGGCACAAACTCCCAGACGCAGGCTGGAGCAGCCTGAGCCTGACACTGCCAGACGCCGAGGAGGCACCGTTGCCAGATAACAGCAATGAGCCTGTACCGAATACAAACACTGAAACTGGCGAAGTGCCCGCAGAGCAGCCAGAAATACCAGCGCAACCGGCGGAAGCGACGTCAGACCCCGCTGAACAAGCCCAGGATACGACTGCAACACCTGAACCAAGCAACAGTGACCCTGCAGAAACACAACAGGCTTACGTTGATCGCATATTTGCGCGCATCGCGGCAGGAATTACCTTCGCACAGCAAAAAGGGGCCACGACAGTTGTATTGACCGGCCAGGGAACTGGCGCTTACTGGGCTGCACGCTATATCGCTGAACAACAACCGCAGCCGGTGAACAACCTGTTGTTGGTTGCCGCGCAGGCGCCTGCCGGTTTTGAACCCGAATTGGAGACACTGATCAGCCAGCTTGAACTTGCAACCGGGGACTTTTACTACAAGGATCAAACCGCCGAACGAGAAGCTGCCAAACAACGCCTGAATGCGGCGAAGAGGCAGAAACGTACAGCCTACTTGCAAGTGGCAATGACTTCACTGCCCGGCAATCGAGATGTTGAACAGGAGCAACTCTTTCGGCGCATCAAAGGCTGGCTTAGCTTGCATTTACAAGGCAATACCAGCCCAGCAGCGCAGTAGACATACCCGCAGCAACAGGGACAACTCAAAACCCATGACGCTTGCGTACAACATCATAGGCATGATGCAGCTCGCGGGTTTTTTCTGTGGCCGCTCGCACCTGGTCAACGCTGGCACCACTGCCTTGCAGTTTATCCGGGTGATGACGACTCAACAGCAGCCGGTATGCGCGCTTGATCTCTGCAGGTTCACTCTGAGCAGTAACGCCAAACAATCGCAGCGCTTGCTGGTACGCAGACGAAACAGGCATTGACTGGCCACCTGTGCGCAACGCTTCGTTGGCATGCACCGACACTCCCAACCATGTCCCCCAAAGCAAAATCAACTCACGCTCCGTGCGACTCACCCGGCCAGCAGCACTTGCCACACGCCAGCATGCACTCAACAGCAAAGTGGCGTTACGACTTTGTCCACGCAACGGCGCGCGTAGATTGTCACGCCCGGTCTTCCCTCTGGAAAATGCCTCAATCGCCCGCCGCTGGGCCGCCTCATCAAGCCGCAAGCGCTGCATTTCTAAACGCACCTGCTCAATATGTTGTGGCAACACCCGACCGTCACATTTGGCTAGACGCCCGAGCATCACGAACAGCAGTTGATCATCCTCGGCCTGCGCAGGCCCGCCAAGACGCTCACGCAATTGCGCCCAACTGGCCATACGCAAACGCCGGTCGACAACTTGGCCAAGCAGGCCCCCCAGTAAACCACCGGGAATACTGGCAATGGCAAATCCTGCAACAGCGCCCAACACTGTGCTCGGCCAAATCACTTTAGTGCTCCTGCGCCAACAACCGCTCAACATCGGCTAAACGCTCATGCGTGCCAACATCTATCCAGTGCCCGCTAAAATGTTCACCACTAACCAACCCTTGCGCCATTGCCTCACGCAACAACGGTGCAAGCTTAAAAGCCCCCGCCTCGCATCCTGCAAACAGCTGGGGCGACAACACTGCAATTCCACTGTAAGTCAGACACTCTTGCCCTGCAGCGCCGTCATGGACCATGCCCTGCTGCAGATAAAAGTCGCCCTGAGTATGGTGCGCAGGATTATCGACCAACACCAGATGCGCCAAGCCATTAATGGGTTGCTGCAAATTAGCGAAGCTGTAGTCAGTAAACACATCGCCATTCACCACCAGAAATGGCTCGTCACCGAGTAGCGGCAAGGCACGATGAATTCCACCACCGGTCTCCAGTGGCTCGCCTTCAGCGGAGTAGCAGATACTCACCCCAAAACGACTTCCATCGCCGAGATAATCCTCGATCTGCTGCCCCAACCAGGCATGATTGATTACCAACTCGCTAACCCCCGCACTGACCAGGGCATTGATGTGGTATTCAATCAGCGGCACACCTGCTGCACGCACCAGTGGCTTTGGCGTGTGCAGTGTCAACGGGCGCATGCGCTCGCCCTTACCTGCGGCCAGAATCATCGCTTTCATAGTTGAGTCACCGATGGTTCAGTTGCTTGCGGCAAACTGGCAAATAATTTCGCCAGTTCAGCCAGCTCGGGACGACGCTGGATAACTGCATTGATGTACGCGAAAAATCTTGGCACATCAGCCAAATACTTGGGCTTGCCATCACGGTGACAAATGCGCGCAAAAATACCGATGACTTTCAGATGGCGCTGCACCCCCATCAAGTCGCTGGCGCGCAAAAAGTCTTCGAGCTCAGCCTGGACTGGAATACCCACTGCTTGCGCCTTCTGCCAATAACCCTCAAGCCACTGACGCACCTGAGGTTCCGGCCAGCTAAGAAAAGCATCCTTGAACAGACAGGTCACGTCATACGTCACCGGACCATAGACCGCATCCTGAAAATCGAGCACACCTGGATTAGGCTCACTAATCATTAGATTGCGTGGCATAAAGTCGCGATGAACCAGCACCTGCGGTTGTGCCAACGCACTGTCGATCAACAAAGCACTAATTTTGTCCCATGCGTCTTGCTGCTCAACACTGAACTCAGACTTCAAGTGATGCTTAACGTACCACTCTGGGAAAAGCTCCAGTTCACGACGCAACAATGCCGTGTCATAGCTAGGCAACGCTGTATCCATTGGCAATTGCTGCAGCGCCAAGAGTGCTTGCAAGGCATCGGCAAACAATTCATCGGCAGTTTCAGGGGTGATGACATCCAGATACGTCTGGCGCCCCAAATCATTTAGCAACAAGAAACCTTGCTCAACATCTTCAGCCAAAATCAGCGGCACATTCAAATTTGCCCGTTTGAGCAAGGCCGCAATTTTCACAAATGGCCGACAATCTTCATTCGGTGGAGGGGCATCCATGACAATTAATGTGCGATTTTCGCCTTGCCAGCGAAAATAACGACGAAAGCTCGCATCACTGCTGGCAGAGGTCATTGTGGCGCTTGGAACCGCCCCCCAGCCTTGTTCTGCAAACACATTTGGCAGTTGTTGATCGAGCCATTTATCCAGCAGTTGTAGGCGTATATCTTCTTTATGCATTACATGGGTCTCCGACGGCCCTAGCCGTTGCGCGGGTCATGCTTTATTATCCAGCATCTTTTCAAGCCCATCGAGAGGCGTGCGGCCTCTAGGTCATTAGCGCGCAGGAAGCCCGGAAAAATAAGATGGCAGTAAAATACCCCGCTATTCGTAAAAAATTCCCACTTCTGGTGACTAGTGGCCTATTGGCCCTGCAACCTGTTGCCAGTCAATTTGCTGTAGCAGCCGAGCAGTATGACTGTGCGGCCTCTGCATCTGGCGGTTGGGCATGTAGCCCCAAAACTGCTGATGCGGCAGTGCCTGCGCGCCCGGTTCACACCGAGTCCAGCATCAGCACGCCTGCCTCTTCAGAGAGCAGTAGCGGCGGTAAAGTTGCAGCCGCAGCTGTCGGCACCAAGCTTGTCACTGAAAGTGAAGGCAAAGGTCTGGCATCTCGCAGCGCAGATTACAGCCATTTGGACTGGGTGCCGCGTGAAAAGTTGAGCGAAGCGCAGCTTGCGGAGACAGCTCCGTACTGTTCGGGCGCGTACGTCGAGCCTGAGCGCCCTGGCATGAATGACGATACGCCGCTAAATCAGGCGCCGATGTTCGTCTCCGCCAAAGCCTCTCGCTATCAGCAAGAAGAGCAGATTGCCACGCTGGCGGGTGATGTCGTGCTACGCCAGGCAAGCATGCAGGTTGAGGCTGATGAAGCCAACCTGCGGCAAGCTGAAAACATTGGCGAGCTGAACGGCAACGTACGCCTGCGCGATAAAGGTGCCTTGGTTGTCGGCGATCATGCCGAGCTACAACTCGATAACGGCGAAGCCAAAATCGATAACGCCGAGTACGTCTTGCACCGCGGCCACACTCGCGGCAACGCGCTGTACGCCAAGCGTGAAGAAACCGCGATTATTCGACTCAAAGACGGTACTTACACCAGTTGCGAACCTGGCAGCAATGCCTGGCACCTGACAGGTAACAACATCACGTTGAACCCTGCCACCGGTTTCGGTACCGCAACGAACGTAACCCTGCGGGTCAAAGATTTCCCGGTGTTCTACACGCCGTACATCTATTTCCCTATCGATGACCGTCGCCAGTCAGGCTTCCTGCCCCCAACCATCGGCAGCTCAAGCGACAACGGTTTCGAGCTACAGACGCCGTACTACTTCAACCTGGCTCCCAACTACGACGCCACTCTGTACCCAACGTATATGAGCGACCGTGGTTTGTTGATGGAAGGTGAAGGTCGTTATCTGACAAAGAATAGCGAAGGCCAGATTGGCGCCGCTTACCTTAACGATGAAAACGATGACCGCAAGCTCCAGTCCGACTACAGCGACACTCGCTGGATGTACAGCTGGCAGCACAAAGGTGGCTTGAATGATCGGCTGCTGGCTGAAGTTGACTACACCGACATCAGCGACCCGTACTATTTCCAGGATCTGAATACCGATCTTGGTATCGATACGCCGGACTTCGTTAACCAGCGCGGCACCCTGACTTACCGTGGTGACAGCTATACCGCCAAACTTAACGCTCATGCATATGAGCTGGCGACTATCAGTGATATCACCCCTTACAACCGCCTGCCGCAAATCACCTTGAACGGTAAGCTGCCATTCCAGCCGGGTGGTGTTCAGTTCGTTTACGGCACTGAGCTGGTTCGCTTTGATCGCGACCTGCGCAGCGGTAATTACATTGACGAGGACGGCAACCCTGAGCGACGCCTCGACGAAAACGTCAGGGGTCTAGCCCGCGCCAACGGTGATCGCTTGCACCTTGAGCCAGCAGTAAGCTTGCCGCTGGACTGGAGCTGGGGCTACATCAAGCCGCAGGCTAAATACCTGTACACCAACTACGATCTGGACTTGGATAGCCAAGGCAAGGCAAGCCTGCTCCCTGAGCAGAAGTATGACAGCACACAAAACCGTGGCGTTGGCATGCTCAGTCTCGATAGCGGCCTGTACTTCGACCGCAACACCCAATGGTTCGGCACTAATTATCGCCAGACCCTTGAGCCACGCCTGTTCTATCTCTACGTACCTGAAGAAGATCAAACCGATATCCCGGTATTCGATACCAGTGAGTCTACCTTCAGCTACAACTCGCTGTTCCGTGAAAACCGTTTCTCCGGTAAAGATCGCATAGGTGACGAAAACAAACTGTCGCTGGGCGTAACCAACCGCTGGATCGAGGACAATGGCTTCGAGCGTCAGCGCTTCAGCATTGGTCAAGCATTCTACTTTGCTGACCGCAAAGTGCAGTTGCCAGGCATTGATTACAAAACCCGTGACGATGCTCAGGCATCGGTATCACCTTACGCGCTGCAATACCTGTATCGCTTCAACCGCGATTGGCGTTTCAGCTCGGACTTCAACTGGGATCCAGACAGCCACACCACTCGCTCCGGCAGTGCCATGTTCCACTACCAGCCTGAAGATAACCCGAACAAGGTTATCAACGCCGGCTATCGCTATCGTAACGACACCGTTCGTTACGACCAAAGCACCGGTAACTGGGTTGTTGGCGGCGGTGACTACGGCACGCCTGGCACCGATGAGTACATCAAGGATTACTACAAAATCAGTCAGCATGACTTCTCGGTTATCTGGCCGATTGTTCCGCAGTGGAGCGTTATTTCACGCTGGCAGTATGATTACAGCCGCAACCGTACCCTGGAAGCCTTCGGTGGCTTTGAGTACGACAGTTGCTGCTGGAAACTGCGCTTAATTAATCGTTACTGGATCGACAATGACGAAGTTAGCCAGAACCCATCGTTTAACGATGAGCCCGATCGCGGAATCTTCCTGCAGATCGTACTCAAAGGCTTGGGCGGTGTGACTGGCAACAAAACTGAATCTTTCCTCGACCAAGGCATTCAAGGTTATCGTGAACGTGAAGACAAAGCTTTCTAATTACGTGCGCCCGCTGTTGCTGGGCGCGATGTTAATAGGTACTGCGGTACACGCTGAAGTACAACCTTTGGACCGCGTAGCGGCCATCGTCGATAACGATGTCATCATGCAAAGCCAGCTCAATGCGCGCATGAATGAGGTCCAGCAAACGATCGCCAAGCGAGGCTCAGCATTACCGCCTGAGCACGTGCTTCAACAGCAGGTGCTGGAGCGCCTGATTATTGAAGACATCCAACTGCAGATTGGCGAGCGCTCGGGGATTCGCATCACCGACGAGGAGCTTAATCAGGCCATCGGCACCATTGCCCAGCGCAATGGCATGAGTGTTGACCAGTTCCGTGCTGCGCTGAACAGAGACGGCCTGTCGTTTGACGATGCGCGGGATCAGGTGCGCCGTGAAATGATCATCAGCCGCGTGCGTCAGCGCCGCGTTGCTGATCGTATTCAGGTATCCGATCAAGAAGTACAAAACTTCCTGGCCTCGGACCTAGGCAAAATGCAGCTGTCGGAAGAGTTCCGTCTGGCTAACATTCTGGTGCCGGTTCCTGAAAGTGCAGCGCCTGAGCAAGTTCAAGCGGCTGCCCGTCAGGCCCAAGACGTTTACCAGCAGTTGCAGCAAGGTGCCGACTTCGCTCAATTGGCAATCGCCCGCTCGTCTAGCGAAACGGCATTGGAAGGCGGGGAAATGGGCTGGCGCAAAGCTGGCCAACTGCCGCCTCCGTTCGACAGCATGCTGAGCTCCATGAGTGCTGGCGACATCACTGAACCGGTACGCACGCCCGGCGGTTTTATCATCATTAAGCTGCAGGAAAAACGCGGCGGCGGCGCCCAGATGCGTGACGAAGTCAGTGTTCGTCATATCCTGATCAAGCCAAACGAAATCCGCAGCGATGCTGAGAGCCAGCGTCTGGCTGAACGCCTTTACGAGCGCATTCAAGCGGGTGAAAACTTCGCCGAACTGGCAAAGAGCTACTCGGAAGATCCAGGCTCGGCACTCAACGGCGGCAAGCTTGACTGGATTGATCCGACAGCATTGGTGCCTGAGTTCCGCGAAGTGATGGACGCCACCCCAAGCGGTGAAGTCTCCAAGCCATTTAAGTCGCGTTATGGCTGGCACGTCCTTGAAGTGATTGGCCGTCGCGCCACTGACAGCAGCGAGCAATCTCGCAAGCAGCAGGCGCAGACAATCTTGCGTAACCGTAAGTACGACGAAGAACTGCAAGCCTGGCTACGGCAGATCCGCGACGAGGCTTACGTAGAAGTTAAACAGTGACAGCGCAACGCTTTGCACTGACGCCGGGTGAGCCAGCAGGCATAGGTCCCGACCTATGCCTGCTGCTTGCCCAGCAAGCACATCCCCACCCGCTCATTGTAATTGCCAACCACGCCCTGCTTGCAGAGCGTGCGGCTTTACTCGGCTTGAGTATCCGCTTAATCAGCACCATCCCTGATGCGTGGCCAGACCGCCCCGCTCCGGCAGGCAGCCTGTATGTGTGGGATACCCCTTTAGCGGCACCAGTAACTGCTGGCCAACTGGATGCAGCCAATGCTGGATATGTGCTTGAAACACTGACTCGCGCGGGCCAAGGCTGCCTTGACGGACACTTTGCCGGGATGATTACCGCCCCCGTGCATAAGGGTGTGATCAACCAGTCAGGCATTGCGTTCTCAGGTCACACCGAGTTTCTGGCTGAACTAACGCACACTGAACAAGTGGTAATGATGCTCGCGACCCACGGCTTGCGTGTGGCGTTGGTCACCACCCATCTACCACTTAAAGATGTGGCTGGGGCGATTACCGACGAACGCTTGAGCCGTGTCACGCGCATCCTCCACAACGACCTGCACACCAAGTTTGGCCTCGAAAATCCACGTATTTTAGTCTGCGGCCTGAACCCCCACGCAGGTGAAGGCGGACACCTTGGCCGCGAAGAGATCGAAATCATCGAGCCCGCCCTTGAGCGCCTGCGGGCCGAAGGCATACAGCTGATTGGCCCTCTTCCTGCCGATACATTGTTCACCCCGAAACACCTCGACCATTGCGACGCAGTGCTGGCGATGTACCACGATCAGGGTTTGCCAGTACTCAAGTTCAAAGGATTCGGCGCCGCGGTGAATATCACCCTCGGCCTGCCGATTATCCGTACTTCAGTCGACCACGGCACCGCTCTCGATTTGGCTGGTAGCGGCAATATCGATAGCGGCAGCATGGAAGTCGCCCTGCAAACCGCCTATGAGATGGCCGCTAGCCAATTGCGCAACTGATTGCACGCTGCTGAGCGACGCCAGCGCGCTGACTCCCTGTTAAACTAGGCAATCAATATTCTTTATATTCGCTTTAAGCTCGGCTTGACGCTTGAAGCTGCTTTTAATGCCTGAAAGCTACTAATGTCCGAGAGCTACTAATGTCCGAGAGTTACCAACACCGTGCACGCAAACGTTTTGGCCAGAACTTTCTGCACGACGCCGGAGTAATCCACCGCATCCTTCGCGCCATCCACGCCAAAGAAGGCGAGCACCTGCTTGAGATCGGCCCGGGACAAGGCGCTCTGACTGAAGGCCTGCTCAACGGCGGCGCACAGCTGGACGTAATTGAGCTCGACAAAGACCTGATTCCGATCCTGCAAGCCAAGTTCGGCAGCCAGCCACGCTTTCGCCTGAATCAGGGTGACGCCCTGAAGTTTGACTTCAATCAACTTGAGGCACAGCCGCGTAGCCTCCGTGTAGTCGGCAACCTGCCGTACAACATCTCGACACCATTGATTTTCCACCTGCTGAGCAATGCCTCGCTGATTCGAGACATGCACTTCATGCTACAAAAGGAAGTGGTTGAGCGCCTTGCGGCAGGCCCTGGCGGCGGTGACTGGGGACGTTTATCGATCATGGTCCAGTACCACTGCCGCGTTGAGCACTTATTCAATGTTGGCCCAGGGGCGTTCAATCCCCCGCCTAAAGTCGACTCGGCCATTGTTCGCCTGGTGCCGCACGAAGTTCTGCCGCATCCTGCCAAGGATCACAAACTGCTCGAGCGCGTTGTGCGTGAAGCGTTTAACCAGCGCCGTAAAACCCTGCGCAATACGCTCAAGGCCTTATTGCCTGCCAGTGAGATTGAAGCGGCTGGAGTTGATGGCAGCCTGCGCCCCGAACAGCTCGACTTAGCGGCATTCGTACGCTTGGCCGACAAACTGGCGGAACAGAGCACAGAAAGCCCGAAGTGAACAACCTCGAGCTCTGCTGGCAGCTAAATAGTCATGTGCCCGCGTAAAAACGGGTTAAAGCTTTAAGTCTGTACGCGCATACCCAATTTACCGTTTAACCTAGCCCCGCAGGTTTGAGCATGTCAGATTCGCCTTACCAAATAGACGTCAGCGTTGCGACTCAGTACCTGCCGGAGCAATCACAGGTCGAGCAGAACCGTTTCGCATTCGCCTACACCGTGACCATCACCAATAACGGTCAACTTGCGGCCAAACTTATATCGCGCCACTGGTTGATCACGGATGGAGAAGGTCGCGTGCAAGAAGTACGCGGCGCTGGTGTAGTCGGTGAACAACCGCTGATTGTGCCCGGCCAAACCCACACCTATACCAGCGGCACCGTCATGGCCACTCCTGTGGGCACCATGCAAGGCAGCTATCAGATGATTGCCGAAGACAGCACTCCTTTTGATGCCCATATCGCCCCTTTCCGTCTGGCTGTTCCAGGTTCATTGCACTGATGACGACTTACGCTGTTGGCGACCTGCAAGGTTGCCTAAAACCACTCAAATGCTTGCTCGAAGGTGTCAACTTCGACCCCACTAAAGACAAGCTCTGGCTGGCGGGTGATTTGGTCAACCGTGGCCCGCAATCACTTGAGACCTTGCGCTTTCTCTATGCCATGCGTGACTCAGTCACCTGTGTGCTGGGCAATCATGATTTGCACCTGCTGGCTGTTTCCCAGAATGTCGAACGCTTGAAAAAGTCCGACACCCTGCAAGAAATCCTCGACGCACCAGACCGGACAGACTTGCTCGACTGGCTGCGCCAGCAAAAACTCATGCACTTTGATGCCTCGCGCAACCTGGCGATGGTGCATGCGGGTATTGCGCCGCAGTGGAGTATCGAAAAAGCACTCAAACGCGCAGCCGAAGTTGAAGAAGTCCTGCGCGATGACAGCCGCTTAAAAGAGTTTCTCGATGGCATGTACGGCAATGAACCTAGCGTGTGGAATAGCGAACTAAGCGGCGTCACACGCTTGCGGGTGATCACCAATTACTTCACCCGCATGCGCTTTTGCACAGCCGACGGCACTCTGGACCTGAAAAGCAAGGAAGGTTTGGATACCGCTCCACCAGGCTATCAGCCTTGGTTCAGCCATAAGCAACGCAAAAGCCTCGGCACCAAGATTATCTTTGGGCACTGGGCAGCACTTGAAGGCAAATGCTCAGAGCCCGACCTGTACCCTCTGGATACTGGCTGCGTATGGGGTGGTGCCCTAACTTTAATGAATATCGATAATGCTAAGCTGCACCGCTGTGAGTGCCGCGAGGAATAGTAATGAGTGAGTTCAAAAGAATTTCCCCCGAGCAAGCCCATGCCCTGCGTCAGCAAGGCGCCGTGGTCGTCGATATTCGCGACCCAGACAGCTTTGCCGCTGGACACATCAGTGGCTCACAACATATTGATAACCACTCACTGGTCGACTTTATCGCCCGAGCTGACCTCGATCATCCTCTGATCGTCTCTTGCTACCACGGCAACTCCAGTCAGGGCGCCGCAGCCTACCTGATCGGCCAAGGTTTCACTGACGTTTACAGCCTTGATGGTGGCTTTGAGCTATGGCACGCACGCTTCCCAGGCGAAACCAGCAAGTCTGATCAGGAATAATTTTTTACATCACGCCAAGCCGCACCAGCCAAGGCTTGGCGCCCCACTGGGCCATTTCCAACACAATGATATGGCCACTTGACGCTTGACCTCTCTGATTACCAACTATCATTTATCTTAGGCCATCTAAATACCAAGTAGAGCCTGCCATCCGGCATCCGGGCCATCGGTATGATCAAGGACCTTTTGAAAAGTGCAGGGCGCAAAGGCAGTGCAAAGCATCGACCGCGAAACAGCGCAGTTTATCGATGAAACTGCGCGATTAAGCAGCCTAGCAACGCGCAGCATTGCCTAACGCAGTAGTTTTCTGAGGTTCAGTAGGTGTTCTGGGGGGATATCTGTAGCTGAAAGCTCAGCTAAACCGCCAGCGCCTCACGACCGACCCCGAGCCGTCTCTGAACATCGAGCGAGGTGAAGTCATGAGCATTTTCAGTCACTTCCAACAACGTTTCGAATCGACACGCCAGGAAGAGCTGTCTCTGCAGGAGTATCTCGAGCTATGTAAGCAGGATCGCAGCGCTTACGCCTCGGCAGCAGAGCGGTTATTACTGGCCATTGGCGAACCGGAGCTACTCGACACCTCAAGCAACTCGAGACTGTCGAGAATATTCTCAAACAAGGTTATACGTCGCTATCCAGCCTTTGCCGACTTCCACGGCATGGAAGAGTGTATCGACCAGATCGTTTCCTATTTTCGCCACGCAGCTCAAGGGCTGGAGGAAAAGAAACAAATCCTCTACCTCTTGGGCCCAGTAGGCGGCGGCAAGTCTTCTTTGGCCGAGAAACTCAAGCACTTGATGGAGAAAGTCCCGTTCTATGCAATCAAGGACTCGCCGGTCTTCGAGTCCCCACTTGGCTTGTTTAGCGATGCCGAAGACGGGGCAATTCTCGAAGAGGAATACGGCATTCCCCGGCGCTATCTGAGCAGCATCATGTCGCCGTGGGCAACCAAACGTCTCGGCGAGTTTGGCGGCGATATCAGCCAGTTCCGCGTGGTTAAGCTCTATCCTTCGATTCTCAAGCAAATTGCCGTCGCCAAAACCGAGCCTGGCGATGAAAACAACCAGGACATTTCCGCCTTGGTCGGCAAGGTCGATATCCGCAAGCTGGAAGAATATCCACAAAACGACGCCGACGCCTACAGCTACTCAGGCGCGCTGTGCCGGGCCAACCAAGGCATGATGGAATTCGTCGAGATGTTCAAGGCGCCGATCAAGGTGCTCCACCCACTGCTCACCGCCACCCAGGAAGGTAACTACAACAGCACTGAAGGCCTCGGCGCGATCCCCTATAACGGCATACTGCTTGCGCACTCTAATGAGTCGGAATGGCATAGTTTCCGCAACAATAAGAACAACGAAGCATTCATCGACCGGATTTATATCGTCAAGGTGCCTTATTGCTTGCGCGTCAGCGATGAAATCAAGATCTACGACAAATTGCTGATCAATAGCTCCCTGGCCAATGCGCACTGCGCGCCTGACACCTTGAAAATGCTGGCTCAATTTTCAGTGTTGTCGCGGCTGAAAGAGCCAGAAAATTCGAATATATACTCGAAGATGCGCGTCTATGACGGCGAAAACCTCAAAGACACCGACCCTAAAGCCAAGTCAATTCAGGAGTACCGCGACAGCGCTGGCGTCGATGAAGGCATGAACGGCCTTTCAACCCGCTTCGCCTTCAAGATCTTGTCAAAAGTCTTCAACTTCGACGCCAACGAAGTCGCTGCCAACCCGGTGCATTTGCTCTATGTACTTGAGCAACAGATTGAGCAAGAGCAATTCCCGGCAGAGGTCCGTGAACGTTACTTACGCTTCATCAAGGAATACCTGGCGCCGCGCTACATCGAGTTTATCGGCAAGGAAATTCAAACCGCTTACCTTGAGTCTTACAGTGAATACGGTCAGAACATCTTCGACCGTTACGTGCTGTACGCCGACTTCTGGATTCAGGACCAGGAATACCGCGACCCGGAAACCGGCGAAATTCTCAACCGTGTCGCCCTTAACGAAGAACTGGAGAAAATCGAGAAACCAGCGGGCATCAGTAATCCAAAAGATTTCCGCAACGAGATCGTCAACTTTGTCTTGCGTGCCCGAGCCAACAACAACGGCAAGAACCCAACCTGGCTCAGTTACGAGAAGTTGCGCGTGGTGATCGAGAAGAAAATGTTCTCCAACACCGAGGACTTGCTACCGGTTATCAGCTTCAACGCCAAAGCCAGCAAAGAGGATCAACAAAAGCACAACGACTTCGTTACGCGCATGGTTGAGCGTGGTTACACCGATAAGCAAGTTCGCCTGCTGTCCGAGTGGTATCTACGGGTACGTAAATCGCAGTAACCGATACCCGCGCCGCCCAATGGCTGCGCGGGTTGCTGCAGGCGCTTGAATGTCTGCTAGCCATAGAGTTGTCTGAGGCCAATACCGCTCAGACATTCTCTAAGGAGAAGTCATGAGCTACGTGATAGACCGACGCCTAAATGGCAAGAACAAGAGCACGGTAAACCGCCAGCGCTTTTTGCGACGTTACCGCGAGCACATCAAAAAAGCAGTTGAGGAGGCCGTCAGCCATCGCTCAATTACCGATATGGAGCACGGTGAGCAAATCAGCATACCGGGACGCGATATCGACGAACCGGTATTGCATCATGGCCGCGGCGGCAAACAAACCACCGTACACCCCGGCAACAAGGAGTTTTCCAGCGGTGACCGTATTCCCCGGCCACAAGGGGGCGGTGGCGGTCAGGGCAGTGGTAAAGCCAGCAACTCTGGCGAAGGCATGGATGAGTTCGTCTTCCAGATTACTCAGGAAGAATTTCTCGACTTCATGTTCGAAGACCTCGAACTGCCCAACTTGGTTAAACGCCACTTGACCGGTACCGACACCTTTAAAACCGTGCGGGCTGGCATCAGCAGTGAAGGCAACCCATCACGTATAAACATCGTACGCACCTTGCGCTCAGCCCACGCCAGACGCATTGCTCTATCGGGCAGCAGCCGGGCAAAGCTTAAACTGGCGCAAGCCGAACTTGAGCGCCTAAAGCGCGAAGAACCAGACAACTTCGGCGATATTCAAGCCATTGAGGAAGAAATTAGCAAACTACATGCCCGCATCAATCGCGTGCCATTTCTCGATACCTTCGACCTTAAATACAACCTGCTGGTGAAACACCCCAACCCCAGCTCAAAAGCGGTGATGTTCTGCTTGATGGATGTCTCTGGCTCGATGACCCAAGCCACCAAAGACATCGCCAAGCGCTTCTTCATCCTTCTTTACCTGTTTCTCAAACGTAATTACGACAAGATTGAAGTGGTATTTATTCGGCACCACACCAGTGCGCGTGAGGTGGACGAAGAGGAATTTTTCTATTCGCGCGAGACTGGCGGCACCATTGTCTCCAGCGCGTTGAAACTGATGCAAGAAGTCATGACCGAGCGTTACCCGGTGAATGAATGGAACATCTATGCCGCACAAGCCTCGGATGGCGACAACTGGAATGACGACTCACCGGTGTGTAAAGACATTCTGATCAACCAAATAATGCCGTTCGTGCAGTACTTCACCTATGTCGAAATCACCCCGCGCGAGCATCAAGCACTGTGGTACGAATACCAACAGATTAGTGAGGCGTTTGCTGACACCTTTGCTCAGCAACAGTTGGTGACTGCCGGTGATATTTACCCGGTATTCCGCGAACTCTTTCAGCGCAGGCTAACAGCATGATCAATCCTGAGAAGGCTGTATCCGAAAAGAAGCGTCAACCAATCTCCACCGGCTCGGAATGGACCTTTGAGCTGATACGGACCTACGACCGTGAAATCAGCCGGCTTGCCGAACGCTATGCGCTGGATACTTATCCCAATCAGATTGAAGTGATCACCGCTGAACAAATGATGGACGCCTATGCCTCCGTCGGCATGCCGCTGGGTTATCACCACTGGTCGTACGGCAAACAGTTCCTCTCCACCGAGAAAAACTACAGCCGCGGGCAAATGGGGCTCGCGTACGAAATTGTGATCAACTCTGACCCGTGCATCGCCTACCTCATGGAAGAGAACACGATGTGCATGCAGGCACTGGTCATCGCTCATGCCTGTTATGGCCACAACAGTTTTTTTAAAGGCAACTACCTGTTCCGCACCTGGACTGACGCTAGCTCGATCATCGATTACCTGGTGTTCGCCAAGCAATACATCATGCAATGTGAAGAACGCCACGGCATTGATGCAGTTGAAGACCTGATCGACTCCTGCCACGCCCTGATGAATTACGGCGTTGATCGCTACAAGCGCCCTTACCCAATATCAGCCGAGGAAGAGCGACGCCGCCAGAAAGAACGCGAAGAGCACCTGCAAAAGCAGATCAACGATCTGTGGCGCACCATTCCCAAAAGCGCGAGCAAGGACAGCGACAAAGACGACAAACGCTTCCCGCCTGAGCCACAAGAAAACATCCTGTATTTCCTCGAGAAACATGCACCGCTGCTCGAGCCTTGGCAGCGCGAAGTGATTCGGATCGTCCGCAAAATAGCCCAGTATTTTTATCCACAGCGCCAGACCCAAGTCATGAATGAAGGCTGGGCAACCTTCTGGCACTACACGCTCATGAACGACCTTTATGACGAAGGGTTGGTGACAGACGGCTTTATGATGGAGTTTTTACAGTCCCACACCAGCGTGGTCTATCAACCGGCATTTGACAGCCCGTATTACAGTGGAATAAATCCCTATACCTTGGGTTTTGCCATGTATTGCGACATCCGCCGGATCTGTGAGAATCCGACAGAGGAAGACCAGCGCTGGTTCCCGGAAATCGCAGGCAGTGATTGGCTGAGCACCCTTAAATTCGCCATGCACAGCTTTAAGGATGAGAGTTTTATCCTGCAGTACTTATCGCCCAAAGTAATCCGCGACTTAAAGCTATTCAGCGTGCTCGATGACGACCAGCAAGATGAATTGCTGGTCCCGGCCATCCACGACGATAACGGCTACCAAATTATTCGCGAAACCCTGGCCGCGCAATACAACTTGGGCAACCGGGAGCCCAATGTGCAGATATGGAGCATCGACCGGCGCGGTGATCGTTCCCTGACCCTGCGCCATCAGCAACATGATCGAAAACCACTGGGCGACTCCACCGAGGAAGTTCTCAAGCATCTGCATCGCCTGTGGGGCTTCGATATCCATCTTGAAGTGATGCAAGGCGACAAACAGATCAACAGCCAGCATGTGCCACCCAAGAAGGAAGCTGAACGAGAGGCTGATTACCCGCGCCTCGACCTGATCATCCCGCCCATTTGATGGGTTGTGCTCTGTCTTCCCGCTAAAGAGCATCAAGGCCTATCTTCCGAGGTGACCTTGATGCGCTTATTGCTGATACTTCTGACCTGCATGGCTTTGGCCAGCTGCGCAAATACCCCGACGCCTCATACCGAGATAAGCACTGTAAACCCGCAGGCTCTCAGCGCACTAAGCCGTTTCAAACTTATCTCGCCCGAACCAATTCTGAAGCCCTCTGCGGCGCCTCCTGCGCTTTATCCACAGCTGACGTTGCTGCTGCGCGAGCAGTTGCAGCAACGGGGTTATCAACAGGCTGAGCCTGCGCAAATTCATGTTTATTACTGGCTCGAAGTGTGCGAACAACCTATTGAATTCGAGGTTGACCAAGCGCCGCCCAACCAGTTAGGTGCCTATCAAGCCATTCATGTATTGCACGACGAAACCGGCACCCTGCGCTTGCGGCTGACCGATCCTGCCAACAATGTGCTGTGGCAAGGCACCAGTAAAACTGGCCTCAGCCCCGCCAGCTACAGCGCCAAACTGCTTAAACAAGCAGTGCTTGCACTCACGACACAGATACCCGCCAGCACCGCCCGTTAAGCTAACTTCCTATGTGACGCCTACAACCGCTATCCTCTGCAGCAATGGAGGCATACATGCAAATTTATAAGGTTGGCGGTGCAGTACGTGATCGCCTGTTGGGACGCGAAGTAACCGAAAATGACTGGGTCGTGGTTGGCGCCACAGCCGAGCAGATGCTCGAGCTGGGTTATCGTCCGGTCGGAGCAGATTTTCCAGTTTTTCTGCACCCACAAACAAAAGATGAATACGCGCTTGCACGAACGGAACGTAAAAGCGGTCGTGGCTATGGCGGCTTCACCTTCTACGCCAGCCCCGAAGTTACGCTCGAGGAAGACCTGATTCGCCGCGACCTGACCATCAACGCAATCGCCGAGGACGATAACGGCAATCTCTATGATCCATACGGCGGCCAGCGCGACCTGGAGGCCAAGTTACTGCGCCATGTATCGCCCGCCTTTACCGAAGACCCGCTGCGTGTGCTGCGGGTCGCCAGATTTGCCGCGCGTTATGCGCCTCTTGGGTTTAGCGTCGCCACAGAGACGTTGCAACTGATGCAGCAACTGAGCGAGTCAGGCGAGCTCAGCGCCTTAACGGCAGAGCGCAGTTGGAAAGAAATATCACGCGCATTGATGGAACCAAGGCCCGATGTTTTCGTTGAGGTGCTGCGCGATTGCGGCGCGCTCAAGGTTTTACTGCCTGAAGTCGACGCCCTGTTTGGTGTACCTCAACCAGCAGCGCATCACCCCGAAATAGACACCGGCGCGCATGTCCTCAGCGTGCTGCGTCAGTGCGCAGAACATAACCAGCCACTCAGTGTTCGCTGGGCTAGCCTGCTGCACGATGTAGGTAAAGGCCTGACCCCGGAAGACCAATGGCCACGGCACATTGCCCACGAGCAACGTGGACTCAAGCTGATCAAGGCCATCAATACCCGCTGTAAAGCCCCCAAAGACTGCCAGGAACTGGCGTTGCTGGTCGGAGAGTTTCACACTCACGGTCATCGTGCCCTTGAGCTAAAACCGTCAACATTGTTGGAGTTACTACAACGCTTTGACGTATTCCGCAGGCCACAACGCTTTGAAGAGTTCATTGCCGCCTGCGAGATGGACGCTCGCGGCCGTGATGGCTTTGAAGGGCGTGATTACCCACAAGCCAGCTACCTGCGCAGCGTGATGCAGACAGCTTGCGCCGTCGCCGTAAAGCCCTTGTTGGCTCAGGGATTCAAAGGGCCGGAATTGGGTGAGGCGTTACAGCGCGAGCGGCTGCGGGCCATCACCCAGTTCAAGAAGGGCTATCAGCCGCAATCAGACTGATTGCGGCTGCACACAAATTAGCGCAATAACTGCATGGTTTCAGCAGGCAGATGCCTCGAGGAGCGCCTGCGGCGTCAGTTGCTGCTGTCGCCAACTAAACAGGGTGGGCTGCAGCACTTGCTCAATCTGCGCGTTCGCCCAAAGCTCAGCGAAACTGCGTTGTTCGCCAGGGTGCAACACCGCTGGCGCTAGCAGCGACAACGGCCAAAGCACAAACGCATTCTTCAGGATTTCAGCGCGCGGTAATACTAAACCATCAAAATTGCCAACCAAATCGCCATAGAGCAAGACATCAATATCCAACGGCAAACCGACGCGATCAGGCGCATAACGGCCGTTATCCGCTTCGATAAACTTCAATTTACGATCAAGATCGTGCAGCGACATATCGGTCAAGCCGACCACCACTAAATTGAAGAACGGCCCACTTTTAATGCCGACGGGTGCGCTCTCAAATACCGCCGAGCAGCGCATGTCCTTGAGCAATCCCGCCAGCGCATCAAGACCGGCGCACAGATGCGCTTCGCGGTCGATATTACTGCCAAGACCAAGGTAAACCGGGGTTAGCGACATCCGCGCTCAATCTCCACACCGACACCGCCAAGCGCGGCTGGAACCGCGCCTGGCTTGGTCAGCTTCAGGCGTAACCAGGGAATCTGGAACTCATTCATAAGCATCTCAGCCAAACGTTCGGCGAATGTTTCGACCAAAATAAAAGTCGCCTCGCTGGCAAACGCCTGTACCCGCGCAGACAACTTGGCGTAATCCAGCGCCTTCTCCAGATCATCGCCCGCTGCTGCTGGCTTGTTATCCCAGCCCAACTGTAGGTCCAAACGCAGGCACTGACGAATCGTACGCTCCCAGTCGTATGCGCCGATCACTGTATCGACCTCCAGACCTTCGATAAAGACTGTGTCCAAACCTTTCTCCACTTCTCGAATTAGCCAACGATTACTGACATTGCCTGAATGAAAATACTAGTCCGGCACTATAAAGATTCCCAGACAGATATAAATGCTCAATTGCGACTTAGAGCCCCTGAAACTAAGAGCCTCCTGAAAAGGTAGCGAGCAACCGACGTTACAGCCAAAGGCTGGCCTGGCATCGCCTGCGGCGGAATAACTCGCGCAGTAGTTTTTCAATGGTTGCTTAGTCCTGCTAGTTTTCCAGAGGATTCCTAGGGCTTCGTCAGCCCTGCTAGAATCAATGCACCTCTTGGGGCGGATCAACTCCATGTTTGCGTTGCTGGTAATTCTTGCTTACTTGCTCGGCTCAGTCTCCTTTGCCATCTTGCTCAGTCAGGTTGCAGGCAGACCAGACCCGCGCGCGTATGGTTCAGGCAACCCTGGCGCAACCAACATGATGCGAACCGCTGGCAAACGCTTGGCGGCGCTCACCCTGCTTGGCGATTTACTCAAAGGCTTATTGCCTATTTTTATCGCCAAAATGCTCGGTCTTAACCTTCAGCAGCAAGCATGGATCGGGCTGGCTGCCGTAGTCGGTCACATGTATCCGCTTTACTTCCGCTTCAGAGGTGGCAAAGGCGTTGCAACCGCCGCTGGGGTATTTCTCGGCCTGTACCTGCCCGCGGCGCTGTTGGCGACCGTGTTATGGCTGCTGACATTTGCCACCACCCGTACCAGCTCACTTGCCGCGCTTATTGCGACACCGCTAACACTGCCGTTACTGGCCTGGCAACAGCCTAGCTTGTTGCTGCCGGTAAGCGTATTGACCGCACTTATCGTGTGGCGTCACCGCGGGAATTTACGCGATCTTTTCGCCGGGCGAGAGCGACAATTCTGAATCCACAGCATGAGCCGCGTTCACCCAGCAGGGCGGCGCCAGCAAGAACTGCATGAACATCCAGTTACAGCGGCGCAAGCTGCTCCATGGGCCAACGTGCGCGCACCGCAATGCTTAAGTCTTCATGCTGCCCGGCCAACAAGCGCTGACAACCCGCGTAGGCGATCATTGCGCCATTATCGGTACAGAACTCCGGACGCGCATAAAACACCTGCCCGTTAAACTCGCCGAGCATTTTTTCCAGCGATTGGCGCAAAGCCGTATTAGCGCTCACGCCACCAGCAATCACCAAGCTGTTCAACCCCGCCAGTTTCAAGGCGCGGCGGCACTTGATTGTCAGCGTCTCAACCACGGCCTGTTGAAATGCCAAGGCAATGTCACAGCGCGTCTGCTCGCCGTCATCGCCGTCAGTCACACATTGCTGCCAGGTATTCAGGGTGAAGGTTTTCAAGCCGCTAAAGCTCATGTCCAAGCCTGGGCGATCAGTCATTGGTCGCGGGAACACAAACCGCCCAGCAACGCCCTGACTGGCTAAGCGCGCAATTTCTGGACCGCCGGGATAACGCAACCCCATTAACTTGGCTGTTTTATCGAAGGCCTCGCCCGCTGCGTCATCCAGCGACTCACCGAGCAACTGATATTGACCAATGCCATCAACGCGAACCAACTGGGTATGCCCGCCGGAAACCAACAAAGCGACGAACGGAAAGCTTGGCGGGTTTTGCTCCAGCATTGGCGCGAGCAAGTGGCCCTCCATGTGATGCACACCCAGTGCCGGAATCCCCCAAGCGAAGGCTAAAGACTGGGCGCAGGAAGCTCCCACCAACAGTGCACCGACCAGCCCTGGGCCTGCGGTATAGGCAATTGCATCAATGTCTTCGGTGCTGCACTGCGCCTGCTCCAACACCTGCCGGATCAACGGCAGCATGCGCTTTACGTGATCGCGCGAGGCCAATTCCGGCACGACACCGCCATAGATACGGTGCAAATCGATCTGGCTGAACAACGCATCGGCCAAAAGCCCGCGCTCACTGTCATAGAGCGCGACACCGGTTTCATCACAAGAGGTTTCTAAACCCAGTACCAACATTGGCTAACGCCTTGATTTAAAGAGGGACTTGAACAAGAAGTCAGGCATAATAATGGCCGCACGGGTATGCCGACCAGCGCTTTTCGATCAGAGGCTTTGCATTCTTCGCGATGAGGCGTTAACATCCGCAACCCTTAAAAACCTACGTACTCCAGCGCCTTTAGTTAGGAGCACGTTAACCACCGAATTAAAGTGAAGGTACGCCCTGGATGCCAGCCGTCAAAGTTAAAGAGAACGAACCCTTCGACGTAGCTCTGCGTCGCTTCAAGCGCTCTTGCGAAAAAGCCGGTGTACTGGCTGAAGTTCGCAGCCGCGAATTCTACGAAAAGCCGACTTCTGAGCGTAAGCGTAAAGCAGCAGCCGCTGTTAAGCGTCACGCGAAGAAAGTACAGCGCGAACAGCGCCGTAGCGTGCGCCTGTACTAATCGTACAGACCGCATAGCTGCAGTCTGCATTGCCCGGCTCCGGCCGGGCTTTGCCGTTTCCGTCAGATAACTTCTGACTCAACTCAGCTTACTCATCATTGAGCGCACCACTGCGCTTCGCCTTCGCGAATAATCGGAGCTTTTTTCGCTGAGCGATTGCCACAAATTTCTCGCGAATACGCACAGCACACGCTTTATGACGGGTAACCGCACATCGCATCAGTCACACTTCTTGGGTGTCGCTGCAGCTTTCGATGTAATGATCTGCGCTCCACAATAGACTATATATGTACGTTTCCCATGTCCGCCTGCGCAACTCCAGGCCAACATACTGAGCGCCTATGGCCGGCTTGATTCCACAGTCTTTTATTGATGACCTGCTCAACCGCACCGACATTGTCGACGTGGTGAGTTCGCGCATTCAGTTAAAAAAGGCTGGCAAGAATTACACCGCCTGCTGCCCGTTCCACAAAGAGAAAACTCCCTCTTTTAGCGTCAGCCCTGACAAACAGTTCTATTACTGTTTCGGCTGCGGCGCTGGCGGCAACGCGCTCGGCTTTGTCATGGACCACGACCAGCTTGATTTCCCGCAAGCGATAGAAGACCTGGCAAAGCGCGCAGGCATGGAAGTGCCCCGCGAAGAAGGCGGACGCAACAACAAGCCGCGCCAGCCGACAGACTCACCGCTCTACCCGCTGCTCACGGCAGCTGCAGAGTTTTACCGCCAAGCGCTAAAGAGCCACCCACAGCGCAAAGCCGCCATTGAATACCTTAAAGGTCGCGGCCTTACAGGCGAAATCGCTCGAGACTTTGGGCTCGGCTTTGCCCCACCCGGCTGGGACAACCTGCACAAATACTTGGCCAGCGACAATCTCCAGCAAAAAGCCATGATTGACGCGGGCCTGCTGGTCGAAAACGCCGAGAGCGGAAAACGCTACGACCGCTTTCGTGACCGGGTGATTTTCCCGATTCGCGACAGCCGCGGCCGAGTAATAGCCTTCGGCGGACGCGTACTCGGTGACGACAAACCGAAATACCTAAACTCGCCAGAGACCCCGGTATTCCATAAAGGCCAAGAGCTTTACGGCTTATTTGAAGCGCGCAAAAGCAACCGTGACCTTGACGAAATAATGGTCGTCGAAGGCTACATGGACGTCATTGCCCTCGCCCAACAAGGCCTGCGCAATGCCGTTGCCACGCTCGGCACAGCGACCAGTGAAGAACACCTGAAACGCCTGTTTCGCATCGTACCAAGCGTATTATTTTGTTTTGACGGCGACCAAGCAGGGCGCAACGCAGCATGGCGCGCACTGGAGGCCACCCTACCCAATTTACAGGACGGCAGGCGCGCCCGTTTTTTATTTTTACCGGACGGCGAAGACCCTGACACCCTAGTCCGCAGCGAAGGCACAGACGCCTTCCGCGCACGGATCAACCAGCAAGCACAGCCACTTGCTGACTACTTTTTCGAGCACTTGAGCGAAGAAGCCGATCCGCGCTCACTAGAAGGCAAGGCACACCTGGTCACCCTCGCCGCACCAATGATTGAAAAAGTCCCGGGCAACAACCTACGCATATTGATGCGTCAACGCCTCACCGAGATCACTGGCCTTAGCGGTGAAACAGTCAATCAAATGGCTCCAACTCACAGCCACCAGAGCAGTGCAGCGCCAAGTGACTTCGCCGACATACCGGACAGTGCTTATCTCGACGGACAACCGGATTACAACGACTACCAACATGCTGAACCAGAGCTAAACTTTGAGTTCAGCAGTAAGGAAAAGAGCAAAGGCAACTGGAAGAAACAGGACGGCAAGTGGAGCAAGAAAGCTCGCGACGACTTCAAGCCCCGCAAACCACGTACGGTTATCGGTGTTGAATCGCCCAACATCAGTGCATTACGCACACTTCTCCATCACCCTGAGCTTGCGCAAAAAGTCGAAAATGTCAGCCACTTCGCTGCAGAAGACGACACATATGCGCAACTTCTTGTCGCCTTGGTTGGCGCACTGCAAAAGGACCCGAGCTTACGTTCACTGCAACTTATTGCACGCTGGCACGGCACCGAACAGGGGCGTTTATTACAGGCACTTGCAGAAAAGGAATGGCTAATTGATCACGACAACCTTGAACAACAGTTTATCGACACCATAACTAGGCTTGCACAGAACCAATTGCAAAGGCGGCGTGAACAGGCATTGCGTAGTGTCATGCTAAAAAGCCCGAGCGAACTGACCGAAGAGGAAAAAGCACTGCTGAGAGAACACTACAGCAGCCCTTCCTCACAGAGCGAGAAGAGCTCAACTGGCGCTTGAGCCCAATTCCGAGGTATAATCCTCGGCTTGTTTTTAGCCCGCCAAGACCTTCAATGGATAGGGTGTTATGTCCGTAAAAGCTCAACAGCAATCTCGTTTGAAAGAATTGATCAGCCGCGGTCGTGAGCAGGGTTACCTGACTTACGCGGAGGTCAATGACCACTTGCCGGAGGATATTTCCGATCCGGAACAGGTGGAAGACATCATCCGCATGATTAACGACATGGGGATCAACGTATTCGAGAGTGCTCCCGATGCGGACGCTCTGTTGTTGGCTGAAGCCGACACCGACGAAGCTGCCGCTGAAGAAGCCGCAGCAGCACTCGCAGCCGTTGAAACCGATATCGGCCGCACCACTGATCCGGTGCGGATGTACATGCGTGAAATGGGCACCGTGGAACTGCTTACCCGCGAAGGCGAGATCGAAATCGCTAAACGCATTGAGGAAGGCATCCGCGAAGTTATGGGCGCTATTGCCCATTTCCCAGGAACAGTCGACAGCATTCTTGCCGAATACAACCGCGTAACCACCGAAGGTGGTCGTTTGGTTGAAGTCCTCAGTGGTTATATTGACCCGGACGACGGCACCGTGCCTGCCGAAGCTGCCGCCCCGACTCCTGCAAAGGACGATAGCGCAGACGACAAAGACGATGACGACGACAGCGACGACAGCGATGACGAGGAAGAAGAAGGCGACGGTGGTCCGGATCCGGAAGAAGCCCTTCGCCGCTTCACCGCAGTAGCTGAACAGCTCGAAATCGCCAACAAGGCGCTTAAAAAGCATGGTCGTAGCAGCAAGCAGGCAAAGGCTGAGCTAAAAGCTCTGGCTGAGCTGTTTATGCCGATCAAGCTAGTGCCTAAGCAGTATGAAGCACTGGTTGTTCGTCTGCGTGACGCGCTTGCGCGCCTTCGCGGTCAAGAACGCGCCATTATGCAAATCTGTGTTCGCGATGCACGCATGCCGCGTGCTGATTTCCTTCGCCAGTTCCCCGGCAATGAAATCGACGAAAGCTGGTCTGAAACCATAGCTAAAGGTAAGGCTAAGTACGCTGAAGCCATTGGCACCCGCATTGCTGATATTCAGCGTTGCCAGCAGAAGCTGGTGGCTTTGCAGACAGAGTGCGACCTGACTCTGGCTGAAATCAAAGACATCAACCGTCGCATGTCGATCGGTGAAGCCAAAGCACGTCGCGCCAAGAAAGAAATGGTTGAGGCTAACCTGCGTCTGGTTATCTCCATCGCCAAGAAGTACACCAACCGTGGCCTGCAATTCCTCGATCTGATCCAGGAAGGCAACATCGGCTTGATGAAGGCAGTGGACAAGTTCGAATACCGTCGCGGTTACAAGTTCTCGACCTATGCAACTTGGTGGATTCGCCAGGCGATCACTCGCTCCATTGCTGACCAGGCGCGGACCATCCGTATTCCTGTGCACATGATCGAGACGATCAACAAGCTCAACCGCATCTCTCGCCAGATGTTGCAAGAGATGGGACGCGAGCCGACGCCGGAAGAACTGGGCGAACGCATGGAAATGCCTGAGGACAAAATCCGTAAGGTATTGAAGATCGCTAAAGAGCCGATCTCCATGGAAACCCCAATCGGCGACGACGAAGATTCGCATTTGGGCGACTTCATTGAAGACTCCACCATGCAATCGCCAATTGATGTGGCGACCGTGGAAAGTCTCAAGGAAGCCACCCGCGAAGTACTCTCCGGCCTCACTGCACGTGAAGCCAAGGTACTGCGCATGCGCTTCGGCATCGACATGAATACCGATCACACTCTTGAAGAGGTGGGTAAACAGTTCGATGTAACGCGTGAACGTATTCGTCAGATCGAGGCCAAGGCGCTACGCAAGTTGCGCCACCCGACACGAAGCGAGCATCTGCGCTCCTTCCTCGACGAGTAACACTAAAACCCCCGGCAAACACCGGGGGTTTTATTTTATATTCCCCGGCAAAGTAAGACCCAGACTACACTCGAAATAACTATCCATTCGACATGGACTGCACATGTGATGCGGCAATTGTCAGTCATTATTTTGCTCGGTCTGGCTCTGTGGACTTCAGCCGCAGCGGCACTCACGTTAACGCCAACAGAAAAGCTTTGGCTGCAGCAGCACCCAACACTGCGCCTCGGCATAGACGCCTCTTGGCCGCCGTTTGAGTTTCGTGATGAGCAAGGCAAGTATCGTGGCCTCGCCGCAAGCTACATCACGCACATCGAGCAAACCCTCAAGGTCAAAGTCAAACCCATTGAACCGCGGGACTGGAGCGCTGTGCTCTCGCTCGCCAAGGCCGGTGATATCGACTTACTGCCGGGCATCATGTCGACACCCGAACGGCAAACCTATCTGGCCTTCACTCGCCCTTATCTTGATTTCCCCATCGTCATTCTGGCGCGTAAAGACGGACCTCAACCCCGTAACCTCAAAGCGCTTTACGGATTAAAGGTTGCCGTCGTCAAAAACTATGCGCCACACGAACTGCTACGCAATAACAACCCAGACCTCAACTTGCTGCCTCTGCCCACGGTGGATTCTGCCCTGCAAGCCTTGAGCACTGGCCGCGCGGATGCACTGGTCGGCGACCTTGCCTCCAGCATCTGGCGCTTACGACAACTCAAGCTCGAAGGTGTATCTATAAGTGGTGAAACGCCGTACCGCTATCAACTGGCGATGGCAACACCGCCGAACAATCAGGTGTTAGTCGGTATTCTCGACAAAGTTTTTGACGACATGAGCAATGAGCAGATCGATGAATTGCAAGAGCCGTGGATTGGCGGGGTAATTGATAGCCGCAACCATTGGCGTGAAGTGCTGATCTACGGACTACCGTTTCTAGCCGCCCTGCTCGCAATATTGTTAAGCGTCGTAATCAGCAACCGGCGCCTGAACTCCGAGGCAAACAGACGACGTCTGGTCGAACAAGAATTACGTACAAGTGAACATCACTATCGCGGTCTGGTTGAAAACCTGTCGGCAATCACTTGGGAATCAACCGCAGATTCACTCTGCTACACCTACGTCTCCTCCCATGCAGAAAAGCTCTTGGGATATCCGCTCGATAACTGGAAAAAATCAGGTTTTTGGCAAAGTATTTTGCATCCTGAAGACGCAGCCGAAACCATAAGTTTCACCACAACAGAGACCGCGGCTGGCCGCGACCACAGCCTCGACTATCGCATGCTGGCCAAGGATGGTCATGTCGTTTGGGTGCGTGACATCGTCACCCTGAGCCAGCAGAGTGACAAGCTCACGCTACGCGGTCTGATGATCGATATCAGCGAAACCAAGCGCACAGAGCAAGCGTTGCGCCTATCAAAACAGAAGTTTATTTCTGTGTTCCAACAGTGCCCAGACATCATGGTCATTGCCGACCGCAAGGCTGGCACGCTGCTCGAAGTAAATCAGGCATTTGAGCAACAGTTTGCAATCCGTATAGACGAGGCAATCGGTAAAACCCCATATGAACTGAATATCTGGGGCGAACCCGATGCGGACCGCACATTTCAGGAAAAGATGGCAAATGGCTCGCTGCGCAACCTTGAACTGCCATTTCGCCGCAGTAACGGCGAACTGTTTACCGGCCTGGTCTCAGCCGAAGCACTTAATCACGCGGACAACAGCACGCTGGTTATCGTCATCCGCGACATCAGCATAATACGCAGCACTCAGCATCTGCTTGAACTGTCCGAGGAAAAATTCGCGAAAGCATTCCACGCCTCCCCGGATGGAATGCTGATTACCCGTGCGGAAGATGGCATGCTGCTTGATGCCAACGAGGGGTTCGCCCACATAACCGGATTCAATGCAAAACAAGTATTAAATCGCTCAACCTTGGAGCTCGGGCTTTGGAACGACCCCAAACAGCGCGCCTATATACTGCAACAGTTACAGAACCACGGCAGCATACGGGACTACACCGCCGCGATTAGAACAAGCACTGGTGCTGTGCGCATTTGCGAACTCTCAGCCCAGTTCATGACCATCGGCAACGAGACCTGCCTGCTCACAATCGCCCGCGATGTGACGGACAAGCACGTCATGCAGGAAAAACTTCTACAAGCTGCCACTGTATTTGAAAGCACTGCGGAAGGCGTGATGATCACCGACACCAATCAACACATCACCGCAATTAACCGCGCCTTCACCGAAATCACCGGATTTAGCGAACTTGAAACACTGGGCAACCACGCCAGCATGCTGTCTTCAGGTCGTCACGATCGAAGCTTCTACGCAGCAATGTGGCAACAACTCACCCGCAACGGCCATTGGCAGGGCGAGATCTGGAACAAGCGTAAAACTGGCGAAATATTCCCTGAATGGCTGACCATCAGCGCCGTGCGCAACAGCCTTAATGAAATAACCCATTATGTGGGCGTATTTGCCGACATCACCCCGCTAAAACAAGCGCAGGCAAAACTAGACCACCAAGCCCACCACGACTCTTTAACCGGCCTGCCTAATCGACTGCTGTTTGAAACCCGCCTGCAGGCCGAGCTTGAAAAATGCCATGCCAGCGACCGACATGGCGCCGTGCTGTTTATGGACCTGGACCGTTTCAAGCACATCAATGACAGCCTCGGCCACCCGATCGGCGACCAACTGCTTAAAAGCATTGCCGAACGACTCAAGCTTCAATTAGGCGAACAGGACACCGTGGCGCGGCTCGGTGGCGACGAATTCATCATCCTTTTACCTGAACTGCAAACCCGCGACCAAGCGGCGCAAACAGCCGAAAGGCTTCTCGCCTGCTTCAAGCAGGCATTTATCGTCGAACAGCATCAATTCTTTATAAGCGCCAGCATCGGCCTCAGCCTCTACCCCGATGACGCTCAAGACGTCGCCTCGCTAATCAAAAACGCCGACACGGCCATGTATCAATCCAAAGCCAAAGGCCGCAACCGCTTAGAGCTATACACGCCAGAGCTCAGCTCTATCGCCACCGAACGCATGAACCTTGAAATCGGCTTGCGCCACGCGCTGGAGCACAACCAGCTGCACGTGGTCTACCAACCTAAATTCAGCCTGAACAACAATCAATTGATCGGTGCCGAGGCACTGGTTCGCTGGACGCATCCAGAGCTGGGCGAAATCCAACCAAGCCGCTTTATCCCGATAGCCGAAGAGTGCGGCTTGATTCTGCCTTTGGGCAGTTGGATGCTGGAGCAATCTTGCAAACAGATGGCCAGCTGGCAAGCGACACATGCACCCTTCGGTGCAATCGCAGTCAACCTCGCAGGCGTTCAACTACGTCAACCCGACTTGATCGAAATGATCGCAGCATTACTCAAGCGCTATAAATTGGCGCCTGAACTATTGCAGCTGGAGATCACCGAAAGCTTCATCATGAATCAGACTGAGGATGCTCTCGATACACTTCACCGCCTCAAAAAGCTCGGTCTACAACTGGCAATCGATGATTTCGGCACCGGCTACTCTTCGCTGAGTTACCTAAAGCGATTGCCGCTGGACACGCTGAAAATCGACCAATCATTCGTTCGTGGCTTACCGCAAAACCCCCATGACGCAGCAATCGCCCGCGCCATCATCGCCCTGGGCAATAGCCTGCAGCTCACGGTGATCGCCGAAGGTGTCGAGACCAAAGCCCAGGCGCAATTTTTAGCCAAAGCCGGTTGCGAGCAAATACAGGGCTTTTTTATCAATCGGCCTCTGGATGCCAAACTTTTTGCAGATAAATTCCTCCAACCGAAGCGATCAGTTGGCATGACGCGGAAGGCGCCGGTATAATCCGCCAGCTTCTGAGGGCCCATAGCTCAGTTGGTTAGAGCAGAGGACTCATAATCCTTTGGTCCACGGTTCGAGTCCGTGTGGGCCCACCAACTTCAAAGCCGCGCACTGCGCGGCTTTTTCATGTCCGCAAGAAAAACAGCTTTACCAGTCCTATAGTCCAAAGGTACAAATTCAGTACAGTGCCGGTACAACGGTACGCTTTTGGAGCAGGAAAAATGGCCACAATCGTCAAAACGGATGCCGGCACTTGGAAGGCCCTAGTACGCAAAACCGGCTGGCCGACCAACACCAAAACCTTCCGTACCAAACGCGATGCCGAAGACTGGGCACGTCGCACCGAAGACGAAATGGTCAGGGGCGTTTACATCCAGCGCAGCGGCTCCGAACGCATGACGTTGGAAATGGCGCTGAAACGCTATCTCAGTGAAATCAGCCCCACCAAGAAGCCGACAACCCAGCGCGCCGAAGCCACCAAAGCCCAACAGCTGATCAACCATGTGGGCAAATACTCCATGGCCGCCCTCTCCGCTGAAATCATCGCCGGCTACCGCGATACCCGCTTGGCCTCGATCACCAATCGCGGCAAGCCCACCAGCAACAACACCGTGCGCCTAGAACTGGCCCTGCTCAGCCACCTGTTCACTGTGGCAATTCAGGAATGGGGCCTGGGCCTGAGCTTTAACCCAGTGCTGAACATCCGTAAACCCAGCCCCGGCGAAGGTCGCGACCGACGCTTATCTGCAGAAGAAGAACGCCGCCTGCTGACCGCCGTGAACAATCACAGCAACCCCATGCTTGGCTGGATCGTCCGCATCGCCCTGGAAACCGGCATGCGCTCATCCGAGATCACATCCCTGCGCCGACATCAGGTCGACATGAAAAAGCGCGTGGTGCGCCTCTCAGATACCAAGAACGACAGCGCTCGCACTGTCCCGCTCAGCAAATGGGCCACAGAGACCTTCCAGGCTGCGCTGAACAACCCTGTACGCCCGATTGACTGTGACTTGGTGTTCTTTGGCGAGCCAGGCAGAAATGGCAAGCGCAGCCCCTACGCCTTCACCAAGACCTGGGGTTTGCTGAAGACCAAGCTCGGTATGCCCGACCTACGCTTCCACGATCTGCGTCATGAGGCGGTCAGCCGGCTGGTCGAAGGCGGTCTATCCGACCAGGAGGTATCCGCCATCAGCGGGCATAGGTCGATGCAGATGCTGAAGCGCTACACGCACCTGCGCGCAGAAGATCTTGTAAAAAAACTAGACGCCCTAAAACACCTAACCAAAGATCAAAAATGAATACAGAAATCACAAAGCCAAGACTGAATCGCCTCCCGCTGACATCAACAATATCGATGGAGAAAATCTGCTCAAACAGAGACATCGTTAATGACGAAATTTTTCTCAAAAAATATCTACGACTGATAAACGGAGAAAAGCAAGCCCTACTCACAAGAATATCGTTAAAAAATATAAAAAATGGCTTTTACAAAAGGGCTGACTCCGAATTCACAGGTGTAACTGACATAGTTCCGGAGGAAGACATAGCCTATGTCAAAGATCTGATACGATCTGGGCATCGCCCCCAAATTTATGTATACAAAAATATAAATAAAGCCGCCCCTGAAGCATATGTCGCACCTGACGACTCCGCCGTTTACCAGGCATACGCAGCCCTTAAAATCGAGATGGCTCCAGTGGTAGTTCTGGAAACGTCAATAGAGCTCGAAGAGAGCGCTTACGAAGTCAGACACCTAAAATTTAAGGAGGAAAATTTAGGAGTTTTTCTTGACTCGACAGTAGCAAAAAAAGAGACCGGAAAAGCACATTCAATTCTTGGGAAAAATATCTCAGCGAGGCACACGCATGAATTAGAAAAACTTCATGCGCACGCCTCTAAACTAGCTGAGGAAGTAAAGATGTTTCACAGCAGCTACATACCCGGACTCCACTACCACCAAACTCTTTTTTCGATTCTCTACAGGCTCAGCGAAAATTTACAGGCCATCAAATTACTAATTAATAACAACTACTACTTTCAAGCAGTTTGCCTGCTCAGATCGACATATGAAATTTCGCTAGATTTTTATGTTGACTGGCTAGCGCCTGAGCAGATTGGCTTTTGGCTCCAAGTGCACGCCAAAGTTGACAGGGCCGGATTCAATACAGCAATGGAATTGGCCCACCCCCAAGAAAATACCAAAAAAAGCAAGTTGCTTATTGAGAAAAAAAGCTACTGCTACAACCTATTAAGCAATGTCAGCAACAAGGCCAATCTCTCGCCACTTGGAAAAACCTTTTACGACGAGATTTATACATTCTCATCCGAAGTAATTCATCAAGACTTCAATATGACCGAAATTTACTCGATACTGATGGAAAATCCAAACAGCGAGACCTTTAATGAAAAGGCAACTACTACACTTATCCGCTGCCTAGACCTTATCACCGCAAAGATATGCCACCGAATAAGACAGGACATTGGCGTCGTTAATTGAGGACTAGAAACGGGCTGGCCGTCCAGCCCCAACGCGACTCCCCCCCCAATTCCCCCGGCGTTCTGCAGCAGCTCTAAGCCAGGCCTCCGCGCGCAGCAGAAGATCAAAAACGGCTTTCCGATCATCCAGCAGTGAGCGGTGAAAAGCTGATCTCTGCTCACGCAGCACACCGACCTCCAGATCGTGATCATCTAGCGCCTGAATCAAGGCGGGCAGCACAGCAGCATCTTCAAGCCTCCCCACACGCCTTACCACAAGCTGCCACGTCAGCGGCCTATGGCGCTCAAGCCAAGGAATAACCTGGGCATCTTCGATGGCCTCTTTCCACCATGAGCGCAGCTTCTCCTTCCTTGCTTGATTGGAAAGCCTCCGGACGTGCTCAGTAAATTGCGGCAACAATTTACGGCAAAACCAGTAGTTGTCAGGCCCATGCGATAGCTTTTCACTGGCTCCACCAATTGGTACTTGGTGGGCCCTACAGTGCTTTTTCCCGCTCAAAACGAACCGCCAGCACATGGAGCAAAAGCGACGAACCGGAGTTTTTTTATAGCCAAGGATCTCATTGATCGCCTGCCCAGCCCCCATTAGCTGTCCCAGCGACACAAGCAAATCAGGAGAAGTTCGGCCTGGAAAGCTCAGGGAATGGCCCATTTCGCCAAACGCCCCCCAACTCAGCTCTTGCCTATTCAAAAAGACGAGAGCTGAGCTCAAACCATCAACCAGCCGCTGTTGGTCCGTAAGGCTGGGGCAACGCACCATGCGCTCCAAAACTTGGCTTACGTGCCTCTTCAAGACTCGCTTGAAGACGATTGGCTTCAATGCCTCGACCGTCGCTTGCTGCAAGATATCGGCTACCAGTGGACGCCATATCGGTACACGCAAATACCCATGTTTCACCCCAAGAATGATCTCAAGCTCATCAGCCGGTGGGGGATGGTGTTTCACGTACATGCTAAAAACTCGACCTCGATGCTAAATTCTCAAATCCGACAAAAAAACCATGTAACCCCATAATTCATGAGGGATGTAGAGTTTTTCAAGTGGCTAATTTTAACTCTTAAAGCCCAACGAAGAATGCTAATAGGATTTAGCCGTAACTGATACCAAGGAGTACCTACATGTCCACAACCCAAGAAATTCTGACCGCTCGCTGCGGAATCCTGATGACCTACGAGCAGCTTGGCGAAATCATGCATCGAAGCCCAGAAGCTCTCCGCATCACGCTCTCTGACAACAGGACTGAGTGGGCTCGGAGCATCAACGCAGCCAAGCGGAAATGGGGGCGCCGCGTGCTATTTCGCACGGAGGACATTGCGAGACTGATCGACGACGGAATCAGCAACTAAAACGCCCGCCCTCTTAAAAAGCGCCCCGATCATGAGCATAAAAATCTCAAGCCTAGTGTGGGAGCACTATCCAGCAGGCGGCTGCGAACTCCTTACGGCCCTGGCCTATGCCGACCATGCACACGATGACGGAACCAACATCCGCCCCAGCGTCGCTTATATCGCCAAGAAAACACGTCAGAGCGAACGCAGCGTTCGCCGGTATCTCGCACAAATGCGCGAAAACGGATGGTTGCTCACGGTTCGGTACGGTAATGGCGGGCGCGGGTTTGCCACGGAATATCGGGTCAACCCTCTGTGGATAACTAACCCTGACAAACTGTCACCCTTTGCTCCAGAAGCAAGCGAAACCCTGACAAATCAGGTCAAAAAGGATGACAGCAGAGGTAGCAAAAGGGTGACACCCATGTCAGCCCAACCATCAAGAATCATAAAAGAACCTACAACAGCGCAAAACGGACCGCTTACGCCTCTGGCAATACCCGCAGAGCTGTCCGGCCAAAACCGTACCGCAACTCAGAAGTTGCTGCAGCAGTGCCCTACTCCTCAGCGTCAACTTGTCCTCGATGAAATCGCCGCCCTGATCGCAAAGGGCCGAGTCCGAAACCCTCTCGGGTTACTGCGAAGACTTGTGGAAGTGGCTCAGCTTGGTGAGTTTGTGCCCAGTGCCAAACAGCAACCGAGGGAGAGGAACAAAGCAGCAAGCATCCGAAATCACAATTGCGTACCGGATGAGCTCTTAGAGCGCCAATCACTGGCTGAGTTACGTACGCAGCTCAAAAAGCAAAGCGAATCCAAGCGAGGTCGATGATGCAATCAAAGATCTGCTGGAACCAACGAAATGGAGGCAATACATGAGCACATACACATCACAAGCACATAACGGCGCGGAAGCTACGAAGGAAGACTCGTCTGTTCAACCAAAGACCAAGACACTCTCTGAGCGGATCGCCGCACACGTTATGCGAAAGCCTGATGCCAGCATCGCCGCTCGCAACCGCAGCGCTTTTATCTCTATGCGCGAGGAGATCCAGCAGGCCTACAGCAGCGGTTGGTCACTACTCGCCATATGGAAACTGCTGCACGAAGAGCAACGCATTCCATTCACCTACCAGGCATTTCGTCGCTACGCCCGACAACTGATCACCGCCCCTCAGCCATCACAAAGTGCCAAGCAGGAACCCATCCACCCAAGGGCAATTACGCTCAGCTCAACCGCAACCAAGGGGCATCTGCAGTGAGCATTAGCAGCCTCTCTGGCGTCCAACCCGCCATTAAAGCGTTCAAAACACGCTCAACCTGCAACTGCAGCGTTCAACACGCAAGACTTGCACTGCTACCTGTCAACAAGAGGCACGTTAAAAGCGCTGAGATGCGGGACAGGGTAGTATGTGCAGGCCCACACCTCCGGTGCGCGCCTCACAAAGGGGCCGTATTCGCGCTTCGCACTCAAGGCCCCACCCTGCCCTGCTGGGCCATAGCAAACAAACAGGTTGAACACCATGGGTGAGAGCACCAGTCGGCGCGTTGAGCCGCCCATCAAGGTCTACTGCCTGCCCCATGAGCGCGAACGGATACTGCTCAACGCCCAGGCATCTGGGCACAGCGCATCGCGCTACTTGCTCTTGGTGGGGCAAGGCTATGAAGTCTCCAGCATCCTGGATTACCAGTACGTAGAGGAGCTGGCACGGGTTAATGCCGATCAGGCACGCCTGGGCAATTTGCTCAAACTGGCTTTGACCCACTATGACCACCTCCCCGCTTACGGACAGATGCAGGCCAACCGCACCCTGCAAACGCTGGTGGACGAAATTCGGGAAAGCCAGCAGTCACTGCGCTCAACCATGGCGGCCCTCGTCACCCCAATCGCGGCGCGGAGCATCCGTCCGTGATCGCCAAGCATGTAGCCATCCGCTCACTGCGCAAAAGCAGCTTCAGAGAACTGGTGCGCTACATGTGCGACCCGCAGGACAAGCGTGAGCGTGTCGGTCACGTACAGATCAGCAACTGCCATTCTTTGGAGGTCGAGGACGCCATCCTGGAGGTCACCGCCACGCAGGCGCGAAACGTGCGTTGTGAGACCGACAAGACCTACCACCTCATCCTCAGCTTCCGCGCAGGCGAAGAGCCTGACGAAACGGTTCTGGAGCAGATCGAGCAACATATATGCTCGGGTCTCGGTTACACCGAGCACCAACGCATCAGCGCCGTCCACCACGACACCGACAACATCCATATCCACCTGGCCATCAACAAGATCCATCCGTCTAGGCTGACTCTGCACTCGCCCTTTCGCGATTACAAGACTCTGAATCAGCTGTGCTCAACACTGGAGCATGAATTTGGCCTGGAGCGCGACAACCACCAGTCTGAGCGTCAGGCAGCTCGTGGCCGTGCGGGCGACCTGGAGCATGCCGCCGGCGTTGAAAGCCTCATCGGATGGGTTCGTCGTGAGTGCCTGGAACAAATCACTGCCGCCGATAGCTGGAATGCCCTGCACCAGGTAATGCAAACCAATGGCCTGAGTCTACAACTTCGCGGCAATGGCCTAGTCATTACCAGCGCAGACAACACCGCCATCAAGGCCAGTTCTGTATCACGGGACATATCGAAGGCCAAACTAGAAATGGCCCTGGGGCCCTTCCAGGCATGCGGAGCAAAAGAGACCCCGGCACCAGCCCAGCAGTATCAGCAACGCCCCATGCGCTCTCGCCTGGATACTAGCGAACTGTTCGCCCGCTACCAGGCCGAGCAAAAACACTGTGCCACCACACGCGCCAAAGCGGCCAGATTTACTGGGGCTATCCGCGACCAACAGATCACCGCCGCCAAACGTCTGGCAGCCCTCAAGCGCAATGCTTTAAAGCTCTCTGGGGCCGACCGGCTGGCCAAGAAGATCATCCTCAACCAGATCAGCAAAACACTGCTGGCGGCAATCGAAAACGCCAGACAGCAGCACAAACAGGCGTGCCGCGAACTAACCCTGCGGTACCGCCAACGCAGTTGGCATGACTGGCTGCAGGAGCACGCGCGCCAGGGTGATGCAAACGCCCTTGCTGCGCTGAGAGCAAGGGTCTGTGCCAGCGGACTGAAAGGCAACACTCTGGGCGGCGAAGCCGCAGCAGCCCCATCGCCATCAACAGCACTGCCACCTAACAACATTACAAAGCAAGGCACCCTGATCTACCTAATCGGCGAAGCAGTCATTCGCGATGACGGCCGCGCACTCCAGATCTCCAGACATGCAAAGCCAGCAACTGTGATTGCCGCTCTGCAGCTTGCCGCGCAGCGCTTCGGCCAATCCCTGAGCGTGAATGGCTCTGCAGAGTTCAAACAGCAAGTTCTGGAGCTGGCAGCCCAGGAGCACCTGACCATTCGCTTCAATGATCCCGCCCTGGAAAAACAGCGCCTGGCTCTAGTAGCCAGCAAACGTCAGCAGTCTAGAAAGAAAACATCCCAGGGCGTAAGTCGCTAACACTCAACTGGAGACACGCGTGCGAAAGCCTGAAAATTTAGCTGCTAAATTTCTGCTCCCCCTGTCCTACCCACTTTGAGTAAACTCCCTGTAATTCTGCGTAGCTGGTATCAATCTGGCGCAGTTAAAGGAAAAGAGCTCAAAGGATCGACCATGGCAGCCAGCAGTAACTTCGCTTTTCTCCAGGAGCACGATCCTGTCTTCCTGCAGCTTGCGAGCACGGCCGAGCAGGTCTTCGCCAGCGATCCCAAAACCACCCTGATCAAGCTGCGCCAACTCGGCGAGGCACTGGCTCAAGACCTAGCCAGCCGCGCCGGTATCGAGTTCGATGCCACCACCACGCAGTCCGACCTGCTCTACAAGCTCAGCCGCGAGATCCAGCTGGATCAGAACATCCGCAGCCTGTTTCATACCCTGCGTGTGGAGGGTAACCGGGCCACTCATGAGTTCCGCACCCAGCACCGTGAGGCCATGGATGGGCTTAAGGTTGCCCGCGCTCTGGCCGTCTGGTATCACCAGAGCTTCGGCAAGAACGCACACGCGTTCAAACCCGGCCCCTTCGTTACGCCAGCAGATCCCAGTACCCCCCTGCGTGAGCTGCAAAGCCAGATCGAACAGCTTAAAACGCAGCTCAGCGAGTCCAGCCAGCAACTGGAGAGCAATCAGCAGCTAGCCGGCCTGCTCAAGCAGGAAGCCGAAGAATATGCCGTGCTTGCTGAGCAGATGGATGCCGAATCACGCAGCCATAAGCAGTTGGCAGCCGAGCATGAAGCTACGTTGCACAAGCTGCAACGCGAGCACGAGCAAAGCCTCAAGGCCATGCAACAGCAAATGGCCGCCCAGCCGCAGGTTAGCCAACAGGTTGCCAAGAAAACCCAACAGGCCAGCAGCAGCTTCGATCTCTCCGAAGACCTAACCCGTATTCTGATAGACCAGCAGTTGATCGATGCAGGCTGGGAGGCGGATTCCCTCGATCTCACCTACAGCAAAGGTGCCCGCCCGGAGAAAGGTAAAAACAAAGCCATCGCCGAGTGGCCCACCAGCAGCCCCAAAGCTTGCGCCGACTACGTGCTGTTCGCCGGTCTCACGCCCATTGCCATCGTTGAAGCCAAGCGTAAACGCATCAACATCGCCGACCGCATCCCCCAGGCCGAGCGCTATGCCCGTGAGTTCAACTTAACTGCCGAGCATCAGCAGCCCTGGCTGCTAGCGGGTCAAACTCAGCCCTGGAACGATGGCCAGGGTGGGCACTTCCGCGTGCCCTTTACCTTCGCCTGCAACGGCCGGCCCTTTATCAAGCAGCTCGCCGAACAATCTGGCACCTGGTTCCGTGACCTGCGCAGCCCGGCCAACACACGGCGTCCGCTGCAAGACTTTCACAAACCGGATGACCTGCTCGACCTGCTCAAACGCAGCCAGGCAGACGCCGAGGCAAAGCTCAAGGCCGAAGGCTTCGCCTACCTCAAGCTGCATGACTACCAGGTCAAGGCCATTCAGGCTGTGGAACAGACCCTGGCCAACAACCAGCGTGACTGCCTGCTGGCCATGGCCACCGGCACCGGTAAAACCCGCACAGCGATTGGCCTGATGTACCGCTTCCTGAAGGCCGAACGCTTCAAGCGTATTCTGTTTCTGGTTGACCGCAGCGCCCTCGGCCAGCAGGCCATCGACGCGTTCAACGACACCACGCTTGAGCAGAACCACACCCTGGCGCAGATCTACGACATCAAAGAGCTGGGCGACATGGCCGCCGAGGCGGAAACCCGCGTCCAGGTCGCTACCGTGCAAGCTATGGTCAGCCGTATCTTCCGCTCAGATAACCCGCCACCCGTGGGCGAATTCGACTGCATCATCGTCGACGAAGCCCACCGGGGTTACACCCTCGACCAGGAAATGACCGAAGGTGAGTTGGCCGTGCGCGATCACAGCCAGTACCTCTCGCAGTACCGCCGCGTGCTCGATCACTTCGACGCCTGCCGTATCGGCCTCACCGCCACCCCGGCTAAGCACACCAGCGAAATCTTCGGTAAACCAGTATTCACCTACAGCTACCGCGAAGCCGTGGCCGACGACTGGCTGGTGGATCATGAACCACCGATTCGCTACGAAACCCAACTCAGCAAGCACGGTATTCGCTTCGAGAAAGGCGAGTCGGTCAGCGTTATCAACACCCAAACCGGTGAAGTCGACGTAGCCGAATTGGACGATGAACTCACCTTCAACATCGAGTCGTTCAACCGCCGTGTGATCACCCCGGCCTTCGACAAGGTCATCTGCGACGAGTTGGCTAAAGAGCTGGACCCGTTTGGCGACGAGAAGACCATGATCTTCTGCGTCAATCAGGCCCATGCCGAGCGGGTCAAAAACCTACTCGACGACGCCTTCAAAGAAGCCTACGGCGAGCAGTACAACCAGGCCGCCGTGGAAATCATCACCGGCCAGAGCGACAAGGTTGAAACGCTGATTCGCCGCTACAAGAACGAGCCCTCCCCCAATATCGCCATCACTGTCGACCTGCTCACCACCGGCATCGACGTACCGAAAATCTGCAACCTGGTGTTTATGCGCCGGGTGCGCTCGCGCATCCTCTACGAGCAGATGAAAGGCCGCGCCACGCGCCGATGCGACGACATTGGCAAAACCGTATTCCGCATCTACGACCCCGTCGACCTGTATTCCAGCCTGGAAGCGGTCGACACCATGAAGCCCCTGGTGAAGAACCCCAACATCAGCCTGGACCAACTGGTCAGCGAACTCACCAGCGGAACCAGCCATAACGCACCCGGCAGCCAAGACGACAGCAGCCACGCCCATGATGTGCTCGACCAACTAAGCCAGCGCGTCATGCGTATCCTGCGCAAGGCCCAGCACAAGGCCGAGGAAAAACCCACGCTGAAGAAAAAGCTCGATGAGCTGCAAGAAGTGTGGGGCGTTGAGCCGGCCCAACTGCACAAACACCTGCACGACCTTGGCCCGCAGCAAGCCGCCAACTTCGTCCGCCAGCACAGCCAGCTACTCAACCAGCTCGCCGCCGTAAGCGCCCTGCTCGGCTCGGAGAACTACCCGGTTATTTCCACCCACAGCGATGAACTGCGGGTGCGCGAGCAGAACTACGGGCAAAATCAGAAGCCGGCTGACTTCCTGGAAAGCTTCAACGACTTTATTCGCAACCAACTCAACCAGTCCGCTGCCCTTGGCGTGGTGGTCAACCGCCCCAAGGATCTGACCCGCGAGCAACTGCGCGAAGTACGCCTGCTACTTGATCAGCACGGTTTCAGCGAAGCCAGCCTGAAAAGCGCATGGCGCAATCAGACCAACCAAGAAGTCGCCGCCAGCATCATCGGCTACATCCGCCAGGCGGCCATCGGCGAAGCCCTGCTGCCCTTCGACCAAAGGGTGGCCAAGGCCATGCAGACCATCTACGTCCAGCGACCCTGGACGCCCGTGCAACGCAAATGGCTGGAGCGCCTGGCCAAGCAACTGGTGCATGAAGTGGTCATTGACCCACAGCAGGTCAACGATGCCTTCCGTAACGATGGCGGCACCAAGGCGTTGGATCGCAACCTAGGCGGCAATTTGGACCAGGTATTGGAAGCGCTAAATGACAACCTATGGTCGGTAGCTTGATGGGTATTGACGCGCCGTTGATCAGCCGACAGCAGGTGTCCTTGGTCCCAGGACAAAGGACACCTGCGTCCGAAGCCAGTCGCCCTCTGTATATAGCCAGCCGGCCGGGCTCGCAGCCAACCAAAGACGCCGCCCGGCTCATCATTACAGTGCCAAACCACTTGCAAAACGATGCCCTGGTGCATATGCTCTCACGCAACACACCCGCCATGCCTATGGTTGCTTCGGCAGCTACGCACAAATTGAGCGGGTTTTTTATGCCCGGTAGTTTTTCCGCATGAAGTCTTTCCGCAAGCCAGCCATTGATATTCCTGCGCAGCTGGCCCTGCTCAAACAGCGTGGGCTTACCATCCAGGATGAAGCCAAAGCGCACTGCTTTCTGGAAGCGGTCAGTTTCTTCCGCCTCACGCCCTACATGCGCCCATTCCAGCTTTCGGAAGATGCCGACCACGTTTTCAGGCCCGGCACGCGCCTGCAGGCGCTCACCCGCCTGTATGACTTCGACCGTCGCCTGCGCTTGTTGGTCATGGATGCCATCGAGCGCATAGAAGTCGCGGTCAGAGCCGTTATTAGCAACCGCATGGGGCCGCAATATGGCTCGCATTGGTATCTAGAGCCAAAGTTCTTCCAGCGCGGCTATCGCCACCAGGTGCTGCTCGACAGCATTCGCAGTAAGCAGGACAAGGCTCTTCAGGATCATCTGCGCGAATGCCTGCGCATCGACGCCTCACAAGCCTCTGATGCCCGCAAAGAACAACTCAAGAGCATGCGCGCCAAGGAAAGCTACGCACGTCATTACGCCTTGACGTACAACACCCCCGAGCTGATGCCCGCCTGGGCGGCCATGGAAGAAATCACCCTGGGCGATCTCTCGCACCTGTTCAAGGGCCTGGCCCGCGATGCCGACAAAAAGGCCATCGCCAAACGCCTGAAGCTGCCGGCCCCTCTGCTGCAATCCTGGCTGCACACCCTGACCACCATCCGCAATATTTGCGCGCATCACGCACGCCTGTGGAACCGCGAGCTGGGCATCCGTCCAGAGCTACCCAGGACGGTCAATTTCCCCTGGCCGCAACACCTGCAACAACCCGGACAACATGCCCGCCTGTTCACCGTGCTGTGCATCCTCAACCTGCTGATGCGCCAGGTCAGCCCGCATACCAGTTGGGACAGACGCCTACACGAGTTATTGGCAGAGTTTCCAGAGACCAACCTACGGGCCATGGGCTTTGCGCCCGACTGGCAGAACGATCCTTTCTGGCAAACACCCGGCTAAACCAACCTTTTTCCCGTGAGCCGAATAGCCGATGTATTCGGCTCACGTTATGAGCCAATTAGAGAGACCCCATGACCAACTCCGATATCGTCCAGAAGCTCTGGAATCTCTGCGACGTGCTGCGCGACGACGGCATCAACTACAGCGACTACGTCACAGAACTAGTTCTGTTGCTGTTTATCAAGATGGAGTTTGAGCAAGTTCAGAACAACGACAGCTTTGCCCACAAGCTGCCAGCTGGTGCGCGCTGGCCGGATCTGGCCGGCAAATCCGGCCTGAACCTGCTCGATCACTACCGGCAGATGCTGCTCGATTTGGGCAAGAACAGCGACCCACTGATCGCCGCCATCTATGCCGACGCACAGACCCGCCTGAAAGAGCCACGCCACCTGGAGCAGTTGATCAAAAGCCTGGACGGTATCGACTGGTTCAGCGCCCGCCAGGATGGCTTGGGCGATCTGTACGAAGGCTTGCTGGAGAAGAACGCCAGCGAAACCAAATCCGGCGCCGGCCAGTACTTCACCCCGCGCCCGCTGATCGACAGCATCATCAACTGCATCAAACCGCAACCCGGTGAAACCATCCAGGACCCGGCTGCCGGCACCGCAGGCTTCCTGATTGCCGCCGACGCCTATATCAAGGGCCACAGCGATGATCACTACGACCTCGACGCCAAGGCCCAGGCCTTCCAGCGCAACCGCGCCTTTGTCGGCATCGAACTGGTGCCAGGCACCCGCCGCCTGGCACTAATGAACACCCTGCTGCACGGTATGGAAGGCGACGAAGAAGGCGTGGTACATCTGGGCAACGCCCTTGGCCAAAGCGGGGCCAACCTGCCCAAGGTCGACGTGATTCTCTCCAACCCACCGTTCGGCACCGCCAAGGGCGGTGGCGGCCCGACCCGCGACGACCTCACCTACAAGACCAGCAACAAGCAGCTGGCCTTTCTCCAGCATATCTACCGTGGCCTCAAACCCGGTGGCCGCGCCGCCGTGGTGCTGCCGGATAACGTACTGTTTGAAGCAGGCGTTGGCACCGAGGTACGCCGCGACCTTATGGACAAGTGCAACCTGCACACCATCCTGCGCCTGCCCACCGGCATCTTTTATGCGCAAGGCGTCAAGACCAACGTGCTGTTCTTCCAGAAAGGCACTGCTGACAACCCGCGCCAGGAGCAGGGCTGCACTCAGCGCGTGTGGGTCTATGACCTGCGCAGCAATATGCCTAGCTTTGGCAAACGCACTCCCTTTGGCGCACAGCACCTCAAGCCCTTCGAGGACGCCTATGGCACGGATGCCAACGGCAACAGCCCGCGCGCAGAGAACGTCGAAGGCATCGGCGAATTGAGCCGCTTCCGCGTATATAGCCGTGAGCAAATCTGCGAGCGTGGCGGCTCGCTGGATATCAGCTGGCTAAAAGATGCTGACAGCCTCGACGCTGCCGACCTGCCTGCGCCGGAAGTGCTGGCCGGTGAAACTATGGCCGAACTCACTGAAGCCCTGCATGAGCTGGAAGAACTAATGAAAGCACTGGGCGCAGGTGATGAAGTGGCGGCGCAAAAGCAGTTGATGGCGGAAGTGATGGGGTTGGCGGTGGTTGAGGGGAATGGGGATGAGTGAGTTGCCGGAGGGGTGGGGTAAATATGCTTTGCAAGAAGTCTCCTCACTAATAACGAAAGGAACAACACCAACAACTATAGGCTTCAGCTACGAAAAAACAGGTGTATCTTTCGTAAAAATCGAAAATATCGCAAATAATAGAATTCAAAAAAACTCTATTAATCAATTTATATCTGAAGAAGCTCACGCAGCCCTTTTGCGCTCACAGCTCCAAGAAAACGATGTGCTTTTTTCAATTGCAGGAACAATAGGTAAGACAGCACTAGTACAAAAGGAAGACTTGCCTGCGAATACAAACCAGGCTGTTGCAATAATTAGAGTCCCAAGCGAGATAACCAGCTATAGCTTCCTCCAATACCAGCTGAGCTCTTTGTCCAGAGGCTTCCTCGCCGATATATCTCGCGGCGGAGCGATGAACAACGTATCGCTTGGCGATATTAAAAATTTTGACCTACGAATCCCTCCGCTCGCCGAGCAAACCCGCATCGCCCAAAAACTCGATGAGTTGCTAGCCCAAGTCGACACCCTTAAAGCCCGCATCGACGCGATCCCCTCCCTGCTCAAACTCTTCCGCCAATCCGTCCTAACCGCAGCCGTTTCTGGGCGGTTGACGGAGGAGTGGCGAGCTGCGTCGAACATTGGCGAGCCTCGCACTAGCTGGGAAGACACTAGGCTTTCAGAGCTTTGCACGCTGGTAACTAGCGGCTCTCGTGGATGGGCTGACTACTATTCAGAAAGCGGCGCAATATTCATCCGATCTCAGGACATTAATACCGATGAACTGGACATAGCGGATACCGCTTTTGTAAAGCTGCCCGAGTCGAGCGAGGGCAAGCGGACAAGAGTTCAAGCCCAAGACATTCTCGTAACAATCACCGGTGCAAACGTCGGGAAAGTCGCACGGGTTAAACAACCTCTTCCAGAGGCTTACGTTAGCCAGCATGTTGCCTTGGTCAGGCTCCAGAAGCCCGACAATGCTCCATTTATAGAGCTCTACCTAAAAGATATTGGCTCTGGTCGTGGTGAGCTGACAGAGCTCGCATATGGCGGCGGCAAACCTGGCCTGAATCTCTCGAACATTCGGGATCTAGCATTTATGCTGCCCTCGCAAGATGAACAAACGGAAATTGTCCGTCGCGTCGAACAGCTCTTCGCCTTCACCGACCAGCTTGAAAGCAAGGTGCAAAGCGCCAAAAGCCGTATCGACCACCTGACCCAAAGTATTCTGGCCAAAGCTTTCAGAGGCGAACTGGTGCCACAAGACCCGAACGACGAACCGGCCAGCGTGCTGCTGGGGCGCATCCAAGCCCAACTCGCCGCCGCGCCCAAGGCCAAGCGCGGCAGAAAGGCCTCGGCATAAACACGCTATTGACCCGCTAACCCAGGAGCTGCCGCATGAACCCCAAGGACTGGATTGATTTGCTGCAGCGCCTGTTTGCCTGGCTCAGTGAACGACGCAACCCGGTACGCCAGCAGGCAGCACGCGTGCTGGCGACTTTTGAAGCCCATGGCGTGGCCCGCACTGAGATCAACGCCTTGCTGCCGGATACCTTACAGCTGTCCGCCTATCAGTGGTCGGATGCTGATCAGCTCAAGCTGGCTCTGCGCCAGGCACATCTCGATTGGCTCAATCAGCAATTCGCGCTGGAAGAAGGCTGGCTGACCGGGAAAAGCGACTCAGCCCACCAGCACCCTTTCAGCTACAAAGCGCCGGGGCAGCTGCATAAATGGTTTCAAGAGCACCGCACGCCTGAGGCCGACTTCGAGTTCAAACTGCATCTGATAACACCCGACACTCACCAAATCGGGCCGGATTCAGCGGGCCATTACGCTCTGGTTCTGGAGCATATGGATGAAGACCATTCGTTGTGCAGGCGCTTTTACCACCTCACCGAAGGCGGCCACTTCGATCATTGGCCCAGCCTGATTCATCTTCTGCAGGTGTTGGCTATCGCCCATCACCACGGCACCATCATGCGCCGCTCGCAGCTGGATGCGGCTTCCCTGTATCAACTGAGCCACCACAAGGAGCTTATCCCCAACTGGCTGGACAGGTGCAGCCCTAACCCCCTAGAAGCAGACCATGAGTTATGGCCACACTACTCCGGGCACTCCCAATGGCTTGACCAACTGCGCGCAGATGCCGAGCAGGGGCTACGCCGCGCCTGGCTGACCGAGGTGATTGACAAGCTGCACCAGGATACCCAACGCTTTTCACGCCAGCCGGACAGCGGCCTATTTGCAACACCCCTGCCCCGCTGATTACAGGGAGGCTTTATCCGCCAGAATTCATTCGTCCAGTTACGCCTACTTTCGGTACTATCCGGTTAACTCAGGATTACCAAGGACAGGAAATGCACTTCACCCCCATCATCACCCAGGTCTGGGGCACGCTGGGCTGGTTTATCCCGCTGATGCTGCTGATCGGTCTTCTCAAGTCGCCCTGGGCCAAAGGTCATATTGGCGAGCTTCTGGTGCGGCTGTTCGCTCATTGGCAACTGGATAAGCAGACCTACCGCCGCCTGCACAACGTCACTCTGAACACGCCACACGGCACCACTCAGATTGATCACGTGTTTCTCTCGCCCTACGGCATCTTCGTACTGGAAACGAAGAACATGAGCGGCTGGATCTTCGGCAGCGAGAAGCAGGCGCAGTGGACGCAGAAGCTCTACAAACGCACCTTCAAATTCCAGAACCCGCTGCGGCAGAACTACAAGCACCTCAAGGCCCTGGAAGCCACCCTTGGCGTTAACCCCGAGCACCTGCACTCGCTCATCACCTTTGTCGGCGGCAGCACCTTTAAAACCGAAGTGCCAGCCAACGTGACCCAGGGCATCGGCTTTGTCCGCTATATCAAGTCATTCCAACAGCCGGTATTCAGCGAGGCTGAAGTCGACGCCATGCTGCACGCCCTTCAAACCGGCCGCCGCGCCCCGACGCTCGCCACCCACCGCGAGCACGTGCAAAACCTCAAACGCCGGAGCGATCCGACAGCCGAGCGGCAATGCCCTCAATGCGGCAGCGCTCTGCTGATCCGCACAGTGAACTCAGGCCCGAAAGCTGGGCAGAAATTTTGGGGCTGCTTGAAGTTCCCCAAGTGCCGAACCATGCAGCCTCTTTGAAATGCAGGTAACAATTGAAAATTATTGCCCTGCTCCTTTTGCTTCTGTCACATGGCAAACTTAAATGATAGAAAATAATACCTGGCATCTATTTGACAATACTACAGACACAGTATTTGTGTTTGTACATGGGTTTTTTTCAAACTCTAAGAGCTGCTGGACAAATACAACGAGTAATATTTTCTGGCCAGACTTAATTACCAAAGATAGCCGCATACCAAAAGTTTCTATATTTCTCGGCGGTTACTTTACTGACGCCGACTCAGGTGCTTATGGCGTTCGCGAATGTTCGGGAGAGTTATTTGATGCGCTGAGGCGAGAGAGTCAACATGGCGAAATCGCACCAATAAACTTCAAGAAGATTGTATTTATTTGTCACAGTCTCGGAGGCATCGTAGTAAGGTACATGCTTGAATGTCACAGAGAAAGATTTCGCGACCACAAAATTGGCCTAGTCTTAATGGCCTCTCCATCTATAGGCTCTGATTACGCAGATAGGTTTTTGAAAATCGCCAAGTTTTATAAGAATCGCACAGGCCTCCAACTAAGGATGAATAGCGAGCTTTTAACCGACCTGGACGGGCGCTTTAAAAAATTCATCACCGACAGGCCGCATGACACTTTCTTTGGGATAGAAGGTGTAGAGCATGTCGGCTTTCTACACTTTCGATGGCTTCCAGGCTTTGAACCGATAGTTCTGGACAACTCCGCTTCTAGATATTTTTCAGATAAAAAAATAATACCAAGAGCAAGTCATTCTTCAATTGTTAAGCCCCCCAGCATGAACCATCAGAGCCACGCCTTGCTGGTTGACTTCTTAAACAATACATTTTTCCCAAAAGCTGGCAACCCTACAATTACTCCTAAACCTACTAGAAAATTAACAAATCCCGATTTATTTGCTCAAGGGCCTCTTTTCGATATTTACGATGAAAGCTGTGAACCTTACTACTTGAAGAGAAGTATCGACGATCAAGTTAGCTCTGATTTCAATTTTTCCAGCTTTTGGATTCACGGCCCTTCTGGGGCTGGCAAAACATCAATAATAAAACGACTGTTAAGCAAAGCAGGGTCGCAAGCTGTAGAGATGTGCTTCTCACAGTGCGTCGGAGAAAGCTACAGAGACTCATTCATCTCGGAAATGATTGAAACCATTCACTTATCAGAGAGTAGTTACGAAACTATTCCCGAAAGGAATTTTGGCAATCTCACCAGAATGATTTCTGAGGGAGTCAATACAAGCAAGTATCTATTTGTTTATATCGATGAAGTCCCTAATGTAGATGGACAGGAAATGGCGGAAACAGAACTTGTAAGGCTTATCGAGGACTTACTTACATCAATAAAACAGCTAGCACGGGCAAACTCTTTCCGAGTTATTATTTCTTCATTAGGTGCCCCCGACATAAACCTCAGTAAGAACCCTGCCAAACTAAACGGCTACATGCGCTTTATAGAGTGCTCAAAATGGACAACTGAAGAGCTTGACTCCTTAGTAGGTCTTATTATTTCAAATCTAAGCTCGATAACAAAAGACGACTTACCTAGCACTTTGATCGACAGCGCACATGGCTCGCCTAGATTTTTAAAAACATTTTTTAAAACAAAAATCTCACACCCCCATAAGAGCAATGATGAACTGCTAAGAATGTCAGCTCAGGGCTTCCAATTTTAAGGGGAAACTAAATGTCTTCAAAAAAAATCAAACCCTTTGCAGTAGTGCCGAAAGAACTATATGTGATTAGGCACGCCGACCTTCAGCTGAACCAAATAATCGAAGATATGGGGCGCCCCGGATATGTTTTGGTTTCGCGACAAATGGGAAAGACCAACCTACTACTCAATGCAAAGCGTGAACTTGACTCCAAGGATAACTGCTTCTCTTATCTTGATGTCTCTAATTGCTTTTCCGACTTGCGCTCATTTTTTCGAAATATCATAGATACCACTGTACTGGCCAAGGAAGACTTAACTGGCCCGCTTTTGGAGAAAATTGGCGTAGCCCGAAAAGGGACAGTTAACCTGCAGCCGCACAAAGAACACGAACTAGAATTAAAAACTATTCTGGATCATCTTTCGGGGAAGCTTATAATTTGCCTGGATGAAATAGATGCACTGACAAATGTTGACTATTCCGATAATGTTTTCTCCCTAATACGTAGTATTTATTTTTCCGGCAGGACAAATTACCCTCAATTCAAAAGACTAACTTATGTACTTTCTGGCGTCGCCGACCCTGCGGAACTAATTAAAAACAAAGCGATTTCGCCTTTCAATATAGGGGAAAAAATATATCTGGATGACTTTACTCTCTCAGAAACAAAGAAATTTCTATCCCAATGCGACTTAAATTTTCCCGACGAAGTAATTGAGCGAATTTACTATTGGACTTCCGGCAACCCTAGAGTTACATGGGATCTCTGCTCAGCAGCTGAAAACCTGCTTGATGAAGCGTCCACTCTTGATCATGGTGCTATTGATAGACTAGTAAGTGGGCTTTATTTAAAGAACCACGACCTACCGCCATTTGACCATATACGAACTAGAGTCCAGCTTGACAAAGAACTTAGAAATGCAGTTATAGCCATTCACTATGGAAAAAGCTCGGCACTATCAGACAAAGTCAAAGACAGACTTTACCTTTCAGGGATCAGCACTCCTAAGCAAGAGAGCGGAGAAGTTTTTTTTAAAAACAGAATAATGTCTGAATCGTTGTCTGAAAAATGGGTATCTGACATTGAGAGCGAGTTACTTACTCTTGACGAAAGAGCTAACGAGAAAATAAAATTGAAACGATATGACGAGGCTATTACTTTATTCAAAGAGTCTCTTTTGCAAGCTGACAGTGCCGAGGAGGAGCTAGCAGCCAAGCTGAATATCGGATTTTGCCTCATACAAACTAATGATATAAATTCAGCCATAGACGAATATGAAAGCTGCATTACAGACGGAGTTAACAATCAAGCTCTACTTAATGCTAAGCGGCATTGGTCCGGTATCTGCTATATGTTTTCAGATAGGTTCACCGATGCTTCGTTGCAGTTCAGAGAAATTTTAGACTCGAATTTAGAAGGAAAGAAGGTTCCATTCTATTCAGAGGCGTGTGTCAACCTAGCGAGCATTTGGCTTGCCAGAGAAAGTCAAAATGATCAGAGTACCGTTAAAACTAACCCTGAAATCGAAAACCTACTAGGAAAAGCAATATCTTCGGTAGCACCTCAAACATCAGGACGAATAGCATCGGACAATGTAATTCTATATACAGCACACTACCAACTCAGTAGATACTACAGCATTACCAACCAGTTTGATTTGAGCAAGAAACATTTAGACCACGCGCTAGAAGCTAGCGATGTTGATGTGAAAAGTACTTTACTCTATGAACGCGCCTCTTATGAAACCGACATTTCCAAACAGGCCTCATTCTATATAAAGTGCGCTAGAAATATAATTGATTCTCGATTATCTCTTTCCGGAAGTGATATTACAAATCAGTTAAAATTTGGCGTGAGCGAATGCTCTTCATTGATACACAAACTTGTTAAGTCTGAGCATTTTGAAGAAGCAAAATCACTTTTCGAATACATATGCTCAATCGAAAAAAATAACAGCATTAACTCTTTCGACATAATCACCGCAAGTATTACTGCCTCCGTAACCGAACATGACTACCAGTTAATTCCTAGCTTCTCTAAACTTGCCTTGCTCTGTAGCAATGCACCTCGAGACGGGCTGAAGCAAGTGATAACCTTGGGAATTCTCATTCGCCCGGATGAAGACGGCGTAAGCAAACTTGATTTGTTCGATAGATATCTCGACTTATATTTACGCCCAGATGAGTGCTTACTCATTAACTCCGATTTCCGAGTCGTGCATGATATATTTCACGAGTTTCTTAGCGAGAAAAAAATTAACGACTGCTCAGAGTTGTTGAAATTGGCTGAACAAGCTTTTGAATATACTTCAAACACCAACACCTTATCAAAAGAGACTATTGACTCCGGAGCTTTGCTACTAATATTTTTGCGGCTTATATTCAAGAGAATGACTGGCAATGGAGAGAGCCTACCTGACTCGCTTATGCCGTACATTTCCAGCATTCGCAACGTGAAAGATTTTTCGCTAATTAATTTCCCAGATGAGTTTGCAGAGTCACTTGATCAAGGCTTTAGAAGCATGATCAACGATGACTTTTATCAGGCAACTAACTCAAATGAAAAACAACCATTTCGCGCAGAGAGCAAAATTGGCCGAAATCAGATAGTAAGAGTGCAGTACGTTGACAGTAGCATTCAAGAAGGGAAATATAAAAAATTCTCCAGCGATATAGAAGCAAAACGCTGCATTATAGTATCTGACATTTGACTCTGACGAGCTTCACTTATAGCTATGAATTAATATTTATTGGTGCAGTACTAAATAAAATAGAAACGGGCCACGGTTTACGGATAGTTTACCGTGGTCTAAAAATAATTTTTCCTAAAGGGTGGCCGTGGTTCAAGAGCGGCTATTCACAGCATGAGGCGGCAAAATTATGACTGCATCGAGGTACAGATAACAGTACGCTGACGGTACAGTGCCCAGCTTTTCCAGGTTTCGCTTAATTACGCTAAACCCCATCTACCACGCTACTTTCAGCTAACTGTACCTGCGCCAAGCTACGCACGACTTCACTAGGCTTGCAGCGTTTCTAGGCAACTCATAATCCTTTGGTCCACGGTTCGAGTCCGTGTGGGCCCACCAACTCCAAAGCCGCGCACTGCGCGGCTTTTTTCTGCCCGAACATTGTGGCAAGACCATGACTTACTGGCTGATCTAAAGAACTTCAACTATCAAACACACACTCTCAAATCATTTTGAATACTCAACCAACATCCCGCGTCCGACAAATCACCATCCATTGACCCAACGCAAGCGTCCTAGCTCGTACGTTGTAATTTCCAAGGACAGGGCCGGTAGTTGATAGGTAAAATCGTCGGCTTTGTTAAAAAGCTGGAGATGTACACTTGGCTATTCACTACTCGCCAACCCCTGATGCCGTTGCTTGCGGCCGCACTGGCGCAAGCCTTAGCAGCACTGAGGAAAAGGCGCAGGTTTCATGCAAGCTTTGCTTGCGCACCATCGAGAAAGAAGCCGCGCCAACCGTTGTCAATCGCTCACCAAGCCTTGCCGAATTGCGCGCTGCGGCCAAAGCCGCGAAGGCTGCGCCTGTAGTCTCAGCGCCTAAAGCGAGCCAGAGTGTGCGCAGTGCATGGCATCAGAAGCTAGAGCAAATGCCGGGGCGTAACCGTTTGCCACGTGGCGCTGCCAAACAGGCATTCGTCTAGGCAACCGCCAAGGGACAGATTTATCAGGTGCGGCAATCACACCCACCTGATAAATCTGTCTGCCGCCTTTCTTCTCGCGGACTCTGGCCTTCCCCTCGCCCGCCTTAACCTCGGGCTGGATGCTCTAATCGTATACATGGGCATGTGGCTGACGGTTAGGTTAATCCCGCCAAGCTATGCCGAATGGGTCAATACCTAGCAAGTCCTTGCAGTTGCCCAAGCAAATTGCGGCGGTTATGGTTTTCTGCCCTGCGTAGGAGTTTTCCGCTCAATTTTTCAGCCAAGTGACCGATAAGGTATTCGACGCGCTAGTAATCTGCCTTTAGCGCTGTACGAGGACTAACCGAATGCTGCTTAAACTGAAAACCAAAGTGGTGCTGCTGGCACTGATACCTGTCCTGCTGTTTGCCTTGGTCATCAGCGGGGCTGCCGCGTGGGTGTTGCAGGGCCTGGCCACCCAAGAACTCAAGGAAACACGCGAGCGCCTGCTGCAGGAAAGCCGCAATGAATTGCAGCATTACTCGCAAATCGCACTAGGCTCGGTGCAGGCCCTGTATGACAACGCCGCGCCGGGCGATATGGCCAGCCGCGAGCAAGCCATCGCCATTCTGTCGAAGATCAAGTACGGCAAAGACGGCTATTTTTTCGGCCATGACTCCAATGTGGTGCGCCTGTTCCGCGGCGACAGCCCAGTGGATGTCGGCAAGAATCTGAGCGACCGTCGCGATTCCAACGGCGTGTACATCAACCGCGAGTTGGTACGTGTCGCCAAGGACAATACCTACTACGTCAATTACAGCTCGCCACTGCCGACTGATGATTCGGTGATGGTGCCGAAAATGGCTTACAGCTATTACCTGCCAAAGTGGGATATGGCGCTGGGCACGGCAATTAACCTGGACGGCGTCGAGGCGCAAATCGCCAAGGTGCAGGTTGCGATTGATCAGCGCATCAGCACCATCATCAGCAGCATCGTGGTGGTCGCGATTGTGTTGTTGGTGGTATTCGGCATTGCCGGTGTGCTGTTGAGCAACACCTTCCTGCGCCCTCTGCAGCAGATCAAAGACAACCTTGATGACATCGCCGCCGGTGAAGGTGACCTAACCCGTCGCCTGCCCATTAATGGCGACGACGAGCTGGGCCAACTGGCGGGTTCGTTCAACCGTTTTGTCGAGAAGATCCATGGCATGGTCAGCCAGATGGTTGACGTGACTGGCCAACTGACCGAATTGGTCGGCCAGGTATCGGCACAAGCCCAGCGCTCGGAAGAGGCCATGGAGCGCCAGCGTCACGAGACCGATCAGGTTGCCACGGCGATCAATGAGATGTCGGCAGCGGCGCAAGAAGTTGCGCAAAGTGCCCAAGGTGCCGCAGAAGCTGCGCAGAAGACTGACACCGAAGGCCAGGCTGCGAAGAAAGTGGTCGACGGCAGTATCGAGCGTATCCACACCCTGGTGCAGGATATTCGCGACAGCGGTGTATCGCTTGATACCCTGCAAAAGGATGTGACCTCGATTGTCAGCGTGCTTGATGTGATTCGCTCAATCGCTGAACAGACCAACCTGCTCGCGCTCAATGCCGCGATTGAAGCCGCTCGTGCCGGTGAAGCCGGTCGCGGATTTGCCGTCGTCGCCGATGAAGTTCGCGCGCTGGCCAGCCGCACTCAGCAGAGCACTCAAGAGATTCAAGGCATGATCGATCGCTTGCAGAAGGGCACGCAGGATGCGGTCACCTCGATGCAGCGCTCAAGCGATGCCGGTGATGTAACCCGCGAGCAAGCCAACCATGCGGGCACTTCGCTCGACGCAATTGCGCAGCTGATCGGCACCATCAATGCGATGAACGCGCAGATTGCCAGCGCAGCAGAAGAGCAAACCGCAGTGGCTGAAGAGATCAACCGTAGCGTGCATAAGATTGCCGTGGCAGTCGACAGCGTGGCGGACGAAACCCAGCAGGGCGCACATACTGCACGCAACTTGGCAGGCCTTGGTGATCGTTTGGGTTCACTGGTTGGTCAGTTCCGTATCTAAAGCTTTAGCAGCTTAGTCCTCGGGCAAACCCCGCTGCGAAAACAGCAAAAAAGGGGCAGATTAATTTCTGCCCCTTTTTTATTGCGCAGATCGTTTCACAGCAGCTGCAGCGCTAGGCGTCCGGCGACGGCACTGAAGTCACTTGTCCTCGCCCTTCTCCAAGCGACTTTTCCCGGCAAACTGCCAAGCTGTTACGCGGGCTCCGCACTGTCGCTTCCTCGGCCATCACCCAATGCCGTATTAGGCTTTTGCGCAGGCGCTGCATACCAGTTTTCACGCGGGACCAGTTTGGCGTCTTGCGGGTCGCTTAGATAATGCGGCGACATAATGGCTACGCCGTACTCGTTGAAGACATCCTGAATATTGGCATGCAACACGCTGAGCAATTCCGCCCGCGGGCGTGGCTCACTGGGTATGGCCTGGGCGACCAGGCGATACTCTGGATAGAAGTCTGAAAGCGCAGTCTGGAACACATGCGGCGCAGGCTCGTCGATGATCCCGTCGGTGCGCTTAGCAGCTTCAAGCAGCATGGCTTCGACTTGGCGCCACGGCGTGTCATAGCCGATGGTGACTACAGTGTCGACCACATAGCCGCTGCCATTGACTGTGCGCGAGTAGTTCTTGGTCACGCCGCCAGTGATCATCGCATTAGGAATAGTCAGCACCTCGCCCAGCCCTGTACGGATGGTCGTGGTGAACATGCCCAACTCGGTAACCGTGCCTTCGTGCCCGCCAACATTGACGAACTCACCCGGACGCAAGGTCCGCGAATACGTCAGAATCAGCCCCGCTGCGGCTTGGCCTACCACGCTTGATGCGCCGAGGGAGATCATCAAACCGACCAACACCGATAAGCCTTTGAATGCATCAGTGCCTGCGCCCGGCAAATATGGATAAGCCATGGCCAGGGCAAACAGCCAGATCGCAATAGATGTCAGGCGCATCGTTGGCTGCAGCGTTTCACCACTCAGCCAAGTGATAGTGCCTGGACGTGCCATGCGCATCAGCAGGCTACGGGTAAAACCAATGATGCCGCGCGCCATAAAGAAAATGGCAACGGCAACCGCCAACCCAGGCAACGCACTGATCACACCCTCAAGCAGATAACCGGCCATGTTCAGCAGGTAAACATTAAGGCTCTCGCCCCACGGCCGTGTATACGGGAACCGCGAAAGCACAAAGCCCAGCCACTGATAACTGAACAAGAACACCAACGCCCAATACAACAGCCACAACAGGCGGTCGACCACGTAATAAATGTTCTTGATATCAATCAGCGGCGTGTGACCGACTTTAAGCGCACTGATATGACGCTGCATGAGTCGCGGCAACTGGCTGAGCAGCTTGCGCCGAACCCAGTTCACGCCACGCAACAAGACAAAATAGATCAGTGTGGCAACTAGGCTGAAGCCTGCGGCCATGAGCATAAAGTGCAGATTGCGTGTCTGCTGCGTCTCGGCAACTACGATGCGCAGGTTTTCGGCAGCTATCTCGGCGGTGTCACGGGCAGAGCCATCCGCAGTGTCGACATCGCCGGGTGACACAATAAACGCACGCCGCTGCCCCAGCAGGACGACGTAGCTTTTCAGCACAGGGTCAACCCTGACCGCTAAGGTTTCATTGCTCTCCAGCGTCTCATCAATAATCGCCCGCGCACGACTGACACGCTGCTCCGGTGACTCGCTGAGCAGTGTTGCACGCAATACGACAATGCTTCTGTTAGCAATTTTCAACTCTGCTGGCACGCCCTCGGCAATCATTGCCGTGTCAGCAGCAGACGCCACATTTAACCAACTCGACCACAGAACACAGCAACAAACAGCTATCCACAGGTTGGCTGCAACGCGCATTACTGACTCTCCATCATACGGACAGCCACAACGTTGTGGCCCGCCATCAAACCACTGTAGTTGAGCTATTAAGACACAGACACATTCATGATTGTTTTCGGCGCAAACGTTAATTTCAGTGAAGAAGGCGAGTACATCAACATGATGGACGCAGGCCTGATCAAAGCTTGGGTTGACCAAGCGATTAAACAGCAGCCGGGCGCGGAAGATGTCCGCTACATCAGCAGCCCGGTGCCGAGTTTCACCAAATTCTGAGCTGCGCAAAACGCCACCTGAAAACGCCTGTTGAATGTAGTCTTTGCCAGGCGTTTCGTGGCTTCAGCCAATGTATAGCGTTGCACATGCGTGCGAGCTGCCAGGAGCCAGACCTCCCTCATATTTACCGCGTCGGTCTAGTTAGCCGGTCTATGCTTGAATCCATGCCTGCCTAAGTGCATGCACTCAATTCAATGGCGTACAGGGAATGCAGTAGATGGACAAAAAAATCGCACCGGCAAGCCTCTTGGTAATGTCATCGGTTATGACGCTCGGCAGTAGCGCTTACGCGGCGGAAAAAAGCAGTGCAGAACTGGCCAAACAACTGGCTAACCCTGTCGCGGCATTGATCAGCGTGCCCTTCCAATACAACTACGATGAAAACATCGGGCCAGATGATAAAGGCAGCCGCCACACCTTGAATATCCAACCGGTCATCCCGATGGATATCAGCGAAAACTGGAACCTTATTTCCCGAACTATTTTGCCGATAATCGACCAAACCGATATCGCCCCCGGGACTGGTAATCAAAGCGGCACTGGCGATGTGTTACAAAGCCTGTTCCTCTCACCCAAGGCGCCAACATCCAACGGCTGGATCTGGGGTGTTGGCCCGGCGTTTCTCTTGCCCACAGGTTCCGATGACTTGCTCACGGCTGATAAATGGGGCATTGGGCCAACCGCAGTGGCGCTAAAACAGTCAGGCCCCTGGACTTACGGCGCGCTGACCAACCATATCTCCAGTATTGCGGGCGAAGATGACCGCGCCGATGTGAGCAGCACTTTTCTACAACCCTTCCTCTCGTATGGGACACCTAATGGCGTGACCTATGGCGTCAACTCGGAAGCCACGTACGATTGGAAAGGTAACGAAGGTGCCATCCCCATCAATTTTCAAATTAACAAGGTCAGCAAAATTGCTGGGCAAATGATTCAGTACGGTGCAGGCCTGCGCTATTGGGCAGAAAGTACCGAGGCTGGACCTGAAGGATTGGCTTTTCGCCTTAATTTCGTTTTGCTGTATCCCAAGTGAATAAGCCTGCGTATGACGTTAGCGGCGGCGTCATGAAAACGCCCGACAAGCACTGACCGCGCTTTTTGTCTACGCATCACTTATAGAAATCAGTCTTAGAAACCCCGACAACACCCTCGAGGCAAGCCGTAAAAATATTGCTTTCCCAAGCATCTGTCAGCCATAAAACCAACCTCAAGCTCTCGCCCAACTTTTGATTTGGCAAACAAAAGCATCGGCATTGATATCTACAGCCGCGCGGTAATCGAGTGGCGCTACCGGCCGCCAAGGCCCATAGTAACTAGCAGTTACTGACAGAAATTAGCCATTGAACCAATGACTGCACTAATAAGAACCACATCGCTCACTGGCTACCCCCAACTCATTAGAGAGCTTGGAGGCGACCCCGATCAAATGCTCAAACACTTCAATATCGACCCGCAATTGCTCAACAGCAGCTCGGCGGTAATTTCTTATCGCGCCATGGTCAACCTTCTGGAGTACTCGGCGGAGCAATTGCAATGTGCAGATTTCGGCCTCCAGCTTGCCGAAAGACAAAACATGATGATTCTTGGGCCGCTGGCAGTGATCGCCCAGAACTCATCTACTGTAGGCGGCGCCCTGCAAGAGATCGCAAAATTCCTGCATATCTACACCCCGGGGATTTTGCTTGAGCTCGACATCAAAACCGACCCAGCACACCCTCAACTGCTACTCGAAGTCCACGTACCCGGGCTGAATCGACTTAGGCAAATAACCGAACTGGCCCTTTGCATCGCACACAAGACCCTGCAAATGCTTTTTGGCAGTAACTTCCGCGCCGACTCAGTCATGCTGCGCACCACCACAGACTTGCCGCAAGCACGCTATCAACGCTTCTTTGGCGCGCACGCCTACTTTGGTCAAGCCTGTAACGCGCTGGTTCTGCGGCCTGAACATTTAAGCAAAGCAATTGATCAACATAATCAAGAATTACACGACACGCTTATCGATTACGTCAGTGCAATCAGCGATGCCAACCATTTGGACATCTGCAATCAAGTTGAGCAACTGATCCTGCGTTTACTGCCAACACAGCGCTGCAGCCTGCCATTGATTGCGGAACGACTCGGAATGCGCGAACGCTCGCTGCAACGTCGCTTGTCAGAACGCGCCATATTGTTCGAAGACCTGGTTGACCGAACACGAATGGAATTAGCGGACCGCTACCTAATTGAAGCCCATATGCCGATGGCTCAAGTGGCCGGTTTACTCGGTTACGCAGAGCAAAGCTCGTTCAATCGCTCCTGCAAGCGCTGGCATGCGAAGTCGCCCAAAGAGCGACGCAAGCAGCTACGCCAGGGCGAGTTATAAACAACTCAATCTTTGGCACGCAAGGAAAACGCACACCTGCTTTGTAGGTGAGTGCAGCAGGCTTTGTGCCGTGCAGAAATGTCAGGTGAAGGTGCATTGGAGATGCAGATAAATCTGCGGCGCGATCGCGCTAGGATACAAACGAAGTTCACAACGAATGTCGTATCGCCTGTAATACCTCACACAAGTAGAGGCATCAGTGGTTGCTTAGGACATCAGCGATGCTAACGCTATAAGTAACAGGTTTCTCAGCTTGGACTTCTGCTTTAAAAACCCAGACGCTGCTCACAAGTACGGCAACAAGCGACAGTGCAATCAGGCAATTGCTCATGGTATGGATCTCCCTCTTAGGGATTTATTTTTTATTTGATCTAAATAATCTCACTCCCCCGCATTGTGTTAATTGTCATTTGATGACATTAAATTGGCATTTGACGTCAGGCTTTGACTCACTAATCGGCCATTGAAGCGCCTCAGCAGGTCGCATCAAGGCATTGCCGTGACCTGCTGAAATTTTCCAACCCGTTTATGCGCTTGCCTTTAAAATGGCGTGGATCTTTCAGACCGTGATGATTTATGAACTCTGCCGCGCTAACCACTCTCAACAACCACCTGACCGAAGCCCTGAACATTGTGCCTGCCGAAACGCGGCGGCTGTTTCATGGACGTGGACGCCTATGGGCTGGGCTTGAGCACGTCACCGTCGACTGGCTGCAAGGAGTGTTGTTGGTGTCGCTGTTTCGCGAACCTCAAGCGGCTGAACTCGAAGCACTCAAGCAGATGCTGGTAACGCTGACCCGATCGACGTCATGGCAGGCCAGCCAGGCCCACAGTTTGTTACTGCAGCACCGCTACTTGCCAGACAGCACCATGGAAGTACTGCATGGCGAGATGGTGGATGAATGCGTTATCAAGGAAGACGGCTTGAACTACCTGCTCGATCTGGGCAAAAAGCAAAACAACGGCTTGTTTCTCGACATGCGTTTTGGCCGCCAGTGGGTGCGCGAGCATGCACAAGGCAAACGGGTGCTGAACCTGTTTGCCTACACCTGCGGTTTTTCCCTGGCTGCGATCGCTGGCGGGGCTGAGCATGTGGTTAATCTGGATATGGCACGTGCGGCCTTGAGTCGTGGTCGTGATAACCACCGTTTGAACCAGCACGACATGAGCCGAGTCAGTTTCTTGGGGCATGAGTTGTTCAAGTCATGGGGCAAAGTCAGCAAGCTCGGCCCATATGACTTGATCATTATCGATCCGCCATCGTTTCAGAAAGGCAGCTTTGCCTTGAGCAAGGATTACCAGCGAATCATCCGCCGTCTGCCAGCACTGCTGACAGCGCAAGGCGTGGTGCTGGCATGTGTCAATGATCCGGATGTGGGGCCGCAGTTTTTGATTGACGGCATGGCCAACGATGCGCCGAGCCTGCGCTTCGAGCAACGCCTGGAAAACCCGCCGGAGTTCGCCGACATCAACCCCGACAGTGGCTTGAAGGCACTGGTGTTTAGCCTTGCGCCGGACACTGAATAGTTCCGACGCGCTATTGCCCCATGGATTCGCTAGACGTTTGCACTGCTGACTAAGTCAGCTTGCCCCCCAGCCCCGTCCGCAGTGACCAACTGGTTGCGCCCCTGTTGTTTGCCGTAATACAAACGCCGGTCAGCGCAACGATAAAGCTCGTCAACACTGCGCCCATCGCTTGGCCATTCAGCCACGCCAAAGGTTGCCGAGAGTTGAATCTGCTGGTTGCCGTATTGCAAAGGCGAACTGGCAAGCTGCTTGCGCAAATCTTCGATCAAGGGTTTGGCACCCTTGAGGTCGGTATTTCGCAGCAGCAAACCAAACTCCTCGCCGCCTAGACGCCCCATGCTGTCAGTGACTCGCAAGCGCTCTAAAATAGATGAGCACAGGTGCTGCAAAGCCATATCACCGGCAACATGCCCCCATTCATCATTGACCTGCTTGAAGTGATCAACATCCAAGATCACCAGGACAATGGCCAGATTGCTACGCTCTGCTTCGTGAATACTGCGCTCCAATGCTTGCTGAAAGCAGCCTCGGCTATCGACACCGGTCAATGCATCCGTCTGCGCCAATCGTTCAAGCTGTCGATAGGCTTGTGCGCGCAAGGTTTCATAGATGTGCACAAAGGCAATGGTCAGCAGGCCACAGAGTATTGCGTTGCCGAGATCAATCAAACCGCTGGCATCAAGCGTGTAGCGGTGTTGTTGAAAGAACAACAGCGCCGACACCAGCATAAAAGGCACCGAAACCAAAAATCCCCTAGCTCGCCCCAGCAGTAGATAACTGAGCAATGGGATCATGTAGATCCACACAAACGCCGTCGCCGAGGCTTGCGGCATGATAATGATGTAGACCAAGAAACATGAGGTCGGCAGTACGTAAAGGTAAACCCACGGGGTTAGCTGGCGTACATAAATGATACGCCAGCCACCAAGCACCAGCAGCACCGATGCGCAGGCTTCGAACAGGGCGAACAGGTGATTGCCAGAGATGAATTGCAGAAGCGCAAAGCCACTGAGCGTAATCCCAGTCGCGACCAGAATGACGCGCATCATCTTACGCTTGCTAGCGTCTTCGATTCCCGAAGCAATTAGCTCGTCATTTATGCGTTGCTGGGGGCGCAACAGTGACATTTTTTATCCTGACCGCTTGGGTGAATTTGATCAATGTATAGCACTACGATAGCGCCATAGTGATCAATTGCCACTATCAGAAATAAATCTTTAATTGCCACCCAAGAGCAGAACTACACAGGCCGCAGAGCGATCAGCACTGAAAATCACTTCAGTGCGGACAGCTTTTATATGCAGTTCGTCTGTTCGGCCCCGGCTGTTGCCGATGCGTCTGGCGCCGCGCTTGCAAAGCGCTGCGGCGCGTCAGTCGATCATTGCAATTTAAACCGCATAGCCAAGTACACGTGGTAACCATAGTGCAATTTCTGGGAATACGGCGACCAACACCAGCGCGCTGCCCATCACCAACACGAATAACAGTGCCCAGCCTACCGTTTGCTCAAGACGTATCTTGGCAACTTCGGCCGTCACCATCAGGTTGATTGCAACGGGTGGGGTGAACTGACCGATCGCAATATTCATCGCTAACAAAATACCGAACCACACCGGATTCCAACCAAAATGCTGCATGACTGGAATCAGGATTGGCATCAGGATCAAGTAGATCGATATCGCATCAAGCAACATCCCTGCGAGCAATACTGCAACCATCACCAGTATCAGCAACACCGTGCTGTTGTCCGATAGCGAGATCAGCCACTCAGCCAAATGGCGGAATGTGCCGAGCATGGTCCCGGCCCATGCGAATATCCCAGCCAGGGCGATAATCAACATCACAACACCCGAGATCATCGCCGCTTCGCCACAGAGCTTCCACAAACTGCGCAAGTCGAGGTCACGGGTTATAAACAGGCCAATCGCCACGCCATAGGCCACACCAACAACGGCAGCTTCTGTTGGAGTAAACAAGCCGCTGCGCAGACCGCCGAGAATAATAACCGGGGCAAACAAAGCGGGCAGCGCTTGCTTGAAACTCGCCCACACCGGTGGACGCTCTGCGCTATCAGGCGACTCCCAACCGTAATGGCGCGACAGCAGCCATGCAGGCAGCAGCAACACCAAGCCTGCGATGATTCCCGGAAACAGACCCGCTGCGAACAGCGCGCGCAGATCAACACCTGGCACCACGATTGAATAAAGAATCAAGGCAATCGAAGGCGGGATCAAAATTGCAGTCGAGGCGGACGCCGCAATCAGCGTCGCCGAGAAGGGTTTCGGATAACCAGCCTTGGTCATGCTCGGCAACATCACCATCGCAACCGCAGCAGCATCCGCCGGACCCGAACCGCTCATGCCGCCCATGATCAAACAAACAAGAATCGCGACCAGCGCCAAGCCGCCATGCCGAGGCCCGATCAGCGCTTGGGCAAAACGCACCAAACGCAAGGCCACACCCGCTTTCTCGAACACCAAACCGGTGAGGATAAACAACGGAATCGCAATCAACGGGTATTTAGCAACACCGTTGTAGGTGTTGGTGCCCAAGGTTGCCAGCATATCTGGCGACAAGCCGACAATAATGCCAATGGCGCCGGAAAGCCCCAAGGCAAATGCAACCGGGACGCCGAGCACCAGCAAGGCGATAAAGCTCACAATCAACCACATATCAGGGCTCATCGCTGAGTCTCCCGCGCAGTCGATCAAGGCTCATTTGGGTGAGTCGAAACACCATAAACAGCGCCAACACTGGCAGCCAGACCACATACCACCAATTGGGCAGGCCCAAGCCTGGTGATTCAGAGTCCCATTGGTATTCCTCAAGCGCGAATTGACCGCCGTACCAGACGATCAAACCCAGAACCGTCATCGCCGCCAGCCACTGCACAAAGATCAGTGGCGTGCGCAGACGCGGGAACATGCGCTCAAGCATACCAATGCGAATATGCCGATTACGCCGCAGCGCTGCAGATGCGCCGGCAAAGGTCAGGATCACCAGCAAAAACACTGAAAACTCTTCAGTGAATGCAAAGGATGCATTGGTGAAATAACGCACCACCACGTTAGCCAGGCTGATCAAACTGATGATTACCAGCGCCAGCGTCGCCAGCGCACGCTCGATGCGTGCGTCCGGTTGTTTATTCATAAAAACCTCAAACATACCCGCAAGTTTGAAGGCCTGCGGGTCACACGGGATCAGGGTTTAGCAATGGCGTCTTCGGCAGCTTTCATCAACTCTGGGCCGATTTTCGGCGCCCAGTTTTGCTTAACGCTTTGCGTTGCCTCAACGAAAGCGCTGCGCTCAGCATCGCTCAACTCAACGACTTCAACGCCTCGCGAACGGATGTCGGCCAATCGTTGTTCTTGCTGGCCACGCGACAACTCGATTTCCCACTTACCAGCGTCCAGTGCAGCTTGGCGCAGCAGTTCACGGTCGGCCTCTGGCAGGGTTTTCCAGACACGCTGGTTGACCGCAAAAATCAGTGGGTCAGCCATGTAGTGCCACAACGTCAGGTACTTTTGACCGACCTGATCGACCCGCGCCACATCGAATACCGAGATCGGGTTTTCCTGGCCATCGACCGCGCCGGTGGTTAACGCAGGTTTGGCATCAGACCAACTCATTTGCGTTGGATTAGCGCCCAGCGCAGTGAAGGTATCCTGGAACAACGGCGAGCCCACCACACGGATTTTCAGACCGGTGAGATCTGCCGGAGCGCGCAGTGGCTTGACCGAGTTGGACAGTTCACGAAAGCCGTTTTCACCCCAAGCCAACGGCATGATGCCGCGCTTCTCGATCGCGCTGAACGCCATCTTGCCCGCCTCACCCTGAGTGATTGCGTCTAGGTCAGCGTTGTCTTTCATCAGGAAGGGTACAGAAAACAGGTTGAGCTCAGGCACTTGTGGCGACCAGTTAATGGTCGAGCCGACAGCCATATCAATCAACCCGGAGCGCATGGCCGAAAACTCTTTGGTCTGGTCACCAGCAACCAGTTGAGCATTCGGATAAACCCGCAGGGTGATGCGCCCTTCTGAGCGCTCTTTTACCAAATCCGCCCACTTCTGCGCAGCTTGCCCCCAAGGGAAAGCGTCTGAGAGAACGGTTGAGACAGAGTATTCGCGAGCCTGAGCAGTCATCGCAACAGACAAAGCAGCGGCAGTCGCCAGCAGCGTAAAGCAACGGGAAAATTTCATCGGGCATCCTTGATGTGGATCGATATCGTTTTATTATTTATGGCTCGAAGCTCAATACACAGTATTGATAACTGCGTTCGGCAGATCCAGCGGCGAGCGGATAGGTCGCCTGAGTGTGCCGGGTTGGCACAAAGTGCACGCATTTATGCGTTGAAACCACTCATTTAACCTTGTGAGTCGCGAGTGGCCAGCTAGCGGCTAGCGCATAGCCAGCTAACTATCTCAAATGCCTGCACAAAGCGCCATTATCAAAAGGCATGATGCGCATGCTTTGGACAACCAGACGCGGGCCTGCCCATAATCACCTGATTGTTTTATCAGGATGCTGCTGGCGATGACTATTTCCCGCGAAGACCTCGACCAAGATGGCTTGATCATCGGCGTCTCACCCGAACGCTTTCGCGCCGTGGCCATGCCGTTATTGTTTGACCACCTCAATGCAGAGTGCGAGGGCACCATCGCAGTCAATCGCCAGGCGCGGATTGTGTGGATAAACGATAAGTACGCGCAGAAGGTGGGCATCAGTGATGCGCGTAGTGTATTGGGCAAAGAAATTGAAGAGGTTTTGCCCGCCAGCAGACTGCGTGAAGTGGTCGAAAGCGGTCAGCCGAGCATGCTTGATCTGATGGCCTTCGGCGATGAGCATTTTGTGGTTACCCGAATCCCACTCTGCGATGAAGACGGCACATTGGTCGGCGCCTTGGGTTTCGTCCTGTTTGACCGCGCCCGGCATCTACAACCGTTGATGGCCAAATACAACATTCTGCAGAATCAGTTGCTTGCCACTCAGAATGAGCTGGCCAAGGCCCGGCGTGCGCGCTACACAATTGCCGGTTTTATTGGCGCAAGCCATGCTGCCAGTGAAGTCAAACGCCAAGCCCGACGCGCCGCTCAACTGGATGCAACTGTGTTGCTCCGTGGCGAAACCGGCACCGGCAAGGAACTGCTCGCCCAAGGCATCCATAACCTCTCGCCACGGGCCAACGGCGCCTTTGTTGCGGTCAATGTCGCGGCAATTCCGGAAACCTTGGTCGAGGCAGAATTATTCGGCACGGCTCCCGGCGCTTACACCGGCGCTGATCGCAAAGCGCGTATTGGCAAGTTTGAATTGGCCGATGGCGGTACGTTGTTTCTCGATGAAATTGGCGATCTTCCCCTGCCCTTGCAGGCAAAATTGCTGCGCGTATTGCAGGAACAGGAAGTCGAACCGCTGGGCTCGAATCAGGTAAAGCCATTGAATGTGCGGGTAATCGCGGCAACCCATATCGACCTCGAAGGCAAAGTCGCCAACGGCCTGTTTCGTGACGACCTGTATTACCGCCTCAATGTCCTGAGCTTGAATGTAGCGCCGCTGCGTGAGCGTCGCGAAGATATTCCAGCACTTGTCGAGCACCTGCTGGATGACATCGCCAATCGCTCAGACCAAGCGCCAATGGAGCTGACTGACGAAGCCTTGCAATTGCTGACCCGACAAGCATGGTCAGGCAACGTGCGCGAGTTGCGCAACTTGCTTGAGCGCGTGCAACTGGCCGCAGAAGGCACGGTACTCGATGCTGAATTGATTCAACCCCTGCTCAGTTCATCGGGGATCAGCAGCGCTGCTCCTGCCAATGAGTCAGCCCGATTGCCCCAGCCCAGCCAAGACCAGCCGACACCGCTTGCACACAGCCTAGCGCAAGCCGAACGCCAAGCATTGCAAGCCGCCTTACACGCCTGCTCGGGCAACCGCAGGCAGACGGCAATTCACTTGGGCATATCCCGCGCCAGCCTGTACAACAAGCTGCAACAACACGGCATGGTTGAGCGCTAGCCAAACTCAGTAGGCGAGCACGCCAATGTCCAAAAATATGGACACATACCTCGTTAAGCGCTCCAGCATTCAAGACATGTCCAATTATATAGACACTCCTAATGCCTATATCGCTGCACCCATGACTCTGCCCAGCATGGTTTAAATGCCCTGAAAACCCCGTTCTTGAGGCGTTCAGCCTTAGTACAACTAAAGTCGGAAAACAGCTTGGCACAACTTTCGCTCTAGCAAGCGCAGGGTTTGTGCATGCCTGCTTGTGTGGCGCAGACCTTGATTGGCCCACCGAATAGAGTGGTGCCTAAAACAACAACAAAAAGGAATGGTCTATGGGTACCCTCGGTATTCTGATTTCACTCGCACTGTTGATGTACCTCGCATATCGCGGCATCAACGTGCTGATCCTCGCTCCGCTGCTTGCCCTGTTAGCACTGCTGTTTTCCGGCGAAGCCAGCATGCTCCTGCCGACTTACACGCAAGTGTTCATGAAGGCCATGGGCGGCTATGTTATTCAGTTCTTCCCGCTATTCTTGCTCGGGGCGTTATTTGGCAAGTTGATGGATGACTCCGGCTCTGCCCGCGCAATTGCTCACGGCATCGTCGCTAAAGTCGGCAGCGAGCGCGCAATTTTGGCGATTGTCCTGGCCTGCGGCATTCTCACTTACGGCGGTGTCTCGCTGTTCGTGGTGGCATTTGCGGTGTATCCAATTGGCGCGGCGCTGTTTCGCGAAGCCGGTATTCCCAAGCGTTTGATTCCGGGGGCCATTGCCCTGGGTTCATTTACCTTCACCATGACTGCGCTGCCGGGTACCCCGGCGATCCAGAACGCCATTCCCAACCCGTTCTTCGGCACCGACGCCTTTGCTGCGCCGGGCCTTGGGGTTATTGCGGGCGCCATTATGTTTGGCTTGGGCACATGGTGGCTGACCGCCCAAGCGCGCAAGCTCAAAACAGCAGGTGAAGGCTACGGCGAACATCAGGATGATCCAATTCTGGAAAAACACGCCTACACGCCGGGCTTCTGGTTGGCACTGTTCCCTATCCTGCTGGTGATTGGCTTGAACTTCTTAATGGCCAAGCAAGTTCTGCCGAACATCGATGCCAGCTACCTGGCCAAACCTGAGTTTGGTGGTTTGTCTGACGCTAAATCCTTGATTGGTATCTGGGCAATTATTGTGGCCTTGGCGGTCGCCGTTTTGCTGCTGATCGTGTTGCACTGGAAGCGCTGGATGGACCTGAAGAAAACCGTCAACGAGGGCTCGTTTGGCTCCATGTTGCCGATCCTGAACACCGCAGCGGAAGTCGGTTACGGCACGGTTATCGCGTCCCTCGCCGGCTTTGTGGTGATCCGCGATCTGGTCCTCGGCGTCTCCGACAACCCGCTGATATCTGAAGCGGTGGCGGTGAATATTCTCGCAGGCATTACCGGTTCCGCATCGGGCGGTATGTCGATCGCCCTGAAAACCCTCGGTGAGCAATATATGACGCTGGCAACCGCCGCCGGTATCAGCCCAGAACTTTTACACCGCGTCGCCGCCATGGCCTCTGGTTGCATGGACACCCTGCCACATAACGGTGCGGTTATCTCTTTGCTGGCGATCTGTAAGCTCACGCACCGCGAGTCGTACAAGTTCATCTTCGTCAACACAGTGGCCTTTCCGATGCTTGCGCTGGCGGTGGTGATCACCCTCGGCACTATGTTCGGCAGTTTTTAAACCACAACCATGTCGGGCCAACCCGGCCCGGCATGACTGATTCACGTTGTGTCCGATCCCCTTAGCTTTTGAGTACTCACCATGAGTAAAGTCATGAGCGCAGCCGCAGCCGTGGCGCGCATAACCGATAACAGCAACATCGCCACCGGCGGTTTTGTCGGCATTGGATTCGCTGAAGAAATCGCCATTGCCCTGGAGCAGCGCTTTCAAAACGAACAAAGCCCGCGTGATCTGACGCTGGTGTATGCGGCAGGCCAAGGTGACGGCAAACATCGAGGCCTGAACCACCTTGCCCATCAAGGCCTTGTACGCCGGGTCATCGGAGGGCATTGGGGCTTGGTGCCGGGCTTACAGAAGTTGGCTGTTGATAACCTCATCGAAGCCTACAACTTGCCGCAAGGGGTGATCTCACAATTATTCCGGGACATCGCCGCAGGCAAACCCGGCCAACTTTCTACGGTCGGCCTCGGCACCTTTGTTGACCCAGACTTCGGCGGCGGCAAACTCAACCAGCGCACGCAAACCGATCTGGTGCGCAAAATGCCGATTGATGGCCAGGACTATTTGTTCTACCCAACTTTTCCGATTGATGTCGGCATCATCCGCGCAACCAGCGCCGACACCGATGGCAATCTCAGTTTTGAGCGCGAAGCCCTGACCATTGAAAGTCTGGCTATTGCCATGGCTGCACATAACAGCGGCGGCTTGGTGATTGCGCAGGTCGAACGCATTGTTGAACGCGGCACACTCAACCCGCGTGATGTAAAAGTTCCGGGGATTTTGGTTGATTGCATTGTGATTGCACAGCCGGAAAACCATCAACAAACCTTTGCCACCGCTTATAACCCGGCATTTTCCGCTGAAGCCCGCGTGCCGTTCGACAGCTTGGCGCCATTGCCGCTGGAGGTACGCAAGCTAATTGCCAGACGTGCCGCCATGGAACTGAAACCGGGGGCAGTGGTTAATCTCGGTATCGGCATGCCGGAAGGCGTCGCGGCCGTCGCGGCCGAAGAAGACATGATCGATATGCTCACGCTTACCGCCGAACCAGGAGTAATCGGCGGCGTGCCCGCCTCGGGGCTGGATTTCGGCGCCGCAAGCAATCACAGCGCGCTGCTCGACCAGCCGTATCAGTTCGACTTTTACGACGGCGGCGGGCTTGATCTCGCCGTACTTGGCTTGGCCCAAGCGGACGCCGAAGGCAACCTCAATGTATCCAAGTTTGGCAGTCGCCTGGCTGGCGCTGGCGGCTTCATCAATATCAGTCAAAACGCCAAGCGCGTGGTATTTGTCGGCACCTTCAGTGCTGGCAAGCAGGATATCCAGATTGTCGACGGGCAACTGAAAATCAAGCAGGACGGCGACATGTGCAAGTTTGTCGAGCTCGTCGAGCACCGCACCTTCGCCGGAAAACTTGCAGCGGAGCGTCAACAACCGGTGCTGTATGTCACCGAGCGCTGCGTATTCCAACTGACAACAGAAGGTTTGGAGTTGATTGAGATTGCTCCAGGCGTCGATCTGCAGCGCGATATCTTGCAGCGCATGGCATTTATGCCAATCGTTCGTGAACCCAAGCTAATGGATGCCCGACTATTCGCTGAAGGCGCTATGGGCCTTAAAGCAACACTGCATTCGTAAGGTGTTTATCTTGAAGTAAGACTTTTGAGATAAAACATGCACGCACAAAAAACCGCACATTATGTGCGGTTCTGGAGCTCGCGGAAACAGGGCTCAACGCTTGGCGATGATCCAGACAGCGTGGATGATGCCTGGAATATAACCACATATGGTCAACAGTATATTCAGCCAGAAAGCGCCACCCAAGCCGACCTGCAGAAAGACGCCAAGTGGCGGCAAAAGGATAGCAATCAAAATTCGAATCAGATCCATTGAAAAACTCCTTTGCGAATTGCCCTGTACTGGGTATGCGAATTTTGACTCGCTATTGCCCCGACAGTTCAGCCTTAGCCACCCTTTTACTTGAAATCAACCTTTGCGGCATAAGACTGTCAAGGTTAAGTAGCTATAGTTTTACCGCACCTGTAGAACGATGTTTACCCTTACCAGCAGAGAGAGTACCTATGAGTAAGCAATACACCGTTGCCGTCTTGGTCGGCAGCCTGCGCAAAGCCTCTATCAATCGCAAACTGGCACTGGCCTTGGCTGACTTGGCTCCGGCTTCACTGCAATTGAAGATCGTCGAGATTGGCACTTTACCGCTGTACAACGAAGACATTGATGTCGATCCGGCACCCGATGCCTACACCCAATTTCGCAATGAAGTGAATGCAGCCGACGCCCTGCTGTTTGTCACGCCCGAGTACAACCGCTCAGTACCAGCGCCGATGAAGAACGCCATTGATGTTGGCTCACGCCCTTATGGTCAGAGCGCCTTCAGCAATAAGCCTGGCGCCGTACTGAGCGCGTCACCGGGTGCGGTGGGCGGCTTTGGCGCCAACCATCACCTACGTCAGTCACTGGTATTTCTCAATGTACCGGTCATGCAACAACCTGAGGCTTACTTAGGCGGAGCCGGTAATTTCTTCGATGAAAACGGCCAGCTCAGTGACAGCGTCAAACCATTTTTGCAGACGTTTATCGACGCCTACGCTAAATGGGTTGAGCAGCACTACAAAGCCTAAAGGGAGACCGCACGACGACGTCGCAGTAGCAATCTGCATTAGTGCTGTGGCGGCGTCTGTTACTAAGGTCAGTCACTTCGGCAAGCGGGTGGCTGTAAAAAGCAAACCCCAGAAAAAAGAAAACCCCGCTTTAAAAGCGAGGTTCATGCAGACTGTTGCCGACCATCCTTGATCTGCTTGCCATCCTGGCAGGCATTCCGTCGTATCCATGATTAGAAGTTCGCGCTTCCTGCGCTACGTCCACACCACACAAGTTACGCACTTTCAGATCATGGCAACAGTGGCAAAACATGACACGGCACGTAAGCATTCTCCTACATTTGCCCAACCAAGCATTTGGTTGGCTTGCTTTTCAGTGAGATTTTGCTCACATTTCAGCTTGTCTGACAAAAACAACAACGCTGACACAACATGCCAATGCAAAATCTCAAAGTACTCATGGTAAGCGCTCTGTCTTGTTTAGCTTGCAACGCGAGCTTGGCTGGCCCGACCGGGGGACAAAAACAGATTGCGGATTTCAAGGCAGCCGAACAACTGCTGTGGACAACCGTTTATGCCGACGGCGACGCGTCACTCTATTGCGGCCAGGTATTCAGCCAGCAAAGCAGCTTGTTTACGGTTAGCCAGATCTACAGCAACAAGCAGCTGAAACGTTCCTTGCGCTGCTCCACTGACAACCAGTGCACTGTGGTCAACCCACGCTACCCTTACATGAAAGCCGATCTGCACAACTTCTACCCGGCACTAACCCGGGCTGAGCTAGTAAGGCGCAACGCCCAGTTTGGTGATTTGGATGACAGCGCAGCCAATAAACTGGCTGACGTCGGCTGTCAGATGCAGGCGACCTTTCAACTGGTTGAACCGCGTGATGAGGCGAAAGGCAACATTGCTCGTGCGATTTTTTACATGGCCAACGAATACGACTTACCAATCATTGGCTCAGTGCAGATGTATAAACAGTGGAACCAGATCGACCCGCCTGACCCCAGCGAAAAAACACGCAACGAGAAAATCGCCGAGCTGCAAGGGTAATACCCCCTGAAAAAAGTGCTCATCAGAAGTAGAATTTTCTCCTAATCGGATCAAGGAAATTTTGCGTGAAGACATCGCGTTTTTCAGACAGCCAAATCATTGCCATCCTCAAGCAGGCTGAAGCTGGCAG
>NZ_JBLXAP010000015.1:0-80364 GCF_048265905.1 Pseudomonas sp.
TACCTGACTGAACTGTGCCAATTGCGCGATGAACTCGCCGTTACCTTGCGGCTCCAGTGGATTCTGGTTATTCAATTGGGCAACCAACAGGTTCAAGAACTCGTCTTTACCAAGCTCTTTATCTGTACCGGTACTGGACGATTTAATTTGCAGCTGATCAAGGACCGAACTGCCAACGCCACTGGTGCTATCAACGCTCATTTAGCGTTCCTCATTGATGGCTTACTGACCCAGGGTCAGCACCTTCTGCAACATTTGTTTAGCGGTATTCATCATTTCAACGTTGGTCTGGAAAGCCCGGCTGGCAGAGATCATGTCAGCCATTTCTTCAACCACATTGACGTTGGGGTAGTACACATAACCGCTCTCGTCAGCAGCCGGATGGTTAGGCTCGTAACGTGGCATCAGCGAACTTTGATCCTCAACAATGCCGAGCACCTGAACACCGCTGCCAGCTGCATCTTGCTCAGCAAACAAGGAGCCGCCATCAGAACCTTGGGCTTGATTGAACACGGTGGCGAAAACCGGGTGGCGAGCGCGGTAAGTCTGGTCAATGTTGGAAGACACGGACTCGGCGTTGGCGATGTTGCTGGAGATGGTGTTGAGACGCGTGCTTTGCGCGCTCATGCCGGACCCGGCAATATTGAATACACTGGTTAGTGACATGGCATCAGTCTCCGTTAGTCGCCGCGCAGGGCGCTGACCAGCCCTTTGAATTTGCTATTGAGTAAAGTGAAGCTGGCCTGAAAGTCGACGGCGTTTTGCGCGTAATTCGACTGTTCAAGCTGGGTATCGACTGTGTTCTGATCAAGCGAAGGGCTCATCGGAGTGCGATACTTAAGCTCAGCCTCAGCACTGGCCAGACCTTCAGCACTGATGTGATGTGCATTGGTGCGGTTCAGGCTAAAGGTGCCGCCCTGAGTCTTGGCATTTTGCTCGGCAAGCACTGAGGCGAAATCCAGATCACGCGCTTTGTAGTTAGGCGTGTCCGCGTTAGCCATGTTATTGGCCAACACTTCTGCACGCTGAGCGCGAAAGCCCAGTGCTTGTTGGTGAATGCCGAGTGCGCTTGCGAAGCTGATACTCATGGTTTGTACCTTTGCCGTTTGCCGAAGCAGTTTTCCGTGCAAGCAACAAAGCAAACCCTGTGCCAATATATTTATATGTTTAAATACAATGACTTACGACAAAACCTATTGAATCAAAAGGCTAAAGCGGCAATGGATTTCCGCTTGCGGCAATGCCTCTGCCTATTTATCCGCCCCGCACTTGCCGCTCAAACTGGAGGCAGATAAATGCCTGGCGCTCTCACACCATCATGAAAGGCCAAACAATTATCTGTGGTTAGACGTTGAGCGCAATTGGCTCACAAGAAGATGCTGCGCTGCTGACATTAGCCAAAAAACTTGCGCATTGAACGCGCCAACCAGCCCGCAGGTTGCGTGTCCTGAGTAATTCGGTTCATGTTGTCGATAACCACCTTGGCATAAGCTGCGTCGTCATTGCGGATGTGGTTGAACAGCCAGCGTGACAACAACCCAATCAGCTCAGCGGTTATATCCTCGCCTGCCTTGAAGCGCATGTTGTACTCATTAACCTTGCCAATAAACACCTCATGCACACGCTTGTGCGGACGGGTAAAACTGTAGCCGGACTCTTCCAGCAACGACTCTTCAAAGGCAAAGTGCGAGAGTGTGTAATCGACCAGATCATTAAGTACGGCACCGACTTCGCTGCGGCTATGCCCCTGCTTTTGCGCCAAGATCAGCAAGTTGATCATGTCGACAATCCGTCGATGCTGATTGTCGATAACCTCAATTCCGGTGTTGAGGTCACTCTGCCAAACAAGTAATTCCATTAACCCAGTCCTTAAGCGTTCACTCGAGTAGGTTCGAGCGCCGGGCAACTTTATCGGCAGTAGGTGCGCTAGGGACTGACTTGAGTCAAGCCAGTTACCATTATTCAGGCACCACATGACCCGGGCACCAAGGAACAGGCCGCCTCCAGAATCCTATGCAAACAACAGGCATTGTGCCTGTCGCTTGCAGTGATCCGCCTAAGGCTTATTTGACTTTATAAATGATGCCCGGGCTGCACTGCACCATTTGGTACAGCTCCGGCAGTGCATTGAGCGCCTCGGAAGCACCCAAGAACAAATATCCGCCCGGCTTCAGGGTCGCGTGGATACGCGTGAGAATGTCTTTCTTCACTTCGGCCGAAAAATAGATCAGCACATTGCGACAGAACACGACATCAAACTTTCCCAGGCTGGCATAGCTTTCAAGCAGGTTTAATGGGCGAAATTCGACGCGGCTTTTGATCGGCGCCTTGACCACCCAGCGTCCTGGCGCCTTCGGCTCAAAGTAGCGCTGCAAGCGTTCCTGTGAAAGACCACGGCCGATAGCCAGACTGTCGTACTCACCTGATTTGCAGTTTGCCAGCATCGTCGGCGACAAGTCTGTGGCGACGATTTGCGCACCACCGCGCAACTGCCCGATATTGCTCTTCTCGAACTCATCAATTGTCATCGACAGCGAATAAGGCTCTTGCCCCGACGAACAAGCTGCCGACCAGATACGCAAACGCTGCCCCGCGTTGGCCTTGAGCAATTCAGGCAACACACGCTTTTTCATCACTTCAAAGGGATAGGTATCACGAAACCACAGGGTTTCGTTGGTGGTCATGGCATCGACCACTTGTTCACGCAAACCACTGCGCGGCATGGCTTGCATACGCTGCACCAACTCACCGAGTGTCTTGATACTGTTCTGTTCCATCAACTTATTAAGCCGACTGGAAACCAGATACTGCTTATTAGTGCCTAGCAATATCCCGCAGGCTTTTTCGAGGAAGCTCCGGAACTGTTCGAAATCCAAATTTCCTGACGTCACTCGCATTGCCCCGCAAAATAATAGTGTCGGCCTATGAGACACCCGCCCAATACAAACATTCTAGGCAGCATCTGATGCACCATCACAACTTAAAGACACAGCTAAACCCCTTAGTTATCCAGCCATTTGTCGCATTGGATGCCGCAGCTTACTCGCCGCGATCAACCGCATTGATTCGCTCAACCACTCTTGAGGCTAAATCATCGGGACGGAATTTGGCGAGAAAATCATCCGCACCTACCTTTTTGACCATCGCCTGGTTGAATACACCCGAGAGCGAGGTATGTAACAACAGGTGCAATCCCTCCATCCGCGCATCGCTGCGAATGGCCGTGGTCAATGTATAGCCATCCATTTCTGGCATTTCAATGTCTGAAATGATCATCAGCAACTCATCGGCCGGGCGGCGTCCTTCATCTGCCATCTTGCGCAAATAATCCAGCGCTTCACGCCCGTCATTCAGGGTCGTCACTTCCACACCAATGGTTTGCAAGCAACGTAATACCTGCTTACGCGCCACTGATGAGTCATCAACAATCAGCACATGCTGCTTAACCGCCTTACCATGAGTAGCCGCATCCACCACACCCTCAGATATCGCTTCAGAGGTGGGAGACACTTCAGCCAGAACCTTTTCTACATCGATGATCTCAACCATCTGCTGATCAAGATAGGTCACCGCCGTCAGATAATGATCACGCCCCGTACCCTTTGGCGGCGGCAGGATCTCTTCCCAGTTCATGTTAACAATGCGCTCAACTGCGCTCACCAAAAAACCCTGAGTCTTGGTGTTGTACTCAGTGATGATCACAAAGCTATTTTGCAAATCAGCCAGTGGCTTGCAGCCCGTCGCGAGGGACAAATCAATAATCGGAATGGTCCCGCCGCGGATATTGGCGACCCCACGCACCACAGAACTGGATTTGGGCATTACGGTCAGGCGCGGGCACTGCAGGACCTCTTTGACCTTGAATACGTTAATCCCATACAACTGTTTGCCATCAAGACGAAACAACAGCAGCTCTAAACGGTTTTGTCCGACCAACTGAGTGCGTTGATTCACCGAGTCCATGACACCAACCATGCCCATACTCCTTATTTAAGCGCCCGTAAAACTGAAGTTAGCAGGCGGCACGGGCCTTGCACGCTAATATATATGACCGTAGAAACGACGTTTTATCGACATATGTGGGCAAAAAGCCATCAACTGATTCTGGCTTTATTAATACCTGCAGCCGCCTGCTTCAGCTCAACTGCTGTGGCAACTTCAACCCTGCCTGACCAGCTTATCGGCGCCGCCCACACTTTTCTTGAGGTTACTGTGGTCGACTATTTACAACGAAGCGATATCAGCGGCCGGCATGAGATTGAAATCAACCGCCTTGACCCACGGTTACGACTGCCGCTGTGCGACAGAGATTTGACGACCACTCTAGAAAGTCCAGCAGAACCCATTGGCCGCGTCACGTTAAAGGTTCGCTGCGACGGCTCTTCACCCTGGACTATTTTTGTCCCGGCGCAGGTTCGTCTTTATCGTGAAGTGGTGACGGCAACACGCCCACTCAAGCGTGCCAGCGTAATTAGCGAATTCGACGTAACATTGGCGGAGCGTGATGTCGGGCAGCTTAATCACGGATATCTGACCTCAGTTCAGCAGGCAATCGGCAAAAAGCTGACGCGCCCTGTTCGCCCTGACCAAGAGTTAACCCCGGTCTATGTCGAGCTAGCTGAAGTTATTCGACGTGGCGACCAGGTAGTAATCAGCGCAAAAACCGGCACGATTAATGTGAGAATGCCGGGCGAAGCCCTGTCCGACGGGGCTTTAGGCAGACAAATTAATGTTCGCAACCAGCGCTCACAGCGTATTATCAAGGCGCGGGTAACCGGTCCTGGACAAGTCGAAGTGGCAATGTAGGCATGAATCTTGATTGTGGTCTTGATTGTGTTAGCGAAGACGTTTTCTTAGACTGCGGCATACAGATTAAAAGGTTCAGAACTTATTGCAGCGTTTATGGCTCAAAGAAATGCTCTGAAATAGATCGCCAGCGACGGTTTGGCTGAACATTTTCAGTACTGACTCAGCAATGTAATATTTTTCAGAAAGTCGCTAAAGTTTTATCGCGCACGGCCGACAGACAGGTAAGCGTCCAAACAAATCAGAGGTTTACGATCATGGTCATCGACTTCAATCGACCAGGCAACGCACCTACCCCGGCTAACTCCGGGCGGACCAGCGGTGCCCAGTCAGGTGTTCGCAGCACAGGAGCGGATGAAAAAGCATCCAACCCGGCAAGCGTAACCAATACCCCTGCCGAGTCGAGCAAGAGCGGTGAGTCCGTGCACCTCAGCCAAGAAGCTCAGCAACTGCAGAGCATTGGCGACAAACTTAATGAGCTGCCAACCGTGGATAAAGAACGCGTTGCCCAGATCAAGCAGGCCATTGCTGACGGCACCTATAAAGTGGATGCCCAGCGTACAGCCAGCAAGCTGCTCAATTTCGAGTCCCAGCGCTGAATCTAACGCCTGTTTCATCAGGCTTTAGCTGCCGCACTGGAATGTTGGACGCCTAACTTCCAAGAGCCTACGATGCACGACTCAACCATGCTTCAGCTGTTCAAAGACGATATCGGCATCAGCGAGCAATTGCTTGAACTGATCGACAGCGAGCATCAGGCGTTGGGCGAGCGTGACCTCGACAGCCTGCAGCATATTCTTAATGCCAAGCAACCCCTTCTCAGCCAGCTCGCACAGCACGCCCAGAGCCGCGCGCAACTCCTGCAAGGCTTGCAGCTAAGCGCTGACCTTGAAGGCTTGCAAGCACTTGCCGCGCGCAGCCCACTGGGCACCGAATTGCTCGCCAAAAGCGATTCTCTGGCCCAGTTGCTAGAACTCTGCCAAACCGGCAATCTGCGTAATGGCCGCTTGATTCGCTCGAGCCAGACGTCTACCCGCAGTATGCTCAGCATTCTCAGCGGCAATGAAACACCAAGCCTCTACGACAGCAGCGGCAGCGCATCGCGCGGCGTTAACCAGCGACCTCTGAGCCAAGCTTAATTTCTCCGCACTTTGCGTACCCATAATGTCATTTTGACAGTATGCTAGCGCCATAATAATTAGTTTGGATTTGGAGTAGACAGTACCGTGTCCAACCCATTTGCCGAGGAAGACGGCCCTCAACCTCCTAAAGTGCTGAAAGCACCCATGGAAATCGCAGCCACCCTGCGTCAACTCGAACAGAACCATGATCCGTTGGTCATTAGTTTCCATGAAAGAAACCAACGCTTTCAAAGCTTCTTGATTGAGGTTGATCCAGATAAAGGCCGGCTGATTTTTGACGAATTAGTGCCGAATGATGGTGAGCGCTTCCTGAAAAATGCTGAGCCATTCAGCGTTGAGTCATCCCGTGATGGCGTGCGCGTCGCCTGGAAGTGTGAAGACTCTGCACAAATTAGCGAACACAAGGGTTTGCGCTGCTATTTCTGCGCGACGCCTTCAGAGGTTATCTATCACCAGCGTCGCAGCGCCTTCCGCGCGGAACTCAAGCGCAGTGAACTGGTAGCAATCACGCTCATGGGTGAGCAGTTAGAACAGCCGTTAAGCGGCCACATGCTGGATATCTCGGCAACCGGTTGCAAAATCCGCATTGCGGGCGATGTGAGTCAGCGCCTCAAGCCGGGCATGGTCTATGAAGAGTTGGTGGCTCAATTGCCCTTTGGCGCAATGACTGCACCGATAGAGCTCCGCCATGTGCACTATAACGACAAGCTCGATATCAGCATGCTCGGCGTGCGGTTCTATCAAATGAGTGGGTTGGTGCAACGTCAGGTCGAGCGCTTCGTCTATCAATTGCAGCGTGAAGCCAAACGTCTCGAAAGCGACACCTTCCTCTAACGACTATGCGCACCGTTAACGACTATGCGCACAGCGCGCCTGGGAGAGTCGCTTTCAGAGCAGCGCGCAGAGACGCCTTAACCAACCTGAATACCTAAACCCGCCAAGCGCGGCAGGTCTTCAGGACGGTCAACATCCCAAAGCTCTGGCAACAACGCATAACGCCACTCCATCTCGGCTAAACGCGCTTGCGTGAGACGCAGTACTTCGCCAGTTCCCCAAGGTATGTTGCTGAACAAGCGTGAATCGTTCTGCCGCAACCCCAGCAGCACATAGCCTCCGTCCTCGGCTGGCCCCAGCACTGCTGGCGTATCAACCAAGGCGGCTCGCGCTTGCATCAGGTAATCGGCACTCAGTGCCGGGCAATCATTGCCAATCAACATAACCGCATCGCTTTCAACCAAGCCCAATGCAGTGATACAACGCATGCGCTCACCAAGATCGCCCGCTGGCTGCTCTACGACCGTCCAGCCATGCTGCTCCGCCAGCGCTTGCAGCGCAGTATCGGGACCATCATCGAGCCACAAAAAGCGCTGGGAAAAACCATCACCTAAACTGCTCAATGCGCGCTCGACCAAGCGTCGCTGCAAATCGCAGGCACCTTCAGGCCCAAGCGCCGGGATTAATCTGGTTTTGACCTGACCGGGGCGCGGCGCACGCGCCAACATATGTAAAGAAACAGCTAAGTTCATGACCGTGGCCCTCGGTGATACTGGCGCGCCAATGACTCAGGACTCGCGCCAAAATAATACCCAAGCCGTATGCGCCACATTAATACGACTGTGCGCAAGATGCCATTCTGCTCCCAACGTCGGCTAGATGTCAGTAAAGCCGGTCGCAAACATCTTGGCCGAACAAGTACCTTGAGCCGACGGCAAAGCTCAACGTCCTCCATCAGCGGAATACTGGCGTAACCGTTCAGCGACTCAAAGGTTTTGCGCGCAACAAAAATCCCTTGATCACCTGTAGCAATCGCACTCACTCGCGAGCGAAGGTTAATCATCGAGCCAATTAACCGCAGCAGCATGCCCTTCCCTGACAAACGCACATCAAAGCGCCCCCAAAGGGGCTGCTCCAGCAAAGTATCAAGCAAGCTTTGGATTGATCCTGGGTCAATCCGCGTATCAGCATGGACAAACCACAGGTAATCGCCATGCGCAGCCGCAGCACCTGTGTTCATCTGCAGCGCTCGCCCTGGCTTGCTCGACAGCAGTTGATCGACCAATGGAGCGGCAATTGCGCAAGTCGCATCTTCACTGCCGCCGTCTACCAAGATTATCTCAGCACCTGCCGTGCGCAGCGCAGCTAAGTCACGCAACAGCAAAGGCAAGGTTTGGGCCTCGTTACGAGCCGGAATGATGACGCTAAGCAGCGGCCTCACGCATTACCATCCTTGGACGAGTCAGGCTGTTCAGGATCCTGGCTCGAAGATTCTTGTGTATCACTATCGACCGAAGCGACAACAGTTTCCTCAGTCGAAACCGGCTCCGCTCCATCGGTGTACGCAGCGGTATCCACATCGGCATCCGCTGCCACAGCCGCTGCCGCGACGGCTGAAGCTGTAACCACCGCAGCTGCAATGGTCGCCAGCTCAACCTCCGCAGCACTTGCGCTTGCGTCGGCCTCAGCCTGGGCTGCGCGCAACTCTTCCTCACAGTCAGCATCATGCTCATCGCACATTTGCTCTTGCACATACTGTTCTTCGTTACGCGGATCAAGCGCGGCAACCAGCGGTGAGCTGGCCATACCTTCAGGCATGGCAATGTGATGCAGCGGCGCCTCATCAACCTGATGCACGTGCGTGACCTTGGCTGTACGCACAAAACCAACCAGCACCAAACCACTTAACGCCGTAAACGCATAGAGCATATTGGCGCCGAGAAAGCGCATTAAAAAACCGACCAACATCGGCCCAACCGCCGCTCCCACACCAAATACCACCAACAACATCACCGTCAACGATACCCGGCGCTCGCTCTCAACGTGGTCATTGGCAAAAGCCACGGCCAGAGGATAAAGACTGAACAACATGATGCTTACCGCAAAACCGCACGCAAATAGCAGCTCGACGGGCGCGTCCTGCAACACGGCAAGCGGCAGTGCAGTCACACTCAACAACCCCGCACAGCCTCGAATCAGTTTGACCCGGTCGGCGCGGTCAGATAGCCAACCTAGCGGTACCTGCGCCAGCAAGCCAGCGAGAATGCAACAGCCCATGAACAGACCAACCTGCTCGGTGCTCAAGCCCATACGTGAACCGTACAAAGGACCCAAGCCATAGAAGGAACCGATCAGCAGGCCTGCAACACCGATGGTCAGCAACGACAACGGAACACGTTTGAGGAAAAAACGCATTTCCAACGGTGCAGGATGCAATGGTGCCGGGTGCAACTTGCGAGTCAGTGCAACAGGCACCAGACATAAAGCAAAACACAGGGCCACCATCATCAACAGCTCGAGACTAAGCTCAGGATGCACGACCAGAACAAGCTGACCCAAAATCAAGCCGAGATAAGAAGCGCCCATGTAACCCGCGAACACCTTGCCGCGCTGACTTGGTCCTGCCTGCTCGTTCAACCAGCTCTCGATCACCATGTATTGGCACATCATGCATAAGCCGACGACCAGTCGCAGCACCAACCAAACAGGCAGCAAAGCAGTCATGCCGTGGCCAAGCACCGCAGCCGTGACGATACCGGCACAGGCAACATAGGCTCGAATATGGCCAACCCTGGCAATCAGCCGGTGCCCCAGCTTGCCGCCGAGTACCAAGCCCAGATAGTTCGCGGTCATCAACGCACCCACCCAAAGACCATCAGCGGTCTCAGCAAGGCGCAAGCCTAGATAAGTACTCAGCAAACCCGAACCGAGGAGCATCAACAACGTGGCAAAATACAACGAACTAAATGACTTGAAGATCATCGTCATGAGCAGTGCAACTCTCCTGGAACACCTCGGCGACCCTGATGATCGACGTAATAATCCAAAATAAAATGTCGCCGCTCTTTATTAGGCGACGATCAGGCTAGACCAATGCATACCACCGCATGCAGACGAGACTGCAATGCGTAGCTTCACACGAACTGTTGAGACGCACCAATTAGATGCCAAGTAACGTTAAGTGCCATCGCCTGGCGACGGCCTTACGTTTAGAGAACTCAATGCAACAAATGTTGCACGAGAGGATGAGTCATTATTGTTAAAACTCCAGCATAGGCTGGAGTTTTAAGCACTGCCAATACAACTAGCAGCGCCCAATGCCCTAGTGTATTACGCCTCAGGCATGGGCCGCCAGAACGCGTCGCTCCCAAGGTGTAATTTCATCAAAGAAGCTGGTCAGCTCCATCGACTTGGTGGCGATATAACCTTCAACAAACTCTGCACCAAACAACTCAACAGCCGCCGAGCTGGTACGCAGCTTTTCAATTGCTGCATGCATGGTGCACGGCAAGGTCAACTCTTGCGGCACATCAAAGTCACCTTGAATAGGCTCGCTCGGCTGCAGCTCATGTTCAATCCCGTACAACCCCGCCGCCAAACTGGCAGCCAGAGCCAGGTATGGGTTGGCATCGGCACCCGGCAAACGGTTCTCAACGCGACGCGCAACTGGCGAGCTCGCTGGAATACGCAAACCTGCGGCACGATTATCTTCTGACCAGCACGCATTGTTCGGCGAAGCGTAAGGGTGGCAGAGGCGCTGATAGGAATTGACATGCGGCGCGAACAACAAGGTGAAGTCAGCCAACAATGCTTGCTGACCACCGATAAAGTTGTAGAACGCAGGAGTCGCCTGATCATCTGCTGCGGTAAAAATGTTCTTGCCACTGCCCTGCTCAATCACGCTCTGATGAATGTGCATCGAGCTGCCTGGTGTATGTGCCAGCGGTTTAGCCATGCACACCACAGTCAAACCATGTTTGAGCGCAACTTCTTTGAGCATGTGCTTGAACATAAAGGTCTGATCCGCCAGCAACAGTGGATCACCGTGTAATAGATTAATTTCAAACTGGCTGACGCCCATTTCATGCATAAAGGTGTCGCGCGGCAAGCCCAGCGCTTCCATGCATTTATAGACCTCACTGAAAAACGGTCGCAGGCCGTTGTTTGAGCTCACGCTGAACGCTGAGCAACCATCCTCACGACGCCCATCCAAACCGAGCGGAGGCTTGAATGTCTGCATGGGATCTGTGTTCGGTGCGAAGACGAAAAACTCAAGCTCAGTTGCAACGATTGGCTGCCAGCCCTTCGCGGCATAGCGAGCGATCACTTGCTTGAGCAGGCCCCGCGTCGAAAGACCTGAGCTTTGCCCGTCGAATTCATCCGCATCACATATAGCCAGCGCGCGCGGCGACTCACTCCAAGGCAAGCGGTGTATCTGCGTAGGCTCGGCAATCAGCGCAAGGTCGCTGTCATCGCTGCCGTAAAACTTCGCGTCAGGGTAGCCGCCCATCATGCACTGCAGCAGCACTCCACGCGCCAACTGCAGGCGACGCCCCTCAAGAAAGCCAGCAGCGGTCATCACCTTGCCACGCGGCACGCCATTGAGGTCAGGGGTCACACATTCAATTTCATCAACCCCGTGAAGTAACTCTTGCAGCTCTGGACGGCTCGTACTGCTCATCTTGCATTCCTTGTTATTGGCATTGCCCGTCTGCGACGGCTAGGCGCACAAAATAAGCATCACATGTTCGAAATATCAAGCACTGGAATGCAGCAAACCGTGCATATATTTAGATAGCTTGCTATTACATCTATTAAATTGATTTTATAGATTCAGACTAAATGCCTCATAGGCAGCATCTAAAATAGCCAAAAAAATACTTAATATCCTTATATATCAATAAATTAATACAACTATTAAGCACGTCGATATTTACCATTCACCGAGTCAACTTTTTAATCGATTTTTTGCGGGTAACATTGAATCCATACCCACTTACCGCCCCCGCAAGGAGCCACACATGAAAAAGCAAATTCTCGCCAGCCTGATCCTGGTTACTTTATCCGCTAGCGCTTTCGCCCTTCCTGAAACCGCTCAACAGTCAATCAACATCACCCCGATCGCTGCTGATGGTGCCGACCGTACTGGTGTTAACCGCGTTGCCGAAGATGGTTTCGACCGCACCAACGTTAACCGCGTCGCCGAAGACGGTTTCGACCGCACCAACGTTAACCGCGTCGCCGAAGACGGTTTCGACCGCACCAACGTTAACCGCGTTGCCGAAGATGGCTTTGATCGCACCAACGTTAACCGTGTTGCCGAAGATGGTTTCGACCGCACCAACGTTAACCGCGTCGCCGAAGATGGCTTCGACCGCACTAACGTTAACCGCGTCGCCGAAGATGGTTTCGACCGTACCAACGTTAACCGTGTTGCCGAAGATGGCTTCGACCGCACCAACGTTAACCGCGTCGCCGAAGATGGTTTCGACCGCACCAACGTTAACCGCGTTGCCGAAGACGGCTTTGATCGCACCAACGTTAACCGTGTTGCCGAAGATGGTTCCGACCGCACTGCAATCGGCCGCATCAGCTAACACCACCGCTACACGCTCCAAAACAAAAGGCGCCTATCAAGGCGCCTTTGTATTTTTACCAGTCGAAATATTTAACCTTCCAAACTCTCCAGTCGCTGCTCTAACTCGGCAATTTTTAATTCGAGCGCCTGTAGCCGTCCTTCATATTGGTCTTTCGCCACACTTCTGCTTTCTTGCCCGGCTGCACTCGCCTCTATCGATGCTTGCAAGTGCGTAGCATCACCCAGCAGATGCATATACCTGTCTTCGCGCTGCCCAGCCTGCTTGGGCACATGACATACCAGCTGACGGCCGATTAACCGCTCAAGGTTGTACTGCACCTGTTCGACATCATCAAAAGCGTGCAAACGCATGCTGCGCGTCAGCAGTTCATTGATCGTTTGCGGACCTCGAAGCAGCAACAGCCCTGTCAACGCAAGCTGCGGCGCAACCAACTCAAGGGTTTTGTCTGCACGCTGCTCCCAACGATCCGCCCGGCTGCCCATTACCAAACGCGCCAGTTGTTGCGCCTCCAAGCTGCGCAACGCTTGGCCTACCTCGCCCTGAGTCATATTCATCAGCGGTTCGCGATTGGTTTTCTGGTTACAGGCCAGGACCAATGCGTTCTGGGTCAACGGATAGACTTCGGGGGTTGTCGCTTGCTTCTCAATCAGACATCCCAGCACACGCAGCTCATTGGCGGATAATTGCAGGCCCGCTTGCTCACTGCCTTCAGTCTCAAGCACTTGATCATTCATAGTTACGAATCTCAAACCGGTGATAGCCCAGCCTAACCCGAGGCGGAGCAGGCGACCATAAGGTTCTGTACAAAGCTGACCCTTCATCTGCCAAGGCGGATTAGACGGACACCCTTTTTGCGTCGTTGTGCTAGAGTCCGCCGCTGATTTTTAAGCCTAGACTGCTGATTAACCCAAGCAGTGCCTGGTGAATCGCTGGACGCTGCCGTTCCAAACCTACTGAAACACAACAAAAGCCTCTGAAAGGCCCGTTTCAAGCTATCCGCAAGAGGTTTAGGAGCGCAGCTCACTCGCAGACAATACGAGACGCATGCTATGACTGATGTCCAACAAAACCCTTTGCTACGCCTGCTTAACCGCACCAGTTTGGTTAGCCAAATCATTATTGGCCTGATTGCCGGTATCGCGCTGGCCTTCTTCCTGCCTAGCCTCGCCTTGAAAGCTGCACTACTTGGCAATGTATTTGTTTCGGCCCTGAAAGCCGTCGCGCCAGTGTTGGTATTTATATTGGTCGCGGCATCCATTGCCAATCACCAGCACGGCCAGCAGACGCACATCCGCCCCATTCTGTTGCTTTATCTATTGGGCACTTTTACTGCAGCCATTATTGCTGTGATCGCCAGCTTTGCCTTTCCATCAAGCCTAACGCTGGTGAGTAACAGCGCTGAACTGTCGCCGCCGGGCGGTATCAGTGAAGTACTCACCACACTGCTGATGAATATCGTCGACAACCCGGTCAACGCACTGCTCAACGGCAACTTCATTGGTATTTTGGCGTGGGCAATCGGCCTGGGCTTTGCGTTCCGCCACGCCGCACCTGGTAGCAAGCAAATACTCAGCGACCTCTCGAGCGCGGTAACCGCGATCGTCAAAATGGTGATCCGCCTCGCACCGCTGGGTATCTTCGGCCTAGTCGCAGCAACGCTGGCTGAAACCGGCATGAGCGCCCTGCTCGACTACTTGCACCTGCTGCTGGTATTGGTCGGCTGCATGCTGTTCGTTGCCTTGGTGGTCAACCCGGTCATCGTCTTCTACAAGATTCGCCGCAACCCATACCCGCTGGTCTTCACCTGCCTGCGCGAAAGCGGTATTACTGCGTTTTTCACCCGCAGTTCGGCGGCCAATATTCCTGTAAACCTGCAGCTTTGCCAGCGTCTGGGCCTGCATGAGGAGACTTACTCAGTCTCAATCCCTCTGGGCGCAACCATCAACATGGCGGGCGCAGCCATCACCATTACGGTGCTAACCCTGGCTGCTGTCCATACGCTAGGTATTACGATTGACCTGCCAACAGCTATCCTACTGAGCCTGCTGGCCTCAATCAGTGCCTGTGGCGCCTCTGGGGTTGCCGGTGGTTCGCTGCTGCTGATTCCGTTGGCATGTAGCCTGTTTGGGATTCCGAATGATGTGGCCATGCAAGTTGTGGCTGTTGGCTTCATTATCGGGATTGTGCAGGACTCTGCCGAAACCGCACTTAACTCTTCGACCGATGCACTGTTCACTGCAGCAGCCTGCCTCGGCCACGCGCGCAAAGCTGGCTAAACAGTCGCCGGTGAAATGAAAAAGGCTTACGCAGTGCGTAAGCCTTTTTATTTGGCGTCCCCTACTGGAGTCGAACCAGTATCTAGCCCTTAGGAGGGGCTTGTTCTATCCATTAAACTAAGGAGACAGAGCGGATAAGCAACCCGCAGCATTCGTGCAAGGTTACTCGTAACCGGCCGGCATGTTACCCAGCCTCGATAGATTTGTCATGCATGAGCAGCGTCAGCATGAGCAAATCATCCGCACCAAACCAACCGAGCGGCTCAGTCTACTGACCACCAAAACGCTCTTCAGCCAGTTGATCAGCAACGGCTGTGGTGGTTTTGCCTTCACTTTCGGCACGCTTGAATATCTGCTCAAGCGTCGTACCAATGCCTTCGATATGTGACTTCAGCTCAAGCGCGCTGCCGCCGCTACGTTCAAAATAGATATCAATAATTCCGCCAGCATTAATCGCGTAATCCGGTGCATACAACACACCTTTACCGAGTAACTCTTGCGCTAGCTGTGCATCAGCCAATTGATTATTCGCCGCACCCGCAACTATCGGTGCACGCAATACATCCAAAACTTGCAAATTGATGATGCCGCCCATGGCACAGGGTGCAAAAACATCAACATCCAATCCATAGATGTCACTCTGCGTTACCGCTTTAACGCCCAACTGCTCGACTGCCCGGCGCACATTGGCTTCAACAATATCGCACACCCACACCTGCGCCCCGGCGTCACGCAGATGCTTGGCCAAGCTGAAACCAACTTGACCAACACCCTGAATAGCCACGCGCAAACCATTTAGATCATCCCGCCCCAAGCGGTGCTTGACTGCGACCTTGATCCCGACAAACACACCGTAGGCCGTCGCCGGTGATGGATCACCGCTACGCTGGCCGCCATCAAGGGTTTCGCGCACACCTGCGCCAGCAACATGACGCGTACGTTCGGCCATAATCTGCATTTCTGCAACCCCGGTGCCCGAGTCAGCTGCGGTGATATAACGGCCGCCTAGACTCTCGACAAACTCGCCCATGGCCTGAAACAGCGCAGTGCTTTTACCTGTGTGTGGGTCACCAATGATCACCGCCTTACCACCACCCAGCGGCAAATTCGCCAGCGCTGATTTATAGGTCATGCCGCGTGACAGCCTGAGCACATCACGCAACGCGGCTTGATCATCGACGTAAGGCCACATCCGACATCCGCCTAGCGCCGGCCCCAAGTTACGGTTATGGATCGCAATTATCGCCCGCAAGCCGCTCGCTTTATCATGACCAAACACCACCTGTTGATGGTGATCGAACTCAACATGTGAGAACACTGACATTAACAATCCTCAACTTATAGTTATTGATGGCGAGGGCTAACCGAGCCCTCGCCAGATAGGTGTGACCAGCCCGCGCTAGGCGGCTGGCTCGTAGAGTTTGACTGCGGATATTTCGCGGACCAGCATGCGAGCCTGCAACTCGCTGGCGAGTATTTTGGCCTGCGCAGTCGCGTGCTCCTTGATATGGCCATAGCCACGAATCTGCTCAGGCACCTCCGCCAGAGCCACCGCTGCGTCGTAGTTACCTGCGTGCAGGTTAGTGATGATAAAGGCCACAGTCTGCTGATATTGCTCCAGCAGCTGATGCTCCATTTTGCGTTCGACGCTGTAACCGAATGGGTCCAGAGGCGTGCCACGCAGAAACTTGAATTTAGCCAACACAGCGAATGCCTTGAGCATCCACGGACCAAATTTTCGTTTACGCGGCTCACCGGTTGCTGACGAGCGATCGCTCAACCAAGATGGCGCCAGATAAAACTGCAGTCTGTAATCACCTTCAAACTGCGCTTGCAGTTGCTTGATGAACTCACCATCGCTATACAGCCGCGCCACTTCATATTCGTCTTTGTATGCCAAGAGCTTGAAGTAATAGCGCGCAACCGCTTTGCTTAGGCGCTGCTCGGCATGGCTATCAATTTTCTCTACCTGCTCGACCAGTTTACGATAGCGCTGCGCATACGCAGCGCTTTGGTACTGGGTCAGATAGCCAACCCGAAACTCAACAATCTCCTTCAGGGTTTCACTGCGAGGGGCTTGGCTGATGACTGGTTTGGCCAAGCGCTCAACCGCAGCGATATCATGCGCAGCGCGGCGTCCCCAGAGAAATGCCTGCTGGTTAAGTTCGACCGCAACGCCATTTAGCTCAATGGCCTTGTTGATGGCCTCTGCTGAAACCGGCACAAAACCTTTTTGATAGGCATAACCGAGCATGAATAAATTGGTCGCAATGCTGTCGCCCAACAAGCGAGTTGCCAGGCGAGTTGCATCAACAAAATGCGTTTTATCCGCGCCCACCGCCTCGACCAGCGCTTCGCGCATCTGCGCCCCTGGCACTTGCGCATCAGGATTACGGGTGAATTCAGCCGTTGCCGCTTCATGGCTGTTGATCACGGCATGGGCGATCTGATCATTAAGCTTGGCCAATGCATCTTCGCTGGCTGAAACCACCAGGTCGCAACCCAGCAACAAATCGGCCTCACCAGCCGCAATGCGCACGGCGAAGATATCGTCCTGCTTGGCCGCGACACGAATATGGGTCACTACCGGACCAAACTTCTGCGCCAGCCCCGCCTGATCAAGCACGCTGCAACCTTTACCCTCGATATGCGCAGCCATGCCCAGCAGCGCACCAACGGTTGTTACACCACTGCCGCCAACACCCGGCAGAAGAATATTCCATGGTCGCTGCAAGTCCGGCTGCCGTGGTTCAGGTAATGCTATAAACAGCGCGTTCACACCCACTGCTTCAGGTTTGCGCAAGCTACCGCCATGCACAGTTACAAAGCTTGGGCAGAAACCTTCAACACAGCTGAAATCCTTGTTGCAGGCGTTCTGATCAATCTCACGCTTGCGCCCCAACTCTGTTTCCAGCGGCAACACAGCCAGGCAGTTGGATTTAACACTGCAATCGCCACAGCCCTCACAGACTGCGGGGTTGATAAAGGCACGCTTTTGCGGGTCGACCAGCTTGCCGCGCTTGCGCCGGCGACGTTTTTCAGTGGCACAGGTTTGGTCGTAGATAATCACCGAAACGCCTTTGAATTCACGCAACTCACGCTGAACCGCGTCCAGATCAAGGCGATGGTGAAAGCTGACGATCGGTGCAAAACCATCACGGCTCGGGTATTTATCCGGCTCATCACTGACCAGCGCAATGCGTTTGACGCCTTCGGCAAACACTTGCTGACTGAGTTGGTCGACACGTAACTCACCATCAATCGGCTGGCCGCCGGTCATGGCCACTGCATCGTTGTAGAGGATTTTATAGGTAATGTTGACCCCGGCAGCCACAGCCGCTCGCAGTGCCAACTGACCTGAGTGAAAGTAAGTGCCGTCACCCAGGTTCTGGAAAATATGCGGCGTGTCGGTAAAAGGCGCCTGACCGATCCAGGTTGCACCCTCACCGCCCATCTGAGTGAAGGTATCGGTGTTGCGATCCATCCACTGAGTCATGTAATGGCAACCAATGCCGCCTTGAGCGCGACTGCCTTCCGGCAATTTGGTCGAAGTGTTATGTGGGCAGCCTGAACAAAAATGCGGCGTGCGCACTGTGGTGTGCTTTGGCGCAGCCAGCGAGGCTTCCTTGGCGGCCAAGAATGCCAGGCGAGCCTGAATCTGCTCACTGCTGTAAATCGGTTCAAGACGCTTGGCGATTGCTCGCGCAATCATCGCTGGAGTCAGTTCACTGAGGTTTGGCAGCAGCGATTTACCGCTCTCATCGAATTCGCCAACCACCCGCGGACGCTTGCCCACCGGCCAGTTATAAAGCTGACCGGTCAGTTGATCTTCAATGATGCCGCGCTTTTCTTCGACCACCAGAATTTCATCAAGGCCTTCAGCAAACTGATGCACCGAAACAGGTTCCAGCGGCCAGCTCATCCCAACCTTGAATACGCGCAACCCAACCTGTGCACATAAATCCTCGTCTAGCCCTAAATCCTCAAGCGCTTGGCGAACGTCCAGATAAGATTTTCCCGTGGTGATAATGCCCAAACGCGGGTTGGGTGAGTCGAGTTTCACCTGATTCAGGTTATTGGCCAAGGCAAACGCCCGCGCCGCGTAGATCTTGTAGATATTCAGGCGTTTTTCCTGCACCAGCGGTGGGTCTGGCCAGCGGATATGCACACCGTCTTCCGGCAATTCGAAATCGGTTGGATACTTGACCTCTATGCGCAGCGGATCGACATCAACCACCGCAGATGAGTCAACGTTTTCGGCGATGGTTTTCAGTGCAACCCAGCAACCGCTGTAGCGCGAAAGCTCCCAGCCGATGATTCCATAGTCGAGAATTTCCTGAACATTGGACGGGTTCAATACCGGGATAGAGGCCGCGATAAACGCGTGTTCGCTTTGGTTAGCGATACTCGATGACTTACAGCCGTGATCATCACCTGCCAGCAATAACACGCCGCCATGCTTTGATACGCCTGCGGAATTACCGTGTTTGAATACGTCACCACAGCGATCAACACCGGGACCCTTGCCGTACCACATGGCAAATACGCCGTCGTAGCGCGCACCGGGAAACAGACTGGTTTGCTGACTGCCCCACACCGAGGTAGCTGCCAACTCTTCGTTGACCCCTGGCTGGAAGTGGATGTGATTGTCTTTGAGAAACTGCTTGGCTTCCCACAGGCTTTTATCCAGGTTGCCCAGTGGCGAACCGCGGTAGCCGGAGATAAAGCAGGCGGTATTCAGACCTTGGGCTACGTCGCGCTGCTTTTGCAGCATGGGTAAACGAGTCAAAGCTTGAGTACCAGTCAGGTAAAGATGACCAGTTGCAAGGCGATACTTGTCATCCAGGCGGATTTCGGCCAGAGACATGTGGGCGCTCCTTTTATTATTTTGGCGACCTAGGTGGCATCGGTTATTACCACCTTCATTCATCAGCGCAGGATCACCGCGCTGACATCTGCCTAAGAATATGACTCGTCGGTACTGATTTTTTATTTCTAAATTGGCAGAAAAACGTCAATACTGAGCATGAGCTATCCAATAAAAACAACCAAACTGGATTATTCATGCAAGAAAAATTGAGCCCCATCGATCGCAAGATTTTGCGCTTGCTGCAACACAATGCCGACCTGTCAGCTGCTGAGATCGCAGAAAGGGTTGAGTTGTCACAATCACCCTGCTGGCGGCGGATTCACCGCATGCAGGAAGAAGGCTTGATTGAGCGCAAAGTTGCCCTGCTCAGCCATAAACAATTGGGCTTCAGTACAACAGTGTTTGTCGACATCAAATTGTCAGCGCACGGACGCAACAATCTGGAAGAGTTTGAGAAAGCTATCGTTGGCTACCCGCAAGTACTGGAGTGCCACACCATGGCTGGAGGCTCGGACTATTTGCTTAAAGTCGTGGCCAAGGACATCGCGAGTTACGAGCGCTTCTTACGCGATCATTTGCTACAGCGCCCACATGTACAGGAAGCGCATTCACACATCGCCATGAGCGAGGTCAAGCGCACCACAGAATTGCCCTTGGATTAGCCAACAACTAGGCGCAGGCGCGTTTAGGTCCAATCAGCCTGATCAGGCTGGCAACTGTTTGCTCGAAGTTATCGGAGTTGTCCAGCACAACCAACTGCTCATCACCTGCTGCGGCCTCGTTGGTGAATCGCGCATTGCGTGCTAATCGCTGTTCGATCTCAGACTCACTTTCGCGCCCACGCTTTAGTAGACGCTCACGTAATACAGCGTCATCAACCTTAAGCAATATGGCAAGCATGTCTGGATAACGCACGCGCGCCTCAGGCAAATACGCACGTGAGCCGTTGACTAACACGTTATCGCCAGCGGCCAGCCACGTATTTATTTGTCTGGGAATACCGTATGCCAAGCCATTCGCCTGCCAACTCATAGCGAATGCGCCGACCCATTTCTGCTCATCAAAAGCGGTAGGCGACAGCGATACAGCATCCTCACCAACAGCCTCAGCAGAGCGCGTGATAACTCTGCGTGCAACGCGACATCCCATCTCCGCCAGTTGTTCACGCGCAGCATTCAATAAGCTGTCCTTGCCAGACCCCGAAGGACCAATGAGATAGATCAACCTACCCGCCATCAATACACCTTAATGCTCAAACACGGACTAACAGAGTGAGAATCATAGGCCTTGTCACGCCCAACAAACACCCCTGCGGCGACCGCCTGGACGATTTTTTCACCACGCCGTGCGCATGCTTATGACTCAAGCGCCTAATTCTGTATCGGCCTCGTTAGCGAACACATGAGTACTACGCGGTAAAGCCAGTAACTGTCGACCCGCCGAAAAATATATATCCAGACCCTGGGGAAAACGATTGCGGGCGCTACGTTGTTCCCAGAATGCTTCAGGTAACGGAAGCCGCACACGCCTGACGTCAACCACACCATTGCACTTGACTTGCTTGATACCGGGGCCGCGCCAACGCAGCTCTGGCCCAGCAGATAAATTACCGAGCTGAACGATCAAGGTGCATGCATCACCCGGACAGCCGTCGATTCCATTGTCGAAATCAGCCAGATTATTCAGCTCAGCAACTCCCAGCAATGCAAATCGCGCGGTCTGGCGCAGTTCAACAAACGTACAACCGCAATGCACGGCTAAAGCCGTGCGTAAACCTGACGTGTCCAGACTTGGTCCCAGCCACACCTTCGAGTCCACACCCAACAAGGCCACGCACAAAGCAAATGTCGCCTCATCAAGCGGCGGCTGAACAGTCATCCACTCAGCCCGCTGAATCTGCCCCGGCGAAGCCATCGCCTGCTGTGCAAGTGAGAAGCTGGCCCGGACCTTCAGCACTGGCGAGTCGAGCTCGCGTTTCAGGCACATAACATCGAGTGCTGCACTCATCAGCCTGCCTCCTCTGCATCACATATTCAACACTAGCCAGTTTGACTTGAAGCGCCATACACCGCTGGTCAGTAGCTATCTGCTTTTAGCTGACATGCGCTCGCCAAAAGCCAAAATGATGTCAAAATAGAACTATGCTTCAAAGCAATCACTAAGACTCAAGAACCTAGCTTTCGAACAAAAGTAGCACTCAAAGGTGTCAATGAAGTGACCCTTGGCCGCCAACAAACAATCCACTTTGGTCTTTATTCACAGGCTAAAAACATGGGAGTTGGCTTTTTATGCCGAGCAAAGCTCAAATAAACCATGCTCGGCTGGCAATCGGTTTTAGATTCAATGAAAATACGCCGTATAATTGGCGTCAAAAAGTCACCTAAATTTCCACTGCATCTTAATGATATGGATTGCATTTCTAGCTGAACGGCTAGGCAGAAATATGGTCATAACCGGTGACAATTATGCAGCTCAACGCACGCATCGATCCTCTGACTAACCGGTTTCCAAAGTATGCGACCTATGAAACAAGCTACCTACTCCAGCCGCACAGCTGACAAATTTGTTGTTCGTTTACCTGACGGTATGCGCGAGCGTATTGCTGATGTAGCGCGGAATCACCACCGCAGCATGAACTCGGAAATTATTGCCCGCCTAGAGCAAAGCATGCTTCAGGAAGGCAGTCTGGACGACGAACTCAATGTACGCCTAGACAGCCCTGAGCTGTCGCTTCATGAGCGCGAACTGCTTCAGCGTTTTCGTCAACTCACGCGCAGGCAACAAAATGCTCTTGTGGCACTCATTGCCCACGACGCCGAAATGGCGGCAGAAGAAGCCTAAGCAACACAATTAAAAAACCGGCCTTAGCCGGTTTTTTATTGCCTCAAATAAACTGAACCAGTGCCGCACTAGCAGCGACACTTGCAACGTAAAACTAGCCAACGAAACTGAGCAATACTCCAGCCGCAACGGCTGAACCAATCACTCCCGCAACATTTGGCCCCATGGCGTGCATCAGCAGGAAGTTCTGCGGGTTAGCTTCCAGGCCAACCTTATTTGACACTCGCGCCGCCATCGGCACTGCTGAAACTCCAGCCGAACCAATTAATGGATTAATCTTGTTGCTGCTGAACAGGTTCATTGCTTTAGCCATCAGCACGCCAGCAGCCGTACCGCCGCAAAAAGCCACCATCCCCAATGATAAGATGCCCAGCGTCTTTAGCTGCAGGAAAGACTCGGCTGAAAGCTTGGAACCCACGGTCAATCCCAAGCAAATCGTAACTATGTTGATCAGCGCATTGCGCGAGGTATCAGCCAATCGCTCAACCACGCCGGCTTCGCGCAACAAGTTACCGAAGGCAAACATGCCCACCAGCGGTGCCGCATCTGGCAACAACATGCCAACCAGCAGACACAAGATCAACGGGAAGATAATCTTTTCAGCCTGGCCCACTGGCCGCAGCTGCTTCATTACGATCGAGCGCTCTTCTTTAGTGGTCAGCGCGCGCATGATCGGTGGTTGGATCAACGGCACCAGCGCCATGTAGGAATACGCAGCGACGGCAATCGGCCCCAGTAAATCTGGCGCCAGCTTAGCCGTTACGAAAATAGACGTTGGACCATCCGCCCCACCGATAATCGCAATAGAAGCCGCTTCGCGCAGGGTGAACTCAAGCCCAGGAATCCCCAACGATGCTAAAGCCAGCGCACCAATCAGCGTGGCAAAAATACCGAACTGCGCAGCTGCGCCGAGAAACAGTGTTTTGGGATTCGCCAACATCGGACCAAAATCAGTCATGGCCCCAACACCCATAAAGATCAGTAATGGGAACACGCTAGTAGGCAGGCCCACTTCGTAGAACAGGTGCAGAATGCCATTGCCTTCAGCCATACCCGCAACGGGAATATTGGCTAGCAAGCCGCCAAACCCAATCGGTATCAACAGCAATGGCTCAAAGCCTTTCTTGATAGCCAGATAAATCAACACCAAGCAAATCACGATCATCAGTGCCTGGCCAGGCTCCAGATGATACAAACCGGTGCTCTGCCATAACTTCAGGAGCTTTTCCATAAGTCTCCCCTAGCCGATAGTCAGCAGACTATCGCCCACTGCCACAGCATCACCGACCTTAGTATTGACCGCACCGATGGTGCCCGCCCTGAATGCACGCACTTCGGTTTCCATCTTCATGGCTTCAAGGATGATCACCAACTGCCCTTCCTCAACCACATCACCTGGCTTAACCAGCACCTTAAAGATGTTACCTGCCAGCGGTGCAACTTGAGGCTCGCCACCCGCTACCGGCGCAACGGCCGCAGGGGCAGATGCGCCACTACCGAGCGACTTAAGACCGGTGATATCACCGCCCTCGTTAACTTCAACGACGTAGTCCTGACCTTTGACCGAAACGGTGTACACCGCAGGTTTTCCTGGCTCAGCCTGAACAGCTTCCTGACCACTCGGCGCAGGCTCGAAGGCCGCTGAATTACCGCGATTCTGCAGAAACTTGAGACCAATCTGCGGGAACAGTGCATAAGTCAGAACATCATCGACCGCATCAGCCGCCAGGGTAAAACCCTGTTCTTTGGCAATAGCTGCAAGCTCTGCGCTGAGCTTGTCCATTTCATCGTCGATCAGATCGGCAGGGCGACAGGTAATGGCCTGCGCGCCGTCGAGAACACGCTCTTGCAACTGTTTATTGAATGGCGCAGGCGCTGAACCGTATTCCCCTTTGAGAATACCAGCCGCTTCTTTAGTGATGGACTTATAACGCTCACCAGTCAGGACGTTGATCACCGCCTGAGTACCGACGATTTGTGAGGTAGGCGTAACCAACGGAATAAGCCCGAGGTCCTCACGCACCCGCGGGATCTCTGCCAGCACTTGGTCAAACTTGTCCTGGGCGCCCTGCTCCTTGAGCTGGCCTTCCATGTTCGTGAGCATGCCACCCGGCACTTGAGCGACAAGGATTCGCGAATCTATGCCCTTCAGGCTGCCTTCAAACTTTGCGTACTTTTTCCGCACTTCACGGAAGTACGCAGCAATCTCTTCGAGCAATAGCAAATCGAGCCCGGTATCGCGCTCAGTCCCTTGGAACATCGCCACAACAGACTCAGTCGGCGAGTGACCGTAAGTCATCGACAACGATGAAATAGCGGTGTCGACGTTATCGATTCCTGCCTCAACCGCTTTCAGAATCGCCACACTGGACAAGCCAGCAGTCGCGTGACATTGCATGTGAATCGGAATAGACAGGCTGGCTTTCATCCTCGTCACCAACTCAAACGCGGTATAAGGCGTCAGGATGCCAGCCATATCTTTAATAGCGATGGAGTCGGCACCCATGTCCTCGATCTGCTTGGACAGATCCAGCCACATATCCAGTGTATGCACCGGGCTAGTGGTATAGGAAATCGTGCCCTGCGCGTGCTTACCTTGCTGCTTAACGGCCTTGAGCGCTGTAGCCAGGTTACGCGGATCGTTCATCGCGTCAAATACGCGGAACACATCAACACCATTGACCGCCGCGCGCTCTACGAATTTCTCAACCACATCGTCCGCATAGTGGCGATAACCCAGCAGATTCTGGCCTCGCAGAAGCATCTGCTGACGCGTATTGGGCATTGCTTGCTTCAACTGGCGGATGCGTTCCCAGGGATCTTCACCGAGATAACGAATACATGAGTCAAAGGTTGCACCGCCCCACGACTCAACCGACCAGAAGCCAACCTTATCCAGCTTCGGGGCGATTGGCAGCATGTCCTCAAGGCGCACGCGCGTTGCCAGAATCGATTGATGCGCATCACGCAGCACCACATCGGTAATACCTAGCGCACGCTGATTAGCAGTGTTGGTAACTGTCATTACTAAATCCCTGTCTACTGTAGATCAACCGCGGCGTGCGCGATGCTGATGAATAGCGGCTTGAATAGCTTCCAACACATCGGCCGCAGGTGCCTGCGCAGTGTCAATCACTGCTGTAGATGCACGAACTGGGGTCGGCACTGCCGCTGGTGCAAACCGCTCAAGCAAACGTGACATGATGCGAATTGACAGCACCAGAAGCGTCAGGAAAACAAACACCGATCCCATGCCAAACAGCATGAGTTCGACACCTTCGAGCACAAGATTAGTTGAAGCCATGACCCGTCCTTTTAGCGTCAATTGCTACTATCTGGCCAGCTGTAATGCCAAGCAAAGTTGCCGAACCTTAGCTTGAAACAAGCGTTTGAGCAAACCCCTTAATATTGGTGAATATGCCCTCACAAGGGCACCAACTCTAGGCCGAACCAACGTCAGGGCTACAGATAGCAAAGCAAGAAGGTGAACAGCTAGACAGTGCCTGCATCGGGAGCCAGACAACTCCCGGATGCAAGAACTGGAATTAGCCCTAGATAAGGAACAATGAAGCCAGCCCGAGGAAGATAAAGAAACCGCCGCTATCGGTCACGGCAGTAATCATTACGCTAGCCCCCAACGCAGGGTCACGCCCCATGCGCACCAACGTCATCGGAATCAGCACACCCATCAATGCTGCAAGCAACAAATTGAGGGTCATCGCTGCGGTCATCACTATGCCCAGCGAGTAACTGTCATAGAGAATCCAGGCCACAGCGCCAATCACGCCTCCCCAAACCACTCCGTTGATCAGTGACACCGCCAGCTCTTTGCGCAGCAAGCGCGAGGTATTACCGGTACTCACCTGATCCAGCGCCATCGCACGCACGATCATGGTGATCGTTTGGTTACCGGAGTTACCACCAATACCCGCAACAATCGGCATCAGCGCCGCCAGCGCCACCAGCTTCTCGATCGATCCCTCAAACAGACCAATCACGCGTGACGCCATGAAGGCGGTGATCAGATTGATCGCCAACCATGCCCAACGGTTACGCAGTGATTTCCAGACCGAGGCGAAGATATCCTCTTCTTCGCGCAGACCCGCCATATTGAGGACTTCGCTTTCGCTTTCCTCACGGATCAGGTCGACCATTTCATCGATAGTCAAACGACCAATCAGCTTGCCGCCTTTATCCACCACCGGCGTTGAAATAAGGTCATAGCGCTCGAATGCCTGGGCGGCGTCGTAGGCATCTTCGTCCGGATGAAAACTCACCGGATCGGTGGCCATGACTTCACGGACTATTTTTTCTGGGTCATTAACCAACAAACGCTTAACTGGCAAAACACCTTTAAGCACGCCGTCGTGATCGACGACGAATAATTTATCGGTGTGCCCCGGCAGCTCTTTCAAGCGGCGCAGATAACGCAACACGACTTCAAGGGAGACATCCTCGCGGATGGTCACCATTTCGAAGTCCATCAACGCACCAACTTGATCCTCTTCATACGACAACGCTGAGCGGACGCGCTCACGCTGTTGCGCATCAAGGGTTTCCATCAGCTCGTGAACAATGTCACGCGGCAACTCAGAGGCCAGATCAGCCAGCTCGTCAGCGTCCATCTCCATGGCGGCTGCAAGGATCTCGTGATCCTCCATGTCAGCCAGCAAGGTCTCACGAACCGCATCGGACACTTCAAGCAGGATATCGCCGTCACGCTCTGCCTTGACCAACTGCCAAATCGTCAGACGGTCTTCAAGCGGCAGGGCTTCGAGGATGTGCGCAACGTCAGCCGAGTGCAGCTCATCGAGCTTGCGCTGGAGTTCGGCGAGGTTTTGCCGGTGCACCAGGTTTTCAACCAGGTCCCGGTGATGGCCTTCCTGACGATGCGCCAGGTCTTCAACGAGCTTTTGCTTATGCAACAGCTCAACCACCTGAGCCAGGCGATCCTGCAGGCTTTCTTGTGGCTTTTTAGCTTCTACTTCAGTCATGTGGCGCACTCCATCCCCAGCGACGGTGCACGCCAAAGGGGATCAATCAGTCAGTCCGTGATTGCACAATCGAGATTCGATGTAACTACTGGGTAAGTCCATGGTGGTATTCCACTAGCCTCGGCGAGGCTGACGCAAACGATGATAACACTGCTAAGACGCATTGCACGTTACAAAAGTTTCCAAGAACAAATGGTTACACGGAAAACCTCAGCGCTGGAATAGCTCGCCAATGCTGCCGGAATCACGCAACACAGCTTCATGCAAACCAACACTAACGACACCTGACACAACTTCGCACGACAACGCTGTCCATTAGCTAGGCTGCTGAACGAAGCATGGATCAACGTTAATAGATCTTGCCCAGCAATGCGACGCACGTCCAAAGATGCAAGACACTTAAACGGTAAACAGCCAAGCGACTCACGAGCATTGCGACCGTCAAGGAGGACGATCCATGCATAAGTTTGCGCCCTTTGCGCTTTGCACGCTATTAACCCTGCCATCGAGCCTATATGCGGCGAATGTTTTTCGCTGTGAAGACAGCCAAGGCAACCTGACATTCACCGGCCACGGCTGCCCCACTGAGCATAGACAACAGCTTGAGAACCCGCGAAACCTGACTCCAAGTAGCGGCAAGCCCACGCCAATGGCAACGCCCAAACCCCGTACCCGCAAACAAACCAATGCGCCTGCAACGGTTGTCGGGGAACGCCAGGACGGCTGTGGCAATCGCGTCACAGGCAAGCTAAGGCGCACTGCGATTATAAAAAAACAGATACTGGCGGGAATGACCAAAGCCGATGTCGAGAGCGCGCTAGGCAGCCCCTACCGGGTCGATCGCAGCAATGGTCGTCTCACCTACTTCTATCAAGACCTGCAAGGCAACAAGAGCAAAGTCAGCTTTGATCAAGCAGGCTGCGTCAAAGGCAAATAAATGCACGACCCATGATTAATATTTTTTACCCGCAACGAAAAAAGGCCTGCATCGCTGCAGACCTTTTTTTGTACCGCTATATGGTGCACTCAGGAGGATTCGAACCTCCGACCGCTCGGTTCGTAGCCGAGTACTCTATCCAGCTGAGCTATGAGTGCATTTGTGCTTTTTTAAACCAGTTCACCTCTGGTTAAACTAGAAGCCTTACCGAAGCAAGACAACTTGAATATGGTGCACTCAGGAGGATTCGAACCTCCGACCGCTCGGTTCGTAGCCGAGTACTCTATCCAGCTGAGCTATGAGTGCACTAAAGCGTGCGCATTATAGGGAACTTAAAACTAAATTCAACCGTTAAATTTAATAATTTCAATAACTTATCAAACTAACGAGGACCAACCCTATACTGCAAAATATGGCGGAGAAGGGGGGATTCGAACCCCCGACACCCTTTTGAGATGTACTCCCTTAGCAGGGGAGCGCCTTCGGCCACTCGGCCACCTCTCCGCAACACGGGGCGCATGATAACCATGTTTTCCCCGTTTGCAAAGCCAAAATTTCAATTAAATTAATGGCTTGGTTCTTCGTCTTTCTCTTTTTGGATTCGCTGGTAAATTTCTTCACGGTGCACGGCTACCTCTTTCGGGGCGTTAACCCCAATGCGCACCTGATTACCTTTGACGCCAAGCACGGTGACAGTGACTTCATCACCCACCATTAGGGTCTCTCCGACCCTACGAGTCAGAATCAGCATTCCTTTCACCTCATGGAAATTGAACGGGACAACAGTCTGCAAATATAAAATGGTGTCGGCGCTACGAATTACAAGTAAAGCCTTCACCCAAGTATTGACCAGTAAAGCAGAAAAAAAATTTCCCGCCCTCGCGATCAAAAAAGACAAAAGGCGCGGGTTTGAGTCGCGCCTTCTGAATATCCTGATCTAGTCGCCCTGACGAGTCGGGGCATCTAGATCGAAAGCTGTATGCAACGCGCGCACTGCCAACTCCAGATACTTCTCTTCGATAACCACCGAGACCTTGATCTCAGAAGTCGAAATCATCTGAATATTAATATTCTCCTTAGCCAATGCTTCAAACATTTGACTGGCGACGCCCGCGTGCGAGCGCATGCCAACACCAACAATCGAGACTTTAGCGATTTTGGTATCACCGACTACCTCACGAGCACCGAGCTCACGCGCGGTGTTTTCCAACACCTGCTGAGCATTCAGGTAATCATTGCGGTGCACAGTGAAGGTAAAATCGGTGGTGTTATCGTGCGCGATGTTCTGCACGATCATGTCCACTTCAATGTTGGCTGAGCTAATCGGCCCAAGAATCTTGAAAGCAACGCCCGGAACATCCGGAACTCCACGGATAGTCAGCTTGGCTTCGTCGCGATTGAAAGCGATGCCGGAGATGATCGGCTGTTCCATGGTTTCCTCTTCATCAATAGTAATGAGGGTACCTGGCCCCTCTTGGAAGCTGTGCAACACGCGCAGCGGAACGTTGTACTTGCCCGCAAACTCAACGGCGCGAATTTGCAGCACCTTCGAGCCCAAGCTGGCCATTTCAAGCATTTCTTCAAAAGTAATCTTGTCCAGGCGCTGAGCCTGCGAGACAACCCTTGGGTCAGTGGTGTAGACACCATCAACATCGGTGTAAATCTGGCATTCATCGGCTTTTAATGCCGCAGCAAGCGCAACACCAGTGGTGTCCGAGCCACCGCGCCCCAGCGTGGTGATGTTGCCGTGCTCATCGACCCCCTGGAAACCTGCAACCACAACCACACGCCCTTCCTTAAGGTCGGTACGCAGCTTGTGATCATCGATCTGTAAAATTCGCGCCTTATTATGCGCGCTATCAGTCAAAATTCGTACCTGATTACCGGTGTACGAAATAGCTGGAACACCACGCTTAATCAGGGCCATAGCCAACAGGGCGATAGTCACCTGCTCACCCGTTGAAACCATGACATCCAGCTCACGCGGAACTGGTTGGTCGCCAATCTGCTTGGCCAACTCAATCAGACGATTGGTTTCGCCACTCATGGCAGAAACCACGACGACGATATCATCACCGCGTTCACGGAATTTCTTAACCTTTTCGGCAACCTGCTCGATACGCTCGACAGTGCCGACTGAGGTGCCTCCAAACTTCTGTACGATCAAAGCCATTTCAATGTCGCCTAAGCCCTCGAAGGGCACCCATTAAACCTGTAACCGCCCGCCAGCATTGGACGAGCACAAATCGCAGCTGTTACAGACCCTGCTCGACAAAGGTGGCCGCAAGTGCCAGCGCAGCGTCCACAGCACCAACATCCACACCGCCACCTTGCGCCATATCCGGACGTCCACCGCCCTTACCACCTACGGCTGTTGCCGCTTGTTTCATCAGGTCACCGGCCTTGAGTTTGGCGGTCAGATCCTGAGTTACACCCGCGACCAGTACGACCTTGTCGTCGAGCACCCCGCCGAGCAGGATCACTGCACTGCCGAGTTTATTCTTGAGTTGGTCAACCATCGCTAGCAAAGCCTTGCCATCAAGGCCGTCAACTCGGGCGCCAAGCACCTTGACGCCTTTGATCTCAACTGCCGAACCAGCCAAGTCGTTACCGGCCGCACTGGCGGCCTTGGCCTTGAGCTGCTCAAGCTCTTTTTCCAGCTGACGATTGCGCTCGATCACGCCAGATAATTTATCCAACAGGTTTTCACGACTGCCTTTAACCAGTGCAGCAGCTTCCTTTAATTGCTCTTCGGCACCATTTAAATAGGCAAGTGCCTGCGCACCGGTAACCGCTTCAATTCGACGAACACCAGCAGCCACACCGGCTTCGCTGATGATTTTGAACAAGCCAATATCACCGGTACGTGAAACGTGAGTACCGCCACACAGCTCAACCGAGAAGCCACCACCCATGGTCAATACACGCACATCGTCGCCGTACTTCTCGCCAAACAAGGCCATAGCGCCTTTGGCTTTGGCAGTTTCGATATCGGTTTCGTCGGTCTCGACTTCGCTATTCTTACGCACTTCGGCGTTGACGATGTCTTCCAGCGCTTTGAGCTGCTCTGGTTTGATCGCCTCAAAGTGACTGAAGTCGAAACGCAGACGCTGGCTATCAACCAATGAGCCTTTCTGGGTAACGTGATCACCCAATACCTGGCGCAGCGCGGCGTGCAGCAAGTGTGTAGCCGAGTGGTTCAAAGCAGTCGCCTGACGTACCTCCGCAGCCACTTCAGCCTTGACCGATGCGCCAACAGCCAAGCTGCCTTGAGTGATGATGCCGTGGTGCAGGAATGCGCCACCCGCCTTGGTGGTATCACGCACATCAAAGCGCACACCGGCACCTTCCAGATAACCGCTATCACCGACCTGCCCGCCAGACTCTGCATAGAAAGGCGTTTGATCGAGAACAACCACGCCCTCCTCGCCCGAAGCCAGCGTGTCGACAGACTGACCATCTTTGAACAAAGCGATAATCTTGCCGCTACCCGAAGTGCCCTCGTAACCGAGGAAACGCGTGTCGCTGTCGATCTTTACCAGGTTGTTGTAATCCATGCCGAAGGAGCTAGCCGAACGCGCACGTTCACGCTGAGCCTGCATTTCGCGCTCAAAGCCCTCTTCGTCAATGGTCAGCTCACGCTCACGAGCGATGTCAGCCGTGAGATCAACCGGGAAACCAAAGGTGTCATACAGCTTGAATACCACATCACCCGGAATCACATTGCCTTTAAGCTCGAGCAAGTCTTGCTCGAGAATCTTGAGGCCCTGCTCCAGGGTTTTGGCGAATTGCTCTTCTTCGGTTTTCAGTACCCGTTCGATATGCGCCTGTTGCTGTTTAAGCTCAGGAAAGGCCTCGCCCATCTCAGCCACCAGCGCCGCAACGATCTTATAGAAGAAGCTGCCTTTGGCGCCCAGCTTGTTGCCGTGGCGGCATGCGCGACGCACGATGCGACGCAGCACATAGCCACGGCCTTCATTCGACGGGGTAATACCGTCAGCAATCAGGAAGCAGCACGAACGGATGTGATCAGCCACAACCTTTAGCGAAGCCTGGCCTTCATTGGCACAACCAATGGCTTTGGCCGAAGCATTCAACAGGCTCTGGAACAGGTCAATATCGTAGTTCGAGTTGACGTGCTGAAGCACAGCGCTAATGCGCTCAAGACCCATACCGGTATCAACACTTGGCGCTGGCAGTGGGTGCATTACACCGTCTGCAGTGCGGTTGAACTGCATGAATACGTTATTCCAGATTTCAATATAGCGATCGCCATCTTCTTCAGGCGAACCCGGAGGACCACCCCAGATGTGTTCGCCATGATCGAAGAAAATCTCGGTGCAAGGGCCGCAAGGACCGGTATCACCCATCGCCCAGAAGTTATCCGAAGCATATGGCGCACCTTTATTGTCGCCAATGCGGATCATCCGCTCAGTTGGCACACCCACTTGCTGAGTCCAGATATCAAAAGCTTCGTCATCGCTGGCGTAAACCGTGACCCAAAGTTTTTCCTTTGGCAGATTCAGCCACTTATCGGACGTCAGAAACTCCCACGCGTAATGAATCGCATCACGCTTGAAGTAGTCGCCGAAGCTGAAATTGCCGAGCATCTCGAAGAAGGTGTGATGACGTGCGGTGTAGCCGACGTTTTCCAAATCATTGTGCTTACCGCCCGCCCGCACACATTTCTGACTGGTGGTAGCACGGGTGTAGGCGCGTTTTTCCAGGCCAAGAAAGCAATCTTTGAACTGATTCATACCCGCGTTGGTAAACAGCAGGGTCGGGTCGTTACCCGGAATCAGTGAGCTTGAGGCAACGCGAGTGTGCCCCTTCTCTTCGAAGAAGCGGAGGAAGGCTTCACGGATTTCTGCGCTTTTCATAGGCTTTTCCACGGAATTAGGCGATATTTCGTAGCATTCAAAGCATAGAAGGCGGCGACTAATATCAGCCAAAACAGCTCAACTACGCTCATGACATAAGGTAAACACACGCTCCAGAGCAGGTTACAGGCGCAAATTCAGCGCACGCGAACAAATGCCGGAGCGACGGCAAAGGGCCGCATTATATAGGGCCTGAGCAATCGGTACAGTGTTTGTGCGATAAAGGTCAAGATTGTTTGAAATCAGCAAAGCCTTTAAGCACCCGCTTGATGTCATCAGCACTGACATCCAGATGCGTCACCATACGCAAACGCGCAGCGGCCGTGAGTTTAACGCCACGCTCGGCAAAAAAGCTCTTCAGCGCACCCGCCTGCTCACCAACCTGCGCGTAAACCATGTTAGTTTGCACCGGTTCAACGCTATAACCCAACGCCCGCAAGCCTTCGCCGAGCGCCTGAGCATTGGCATGATCCTGCGCCAGACGCTCAACTTGGTGCTCCAGCGCATACAAACCTGCCGCCGCGAGCAACCCGGCTTGGCGCATCCCGCCACCCACCATTTTACGCAGGCGCCGAGCCTTGCCAATAAACGCTTCGGAACCACAGAGAACCGAGCCGACAGGCGCGCCAAGGCCTTTAGATAAGCACACAGATACAGAATCGAAGTGACGGGTTATTTCCCGCGGCTCAACACCCAGCTTGACTGCCGCGTTGTACAGGCGCGCACCATCAAGATGCAGGCTGAGACCATGCTGGTGAGTAAATTCACGCGCAGCGGCCAGATACTCCAAGGGCAAGACTTTACCTTGCATGGTGTTTTCCAGAGCCAGCAAACGGGTGCGGGCAAAATGGAAATCATCCATTTTAATCGCCGCGGCGACCTTGGTCAGATCCAGCGAGCCATCCGCTTCACCTTCAATCGGTTGTGGCTGAATTGAGCCCAACACGGCTGCGCCACCGCCTTCATACTTATAAGTGTGAGCTTGTTGGCCGACGATATATTCATCGCCCCGCTGACAGTGCGCCATCAGCCCAAGCAGATTGCTCATGGTTCCGGTCGGGACAAACAGACCGGAATCAAAGCCAAGCTTATCTGCCAAATAGACTTCAAGGCGGGTGACGGTTGGGTCTTCACCGTACACATCATCACCCAATTCCGCCGCCTGCATTGCTTCGCGCATGCCAGAGGTTGGTAATGTAACTGTATCGCTGCGCAGATCGATAATTGGCATGGTCAGGGTTTCCTTGAAGTCGCCAGAAATGACTAAAGCACTGATGCTAAAGGCTGTCAGCGTGACTCACAAGGTACAGCTACGGGTAAAAAGGCCTGATCAAACGCAGTGTAGAGCGGGTTGCAGAACCGGGTTCAGATGCAACCCAAACTAGGCGAGCTCAGCGCCATCGCTGGGCACTATCAGTATTCCGGCACGTAAACCATTTTTTACCGCAGGGTTTGGGAAGATGATCCGCTCGCCCTGTTCAATCACCCAGCACACATCGCCAGCGTCTTCAGCCAGCACGTAACCCACTGGCAACTCGCTGAAATTCTCGATATCAGCTGGCAGGTGAAACCTGAATGCATCGCTATGCTTGATGACTTCACGGGCGACAGTGAATATTTGCAAACCGTCGAGCCCTGCAGTTTCCTGCTCGGGTTCTTGGCCTTCGATAATCTGCTGCATGCGCGCTTCCAACAGGTCAAGATTGACTAGTTGGTTATCGCCAAAGGCCCGCGCCTTGCCCAGTTCCAAGGTGAAAGCTTCTGCATTCAAGGTTTCGTAAGTAAAAGCGCTAAAAGTGATTGAGCGCTTACGCTGCAGGAGCACCGCATCAATACCGCCAGCGTTTAGACGCTCCAGCTCTCGACGCGAATGCGCGCGCCCCTCAACCCAGGGGTACATTGCAAACTGCTCGATTTTTGAACCACGGATTGCCGTGTGCAAATCGTAATGCAAGCGTGAGCGCTCAGGATCACGGAAAAACGCTGTAGCCAGATGTTCAAGCTCACTGGCGCGAATGGCCTCAAAGCCTTCGGCCTGTTCGTGGCGACCATTGAACAAACGGTTAAGGTCCTGCTCAATGTAACGCTCGCCCTGGCGAATAGCCTGCGGATTGCCGAATAGGATCAATATCCGCACACGCGGCTTGATTTCACTGCGGGCAATTTGATGAAGTAGGCGATCGAGCAACTCGATAGGCGCCGTTTCATTGCCGTGAATACCGGCAGACAACAGCAGATCAAGGCCATTGTCCTTGCCCGCTGGCGGGGTAATTTCCAGCGCGCCCTCGGCCAACCAACGCAAACGCGTGCCTTCGGTAGTTACCTGGATCTTCGTTGCAGGCTCACGCCCCGCCAACGTCAGTTCAAGCAGTTTTCCTAAGGCAAGCATATAAAACTCCGATTATCTGCCCAGAGAAACCGGGCCAAGGCCAAGTCTTCTAGAGGTTCAGCCAGACAGAACCGGCTACACCGGCTCTGTCACAACTGACTGGCTTAGTGGTTGCAGTCTGGGCCGTGCACATGACCCTCGCCATCATCAAGATCAGCGCTTTCCATTTCCAGCTCAAGGCTAACCAGGTTGGTTGCCAACGGGCGCAGCAGCAAATTGGCGTACTCGGTGTCACCTTCAGCGACATCTACACCGATCATCAACTGGTTGTTACCGACTTGTTGAATCCACACTTCTTTACCCTGCCAGACAACAGCAAAGCGCGTGCAGGAAGTTTCCAGCTGGGTGCCGTCTGTGTCTTCAAGAATCAGTTGCAGGGCATCATTGGACATGGTCAAAGCTCTCTTTAAGCGAGTTGGAATGAATAAACCGAGCCTAGTTTAAGGATCTGCGTCAAATCATCCAATGCCGTGCGGCATTCAATTAGCAATTGCGGGTCAGCCAGATCATTTTCGCTCAAGCGATCACGGTAGTGTTTATCGACCCAAACATTGAGTGTGTCATACAAACTCGGGGTCATGATCACACCCTGATTAACCGCTTGCAGCTCACTGTCTTTAAGCGCTACGCGCAAACGCAGGCATGCAGGACCACCGCCGTTTTGCATGCTTTGCTTAAGATCAAAGACCTTAACTTCACGAATAGGCCCGTTGCCGCTAGTCAGTTGCTGCAGGTAATTCCAGACGTTGGAATTATTGCGGCACTCTTCGGGAACGATCAGCAACATGCCGCCATCGGCACGACTCAGCAATTGGCTGTTGAACAGGTAGGATTTGACTGCATCATCAACCGTGACCGCATCGCGAGGCACGCACACCGGTTTGAAGTTCGCACCACGGCGCGCCAGCTTGTCAGCAAGCTCAGCCAGTACTGTGTCTGCGTCGAGGAAGGCATCCTGGTGATAGAACAGCACCTCACCATTACCGACGGCAATCACATCGTTATGGAACACGCCCTGATCGATCACTGCGGGCGTTTGCTGTGCGTAAACCACGCCGTCATCACTCAGACCATGCAAGCGCGCAATCGCCTGCGAGGCTTCAAGGGTTTGCCGAGCCGGGTAGTTTTGCGGCGCCGGGAAACGGCTGTCGAATGCGCTGCGCCCGAACACAAAGAATTCAACGCCTGCGTCACCGTAATCTTTGCAAAAACGCGTGTGGTTAGCTGCGCCTTCATCACCAAACTGGGCAACCGCTGGCAATGCCGGGTGATGGGCAAAGTGCTGCTGATCAACAAACATACCCGCCAGAATACGGCTGGTTGTCGGGTGTTCGATCGAGCGGTGAAACTTGCAATTAAGGTTGGCCGCCGTGAAATGCACACGCCCATCAGCGGTATCCGCACTCGGGCTTACCGTGCAGGCATTGGCGGTCCACATGCTCGATGCCGAGCAGCTTGCCACCAACAATGGCATGGCCTCTTTAGCCGCGCGACTGATCACCTCTGCGTCAGAGCCGGTAAAGCCGATAGCGCGCAACACATTGACGTCCGGCCGCTCTTGCGGAGCCAGTACGCCCTGCTTGAAGCCCATGTCCATCAGCGCCTTCATTTTGGTCAGGCCCTGCTTGGCAGCCTCTTTCGGGCTGGAGCCAGCTTGACTGTTACTTTGTGATGCGACGTTGCCATATGACAGGCCGCCATAGTTGTGCGTCGGCCCAACCAAACCATCAAAGTTCACTTCAAACGCATTGCTCACAGGCTTACTCCCGGGGTCAGAGTGGCAGGCAGGCTCAGGGTTTCAGTCTCCAGCGAAGCAACCGGGTAGGCGCAGTAATCGGCAGCGTAATAGGCGCTTGCACGATGGTTGCCCGAAGCTCCCACACCGCCAAAAGGTGCAGTGCTTGCAGCGCCGGTCAGCTGCTTGTTCCAGTTGACGATACCCGCGCGGCTTTCAAGCCAGAACTGCTCATAACGGGCTTTAGAGTCAGACAACAACCCCGCAGCCAAACCGAACGCAGTGTTGTTGGCCTCACGAATTGCATCGGCAAACTGGTCGTAGCGAATCACCTGCAACAGTGGGCCAAAGAACTCTTCATCGGCACGCTCAGCCACAGCGGTCACATCGATAATGCCTGGTGTTAGTAACGCTGCAGTCGCCGACGGCTGAGTCATTTCCAGCAATGCAGTGGCGCCATTAGCCAATAACTGCTGCTGCGCCGTCATCAAGTGCTGCGCTGCCGCCAAGGAAATCACCGACCCCATAAAGGGTGCTGGCTGGGCATCAAAGGCAGCAACTTTGATATCCGCTGCAACACTGACCAGACGCGCGAGCAAGGCATCGCCCCACTCGCCTTGCGGCACCAGCAAGCGCCGTGCACATGTGCAGCGTTGACCCGCTGAGATAAACGTCGACTGGATAATGGTGTAAACAGCTGCATCCACATCAGCCACCTGATCAACCACCAGCGGGTTATTGCCGCCCATCTCCAGAGCCAAAATCTTGTCTGGGCGACCCGCAAACTGACTGTGCAATAGGTTGCCGGTGCGGCTAGAACCAGTGAAGAACAAACCGTCAATGGCGTTATTCGCAGCCAGCGCCACGCCAGTTTCACGCGCACCTTGCACCAGGTTGAGCACGCCTTCGGGCAAGCCCGCTTCGATCCAGCACTTAACCGTGATCTCAGCAACTTTTGGTGTCAGCTCGCTGGGTTTGAACACCACCGCATTACCGGCCAGCAAGGCCGGCACGATATGTCCATTGGGCAGGTGACCGGGAAAATTGTAGGGGCCAAATACCGCCACGACACCATGCGGCTTGTGGCGTAACACAGCAGTTGCATCCGCCAATGGACCGCTCTTTTCGCCGGTGCGCTCACGGTAGCTCTGTACCGAAATCGTCACTTTATTGACCATACTGCTGGCTTCTGTTGCCGACTCCCACAACGGCTTGCCGGTTTCTTCACCGATAGCTCGAGCCAACTCATCGGCATGTTGTTTGAGGGTAGCGGCAAAGGCTTCAAGCACTTCAATACGTCGCTCAAGGCCGAGCAACGCCCAAGCAGGGAATGCAGCGCGAGCGGCTTCAACCGCAGCATTGACCTGTTCTGCGCTGGCTTCACGACCTTCCCAGAGTACATCCTGAGTCACCGGGTTTAGCGATTGAAACGCCGCGCCCCGCCCGTAGTGCCAACGCCCTGCAATGTAATGAGTGCTCATCTTGTTTTACCACTCCCAGCAATTCTCGCGATCCGGCGAAACACCGAATGCCTGATTCGTATTAGCCCCGACTTAACCGCGCGCCGACAAACTGACTGCTCGCACCTGATCGCCCGCCGACAACTGCAAACGCTTGGCGGTCAAAGCATCAACCACCAAAGTGCCAGCCGCCAAACGAGCTGGTGCCGCCGTGATTCGGCAGTTCTCGCGCTTACGGTTATGTATGACGAAGGGGCTTGCATCGTCGCCCGGTGTGCCAATCGCCAGCACCAGTGTCTGACTGTCACGCACGGCACGGATTTTCTGCGTTTCGGCTTCAACCGCGGGGCCAGCATCAAAGATGTCAACATAGCCCTGATAACTGAAGCCTTCACCTTTGAGCATCGTCAGCGCAGGCTCGGTATCGGGGTGCACACGGGCGATGCTGTTACGCGCATCCTCGGAAAGAAAGCAGGTGTACAGCGGAAACTTAGGCATCAACTCAGCGATAAAAGACTTGTTACCAACACCGGTGAGGTAATCCGCCTGACTGAACTCCATCTTGAAGAAATGGCGCCCCAAGCTCTCCCAAAATGGCGAGCGGCCATGCTCATCCGACATGCCGCGCATTTCAGCCATGACCTTGTCGCCAAATAGTTCAGGGAATTCGGCGATAAACATAAAGCGCGCTTTCGACAGCATGCGACCGTTGAGACCTGTACGGTGGTCGGCACGCAAAAACAGCGAGCACAGCTCAGAGTTACCGGTCAGGTCATTGGCCAAAAACAGCGTCGGGATCTGCCGGTGAATATTCAATTCCTGCGAGGCACTAACCGTCAGGCCGACTCGGTAGTTGTACCAAGGCTCACGCAGACCAACCGCGCCCGCAACGGCGGAAATACCAACCACTTCGCCGTCATCGGTTTCAAGCACGAACAAATAATCAGCATCGGCCCGCTCGGCTTCGCCACGGAAGGTTTTTTCAGCCCAGCCAACTCGATGCGACAAGCGCTCTTCGTTGGCTGGTAACGTGGTCAAGCCTGCGCCGGTACTGCGCGCCAGGTCGATAAGGGCCGCGAGATCGGCACTGCGTACTGGACGAACGATCATGCTGACTCCTTAAATCGCGACCAAACGGACGCTGACGCCTTCACCGACACCCAAGGCCTCGGCGGTTTGCATATCCAGAGTGACCGGACGACCCGGCACCCAATCCAACTCAACAACGATGGCGCGAAAATCCTGCAGTTGGCCGTTACTGACCAGATACATGCGCCCGCCACCTTGCACGTGCTCTCCCAAAAGCACTGGCACCATTCGGCTCTGGGCGATGGTACGAATACCCGAGGTGCGCGCATGTAGTGTTGGGCCACCGTCGAAAATATCGATGTAGTGATCGGTCTCAAAACCTTCGCGCATGAGAATGTCGAAGGTAATTTGCGCACGTGGATGCACCTGCCCCATGGCTTCTTGGGCGGAGTCAGGTAACAGCGGCACGTATATTGGGTAATGCGGCATCAATTCGGCGAGGAAGGTGCGGCTCTTCAAACCACACAGGCGTTCAGCCTCGGCGTAGTTCATGTCGAAGAAATTACGCCCAACCGCATCCCAGAATGGCGAATCACCCGACTCATCACTGTGGCCGACAATCTCAACCACAACCGCATCGGCAAAACGCTCAGGATGCGTGGCGACAAACAGTAAACGGGCGCGGGAATTAAGCTCGGCAAATACAGTACTGACCAACGGCCGCTCGACATAAAAGCTGGTCAACAGGCTGTTGCCGGTCAAGTCGTGACACAACGAGAGCACGTGGGTTTTGTTGTGAATCTTCAGCTCGCGCGAGTTATGCACAAAGGTTTCGTTGCGAAAGCTGTAGAACGGCTCGGAATAACCGGTCGACGCCATGATCCCCGAGCAACCCACCAAGCGGCCGGTTTCGGTGTCTTCAAGCACAAAAAAATAGCTTTCTTCGCCGTTAAAGCTGACTTCAGCTGCAAACGAGGCTTCAGACGCCTCGATTTTGTCACTGAGGCGGCCAATGTCGTCCGGCAGTGAAGTCACACCAACCGGGCTGTCCGCGGCCAGACGCTGTACTTCCGCAAGGTCAGCCATTTGCGCGGGGCGCATCACCAGCATGGTGTCACTCCTTTCAAGAAAAGCCCCAGAACACTCGCGCAGAGTGGGCTGGAGAAAACCGCCGCCAATGGCTGCAGCACACAAGATATTCGTCCCTGAGACGTCTCAGGCGATCCATTTGGCCTGAGCAACAGAACAGCAGACAACACACCCGCCAACCGCAATAACGGTTGGCGGGCGAGGACAAATCACGCCTGAGTCAGTTTGGCGACTGCACGTTCAAAGCGCGCCAGGCCTTCATCGATATCAGCATCTTCAACCACCAGGCTCGGCGCGAAGCGCACCACATCCGGGCCTGCTTGCAGAACCATTACATTTTCAACGGCAGCCGCCTCAAGAATGGTTTTAGCTTTGCCCTTCCACGCGTCGCTCAGTACGCAACCGATCAACAAGCCCATACCGCGAACTTCAGTGAATACGCCGTACTGCTGGCCGATCTGCTCAAGCTGGTTTTTGAAACGCTCGTGCTTACCGTGTACACCAGCCAACACCTCTGGAGTATTGATGGTGTCGAGAACCGCTTCCGCCACCGCACAGGCCAGCGGGTTGCCGCCGTATGTCGTGCCGTGAGTGCCGACAGCCAAATGTTTGGCCAGCTCATTGGTGGTGAGCATAGCCCCGATTGGGAAGCCGCCGCCCAACCCCTTGGCGCTGGACAAGATGTCAGGGGTAACGCCGTAGTGTTGGTAGGTAAACAGCGAACCGCTACGGCCCATACCGCTTTGCACTTCATCGAAAATCAGCAGCGCATTGTGCTTGTCGCACAGCTCGCGGGCGCCTTGTAGGTAAGCCAGATCAGCCGGAACTACGCCGCCTTCGCCTTGAATCGGCTCAAGCACGACCGCGCAGGTTTTGTCCGAAACAGCAGCTTTCAACGCATCAAGGTCGTTGTACGGGATATGGCTGATGCCTTTGATCTTCGGACCAAAACCATCGGAATACTTCGGCTGCCCGCCCACACTGACGGTAAACAGCGTGCGGCCATGAAAGCTGTTAACTGCCGCGATAATCTCGAATTTGTCTTCACCAAACTTATCGAAAGCAACGCGACGGGCCAGCTTGAAAGCGGCCTCGTTGGCTTCAGCGCCGGAGTTACAGAAGAACACCCGCTCGGCAAAGGTTGCATCAATCAGCTTTTTAGCCAGGCGCAGCGCAGGCTCATTGGTGAACACGTTCGACACGTGCCACAGCGTATTGGCCTGCTCTGTCAGCGCCTTGACCAGCGCTGGATGTGCATGACCAAGCACGTTAACCGCAATGCCGCCGGAGAAGTCGATCAGCTCACGACCACTCTGATCCCAGACTCGCGACCCTTCACCGCGCACAGGAATAAAAGCAGCGGGCGCATAGTTCGGAACCATAACCTGATCGAAATCGGCGCGTTGCACCGGGTCGTGCTGAACAGACATCTGAACTCTCCTGACAAGGAAATACCTACTTTTAGCAGCAGGTGATGGGAAGGATTGTAGGGATTGCAATGCGGATGGCATTGCCGTCATGCGACAACTTCTTATAGCGCCATCCCTCGAATAACCGATGCTTATGGAAATGCGACACAAAGCATCGGTATGGCGCAGTTTAAACTGCTGCCCCCAGCACATGCGCCTTGCGCTGAGATTTTTTTCACTGAACCGACCGGTTACGTTTTAAATCAGTACCTGCTCAACCGGAAGCGGATTATGCGTAGAAGTACCGCCCAGCGACAAAAATGCGCAAAGTTTAGCTTTCTGCGCCATGGCATCCTGATAGCCAAGTTCGATCAGTTCACTGCAATAACCGGGTTCAAACAATAAATAGCTGAGCACCCCTGCACCGCTATCGCGGGTTGCCCCGGGGCCGCGTAAAAACAGACGCACCGAGGCAGGCATTTCGCTGCGATGGCGCGCCGCGATCTCATCCAGCGGCTGACTAGGCGCAATAACTAACACCTCAACCGGTTTCAGATGGCTCACCTGCTGCTGTTCCGGCGTGAGCATGCCGCTCAGGTGGTTAATCCTTTCCAGCAGTTCAATATCACCCTCAAGGCTGTCAATAAAGGTGCTATTGAGTAGGTGCCCGCTAATCTGCGCCAGTGTTGGCGGCTTTGCGGCGCCGTTATGCCTCGGCATATGGATCGCACGCTCTTGTTGAAAGTGATCACTCACCCCCACCACAAGTACTCGATTCGCGCCTAAGTGCAGGGCAGGACTGATCGGCGCAGACTGACGCACAGCACCATCACCAAAATACTCGTTATTGATTTTGACCGGAGCAAACAGCAGTGGAATCGCCGAACTTGCCAGCAAGTGATCAAGGCCAAGACGAGTCGGAATCCCGATGCGTCGATGCCTGAACCACGAGTCAATGGTGGCCCGACCTTGGTAGAAGGTGACCGCCTGCCCTGAATCATAGCCAAAGGCGGTAATTGCAACTGCATTCAACTTACGGCTGCGCACCGCTGCGGATATCCCAGTGAAGTCCAGTTCGTTGACCAGCAACTCTTTCAAGGGAGAACTATTAAGCAGCGCCACCGGAACACGTCCGCCAATCCCCAGCACGCTGTTGCCAATGAATCGGCTGGCCTGCGCCAGCACGCCAGACCAATCACTGCGATACACATCAGCTGTACTGAAACTCTGCCAGACACAGCTCAGACGCTGCACCGCTTGAGCAAAATGCATCGCCCCACAAGCCAGGCTGACTGCATTGATAGCGCCCGCCGAAGTGCCGACGATGACCGGGAAAGGATTGCTTTGTGGGTCCGGCAACAAATCAGCAATCGCCGACAACACCCCAACCTGATAGGCCGCCCGCGCCCCACCGCCCGAGAGAATTAACCCGGTAACGGCTTCGTTCTTGCTGGGCATCATGGTCATCCGTACACCTTAAATAATTCCGTCAGTATAGAGAATCGACCGCTGCGGCCAGTCCGCGTTACTTGCGCTTGCGCTTTTTATAAAGCTTGGGCTCACCCACTGGACGTGTTTTGAAGCGCCGGTGCGCCCACAGATATTGCTCAGGGCAAGCGCTAACCGCTTGCTCAACCCACTGATTGATACGCAAGCAATCAGCTTCTTCATTTTCACCGGGGAAATCACTCAACGGCGGATGAATCACCAGCCGGTAACCATTGCCATCAGCCAGACGTTCCTGAGTAAAGGGCAACACCCGGGCACGACCTAAACGGGCGAACTTGGTCGTCGCCGTTACGGTTGCGGCCTGCACTCCAAACAACGGGACAAAAACACTTTGCTTGCGCCCGTAATCCTGATCAGGCGCGTACCAGATGGCGCGCCCAGCGCGTAGCACCTTGAGCATCGCCCGCACGTCTTCACGCTCAATCGCTGTGGCATCAAGATTGTGCCGCTCACGCCCGCGCCGCTGTATGTAGTCAAACACCGGGTTATCGTGCTCACGGTACATGCCATCAATCGTATGCTGCTGCCCCAACAGCGCCGCGCCGATCTCAAGGGTGGTGAAATGCAGCGCCATCAAAATCACCCCCTGACCTTCAGCCTGGGCTTGTTGCAAGTGTTCAATACCCTCGACTTTAGCCAACTTCGCCAAGCGCGGCTTTGGCCACCACCAGCTCATGGCCATTTCAAAAAAGGCAATTCCGGTTGATGCGAAGTTTTCACGGATCAGACGCTCACGCTCAACATTACTCATCTGCGGATAACACAGCTGCAAATTACGCGTGATGATCTCGCAGCGCTCTTTAGCGAAGACCTGCATCACCGCGCCGAGCATGCGCCCCAAGCAGAGCAGCACCTTGTATGGCAACTGCACGATCAGCCACAACAAACCAAGCCCAAGCCACAGCGGCCAGAACCTTGGATGCAAAAACTCGCGGCGAAATACGGGACGATCCATGAACAATTCCAATCAAAAGCACAATTGGCCGGCATTCTATCAGGACTTTCCTCTCTGCCTGTTGTCTATGCCGGTGTGCGAGAATTGACCCGCAGCTTTTACAACCCGCTCATGCAGTCTGCTTAGCCAAAGTGGCTATATATAAAAGTGGCTATATATAGATGCACGGTGATCAATACTAGCGCGATGAAAAGCACCCGGCCGCTTGCGGCCCAGCGACGTTCTCGCTATAAACCCCACAGCTTCTGTCATTGCGCGTGAGCAGTTACCTTGCTCACGCTCAGCTCAACCGAAAAGGCGTTCCAGGCACACCATGAGTCAAGCTGACCTACTCGACCAAGTTCCAGTTTTCCAACTAAAAGGCAGCATGCTGGCCATCACCGTGATGGAGCTGTCGCGCAACGACAGCGCGCTGCTTGATCAACAACTGGCCGCCAAAGTCGCCCAAGCACCTAATTTCTTCAGCAACACGCCACTGGTGCTGGCGGTGGACAAGCTACCCACCACTGAATCCAAGCTCGACCTCAACGAGCTAATAGCCGTTTGTCGCAAGCATGGTTTGCGCACCCTGGCCGTGCGCGCCAGCAGCGAAGAGCATATTGCCGCGGCCAACGCACTGGATTTGCCAGTGCTACCACCATCTGGCGCGCGTGAGCGGCCGCTCGACCCAGCCCCCGCGCCCGTCGAGAAAAAACCTGAAAAACCGCAAAAACCTGCCGAGCCAGAGCACAAACCGACTAAAGTTGTGACCAGTCCTGTACGTGGCGGGCAGCAAGTCTACGCTCAAGGCTCAGATTTATTGGTTTTGGCACCGGTCAGCGCCGGGGCGGAACTTCTCGCCGATGGCAACATCCATGTTTACGCACCTATGCGCGGGCGCGCCCTTGCAGGAATCAAGGGCAACCTCAAAGCGCGTATTTTTTGCCAGCAGCTGGGCGCAGAACTGCTCTCGATTGCCGGCCATTACAAGGTGTCCGAAGATCTTCGGCGCGATCCGTTGTGGGGTAAAGGGGTTCACGTCAGCTTGTCTGGGGATGAGTTGAACATCACCCGTCTTTAACGGATACTGCCGCCAATTTCTAGGACACATATAAGGGCATCTGGACGCCTCTCAAGGCAGAACGATTCCCGCTTTTATTTCACATTTTGGGGTGAATCACCTTGGCCAAGATCCTCGTAGTTACTTCCGGCAAGGGTGGCGTAGGCAAAACGACCACTAGCGCCGCCATCGGTACCGGTCTCGCTCTGCGCGGGCACAAAACCGTCATCGTCGATTTTGACGTTGGCCTGCGTAACCTTGACCTGATCATGGGCTGCGAACGCCGCGTGGTGTACGACTTCGTTAACGTCGTAAACGGCGAAGCGACACTGACTCAGGCGCTGATCAAAGACAAGCGCCTGGAAAATCTTTACGTGTTGGCCGCCAGCCAGACTCGTGATAAAGACGCTCTCACACTTGAGGGCGTAGAAAAAGTCATCAAAGAGCTGTCTGAAAACTTCGAATACGTGGTCTGCGACTCGCCTGCCGGTATCGAAAAGGGCGCTCACCTGGCCATGTACTTTGCTGATGAAGCGATTGTCGTGACCAACCCGGAAGTGTCCTCGGTACGTGACTCCGACCGTATGCTCGGCCTGCTTTCGAGCAAGTCGCGCCGCGCCGAGAATGGCGACGAGCCGATCAAGGAGCACTTGCTGCTGACTCGTTACAATCCAGAGCGCGTGGTCAAGGGTGAAATGCTTGGCGTTGAAGACGTCGAAGAAATCCTTGCGATCCGCCTGATTGGCGTTATTCCAGAATCACAAGCGGTACTCAAAGCCTCCAACCAGGGCGTTCCGGTGATCCTTGATGACCAGAGCGACGCAGGCCAGGCCTACAGCGACGCAGTTGATCGCCTGCTCGGCAAAACCGTTGAGCATCGTTTCCTCGATGTTCAGAAGAAAGGATTCTTGCAACGTTTATTTGGAGGTCGTGAATGAATATCTTTGACTTCTTTCGTGAGCGCAAAAAAGGAACAACTGCTTCTATCGCGAAAGAGCGCCTGCAAATCATCGTCGCCCACGAACGTGGCCAGCGCAGCCAGCCGGATTACCTTCCGGCCCTGCAACAAGAACTGGTTGATGTGATTCGCAAGTACGTCAACATCGATTCGGAACACGTTCAGGTCGCATTGGAAAATCAGGGCAGTTGCTCGATTCTTGAGCTGAACATTACCCTGCCCGAGCGTTAATAACCTCGGCCACAGGCAACACCCCAACAAAATGGCGGCCTTAGAGCCGCCATTTTGTTTTCTACCCAATCAGTGCATCGCCACAACAGGCTGGTAAGATTAGCCTTCGCTCAAGCCCAGACTAGAAGTCCCATGCCTCTCAGCCAGATTGAAATTCTCCACCAGGACGCCGCACTGCTGGTGATCAACAAGCCAACCCTGCTGCTCTCGGTGCCCGGTCGCGCCGAAGACAACAAGGATTGCCTGGTTACTCGCCTGCAAGAAAACGGTTACCCCGAAGCCCGCATCGTCCACCGGCTCGATTGGGAAACATCAGGGATCATAGTGCTTGCACGCGACGCAGACAGCCACCGTGAACTGTCGCGGCAATTCCATGATCGTGAAACCGAGAAAGCCTACAGCGCACTGTGCTGGGGCCAACCTGAACTCGACAGTGGCAGCATCGATTTACCGCTGCGCTACGACCCGCCAACCAAACCACGCCATGTAGTTGATCATGAGCAAGGCAAGCATGCGCTGACCTTCTGGCAAGTGACTGAGCGCTGCGGGGATTACTGCCGGGTAGAACTCACACCCATTACCGGGCGCTCGCACCAGTTGCGCGTCCACATGCTATCGATTGGTCATCCGCTGCTCGGAGATGGCCTCTATGCCCATGAACAAGCGCTCTCCGCCTATCCGCGCCTGTGCCTGCACGCCAACATGCTCACGTTGACCCACCCGCAGACCGGCGAGCGCATGCGCTTTGAGTGTCCTGCCCCGTTTTAAGGCTTGAAACCCGCCCGTAGGGTGAGACAACGCGAAGCTTGTCCACCAAGCTCTAACGCCGTCAGCCAAGCATTCGCGCCAACGGACGGTGGGTAAAAAAGGCGTTACCCACCCTACAAAGCAACCCGTAGACTGTGACAACGCGAAGCTTGTTCACCAAGACCGCGCTTCATCGGTCAACGGATGCGGGGTAAAAAGCGTTACCTGCCCTACGCCTGACGGCGCGGCCAGACCAAACTGAAATGCGCACCACCCAGCGCCTCACTGCGGCTGAGTTGCGAGCGTCCACCGTGCCAATAGATGATTCGCCGCACAATCGACAGCCCCAAGCCATGCCCTCCAGAGGCACGCGTACGACTGTCATCCAGACGCAGGAACGGCGTGAATATCCGTTCCCACTCTTCTTCGGGAACGCCGGGCCCGTCATCCTCAACATCCAACTGACAACGTTGAGCGTCTATTTGATAACGAATGCGTACCCGCGACTCGGCATGGCGCAAGGCATTACTCACTAGATTTTGCAGCGCACGGTGCAAGTAACGCGGCTCTGCCTCAACGAACACGCCCTGCTCACCTTGCGCATTAAATGAAGGACCGCACTCGATATGCACCTCAGCACGCAGCGGCGACAACTCATCTGCCACTTGCTCAATTAGCCGCTGCAAATCGACGGGCTGGAAGTTGATCGCCGGAGAGCCCCGCTCCAGTCGGGCGTAGGTGAGCATTTCATCGACGAGCTCATCGAGGTCATGGATATCGCTGTCCATGCCCTCAAGGTAACGCTGGCGGTCTTGTTCGGCAGTAGCGTTTTCCACCATCTCCAGACCAAAGCGCAGGCGCGCCAAAGGGGTGCGCAATTCATGTGACACGGCGCGAACCATTTCGCGCTGAATCCCTAATGAGCGTTGCAAGTGCTCAGCCATGTCATTGAACGCTGATGCCAAGCGCCCGATCGAGTCTGCCCCGTGGGCCTCTACCCGCACATTGAGCTTGCCACTGGCAATCAAGCTGGCCGCGCCTTCCATGCCGCGCAAACGTCGCTCCAGTGGTCGCACCAAAAAATACACAGTGACACCGATCAAACTCAGGCCAAGCATGGCGATCAATACCAACAGCTGCGGCGGGTATGGGTTCATTTGATACAGCGGACCGATTTCCAGCACCCACGGCGTATCGACAATCCCGGAAAACACATGAATGGTGTCTCCACCTTTGCCCAAGGCCATCACCGTGTCGCTTTCATCAATACGCCGGCGTTGATCAACATCCAGGTTAGCGTCTTCAATACGCACCAGTCGCAAATCAAACCCAAACTGCTTGCTCTGTTTGATATCGGCCAGACGTTTGGGTTGTTCTTCAACCGGAAATCGCACCAATTCATCAATCAGCAAAAAGATCGTCGCACGCGCCAGCTGTTCGCTGATCTGGCGCACCTCGCCGACCAACAACAGCTGCTGCGATTTGCTGATTAATGTGACGACTTGTACGGCATGCGGGCCAAGCAGCTTGACCACCACCTGGCCACGTAGCACTCGACTGCGCGCAGTGCTGTCGAGCGCAGAGTCAGCCACAGAGACGATTTGCAGCGGAATGCCCAATAGCCGCGACCAGGTCGCAATAGCCCGGCGCCGCTCGATATCAACCATCGGCTGCAGGTTGTCGGCCATTAGATTGAATGTACCGCGCGCCAGATCCTCACGGTATTGACCGCTGCGTACTTCGTTGACCAAGTGCAAAGTCCCTACACCCAGCAGCCCGACCAGTACCAAGACAGCCAGCATAACGCCGTAGATACGCAGGAATATTGAGTTCATCCGCGCTCGACAGCCGCCTCCGCGACAAACAAGTAACCTTTGCTGCGCACGGTTTTGATCAAACGTGGATGCTCTGGATCATCACCGATTTTTGGGCGAATGCGCGAAATACGCACATCAATCGAGCGGTCTTGACCGTCGTACTCAATACCGCGCAAGGCCGTGAAAATCTCCTCACGAGAAAGAATCCGCCCTGCGTTAGCGGTCAGCAACCAGAGCAAATCAAACTCAGCGCCGGTCAGCTCAATATGCTCGTTGGCCAGCCAGGCTTCGCGCAACGCGTTATCCACCACCAACGGCCCAAACTGCAGGCGCCGTGGCTGACCTGATGTGGAAGCCGGAGGCTCAGAGCGCCTGAGCAAAGCGCGGATACGCGCCAACAACAAGCGCGGCCGCACCGGCTTGCAGACGTAATCATCGGCACCGGTTTCAAGGCCGAGTACATGGTCGGTATCGTCAGTGCGCGCAGTCAGCATCAGGATCGGCCCCTGATAATCAGCACGCACCTTACTGCAGATATCTAAACCACTTTCCCCCGGCAGCATCAGATCAAGAATAACCACATCAGGCTGCTCACGGATAATCCGCTCAGCCGCTTGCGCACCGTCGGCTTCAATTTCGGCCAGCAAACCGTTACTCCGCAGGTAATCGCGGGTCAACTCTGCCAAACGCTGATCATCCTCGACAATCAGCACGCGCGGCGATTCTTGCTCCACAGCTTTCTCCTTAAGCACAACCCAAAGTCCACAATCCGCACCCATAATGCAGTTCAATACTGCATAGTGCCCCTTCGCAACGACGCATGCCAGACCATTAAACCGTACAATTTATACGAGCATTAATGACGCACAGTTCACAGCCGTTATCACGGCGCGTAAAGTGCGCCGCCGCGCCTGCATAAAACGCTCCAACTCTTGCAATAAAAAATCTACATATTGTGTTTATGCGATTGACTAAAAACTTGGCGTCAGAGACTAAAAAAAACATTTCTTACAACGACGAACGGTGTAAGCGGAGAAATCCCAGCAATCTCGGGGCTTTGCGAAAACTACCCCACGTTAACCCACAGCTTTATCCACAGGCTGATGCAATATGTCGGCTTGCCATCCCCCCAACACCGCACTATCTTGTATCTCACGCGCGAAAAACACCTACATATGGGGTTTTGACACAACAAACAACCAAGCATACTTGCACCTAAAATATCCAGTCCTTGAACTGAAAAAATGCAATTTAATGCTGTTAAACCTGTTTTAGAGCAGCACACACCGGTCACACTGTGAATAACGCCAGCAGAGCGTTCCCAGCGTGACCACACTGCAAAGTCAAAACAGGCCGACCACTACATCTAGTATCGCCAGCCACAAGCTGGCACAAGATTTAAAGAGCCAGGAAGGCGTTTATGAACCACGCCTTCCCTGCCCTGTTTTTGCAAGCCCCATGCGCGCAGTGATTCTGCTCAGCGCATGGTGTTGTTGAAATGGAATGAACGACAGATCACTTGCAGTAATCAGCTGCAAATGCCTGTCTACATAAATACAGAACACGGAGACATCCATGCATACCGACACCAATCGCGAGAATCCGCAGGCCCAAGCGCCGCAGGCTTCTGACGCCACCCAAGACCTGGCAGCAACCGCTCCAGGTCAGTTGCGTGTGATCAAGCGTAACGGCACTGTTGTGCCGTATACCGATGACAAGATCACCGTTGCCATCACCAAGGCGTTTCTCGCAGTTGAAGGTGGCACTGCTGCCGCCTCGTCACGTATCCATGAAACAGTTGCGCGCCTGACTGAACAAGTCAGCACCACCTTCAAGCGCCGCATGCCTTCGGGCGGCACCATTCACATTGAAGAAATTCAAGATCAAGTTGAACTGGCGCTGATGCGTGCCGGTGAGCAAAAAGTTGCGCGCGACTACGTGATCTACCGCGAATCGCGCTCACAAGAGCGTAAACGTGAAGTCAGCAGCGACATTGCCGAGCCGCACCCAAGCATCCGCGTTACCCACGCTGATGGCAGCGTTGCGCCGCTGGACATGGGTCGCCTGAACACCATCATCACCGAGGCATGTGAAGGCCTGGCTGAAGTTGATGGCGCGCTGATCCAGAAAGAAACCCTGAAAAACCTCTACGACGGTGTTGCCCAGAGCGACGTCAATACTGCGCTGGTTATGACCGCGCGGACCTTGGTAGAGCGCGAGCCAAACTACACCTACGTGACCGCTCGCCTGCTGATGGACAACATTCGTGCAGAAGGCCTGACCTTCCTTGAAGTCGCCACCAGCGCCACTCACCACGAAATGGCTGACCTGTACGCCAAGGCACTGCCTGCATACATCGCCAAAGGCATTCAGTTCGACCTGCTCGACCCTAAGTTGCAAGACTTCGATCTTGAGAAGCTGGGCAAGGCGATCAACCACGAGCGCGATGGCCAGTTCACCTACCTCGGTCTGCAGACCCTGTACGACCGCTACTTCATCCACAAGGACGGTATTCGTTTCGAACTGCCGCAGGTGTTCTTCATGCGCGTGGCCATGGGCCTGGCGATGGAAGAGCAGCAAAAAGAAGACCGCGCCATCGAGTTCTACAACTTGCTGTCGTCGTTCGACTACATGAGTTCGACCCCAACCCTGTTCAACGCCGGTACCCTGCGCCCGCAACTGTCGTCGTGCTACCTGACTACCGTGCCGGATGACTTGTCAGGCATCTATCACGCGATCCACGACAACGCCATGCTGTCGAAATTTGCTGGCGGCCTTGGCAACGACTGGACACCGGTTCGCTCGCTGGGCGCTTACATCAAAGGCACCAACGGCAAATCGCAGGGCGTTGTACCTTTCCTTAAAGTGGTCAACGACACCGCCGTTGCCGTAAACCAGGGTGGCAAGCGTAAAGGTGCTGTGTGCGCCTATCTTGAAACCTGGCACATGGACATCGAAGAGTTCATCGAACTGCGTAAGAACACTGGTGATGACCGTCGCCGCACGCACGACATGAACACCGCTAACTGGATTCCAGACCTGTTCATGAAGCGCGTCTTCGACGACGGCAAATGGACCCTGTTCTCGCCAAGCGAAGTACCGGATCTGCACGACCTGACCGGTAAGGCCTTTGAAGAGCGCTACGAGTACTACGAAGCGCTGATCGAATACGGCAAGATCAAGCTGCACAAAACCATTCAGGCCAAAGACCTGTGGCGCAAAATGCTGTCCATGCTGTTTGAGACCGGCCACCCATGGCTGACATTCAAAGACCCATGCAACCTGCGCAGCCCGCAGCAGCATGTTGGCGTGGTCCACAGCTCGAACCTGTGCACCGAGATCACCTTGAACACCAACAAGGACGAGATCGCGGTCTGTAACCTCGGCTCGATCAACCTGCCGAACCACATCGTCGACGGCAAGCTCGACACCGCCAAGTTGCAAAAGACCGTCAACACCGCTGTGCGTATGCTCGATAACGTTATCGACATCAACTACTACTCGGTGCCGCAGGCGCGTAACTCCAACTTCAAGCACCGTCCAGTTGGCCTGGGCATCATGGGCTTCCAGGACGCGCTGTACCTGCAGCACATTCCTTACGGCTCTGACGCGGCAGTTGAGTTCGCTGACAAGTCGATGGAAGCGGTCAGCTACTACGCGATTCAAGCCTCGTGCGACCTCGCTGATGAGCGCGGCAGCTACGAGACTTTCCAAGGTTCGTTGTGGTCGCAAGGCATTCTGCCGCTCGACTCGCAGCAGATCCTCATCGAACAGCGCGGCCAGAAGTACATTGATGTAGACCTGAATGAAACCCTCGACTGGGCACCGGTTCGCGCCCGTGTACAGAAAGGCATTCGTAACTCCAACATCATGGCCATCGCACCGACCGCAACCATCGCCAACATCACTGGCGTATCGCAGTCGATCGAGCCGACTTACCAAAACCTTTACGTGAAATCGAACCTCTCCGGCGAGTTCACCGTGATCAACCCATACTTGGTTCGCGACCTTAAAGCACGCGGCCTGTGGGACTCGGTCATGATCAACGACCTGAAGTACTACGACGGTTCCGTACAGCAGATCGAGCGTATCCCGCAAGAACTGAAAGAGCTTTACGCCACTGCGTTTGAAGTTGAAACCAAATGGATCGTTGATGCGGCCAGCCGCCGCCAGAAGTGGATCGACCAGGCGCAGTCGCTGAACCTGTACATCGCTGGCGCATCGGGCAAAAAACTCGACGTGACCTACCGCATGGCTTGGTATCGTGGCCTGAAAACCACTTACTACCTCCGTGCCTTGGCCGCGACCAGCACCGAGAAATCGACAGTCAACACCGGCAAGCTCAACGCAGTATCGAGCGGCGGTAATGACGGTCTGAGCGCAGCGCCAAGCAAGGCCGCGCCGGAAGTCGAAATGTCGGCCGGTCCAGCGCCAGTGCCTAAAGCCTGCGCCATAGACGAACCCGACTGCGAAGCCTGCCAGTAATACGATTAGCGGTCCGCAGAGTGGACCGCGCGTTGTTGCCTATCAGCCCTGCCCCCATCACGTACATGCGTACGCTCAGGGGTTCAGAACTGATAGGCGCCTAGCGCTGCCTCACTCTGCGAAACGCTTTAGATTGTGTAAGTAGCTGGTGAGATGAAAAGCATCGACACCAGTAAAAGCACTTTGATTTGGGTCTACTTTTAGACGCAGTTGAGTGATTCAAATCAAGGTGCTTTGAGATACCAAAGAGCACGATGCCCGTCGCTGTATTACGCGGCAACAGCCACCCAAAAGCGCACAGCGCTTTGAGCACAGATTTAGGGACTTGCACAGCAGGCCCACGAAATTAACGTATTAAGGAGCCAACCTACCATGTTGAGCTGGGACGAATTCGAAAAGGAAGACGGCGCAGAAACTGTAGCCGCTACCGGTAACAACGCTGCCGCGATGGCAGACATGAACATCGACAAACTTGACCAAGTTGGTGGAGCAGCGGCTGAAGAAGCCCGTGCGGTTTCGGCTGAAGACACCGCGGCGATCGCCCGTGCCAAAGCGGCACTGGACGAACTCGACGTTGCCGAAGGCTTGGCTGAGTTGGAAGGCACTGCAGCCCGTGTGGCGGTTGATGAGAAGCGCATGATCAACTGCCGCGCTGACCTCAACCAACTCGTACCCTTCAAGTACGACTGGGCTTGGCAGAAGTATCTGGATGGTTGCGCCAACCACTGGATGCCGCAAGAAGTAAACATGAATGCCGACATCGCACTGTGGAAAAGCACCGACGGCCTGACAGACGACGAGCGCCGCATTGTCATGCGTAACCTCGGCTTCTTCTCCACTGCCGACTCACTGGTTGCCAACAACCTGGTGCTGGCCGTGTACCGTTTGATCACCAACCCGGAATGCCGCCAGTACATCCTGCGCCAGGCATTCGAAGAGGCGATCCACACCCACGCCTACCAATACTGCATTGAATCGCTGGCCATGGATGAAGGCGCAATCTTCAACATGTACCACGAGATTCCTTCGGTCGCGAAGAAAGCCTCCTGGGGTCTGAAGTACACCCGTTCGATCTCCGATCCGAAGTTCGAGACCGGCACCGTTGAGACCGACAAAGAACTGCTGCGTAACCTGGTCGCCTACTACTGCGTTCTGGAAGGTATCTTCTTCTATTGCGGCTTCACCCAGATTCTGTCGATGGGCCGTCGCAACAAGATGACCGGTGTTGCCGAACAGTTCCAATACATCCTGCGTGATGAGTCGATGCACCTGAACTTCGGTATCGACGTGATCAATCAGATCAAAATCGAAAACCCACACCTGTGGGATGCGCAGATGAAAGAGGAAGCCACGCAGATGATTCTGCAGGGCACCCAGCTTGAGATCGAATACGCTCGTGACACCATGCCACGCGGTGTACTGGGCATGAACGCAGCGATGATGGAGGACTACCTCAAGTTCATCGCCAACCGTCGCCTGACCCAGATCGGCCTGAAAGAAGAGTATCCAGGCACCACCAACCCATTCCCATGGATGAGCGAAATCATGGACTTGAAGAAAGAGAAAAACTTCTTCGAGACCCGCGTGATCGAGTATCAAACTGGCGGTGCGTTGAGCTGGGATTGATACAAGACCTAGCAACACCAAAGCCCTGCAAATAGCAGGGCTTTTTTATGCATTCGGAAAGTACGCAGCCAGCACCCTGCTCCGACTGAGTACGCTTAGTTGCGTTGCCTGCGCTTGCAGTTCATCAGTGCCTAACAGGGTGTTCGACAATCGTGAATATCGAGCCTCGGACCTCTGCGTTAGAGTCCTAGCACTGGGTGTTTCAAACAATTACAAAATCCGGCAAGGAGGCCCTTCATGATCATATCTGCATCATTTGGCAAAAAACTTTATCCGCTTTGTGCTGAAAGTCATGACGGGGGGAAACACCCCTCGGCCAACTACCACTCTTTGTACCCCACCTCACTACGAGCTCGCTGTAAATAAGCGGCTAGCTCTGCAGGCGAGAGCTATGCGGGCGGCGTCCAACCACCGCAATCAGCATAAACCTGAAACTGGAAGCGTAATCACCATGGCTGCAGTTAATGCGCCAGAGGTTGTGCTGCCTGAAATTCGCCTCGCCGCACTGTCATCCATCGGCTAGGCGAATACGCGAAACCTTTGAAACGTGGAGAACAATAAGATGAAAAAAAGCAGTCTCAGTCATGCCGTAACTGCCAGTCTCTTTGGCTTGTCATTAAGCCCTATCGCGAATGCCGAGTTTATCAAGGACACCACCGCCACCCTTGAAGCACGCAACTACTATTTCAACCGTGACTTCCGCCAGGAAGGCGCCAGCCAGAGCAAACGCGAAGAGTGGGCTCAGGGCTTTATCATGCGTGTGGACTCCGGTTATACCGAAGGCGCGGTGGGTGTCGGCGTGGACGCCATCGGCATGTTTGGCTTCAAGCTGGACAGCGGCGGCGGTACTGCAGGAACCAACCTGCTGGTACCTGACCGCTCGGGCGGCTCGCAAGACAACTCATCTGACTTGGCGTTAGCCGCCAAGGCTAAGTTCTCAAATACAGCCGTGCGTGTTGGCAGCATGCAGTTCAAGAACATGGCGATTAGCTCAAGTGATGGCCGCCTGTTGCCCCAAGTGTTCAGAGGGGGGCAATTAGTCTCAACGGAATTCGAAAGACTCTTACTCGATGGTGGTTATCTGAGCCAGGTCAACCATCGAGACTCGGGCGACTTTGAAGACCTAAGAGTGAATACCGGGGGCAAGCGGGGCATCAATGTGGCTGGCGACAACTCCAGCGATGCCTTCAGGTTCCTCGGTGGTAACTACAGAGTCACCGAAGACCTGACCGCCTCGTACTACTACGCCAACCTGGAAGACCTCTACAAGCAGAACTCCTTTAATCTGGTGCAGGTCTTGCCGCTAGGCGAAGGCCAGAGCCTAAAAGCAGACTTGCGTTATGCACGCTCCACCGATGATGGCCGCAGCAACGTCGACAATAACGCGCTGGGCGCTATGTTCACCTATAGCCTCGCTGGCCATAGCGTCGGTCTTGGTTACCAAAAGATGAGTGGTGATACCGGCGCCGCCTATATCGGCGGCACGGATCCATTTTTGGTCAACTATGTACAGATCAGTGATTTCGCCAACAAGGACGAGTCTTCTTGGCAGGCGCGTTACGACTATGACTTCAAGGGCATAGGCATTCCCGGCTTGAAATTCATGACCCGATACCTGAGCGGCGATAATGTCGATCTCGGCGCAACAGCGGGTGATGGTAAAGAATGGGAGCGTGACATCGAATTAAAATATGTATTTCAGCAAGGTCCCATGAAGAACTTTTCCGTGCGCTGGCGTAACGCGATGGTACGCTCCAACTTCACCAACGATATTGACGAAAACCGTCTAATCCTCAGCTATACCCTTCCCTTGCTTTGATCCAGGCGCAGTGCGTGCAAGAGCACTGCCTGACGTTCTCAGCCATCGAAAATGGTGGCTGAGAACACGCGATTGATGCAGCTCGATCAAATTTTTACGCAGGCGAAGATCGCGTTGCCGGATGCTGTGCCCCAAGGCGCGATTGTCTGGTAATCATGCTCCAGCACATGCACCTCGAAATATGGCTGCAACAAGGCCTTTAGCTCGGCGAAACTGATCGCCACCATCGGGTGTTCGTCGCGCCAGACTTGAGTTTCATCCGCCGTGGTCTTTTCAATGCGCAATTTCAGCGACTGCTGCGTACCAACACCGCGGTAGTGCCACGCAGAACTGAAGTTAAATAGACTGCCATCGTGCTTGGCGCTATGCGAAACGAACGAATGGTTGTCGATCATATTTTTGTCGACGGCGTTGAAACAGAACAGTCCATTGTTTTGCAGGGCTTTGTGCACGCTGGCAATACAGGCCTTAAGCCGCTCGATGTCGGCGCTGTAATGGATCGAATACAAAAAGCAGGTAATCAGGTCAAGCGGCTCACCCACTATGAACCCGCACATATCCTGCATCGAAAACTGCGCTTCAGGGCACCGTATCGAGGCTCTATCGAGCATCGGCTGATTGATGTCGAGCCCGCTGCTCTGATAACCGGAATCGATGAAATAGCGAACATGTGGCCCCGTCCCGCAGGCCAGGTCGAGATGGCGCTTACCGGCATTACCGAATAGCTGCTGTAACCGGTGAATACAGTGGCTTTGCGCCTGATAGTCAATATCCGCGCACATCAGATCGTAATAGCCCGACAAGTCGGTATATAAAGCGTTGCCGGACATGATGACCTGAGATTTAACCGGGGTTTTAGAGGGCGCGAATCATATCCCAACTCGAATAATTTCGGGCACGAATAATCGGCGCCAACACCTGCGATTTCTTTCTTTGACGTGTTCTATGGCGTAACACTGAACCGGGGAAAGTGCATCCGCCAAAACTGAGATCTATCGGCCCCTGGTTTGAGAAAGCATTGGCAGCTCAATCCGAGTTACTGTGCGTGGTATAGACTGGGTTATTAAGCAATCACTCAGGAGATCCAACATGCTTCGTGCATTCGCCGATTTGGGATTTCGTTGGAAAATTGCATTGCCAATTCTACTGCTGGCAGTGCTTTTGGTGACGATGGGTGTTCTGGGGATGCGCGGCATCACTCAGGTTGCAGATTCCAGCAGCAAATTGACTACACGTTACTTACCAGGCATCAGCTTGCTGTTGAATGCGGACCGTGATCTTTATCAAGCCTTTGTGGCCGAACGCAGTTTGCTCGATGAAGCGGTTGGCAGCCGGGCGCAAGCACTGAGTGCAGCGCATGCGGAGAACGTGCAACAGGCTTACGATCGCGTGCATAAGTTCGCGGACATGCAACCCGGCAGCGAAGCAATGAAGCTGGTCGCGCAGTTTGATGCCGGCTTCGAGCGCTGGAAAACCACTTCACAACAGGTAGTGCAACTAGCAACCAGCGATCCACAGGCAGCAAGTAATTTGAGCTTTAGCGCCAGCGAAGAACAGTTCGAGGCAATGCGTACAGCTATCGACAAGCTCGGTGAAATGGACGATCAAGCAGCAAATGCTGAAGGACTTTCAGCTATTGAGTTGGGCAAAACACTGAGCTGGCAACAAGGTTTGATAATCACCATTGGTTTATGTGTGTGTCTGGTGTTGGTGATTGGCTTTCCGATTTTGGTGACCGGTCCACTGCACAATCTGCTTAATCGTATCAATCAGATTGCTGACGGCGATGGCGATTTGCGCGTGCGTCTGGATGTTGTCTCCAACGATGAACTGGGCAAGCTAAGCCATGCGTTCAACCGTTTTCTCGATAAGCTGCAACCACTGATCAAGGAGGTTGGCCGGGTCACCGGCGAGGTCGAAAGTTCGGCACAGAATCTGGCCAACCTGGCAGTCGCCAATGATCGACTCATAAGCAGCGAGTATGCCGCGGTCGATCAAGTAAGCACCGCCGCCACCGAAATGAGTTCTGCGGTTCATGAAGTGGCGCGCAACGCACAAAGCGCGGCAGATGCTGCGCGCAGCGCCGAGGCCCAGTCCCGGGACGGAGCGCAGGTGGTTGGCGGAGTGATTGAGTCTATTCGGCAATTGGCCCGGGAAGTTGAAAGCGCCTCGACAAGTATTCAAGCCCTTGAGATGGAAGCTGGGAACATCGGTGCAGTGCTCGCCGTTATCAAGAGCATTGCCGAACAGACCAACCTGCTCGCACTCAACGCCGCCATCGAAGCGGCACGGGCTGGTGAGCAAGGTCGAGGATTTGCCGTGGTAGCCGATGAAGTGCGGGCACTGGCTGCGCGCACGCAAGACTCGACCAAGGATATTCAGGTGATGATCGAACGCCTGCAAATTGGCGTGCAGAATGCAGTCAAGGCTACTCACTCCGGCAGCAGCATGGCCCAACAGAGTGTTGAGCAAGCGGCGGGCGTGGATCAAGCCCTGACCGATACCAGCGACTCAGTACAGCGCATCAATGATATGGCTGCGCAGATCGCCACCGCCTGCGAAGAACAGAGCAGCGTAACCGAGGAGATTGCGCGCAACATCAGCGATATCCGCGACCTCTCCAATGAAGCCGCGCAGACATCTGAACAAAGCGCGCAAGCCAGCAAGCACCTTTCAGAGCTTTCCCACGGTTTGAGCACCTTGGTCGGTCGCTTCCGGGTCTAGGCCCGAGCAAGCTAGCAGGAGGCCAAGACCCCAACACCCAGGCTTGCGAGCAACATATCAGCCGGTTGCGGCCGGCCTAAATGAAAGCCCTGCAGCGTATTGCAGCCTAAACGGGTAAGCAGGTCTTTTTGGTCGCTTGTTTCCACGCCCTCAGCAACAATCTTCATGTCCAGGGTTTGCCCCAAGGCAATGATCGCCGAAACGATCGCTGCATCATCATTACCCTGCGCCAGCGCCATGATAAAACCACGATCGATCTTCAGTTCGTTAGCAGGCAAACGCTTGAGATAAAGCAGGCTTGAGTAACCGGTACCAAAATCATCGATTGAGATACTCACGCCCAGCGCCGATAAACGATTGAGTACATCCAGACTGGCCTCGGCATCACGCATGGCGGTGGACTCGGTGACCTCAAGGATTAAATACCGTGCATCGACCGCGTAGCGCTCCAAGGCTGAACGCACTACATCCACGAGGCTCACGTGAGCCAACTGAACCGTGGACAGATTGACCGCCATGCTCCAGCTGCCATGCCCTGCATCATGCCAAAAGCGTAGCTGTCGACAGGCTTCATTGATCACCCAATTACCAATTGGAATGATCAAGCCAGTGCGCTCCGCAAGTGGCAGAAACACATCCGGTTGAACCAAGCCGTGCTCCGCGCTTTGCCACCGCAGTAACGCTTCAACCCCGACCATCAAGCCATTAGGCGCCAACATTTTGGGTTGGTAGTGCAGGCAAAACTCTTGGCGCTCAAGTGCTAATCGCAAGTCTTGCTGCAACTGCATTTGCTCATGGGCATTAACGTTCATGGTGCTTTCAAAGAAGCAGTACGCATTACGCCCGGTCTCTTTGGCGTGGTACATCGCCGCGTCGGCGTTGACCATCAACTCATGAGCTGTGGTGCCGTCAGCGGGAAACAAGGCAATACCGATACTGACGGAAAGATTAAGAGTGTTGCCGTCAACACTGTAAGGCTCGGCAATAACCTCGACCAGCCGCTGTGCCAACGCGGCGGCATCTTCAGGTTCGCTGGGATCAACCAATACCACGAACTCGTCGCCGCCCAGGCGGGCCACCGTATCCTCTCCGCGCTTAGCGTCAAGGATGCGTTGTGCGACCTTCATAAGCAGGCGATCGCCGGTGAAGTGCCCATAAGCATCGTTGACGGCTTTAAAGCCATCAAGGTCCATGAATAACAGTGCAAATTGATGTTTTTTTCGAGCGGACTTATTGATCGCCTGCTCCAGGCGGTCATTCAGGAGCAGCCGGTTAGGTAGTTTTGTCAGATTGTCGTGCAGGGCGAGTTGCACCAACTCGGTGTTGGCGCGATCAAGCGAGGTAGCTAACAGGTTGGTGCGTACATCGAGCATGGAAACGATCAAGGCAATGGCGAACACCGCCAAGCTCACCACAATCACCAATACCGCCAGCCACTTGGTATCGATACCGCTGTTGGCTGCGCCACAAAAACTACCCACGGGAAACTGTGCAGCCGCCATGCCGGTGTAATGCATGCCGACAATGGCGCAGCCCATGACCAATGATGCGCCAATGCGCGCATAGGTGTTGACCTCGGAATCCCGGCGCAAACGAAAGGCAATCCACAACGATGCCCATGAAGCGGCTGCCGCGATAACAATCGACAACACAAAAAGCCATGGAATGTAGACAATATCAGGGCTCATGAACATAGCTTCCATGCCGGTGTAATGCATGGCAGCAATGCCAACCCCCATTAATAGGCCGCCCAACCACAGGCGCGCGTAAGGCAGGTTCTCCTGACAAACCAACCACAAGGCGAACGCTGAAGAAAAAATTGCAATGACCAGCGACAGCAATGTCAGCGTGACGTCGTAACCCAAGGATATCGGCAAGCTGAACGCAAGCATGCCAATAAAGTGCATCGACCAGACGCCAAAACCCATGGCAAATGAGCCGCCAATCAGCCACAAGGTTGCCGCGCGTCCCTTGGAGCCTGACACTCGACCGACCATGTTCAGCGCGGTATAGGCAGCAAGAATCGCAACAATCAAAGAAAATACGACGAAAACGCCGTTGTAACTGCTGACCAGCATGGAAAACTCACTGAAGGGAAGGTGCGAGGCGGCGCGCATAGTATCAAAAAGACATCACCCGTAAATCACATGGTGTGGCTCGTCAAGACCAGCGGTAGTTTGTCATCGACTGAGCAGAATCCTATATCGGCCGGAAAGCGATTTAGCTGAGGCGCAGACCGTATTTTTTAAAGGCGGATTGAGTAATTGACGAGACATCTAATGGATATGGGTCGAGCCGCCAAAAGCGTCCAGTTCGTCTAAATCCCCTACCAGCCAAATAACGACACTTGCGTCTGCTCAGCAATCCATAGAGAATAAATGATATCAATTATCATTTAGGCTCCACGGTGTTGTCGCCTCCTCCCTCCTCCGAGCTGGCCAGCCAGCAAGCGCTGCATTCGCTCTATCACCAGCATCATGCCTGGTTGAAAATATGGCTGCGCAAACGTTTGTCTTGCGCAGAAAGCGCTGCTGACTTGGCACAGGACACCTTTGTCCGCGTGCTGGCCAACCGCCAAACTCAAGAGCTGCGTGAGCCTCGCGCCTACCTCAGCAGCATTGCCCGTAGCTTGATGATTGATGGTTTTCGCCGCCGGGCATTGGAAAAATCCTATCTGGAAACCCTGGCGTCTATGCCTGAGCAACTGGAAATCTCGCCAGAAACCCGAGTGTTGATCCTCGAAACCCTGGTAGAAATCGACAGCATGCTCGACAACCTGGGTGCGCGCGGCCGTGAGATTTTCCTCTTGGCCCAACTTGATGGCCTGAGCCAGGTCGAAATTGGTCGACGCCTGGGCCTTTCAACCAACACCGTGCGCAAACATCTGGTCCGCGCCCTGACGCAGTGCATGCTGTTGATTGAGGATTAAGCATGAGCGCCCCTGTGTCTACCGCCGCTCTGCAGGCGGCCGCCAACTGGTATCTCGATCTGCAAGAAGCACCAGACAACGCCGCATTGCTTGACGCACACCAACGTTGGCTGGCTGCCGATGGCGCACATCGCCAAGCCTGGACGCGCCTGGAAAAACTCCAGGACAAGTTGGCGACCCTGCCCACAAGTCTGGCCCGGCCAATGCTGTCAGTTGCGGGTAATAAACGGCGCGACAGCCTCAAGCTGCTCGGGTTGTTGCTGGTTACCGGGGGCACAGCAGGCTTGGCTTGGCAATCGACCACACTCAGCAGCTTGCGCGCCGACCAACGCACCGCCACCGGTGAACGACGCGATGTACGCTTGGACGACGGCAGCACTTTGCAACTCAACAGCGCAACCGCAGTGAATATCGATTACGACAGACAGCTGCGTGAAATCAGTCTGCTACAGGGTGAAATTCTGGTCCAGACCGCCGCCGACCAACAATCCCGCCCTTTTGTTGTACACACCGAGCAAGGCAGCATCCGTGCGCTGGGTACACGCTTTTTAGTCCAACGTGAGGGCGAGTTCACTCAAGTTCGCGTGCTGCAACATGCGGTCGAAGTCCGTACAGCAGACAACCAAGCACCCGTGCGCGTAGAAACTGGCCAACAACTGCGTTTCAGCGCCAGTAAAACGTTGGCTGTAGAACCGTTGGAAAACCATGCGGATGCCTGGGTCAATGGCATGTTGATCGTCAGTAACTGGCCCTTGCCGAAATTTATCGCTGAGCTTGCCCGTTACCGCTCGGGCGTGCTGCGTTGCGACCCGAACCTGAGTCAGCTGCGTATTTCGGGCGCATTCCAATTGGCGGACAGCGACGCGATTCTCGATAACCTGAGCACAACGCTAGCGCTGCGTATTCGTCGAATCAGTCGTTATTGGGTGAGCGTTGAGCGCGCCTAGCCCTGAATAAAATATTTCACTCAGGTGTTGTTGATTCCTATTCTCAACCGTCTTGGTAGTTAAAGCGCCGATTAGGCGCCGCCCACAGAACAACTATCAAAGGACCTTCCATGCAGCTCCAGACTGTCACGCGCCGCGCCCGGCTGCTTTGTTCCGCCTTGCCTGATCCACTGTGCGTGGCTATTCATCGTGCAGTACTGGGCGCAGCCCTTGCCTTGCCACTGGCAACAGCATTGCAAGTTCAGCCAGCCGTCGCCGAATCGGTGGTGACAGAGCAAGAGTTCAGCATCGCCCCCGGTACTCTGGAGTCCGCACTCAATAATTTCGCCGCCACCGCCGGTGTCAGTGTGTCTTCTACCCCGGAACTGATCCAAGGCCGGCAATCAGCAGGACTGCGGGGCCACTACACAAATGATCAGGCGCTGGAAAAACTGCTGATGGGCAGCCGCCTGAAAGTGGTACGTCAAGCCAATGGCAGCTATTCACTGCTTGCACCAACGGCTGACGAAGCCAGCAGCAACGGCGCGCTAGAGCTGGACGCAACCTACGTCACCGGGCTCAGTCTTGGGGCAACCACCGAAGGCACAGGCTCCTACACTACCGGTTCAACCAGTACCGCAACGGGCTTGCCGCTGTCGATCAGAGAAACGCCACAATCAGTGAGCGTGATGACCCGACAGCGCATGGATGACCAAGGCCTCACCCAGCTTAATGATCTGGTGCGCCAAGTGCCCGGGCTGAGCATTAACCAGAGCGGTAACGGTGGCTCGGATACCAGCACGATCTACTCGCGCGGCTTTGCCGTGGAGAACTATCAAATCGACGGCGTGCAGTCACTTAACAGCAACTATAAGTCGATCATCCAAAGCAACGATTTGGCGCTCTACGACCGGGTTGAAATCATTCGCGGCGCCACCGGCTTGACCAATGGCATCGGAACACCGGGCGCGACCCTGAACATGATCCGCAAGAAACCGACATTCGAGCCACAAATCAGCCTCAGCGTCACAGGCGGCTCGTGGGACTACCAGCGCACTGAACTGGACACCAGTGGCCCACTGACCGAGAGCGGCAATATCCGGGGCCGCCTGGTTGGGGTTTATCAGGATAACGAGTCGTATATCGACCGTTTCAATGAACGCAAGAAAGTCTTCTACGGCGTGATCGAGGCCGACCTTACGCCCGACACCCTGCTCAGGGTCGGCATGGATTATCAAAGCCATCAGGCCGATGATCATGCGCGCAGCGGTTTACCGTTGTACAACCAGGATGGTTCGCTCGCCAACTGGTCCGACTCCGACTCGGCGGGTGCGGCCTGGGCCTATTCAAACCGTACATTTACCTCTGGGTTTGCCACCCTGGAACAACGCCTTAACGAGCGTTGGAAAGCCAAGCTGACACTCAACCAGGGTCGCTACGAATATGACGAAGTAATAGGTTACGCCGCCAGTGGTTTCCCTGATCCGGCTAGCGGCGCAGGCATGGGCTTGTGGGCAGGCCGCTGGGAAGCCAAGCCGGTGCAAAACAGCATCGACCTGAATATGGCCGGCAGCTTTGACCTATTTGGCCGCGAACATAATGCGGTCTTCGGTTACAGCCAGCAAAACACCGACTATCGAACCAACGGTTATCCCCTTTGGCGCTTCGCGGACTGGGATAATTCGATTGATAACATCTACAACTGGGACGGCAAGAATCCAGGAAAACCAGCGCTGCCTGCCACCAGCCGGATTGATTACGAAGAAGCTCAAACCGCCGCTTATGGCAGCTTGAGGTTGCGTGCAACCGACGCATTGTCAGTCATTCTTGGTGCCCGCGTTAGCGACTGGGAGAACACCATCAAGACTGATTACTACGACCCGGCCTCAACCGACACAGATGACAAGCGCACTGAAACCGGTGTGGTGACGCCTTTCGCAGGCCTGGTTTATGACCTCAACGACAACTGGTCGCTCTACGGCAGTTACACCAGTATTTTCAAGCCGCAGAGCAACATGACCGAAACAGGCAATTACATCGACCCACTGGAAGGTGTCGGCTATGAAGTCGGCAGCAAGGCGGCATTCTTTGATGATCGTCTCAATCTAGGGCTGGCCCTGTATCAAATCGAGCAAGACAACTTGGCCGTCGCGATTCCCGGCGTGCTCGCTCCAGATGGAAACCAGGCTTACAAAGCTGAGTCCGGCACCAAAACCCGTGGTTTCGAGGTTGAAATCTCGGGTGAGTTAGCCCCTGATTGGGAAGCCAGCGCCAGTTTCAGCCGCAACATCGTGCAAGACAGCGACGGCGCAAAGCTAAACACCAACGTTGCTCAAAACACCGCCAAACTGTTCAGCACTTATACCCTGCGCAACCTCGGAAACGGGCTAACGCTGGGCGGCGGTGTCAATTGGCAGAGCGAAATTTACAGCGATGGCATGGGCCCGCTCGGTGTGCGCTTCACCCAGGATGACTACGCCTTGGTTGATGTAATGGCGCGCTACCCGTTAACCGAGCAACTCAGCGCCACCCTCAATCTGAATAACCTGCTCGATGAGGAGTATTACACCAGCACCTCTTCCAGCTATTTCGGGGCGCCACGCAATGCAACACTGGGTTTGCGCATGGACTTCTAAAAGCCTCTGAAAACAAGTGCAGTTATTTCTATTGAGTATTTCCCGGCTGATGTAGCGCCGCACTGTCGGGAGTGGTGATGTTTACACTGCCGAACGACACATTTTGTCACAGCTTGATAGCCTATTTCCCTAAGAGTTTTACTTTGGTTGTTCGTCTTTGATTTATACGCAACTGATTCTTGTTAAGATTGCTTTTTCATTCCTCGGCTCAGCCGAGGGACCTCCTTTGCTCCGAATGATGGCTGTTTGCTGATGAAACCGACCTTTGCTTCCCGTGGCCGCATTTTGTGGTCACGCACTGCTGCCGCGATTCTCGGCGGCTACGCGCTGACCTCGGCTAGTGTGATTTTTCTCGGTGCAGTGCTGCCGCTACCAAAAAGCCAGGCGATTCTGGCCTCTTCATTGGCCAGCTTTGCGGTTTACACCGCGGCGATCATTTGGGTCTTCGCGGTACAGGACAACCGTCGTGCATGGCTTGGCCTGCTGTTGCCAGCGATGGTTCTGGCTCCGTTGGGCTGGTGGCTTGGGAGGGGCATGGTATGACTCAGGAAATTAAGAAGGATGGCCTGCGTCAGTCGATGGCGTGGCTGCACACGTGGGGTGGTCTCTGGGCTTGTTGGGTGTTGTTTGTAGTGTTCCTCACTGGTTCACTCGGCGTGTTCGATGAAGCCATTACCCGCTGGATGAAGCCGCAAATACCGCAGGCAGGAGAAATGCGCGGCATGGACGATGGCGTCGACCGCCCTCATGCCGTGCGCGTCGGTCAGGCGTATTTGCGTGAGCATGTACCGAGCAGTCACTTCTGGGGCATCGGGCTTCCAAGTGATACTGATCCTGCGGTACGGGTTTTCTGGCAAGACCAGAAAGAACAATTCCAAAACCTGCGCCTCGATGCCGTCAGCGGCGAGCCAATCAAAGCCAGTACCGAGCGCGAAAGTGAAGGCGGCCACCACTTCGTGCACATGCACTTTGAGTTCCATGGCGGCACTGCTGGTATCTGGTTCGTCGGATTCTTCACCATGGCCATGCTCGTTGGTTTGGTCAGTGGCGTGATCACCCATAAACGCATCTTTAAAGATTTCTTCACCTTCCGGCCCGGCAAGCAGCAACGCAGTTGGCTGGACGCACACAATGCGGTGTCAGTGCTGAGCCTGCCTTTCCAACTGATGATTGCCTACACCGGTCTGGCGACCTTCTACATGCTGTATATGCCTGCCGGTATCGAAACCCACTACAGCACCGACGATGCCTACTTCGCCGACCTGCTGACCCAGCCAACACCGCGTGAAGAAACCGGCATCAAAGCCGAGGTTACAGCGCTCGACCAAATTTTGATCAGCAGCGAGAAACAACTGCAACGCCCGCTCAGTTTTATCAGCGTCGAGCACCCCGGTGACAGCAGTGCATCGATTGTGACCTTTGGTCGCTTTATCGAAAAAACCGGTGAATACCGCTTGCTCGGCGACGGCGGTGGCCAGGTGTTCTTCGATGGCGTAACTGGCGAGCAACAAGATATTCAAGCACCCGGGGAACTACGTGGCGGCGCAGCCCAAGACGTGCAATCGGTAATGCGTAACTTGCACTTCGCCGCCTTCGGTGGGCTCACCGCCCGCTGGCTCTATTTCATCTGCGGCCTGGCTGGAGCAGCAATGATGGCAACCGGGGCAATTCTATTCATGGTCAAGCGCCGCCAGCGCTCTCTGCATGAATTTGGCGCTCGCACACCACAGGTTTATCGGATCATCGAGGTGCTCAACATCGGCTCCATCAGTGGTATCAGCCTGGCCTGCATTGCCTTTTTCTGGGGCAATCGCCTGATCCCGCTGGGTGTCACTGACCGCCCCGAATGGGAAGTCATCAGTTTCTTCGTGGTCTGGTTGCTGACGTACGTGCATGCCGCCATACGCCCGGCTACAAAGGCCTGGATCGAGCAATTGCTCGCAGTAGCGGCGCTGTGCCTGGCCCTGCCGCTGCTTAACTGGCTGGTGGTCGGTGACCAGTTCATCAGCTATCTGCAACGAGGCGATGGCGAGCGTGCAGCAGTCGAGTTGACCGCGATATTCCTCGGCCTCTTGAGTCTCTGGACCGCACGCCGGCTCTGGCTTAAAAACCGGCAAAAAGCTGAAAGCAAGACCCCACGAGCAAACTTGAACACCGCCAAAGTAGAGGTGGCTTGATGAACATGATGCTCGCTCTGCTGCTCGGCGCAGCCCTGAGTTACGCCGGTATGGCCGCGCTATGTCTGGGTATGGATCGGCATCACCGACAGGTCTGGACGCGCACAGCGCCAGCCCTTCAGCGGGTATTGCGCGTACTCGGCTGGCTGCTGCTCGCCGTAGCCATTTGGCCCTGTGTTCGCGCCTGGGGCAGCTCGGTTGGTGTGGTCATCTGGTTTGGTCTGCTCAGCGCTGCAGCACTCATTCTGGTGCTGCTTCTGCCCTATCGGCCAAAAGCTGCCGCCCTGCTAATGGGCTTGGCAGCCGCTGGTAGCCTGCCTGCGTTGCTATGGAGTGCTGGCTAGGCTCGCTAAGATTAAAAGGCCTGATGCAGCAATCAGGCCGATGATATTTTGCCGCGCACTGTTCCCCCAGACGCTGTAAGCCAACAGCGCGTATACTCACGCCCTCACTCATCTACTGCAGCACATGGATCACATGAAAACCACTCAACCGCCAGCCCCGGACCTCGACGCCAAGACCGTTGATGCAACAGTCACCGTGGCCGCTGGCGAAACGGCTGCCAAGCCTGCAATTCCAGCCTTCAAATTTCCGTTCTCACCCGCCACCTTTGCGCCGGGCAAGAACGATGCTCAGGCCTGGCATGGCAAGGGCAATAAATCGGCTCACGAGAAGAAAATCGGCCCAGCACCCAACGGTACACGCCGCTCGATGGGTAAGCGCTAAAGCTCTCGGCATTGGTCGGTGATGCATTCGGCGTTTGAATCGTCGACTGATTACGGTAGGCTCAGCAACTTATTTGATAGGAGTACATCCCCATGGCTCGAGCCACTGCCCGCCACATCCTGGTTTCCAGCGAAGCCAAATGCAACGAACTGAAAGCCTCTATCGAAGGCGGCGCTGACTTTGCGCAGGTCGCTAAAGATAACTCCAGCTGCCCATCAAGCCGCGACGGCGGCAACCTGGGTACTTTTGGCCCAGGCCAAATGGTTAAAGAATTCGACACCGTCGTATTCAGCGCCCCGGTTAATGTCGTGCAGGGTCCAGTGAAAACCCAATTCGGTTATCACCTGCTCGAAGTCACAGATCGCCAAGACTGATGACTCTGCTACGCGCCGTTGCATAACGGCGCGCTTGCTTAAACGCCTCGCCCCAATAAAATCTGATCTAAATCAAAGCCTGCTGAATCCGACTCGCTTCTTAGCTCAGCATATTGCTATTAATTGCGCTGCAAACCTCACCCGATCCAATAGGCCGAGCCGGCGCCTACATGGCATCACACGCTATACAGTTTGCTGCTGTCCTTGCTAGGCACCGGATGTGCGCTCTTGGAGATGGCATTGCCGGAAATTGAGCAGGTTTCAAATCGATAAGCGCTAGCCGAGAACCTCAAGTTAGAAGCGTTTGAGCTTTAAACACTAGCTTGTGTGAATTTGATGGGTGCCAGCCTCGCCCGGAACGATTAAAATAACCCACCAACTTTTTGATGCCCAAGCTCCATGCCTTCAAGGCTGCTGCGTCTGGGTGAACTTATCGCATTACTGACTCAAGAGAATCCCCATGGGCGCACAGTGGAAAGCCAAACCTAAAGAAGCCGCAGCCAACGCACGCGGTAAGATTTTTGGTCGCTTGGTCAAGGAGATCATGATCGCTGCCCGTAACGGTGCTGATCCAGACATGAATCCTAAGCTGCGCCTTGCTGTGCATCAGGCGAAAAAAGCCTCCATGCCCAAAGACACACTGGAACGCGCTATCAAAAAAGGTGCTGGCCTACTGGGTGAGACGGTTAACTTTGAACGCACCACCTACGAAGGTTTTGCACCCCATCAGGTACCGGTGATCGTTGAATGCCTGACTGACAACATCAACCGCACGGTTGCCGAAGTTCGTGTGCTGTTCCGTAAAGGCCAGATGGGCGCGTCCGGTTCGGTGGCTTGGGATTTTGATCATGTCGGCTTGATCGAAGCCTCCCCCGAAGGTGAGGCAGATGCAGAGTTGGCCGCTATCGAAGCTGGCGCTCAGGATTTTGAAGAGGCGGATGAAGGCAACACCCTGTTCATCACCGAAATAACCGACCTCGATGCGGTATCCCGCGCTTTGCCAGAACACGGATTTACCGTGAACTCGGCAAATATCGGTTATCGGCCGAAAAACCCAGTAACCACCCTGAACGCTGAACAGCTTGAAGAAGTCGAAGCCTTTCTCGAAGCGATCGACGCTCACGATGACGTGCAGAATGTCTATGTGGGCCTTGCAGGCTAAGCCCAGCTCGCAGCGCGACAGTACTCGGTGTGTTTATCGGCATGCCGAGGACGCGAATCGGCTGCTTCAAGTATGCAAGGGTTGCCGTTTTGCCAAAAATGGCACAAAGCCAGCACCTCGTTACAGGTTAAAATCTTCATTACATATACAGAAATGCGATTCCCATAAGGGATATCCCTAGGAGTTTGCTTTGCACAGGCTTTTAATCCTCGCGTTAAGCGTCTTGCTTACCGCGTGCGCCAACACTGCCCCGAGCGACATACCGCGGCAATCGGCCTACCAACATTCGGTCGCCAGCCCAATGGCGAAAACCACCCTTGAGGCACTGCATAATGCCGAGGTTATTCCTCTGCCGGTAAATCCGGGGGTCACTGTACCTTCCTGGACCATCACTGCCGACCAGCCGCGCTTGAACTTTGGCAGCTCGATTTCAAACTACCGGGTGTACTCACTGGCCCTGAAAAAGGGTGAGCACTTCGATCTCAATGTGAATTCGCGCTGCAACAACTCGTGCCTGGGCGTGAGCAAATTCGCCATCAAGCCGCGCGCCATGCTACTCGACAGCTACGGTGTGGTGATCGCCAACAAACCATCGCACACCACGACCGGTGTCGACCAGATGAGCATGGGCTGGGAGGGTGAAGCGCCAGAGAGCGGCACTTATTACCTGCTGGTTGCAGCGGATAACGAAGACATTGGCAAAACCATTGTGATTGACGACGTGTGGTTGAATAACTCGCCACTAATGTCCGTCAAAGTCGGCATGAACAGCCAATCACTCGACGAAACCAGCGCGCTCTCCAACACCCTGCGCTAACCCACATGTCTCATAACCAATAGCAGCGCATGCCAAGCGAACTTCCGGTCCTGAACATCGCTGCTATTTGCTTATTCGATTTGAATGGGCGCTTGCTTCTGGTGCGCAAGCGCGACACTCAAGCCTTTATGCTCCCGGGTGGCAAATGCGAGCCAGGAGAAAGCTCGCTTGACGCGCTACAGCGCGAACTGCTGGAAGAACTAGAGCTGCGCCTCGATGCGAGCAGCATCAGTTTGCTCGGCCAGTTTTCAGCGCCAGCCGCCAACGAGGCCAACACCCGCATTACCGCAACGGTATACCGCGCCGCCCTGCCGCATAGGGTTTATCCAGCGGCTGAGCTTGAGCAGCTCGAATGGCTAGAGGCGCAAAAGCCACAGCCTGATAACCTCGCCCCACTCCTTTCTGAGCATGTTTTGCCAGCACTTGGCGGCATCTGGACCGCGAATCTCTAAATCAGCCTTACAAAACTTCAATAGCCACTATCAGAACGATTGATTTCTAGTCTGCAGCGCCACTGAATAATCTGTATGCATTCCGAAATACTCAGATCAACAGGTGCTCAGATGAAACATTCAATCGCTCTTTTACTGGCTGCTTTAACTGTGGTTCTCAGTGGCTGCGCCTCGCAACCTGAACCCAGAGAACCAGCCTATAGCGACGCCGAGGTTAAGCAGTTTGCACTTGAGGTCCTGAGCCGCAGCAGCTTGTCGATGGAAGATTACGAGAAAATTCGCAAGGCCCTGCTCAACCCGAATCACTCCATGTCCAACTCGATCAAAAACGTCAAAACCGCTGCTGAGTTCAGCCCCGACAAAGGCTAAAAACTGAACGGCGGCACCTGATCTGACGGGATAAATCGCCTTGATCGATAAAGCCAATCGGTACATTTGCGCTAACCCCGTTATGCTATAGGCAGACTTATTGCCTAGCGTCACGACACTTTATCAAGGAGGGTTAAATGACCGATCAATCAAGCAATGCGGGTGAGCAACTCGACGACGAAGCCCTGGCCTTCGCTGAGCGAGTTTTCGACCATGCGCGCTGCGGTGATACCGACACATTGCGTGCAATGATCGAGCAAGGACTGCCGGTAAATCTGCGTAACCACAAAGGTGACAGCCTGTTGATGCTGGCTAGCTATCATGGGCATATCGAAACCTCGAAAATGCTCCTGGCGGCCAAGGCTGATCCAGACCTGCGCAATCAAAACGGCCAGACACCACTGGCGGGCGCAGCCTTCAAAGGCAATCTCGACATCATCAAAATGCTCCTCGAACATGGCGCTGACGTTGAAGGTACGACCCCGGACGGTAAAACCTCGCTGATGATGGCGGCGATGTTCAATAACGTTGCCGCGATCGACCTGTTGCTCAGCCATGGCGCCGATCCCAAAAGCAGTGATAACAACGGTGTGACTCCACTAACTGCAGCAAAGCTTATGGGTGGCCCAGAAGCTGTAGCGCGCCTGGAGCGTGAACAATAAATCTGGCTATTTAGCGGACCGATTGTGCTGTGATATTGATCTTGGGCAAGATGCCCATTGTTGAGCCGATTAGCCTGTAATGATCACTTGATCACTACAGGCCACGCATCATGAGCACAACCTCTTCCGATATCTGTAACGCTGCCGATCAACTCCAGGGTTTTGTAGGGTTTAATCAAAAAACCGGGCAGTACATTGTGCGTTTTAGCGAAGATTCATTCGGCCTGGACATCATCGAAAGCTCCATTGAGCCGACCAGCGAATTCGTCTGGAGCGTGCAGTCTGGCGAACACATGTGCTTGAACCGCACACGTATACAGCTACTGCTTGACCAACATATCGATGAACGCCTAAACATCACCACACCGATTCAGCTGTATATGCAGCGCGATGACTTGCCAGAAATCGTTGCCGAACGCCGCATCAGCAGCTGTGCTAAACGCTGAGACTTTAAGCAGCTGCTTTTCTGGTCAATCAGCGTAGACTGGACTTTACCAACGCTTATCGGAGGGAGGTGGCAATGACCCAAATGCTCCGCGCTCACTCACTTTTCACCCACTGAGGTAAAGATCATGAGCAAAGGTATGGATTCAAAAAAGAACAGCAAAAAGAAACCGCTTAAAACCGCTCAGGAAAAGCGCATGGCCAAGAAATCCAAGCACGAGGGTCAAACCCTGCTTGGCAGCCACGCCGCGCACACCTGATACAATTGCCCAGCGCCTGCCAAGCAGCTGCGCTGGGCTTACAGCCCGGTCTAAAACTTACTATCGATCGACTATGCCCGCAACGCGCCTTCGAGCCTTACCTGAGGCACTAAAACCCCTGGCGAATAAGTTTTACAGCGCGCACCGTGCAAAGATGAAAGCCGCCCATGACGATCAAGTCTGGACGCTTGAGCAATCGCACATTATCGCCGCACTGTGCCTACGTCCGGTCGCCAACGGCCACTGGTTAACCAGCCTGTTCGTTGCCCCCGAGCACCGCCAGCAAGGTCACGCCAAACAACTCATACACTCAGCGATCGCCAACTGTTGCGGCCCGATTTGGTTGTTCTGCCACCCCTCGCTGAGCGACTTTTATCAGGCATTGGGCTTTAGCCCCGCCTTGCAGTTGCCAGCCCCCCTTAATGAGCGGCTTAGGCGTTACCAACGCAGCAAACCGCTGATCGCCTTCTGTACTGACTGACTCTAAAACGCTAATGCCAACTGTAATAACTGCGCATTTTTAGTCTCTATATTGCTCAGGACAGAGGATGAAAATACTCATGAAACGACGTTCTTTTCTCCACGGCCTCGCTCTCTTACCAGCACTCCCGCTGTTAAGCCCAGTGATACGACCTGCATATGCTGAAACAACAGCAACGGCAGCAGGTATTACGCCTTTGCACAAATCCAATGAGGCGTGGAGCGAAATACTCGAACCAGACGCATACGCGGTCTTGTTTGAGGAAAGTACTGAGCGACCGAATACTAGCCCACTCAATCATGAAAAGCGTGAAGGTACCTATATCTGCGCAGCATGTAACCTGCCGCTGTTCCTTAGCGAGAACAAGTTTGATAGCGGCACCGGCTGGCCGAGCTTTACCCAGCCAATTGCCGGGCATACCGGCTCGAAGCGTGATTTCAAATTGATCTGGCCACGCACTGAATACCACTGCATTCGCTGCGGCGGTCATCAGGGGCACTTATTCAACGACGGTCCAGCGCCGCGTGGTGAACGCTGGTGTAACAATGGCGTTGCGCTGCAATTTGTTGCCAAAGGCCAAGACTTGCCTGCTTTAAGGAGCTAATGATGTCAGCTGATTTACTCGCAAGAACCAAGCGCTTCGCACTTGTCGGCGCGACGCTAATGCTAAGCGTACTGCTCAGTGCTTGTGGACCAACCTCTTCGCAGTCTGCCAACGCGCAAGCTGCATCAACACCGTCGAGCATCGACCTTAAGCCCGGCGAACAAGGGGTCGCGGTGTTCGCCGGTGGTTGCTTCTGGTGTACAGAGTCGGACTTCGACAAAGTGCCTGGCGTCTTATCGACGACCTCCGGTTACATCGGCGGCTCGGTCGTCAATCCCACTTATGAGCAAGTCTCGTCAGGTAATACCGGGCACCTGGAAGCCGTGTTAGTGAGTTATGACCCGAACAAGACCAGCTATGCAAAACTGCTTGAAGCTTACTGGCCGACTATTGATCCACTTACTGCCAATGCGCAGTTCTGTGACCATGGCACGCAGTACCGCAGTGCGATTTTCTACAGTGATGACGCCGAAAAGGCCGCAGCCGAAGCCTCGAAAGCCGCACTGCAAGCCTCAGGAAAACTCAAAGGCAAAATTGTCACTGAGATATTGCAGGGCAAGACCTTCTACCCTGCCGAGGACTATCATCAAAACTATTACCTGAAAAACCCGCTGCGCTATAAATATTACCGTACCGCCTGCGGTCGTGATTCACGGCTCGAGGATGTCTGGGGCAGTAAAGGCTAGGAGTTGGCGCTTTAAACACGCATAAAAAACACCAGCGAATCAACATTCGACTGGTGTTTTTTTGGTCTGGAACGAACTGAGTACAGCTAATCCATCAGCGGTTTCGCTGGCGCTCATAGGTTGAACTGCCCGGGGTGCGCTCAACCTCGTAACCACCCGGATATACCGTGGTTTGACGGATACCGCCGCGGGTTTCGAATGATTGGCTGCCCGTGTTGTTCTGTTGGTGTACAGAACCGAGATCACTCGGCACTTCACGACCGCCGTAGACATTAGACTGTCGCGAGCTACGCGACTGGCCGATACTGCCAGTCGCGCCGGGGCTGATGTAGGTTTTGGGGATAACCCGGATTGTCTGCTGCCCAGCTTGATCGGCCTGGGCAATGTTGAGCGCGCCGAACAGCAGTCCGGCACTCAACAAAATATTCAGTTTGATCATTGCTCTGCTTCTCTGTCTGGAGAACTGCATTGCATCAGACAACCCCGTTTTGTGGATGCTCCTTCGCAGCGACCACCGGTAACCTTACTTACCGATCAGCTCGATACGGTCTTCGTGAATGGTGATCAAACCCTGCTTGTACAAACCGCCAATGGCTTTCTTGAAATTACCTTTGCTGACTCGAAACAGAGCAGTAATGGCCTCAGGCGAGCTTTTATCGCTAAGCGGTAACACGCCATCATTGGCCCGCAGCTTACTCAGCACTTGATCGCTCAAGCTACCAACAGCCTCTTGACCAACCGGCTGCAGGCTCAGGCTGATTTTGCCGTCACCGCGCATTTCCTTGATAAAGCCTTTCTCTTGCATGCCGCTGCGCACAAACTTGAACAGTTCGTTCTTGTGCAACAGGCCCCAATGCTTGCCATTGATGATGGCTTTGAAACCCATGTCAGTGGCATCGGCAATCAACAAGTCAACTTCCTGCCCCGCCTTGTAAGGCGCCGGGATGTTATCAAGGTAGCGATCAAGACGCGCAGTTGCGGTAATACGCTTACTGCGCTTGTCCAGAAACACATGAACCACGCAATAGTCACCGACCTGAAGCGGACGCTTCTCTTCCGAGTGCGGCAGCAGCAGGTCTTTAGGCAGCCCCCAGTCGAGAAACAAGCCAACATTATTGATATCAATCACTTTCAAACTGGCAAATTCACCGACCTGAACTTTAGGCTTTTCAGTGGTAGCGATCAGCTTGTCTTCACTGTCCAGATAGACAAATACATTAAGCCAGTCTTCAACCTCACTCGGGGTATCACTGGGGATGTAACGCTTGGGCAATAAAATTTCGCCGTCAGCTCCGCCATCTAAATACAGGCCAAAGTCGGTGTGCTTCACGACCTGTAAAGAATTCATTCGTCCAATTAACGCCATGGTACCCAACCCTCATTGCAATGCCTGCATTCTAACTGAGTTACAGCCAGTATTCTCGCTGGGTGTTGCCAATCAGCTTCGCCCAAGCGGTTGGCCATCCGCAGCGACCCGACCAATGGCAAAAAAGCGATCAACGTTTAATTAAATATTAATATTTAATTTAATAAAAACAGTTATTTGGACGCAAAACCTAAATATAAAATAGCTCAATAAACTACTTAATCAGTTTCCCTCTTATAAAATCTAGACGTTATTAAGCGAATAATTGTCAAGCAATTCGTGTATACTGGTCGACCGAGTTAATTTTGAGTAAAGGTTAATGGCCGTCATGCGCGTAAAAGCATCAAACACCAAATCCAAACCAGCTCCAGCTGTTGAAACCAGCGCCTCTATTGACGCGCAGATTGCAGCATTCCTGAAATCGGGTGGTGAAATCCAGCAGATCGCCAAAGGCGTCAGCGGTCAGGTTTACGGCACGACCAAGCAAATCACCATCGGTAAGAAGTAAAACGAGCCACAACGCTAGGGCTATTTGCTTATAGGGCAATGTGATGGCAACCAAACCGCCAGACACTTGCCCTAAGCGTTCAGCTTAATCCCCTCCCCTGAAACATCCCCGTCTCGCAGTCAGCCGCGAAGTCAGCGCTATTTTTCATCTCAGCACTAGCGGTTAGCACACAGTTGTTTCAAAATCACGACAGACCGCCAGAGCGGTAGATTCGGCAATGCCGTTGAATGTGAATGGCATTGTCCTCAGGAGTACTCGTGCGTTTTCTTAACCGCTGGCATAGCCCGACCTACAGCGCACTGCTAACACTCTGCTCACTATTTATCTTTATTCCAGTAATCAGCCGTTTCCTGCTCGGCTGGTCACAGCCTTATGGTTATCTTTCGGATATCGCTGTCGGTGGCCTTCTGGTTGTACTGCTCTACCAGCGCACACTAATCATCGCTCTGCCGTTGATGATTCTGTGGAGCATTCTGACCTTAGCCAATGTTGAGTTGATTTCTGCAGTTGGGCGCATGCCTGAAATTTCCGATCTGCATTACCTGACCGATGCGAAATTTGTCAGCCGCTCAACCCATGGCGCAGGACTTAGCCATCCGGCGCTGGTCCTGGCTTTGCTGCTCAACATCGGTATATACCTGCTGCTGTTATTACGTCAGCAACCTGCTGCACGCCAGCCAGTTGGCGGCGCGTGGCTATTGGTACCGGTGGCGCTCTTCACCAGCCACGCGGTATTGCAGTACCGCGCGCCGAGCGAAAACGATCAGTGGTTTCAATTCAATCTGCCCCACAAGCTTGCTGCGGAAGGTTTGAGCAACGGCGAACAAGACCTGCAAAGCTGGTTGAGCAATCAACCGCCTGGCGCGCCTGTGGATATTGCCGGCCTTCAGCAACTGGATTTGGACGGCACTCCCCTGCTGGACCACCCTGGGCGTGCACGTAACGTCTTGATTGTGACGCTTGAAGGCGTTCCCGGTGCCTATCTGACGCCGAGCCGTGACGCTTTGCGCAGCCCATACGACGGCAACACCATGCCACGTCTGAGTGAGTGGGCTGAGCGCGGCATGCTCACGGCCGATTATGTCTTGCACAGCCACCAGACTATTCGCGGCTTGTACGCAATGCTCTGCGGCGACTTTGGCAAACTCGACTCAGGTACGCCAAAGGGCGTTGAACTGCTCAACAACCCTGCTCGCAGTGAGCAGTGCCTGCCCGCTCAGATGCGTAAAAATGGCTTTAGCACTCACTATCTGCAAGGTGCAGGCCTGCGCTTTATGGCCAAAGACCAGATCATGCCGCAGATGGGCTTCGATAAGACCCTTGGCCGTGACTGGTTTACCAATCCGCCTCATCTGAATTTCCCGTGGGGCATGGATGACCGAAGCTTCTTTGAGGGCAGCCTTAACTACATAAACCAGCTGCGCAAACAAGAACAACCCTGGATGCTGACACTGATGACTGTCGGCACACACCAGCCTTACTCGGCGCCTGCTGATTACTTGCAGCGCTTCCCGGACAGCAAACTGGCGGCCGTGGCTTATCTTGATGACGCAGTCGGTGACTTCCTCGATGCGCTCAAGCAACAAGGTGTACTCAAAGACACCTTGGTTATTGTCACTTCTGATGAGTCCCACGGCATCGAAAATCTGCCGCTCGCCTCAGCCTGGGGCTTCAACTTGATACTGGCCCCAGAACAACAGCAACTGCCGCACCTCAAAAAAGGTGTATACGGCCACGTTGACCTCAATGCATCGGTGCTCGACTACTTTGCCCTGCCCGTGCCCAGCAATATCAGTGGCCGCTCGCTGCTGCGTGACTACGGTTCAGGCCGGCAGATCATCTCCTACACCAACGGCCTGCTGCGTCAGCATGATGGCAAGGGCATCTTTACTGAATGCGATTTCCAGCACGTCTGTCGGCGCTACGCCAGCGCTGGCTTTATCAATGATAAATCGCAGTACCTGGGTCGTTTTACCGGCAAACCTGCGCGCCTACTCAGCCAGCAAGCAGCGCGCCTCAATCAGTCTTTACGCAACGCTAATGCCAGTCAGCATTATGAGTTTGCCAATGATCAACCGATTCAGCTTAAACCTCAGCGTACCGACGACTGGGCCGACAACCTAGTTGGCGCACAGTACCTGGAGTTGCCTCAAGGCACCCAAACCACGGTAACCATGAAGATTCGTGCGGTAAATCTCGATGCCGCTGGCGCCACCTTGCAACTGAAAACCAAGGAGTACGACCGTGATGTCGAGATCGCAATTCCTCAATTGCCCAAGCTCACGACAGACCAACCGGTCAGCGTAACCTTTACCTTCAACAACCTAGATACACGTAAAGCCTTCTCTTTCCATCTGCTCGGGCAAGGCAACGGCGCCATTGAGCTAGACGAATTCACTGTCACCACTGAACCGCGCACTGGCAGTCTGGTTGCAGCGCAAAACGATGCACCAATAGCAGCGGAAACGCCGACCGAGCCGCCTGTTGAAGACGTGCCTAATTAGCTCTCTCAACCAGTAATAAAAAGCCGCCAGCGAATCACTTCGATGGCGGCTTTTTATTAGAGCCTGACCCGTCCTGAATAAGGTTTACACCTTCTAGGTTCTTTTTCAGGAGAGTCCCATGACTGAAGGTGTACGACGAA
>NZ_JBLXAP010000016.1:0-71672 GCF_048265905.1 Pseudomonas sp.
CTGAAATACAAAACGCCCGATGCGGTGCATCGGGCGTTAGGGTGAAACAGGTGTAAACCTATTTCAGGACTAGACATGTCTTCAGCCGTTAGCTGCAGCAGGGCAAAGGCTTATTTAGCACCCAGCGTTGGATAGGCTTCTGTATAGATCCAGTCCTTGGCTTTTGCCGGTGAGTGACAGCCCAAGCAATCTACCTTGTAATCAGTGACGACACTCTTACCCGCGCTGGCCGGTGTAAACAGTGCCCAGCCCCAACCATCGCCCCACGCAGGATTCTTTCCGGCAAAACGGTTAGTGCTGTCTTTGACCATGACAAATGTCTGCTTGATATCACCCGCGTAGTTGACCCCTGCACCGGTGGTGTAATTGCCCACTTTGGCGTGACGCAACTCTTTAACCATTACCGCGCCATCCGGAAATTTACCGGTCTTACGAAAAGCCGTGACGGCATCGGAATCGAGGTAGACATCATGGAAGCCGCTGACCCCGCCAGCAGGCACAAACCAAGACCCCAGATGCGACATCGTTGCCCGGAAATCCTTGGGCAGGCTAATTGTGCCTGTGGCATCAACCTGCGTTGAAAATTTGTCATCCGCCTGCACCGATAGCGCTGCGCAGGATGCGATTAAAGCGGCGCCAGTAAATCTAGCAATTGTGTTCACGGCTGTTTCCTTATTTGCTTTTTAACCACGCCTGAACGCCCTTGGAAATCCATCGAGCCAAGAACAGATCGGGCATCTACAAATAGAGACTCTGACGTAACCAAGCCATTACAGGCACTAGCAAACTTTTAGCTTTCCATGAGTAATTGCCTACAAAACAAAGACTTGCCCCCTCACAACCACCAGGACCAGCAGCACTGAGTGATCAAGGCAGGGCTTACAACTGTACGCCTTAGACAAAGCTAGCCAGCAGTACAGATAAACTCAAACAGCCCTGAATATCCTTGTAACCTGAATAACAGGTCAGTTATAAAATCAAATCAATCTGCAACTGTATCGCTATGCTTACCCTGCAAAGTTGTACAACCACGGTAAAATCAACTGCTAAATCTCACTTAATTCGGCAAAATAACTTACGTACAGTACAGTTTTATCAAAAACCATAGAAACAGTTACAAAGCATCCTATCTATTAACGCAAGAATTTATCTCAGCTGTGACTACTGCATTATTTGCAAAACACTGATCATTAGTACCAAGCAAAACACTCTCTCACACCGCCACAAGCGGAAGGATGCCATCATGGAACGTACCCTCAGTTCCGACTTGTCGTTTGAAACCAAATCGACACCTGTTTCCAGCAATCTTGCGCTGAATTTATTTGCCACCCTAATGCTGTGGCAACGCCGCATCGTCAGCCGCCGTCAACTGGCCCGACTTGATTCGCGCCTTCTGGCTGATGCAGGCATCACCGAAAGCCAGCGTTACTCAGAGCTGAAGAAGCCTTTCTGGCGCTAATTTCAGCTTAATAAAAAACCGCCAACGCGTAAGCTTGGCGGTTTTTTTGTGGCTGGGAAAATTTGTTGAAGCCTCAGCGCGACTTAAATCACCACTCAAGCACAGGGCTCGGCTCGCTGGTGGGGAGCATCCAGCAACTCTTGATAAAGCGCAGCAGTTTGCTCGCACATGCGCTGAGCAGAAAACACTCGCTTATACCGCTCCAGTGCGCGAACACCCATTTGCGCAGCAAGCTCAGGGTCATCCCAAAGCACACGCATTGCTTCACGGAAGGCCTGAGGATTACTGGGTGGAACCACCAAGCCTGTCTCGCCATGAATATTGATATAACTGGTACCCGTGCCGATTTCACTGGAGATCATCGGCTTGCCGTACATGGCACCCTCGAGCAAAGAAATACCAAAAGCCTCAGATCGCAAGTGCGATGGAAATACGATCGCACTACACAGCTGCAGCAAGGCGACCTTATCCTCATCGCCCAAACGGCCAACAAAGTGCACATGGCTCAAACCAAGCCGCTGAGCCTGTGCACGAAGCTCAAGTTCCAACGGGCCAGCGCCGAGAATAACCACCGGATAATTCGTACCCTGCAAGGCATCGAGCAGAATATGCAGCCCTTTGTAGTAACGCATAACCCCAACAAACAGGAAAAATCGCGAACCAAATTGCTGCTGCCAACGGTTTAAACGTTCAGCGTCCGGAACTGGATAGGTTGTTTTATCAAGCCCGTAGGGAATCACCCGCGTCTTGCTTGCGAAGCGCGTCAGCACTTCACTGGTGTGCATGTAATTGGGCGACGCCGCAATTATCCTGTCGACACTGCTAAGAAAGCGGTTCATGACCGGCTTATACAGCTGCAACAATCTGCGTTGACGAACAATATCGGAGTGGTAAGTCACCACCGTTGGCTTACGCACCGAAGAAGCAAAGTGCACCACATCCATAAAGGGCCATGGAAAGTGATAATTGATAATGTCCGCTTCGGCAGCCAACTCACGAAAGCGCTTGAACGCGCTGTACGAAAAGCCCGTGGAAGCCAGATAGAAATCTAGGTTAGCGTGGTGAACCTGATGCGAACCTAATGCAAAATCCTTGGCTCCGTCTTCGGCACTGAGCGTGAGTACATGACTATCAATGCCTTGCGCAGCACTGCCTTGGCAAAGTTGATAGATAACCTGTTCGATACCACCCATAGACTCTGGCAGGTAGGCCTTATAAAAGTGTAAAACACGCATTAGCTCACCATTACCTGTCGATATACATCAGAAGTCACTGCTGCACAGCGCTGCCAAGAAAACTGTTGGGCGCGGGTTAGGCCTGCCGCACGCTTGGCCTGCCAAAGCTGCTGATCCTCAAGCAGTTGAGTAATCACTTGCGCACACCCCATATCATCGTCCACATCAATGTAGCTTCCGGCACCGCCAGCAACCTCTGGCAGTGACGCTCGGCGGCTGAGCACAACAGGCACACCACTGCTCATTGCCTCAAGCACAGGCAGACCAAAGCCTTCGTATAGCGAAGGGAATATCAACAACCGCGCCCCCGAGACAATTTGCGCAAGCAGGGCGTCCGGCTGATAACCCAGCACCTGCGCAAAGCCAGCGGCGAGTGCCTGCTGCAATTGTTGCGAGTAGCTTTCAGGCAGCCAACCGGCCATGCCGACGATCACCAGCGGATATTGTCTGCGTAGCGACTCAGATAAGCGTTGATGAGCATTGAGTGCCAGTTGTAAATTTTTACGTGGCTCCAGCGTGCCGACACACAACAGGTAGTGCCCCGGTATCAACCCAAACTGCTGCAAAGGTTCACGTAAGTCCTCAGCCTTCCTAGGCTGGAAGCGCTCAGCACAGCCCAACGGGGCGACCACGAACTTGTCCTTAGCAAAGCCGTAATAGCGTGCGGCTTCACCCGCGATGTAGTCGGAGTCGACCATAATCCGTGTAGCTCGCTGCACTGCTTTTGCTGCATGGCGGTCTATCTCAGCAATTCGATCTGCCGGTTGTGTTTCCGGATGATGTACGTGCGCGAGATCATGCAAGGTCATCACCATCGGCCCATCAAACTCGAACGGGCAGAGACTGGGGTCGTGATACAAACCAGCAGGGTGCTGACGCAAACCTTGGGTAAAACGCTGTTGCTCCAATGCTCTGCGCAACGGATAGGCAGCCGGGACCCAGCGCTTGATCAACGTGCTCAAACGTGAATACCCGGGCATAGCCGTATCGGGTAATTGCTGGCGCCAATTCAAACCATTAAAGAACTGCAGCTGCAGGTCATCTTGCTTGGCTAACGCATTGGCAAGCTCGGCCAAATACTGACCTATACCGGTACGTGGCGCGCGCAAAATGCTAGCGTTAAGCGCTATGCGTTTTCGCATCAAACTCATCCAGTAAAGTGTCGCTCGAATTCGCCCGCATAACATGGGCCGCGGTGCGTTCAATAAGCTGGCGAGTTGAATCATTCCAACGCAACCAAGACCATTGCTGCAAATCCTGAGCAGCTGGGAAACGGCCCGTTTGTTCAAAGGTTTCGACTAATTCAGCAAGGGAAGCGGGTCGATCAAGTTCGAAGTAAGCCATGTAACCACCGCCAATTTCCTCAAACACTGGAATAGCGCTGGCCATTGCAGGCAAGCCTCGCTGCATTGCTTCAACCAACGGCAAACCAAAGCCCTCAACGTATGAAGGGAACACCAGCGCCCGCGAATGGTTATAGGCGTATTCGAGCCCAGCATCGTCAAGTTCGTTAAACATGAATAAACGCTGGTTTAACTCAGGGTGCGACTCAATGCGCTCGATTAGCGCATCGCACTTCCAGCCAACCTTACCGATGATGCACAAGCAGGCAGGAGAGCCCTTTTGCCAAAGCAGCTCAAATGCATCAAGCAGGTAGGCGTGATTCTTACGCGGCTCGATCGTGCTGACCATTAAGTAAACAGGGGCATCGCCGTCGAATAGCTTGAGCAGTTTGCTCTCAAGCTTTTTATTAGCGACAACCAGGTCAAGTTCAGAGCCCAGATGAAAATGGTCAAACCAACGGCTGGCAGCGCGGGCGTCACCAATCCTGCGGCTGACCTCAGCCTGAACCTGCTCACTAATGGTCGAGGATATTGCGATAAAGCCGTCAGCCGTTTGCGCAATCCAGTCAAACCAGCGATCAAAAACCTTGACCAAGCCGGCATCACAAAACTGTGGATGCGTGAGCGGGATCAGGTCATAGACTACCGAAATGATACCTACACCTTCACGCTTCAAGCGCTCAGCCAGCGGGAAGAAATCGGCATGCCAGGATGAGTCGAGCAGCAATAACTGATCGCCCTTTCGACACTGCATAACCACCGCACGCTCAGGCGCAGGGCTGTCATCAGTGAAGCGATCAAGCAGGCGGATAGGAATACTGAAGCCCAGCCCGGCCAACCGGCAGAGCACATAGAACACTCGACGCAATGCATGTGAATAACGCAGAGGAGCATGTCGCTCGACCCGTGCATGCAAATACCAGAAGCGATTGCGCCAATGCTCTAGCTTGACCCTGAGCTTATGCATCCATGACAGTTGTTTTGTTGGTAATGGCGCCAGACTCAGCACCTGATGCACTTCACCGGCCTGCATCATCACCGGAATGCACTCAACAGAGGTATTGATATTAGGCAACTGTTTGATCACGTTGCGCACAACACGCTGAATGCCCGAGTTGTCATTCGGGTGTTCAAACACATAAGTGCATTCAACTAAAAGTCTCATCGTCATCCTTAACCCTCAACAGTCGTCGCAACCACAGCTGTGCTGCGCTCAATAGACACATCAGAATCCAGCCAGGCGCAGCCAACAAAGTCCGCCTGTTTGATGTTGATCACGTGAAACACCAGCGCAAAGTCACGCCATTCATAATTAGTGTCGAGGTGCGAATCAAAGCGCGACAATGACAGGGCGATTGAATAATTGCCCTTGCCCAGACGCGCAGGAAACTTGAAGCGATATACCACTTGCTCACCGGCTTTCAGGTTTTCTACAGGCTGATTAAGACGGTGGGTGTTGATGCCATACATGGCCTGACCCATACGGTCTTTGATCATGAAGCCCAGAATCAGACGCGGCACATCTGCCCGCACATCCACGGTGACTTCAAGGGTGACCATGGCGCCGACAGAAACAACCTCAACCCGCTGGCCCTGATCATTGATCAAGGCGATATCGGCGAAACCTGCTTCGCCGGTACCAGAGATAGTCCTGACTTGTCCGCTGTGAAGCCGTTCCTGGCGCACGGTTTGCTGCTCTTTCTCAGCAAGCATGGCACTGTAGAAATCCATTACCTCTTCCGGTGAACCTTCAAGCGCCAGCTTGCCGTTTGCCAGCAAGATAGCCCGGTCACACAGGTTCTGTATCGCCTGACGGTCGTGCGACACGATCAGCAATGTGGTGCCGGCCTTACGAAACTCACGAATTCGCGCAAAGCTCTTATGCTGGAAATATGCATCCCCCACCGATAATGCTTCATCGACAATCAATACATCCGGGCGCCGGGCGGTTGCCACGCTGAATGCCAAGCGCATTTGCATACCGCTGGAATAGGTGCGCACCGGGTGATCAATGTACTCACCAATTTCCGCGAATGCTTCAATCTCAGGCATCAGCTCATGCAGCTCATCCATTCCCAGGCCCAATAGCTGCCCAGCCATAAATACATTTTGCCGACCACTGAAATCCGGGTGAAACCCCATGCCGAGTTCCAACAAGGCGGCGACTCGTCCTTGCAGATCAATATGCCCGGCGTTGGGTTGCGTGGTGCCGGTAATCATTTTCAACAAGGTGCTTTTACCTGCACCGTTAACACCAATAATCCCCAGCGCCTCACCTGGATTAACCGTGAAGGATAGATCTTGAAGCACCCACTTAAGTTGATGTCTAGGCGCCGAAAACGGGATAAACCATTCGGCAAGACGTGCCCAGCGTGATGGATACTGTTTGTATGCTTTGCCCAGTTGGCTGACCTGAATGCTACCCATTAGAGTTCATCCACCATTTCGCCCGAACGCTTGCGAAACAAGCGCATCGCCAACACACACAAAGCCACGGCAACGATAAATGTTGGCAGTAACGACGACCAATCAGGCCACCGTCCATACACAAAGATGCCTTGGTAAGCGCTGATCAATGGCGCCATCGGATTTACACTCAACAAGGGTTTGACCCAATCAGGAAGGATTGATGCCGGGTACACAATGGGCGTGAACCAGAACCAAAACTGCAGAAAAATACCGACAAATTGACCCACATCGCGAAAGAACACATTGAGCACACCAAGCATGATGCCAAGACCGACAGAGAAGGCGATCTGGATCATTAATACCGGAATGACCGCCAGCACAGCCCAGCCTGGGAAATTCTGGGTAGCGAGCAAAAAGCCAAGAAACAAGGCAAAGATAATCGCAAAGTTGACCCCAGCATTAAGCACCACAATCAACGGCAAACAGATCCGTGGAAAGCTGAGTTTCTTGATCAGGTTGGCGTGTTCAAGAAACACCGACTGGCTGCGACCGATCACCTCGGCAAAGAAGCCCCAGGTGAGAATCCCCGCGCACAGATAGATCCCATACGCCAGGCCGTTTTCAACACCTGGCAGCCGGGCTTTCATCAACTGCGAGAAAATTACCGTATAGACGATGATCATCGACAGCGGATTAAGTACCGACCAGGCAGCGCCTAACAGTGAATTCTGATAACGCGTTTGAAACTCCCGCTTAACACTGCCAAACACAAAGCCGCGATAACTCCAGACAGCGCGAGCCATAGCCAAAGCCATCAGACCACCCTGCCGTACTGGTCTTCAAAGCGCACGATGTCGTCTTCGCCAAGGTACTCACCACTCTGCACCTCGATCATCACCAGCTCAATTACCCCTGGATTTTCCAGGCGATGCTTGTGGCCCGCAGCAATATAAGTTGACTGGTCGCTGTTGACCAAACGCGCGCCTTCACCGTTAGTGACCTTGGCCATACCCTTAACCACAATCCAGTGTTCGCTGCGATGGTGATGCATTTGCAACGACAGGGAAGCACCCGGCTTGACCACGATGCGCTTGATCTTGAAACGCGGGCCTTCCTCAAGAACAGTAAAGGTGCCCCACGGCCGGCTTACTGTGCGGTGTAAACGATAGGCATCGTGGTTGTTATCCTTGAGTTGCTTGACCACCAGCCGGACGTCTTGCGCGCGGTCAGCATGGGCAACCAACAATGCATCATCAGTATCAATCACTATCAGGTTATCAAGGCCAACTGTGGCCACCAGACGGCCGTCGCTCTGCACATAGTTGTTGTGGCTATCAATAAACAAGGCATTGCTGGTTGCCCGGTTATTATGTGCATCTGGCTCGACCAATTGGCTCATGGCATTCCACGAGCCAATATCGCTCCAGTCGAATGTCGCCGGTATCACAGCTACTCGCTCCGAGACTTCCATCAATGCGTAATCGATGGAAATGTCCGGCATCTCAGCAAAAGTCTTGGTGTCCAGCTCACGCTGAACCAGGGTCGGAACATCCTGAGCAGGACTTTGCTCCACGCATTGGCGCACTTGCTCAAGCAATTGCGGCGCGTAACGCTCTAGCTCCTCAATAAAAGTGCCGGCAGTGAAGCAGAACATGCCGGAATTCCAGAGAAACTTGCCACTGTCCAGATAACTTTGCGCAGTGCTCGCATCTGGTTTCTCGACGAATCGAGCCACTTTTGTGGCGCCATCGGTGTTCAGTGCGCTGCCCGTTTCGATATAGCCAAAACCCGTTTCAGGCGCAGTTGGGGGAATCCCGAACGTCACCAAATGGCCCTCTAACGCAAGCGACTCTGCATGCTTCACCGATGCAGCAAAGCCTGCGCCGTCACAAATCAGGTGGTCGGCAGGCATCACGACCATCACCACATCTTCACCATGGGTTTGCGCCAAGGTCAGCGCAGCTATGGCGATCGCAGGCGCGGTATTGCGCCCAACCGGCTCAAGAATAAAGTGCGGGCGACGCGGCCGGATGTTGGCAGCTAAAAAGTGATCCTTACTTTGAAAGTAGTAATCCCGATTGGTCACCGTAACCACTTCTCCACCATCAGCGGTCAATTCAGCAGCGCGGCGATAGGTCTTGGCCAACAACGACTCACCGTCTGGCATAAGCATAAAGGGTTTAGGCTGCCCCTCACGCGACACTGGCCATAAGCGTGTTCCGGCACCGCCGGATAAAATTACAGGAACTATCATCAGATCACTCCTTGGCTACGCGCTTAAGATCAGCATCCACCATCGATTGAATCAGGGTTTCCAAATTGGTCTTGGGCGTCCAGCCGAGCACGCGCTCAGCTTTGGCAGGGTTACCCAACAACACTTCGACTTCTGCCGGACGGAAAAACTCAGGAGCAATCACAACGTGATCCTGATAATTCAGCTCCACATAGGAAAACGCGATGCGGCACATCTCGCGCACCGTCGTGGTAATGCCGGTTGCGATGACATAGTCATCAGGTTTGTCCTGCTGGAGCATCAGCCACATGGCTTCAACGTAGTCACCGGCAAACCCCCAGTCGCGCTGAGCGTCGATATTGCCCAGACGCAACTCGCGTTGCTTGCCCTGTTTGATGCGCGCAACAGCATCCGTCACTTTGCGCGTGACAAACTCAATACCGCGCAGTGGCGATTCGTGGTTGAACAAGATCCCGCTCGAAGCGTGCAGCGCAAAACTTTCGCGGTAGTTCACGGTAATCCAGTGGCCATACAGCTTGGCGACACCGTATGGACTACGCGGATAAAATGGCGTGCTCTCATCTTGACGCTCGGCCTGGATCAAACCGAACATTTCGCTGGTCGATGCCTGATAGAAGCGCGTCTCCGGGCTGAACTGGCGAATGGCTTCAAGTATGTGAGTAACGCCCAAACCATCCACTATGCCTGTGGTTATCGGCTGGTCCCATGAGCTGCCCACAAAACTTTGCGCGCCGAGGTTATACACCTCATCAGGACGTGCTTTGAGCACTGCACGTTGCACTGAAGAGGCATCCGCCAAGTCGCCGTCGTGGTAGACAATACGCGACTCGACACCAAGCTCGCGCAGGCGCCAGCGGGTATCGGTACTACGCCGGGCAACAAGGCCATGGACCTCATAGCCTTTATCCAGAAGCAGTTTGGCCAAGTACGCACCGTCTTGACCGGTTAAACCTGTAATAAGCGCTTTTTTATACATTATTATTCTCTTACTTCTCGCAAAGATGACTTTGAGCAGCGTCTCTGGAAAGTTTCGCCGGGCTTACACCCGATCTCTTCGTATGGTTCAGCAGAGCTTCTGCAGCCCTTGATTTGACTCGCCAATCAAACCTTATCGAGCGTTGTATTTAGTGTGCTTCTCGCACCTCCCAATCACTCAGGACGCTAAGCAGCGTCTCGGAAAATTCAGCATGTGGTTTCCATCCCGTCTGCTTTTGTATTTTTTCCGAACAACCGACAACTCTGCGTTGTTCAGCTCGACGGAACTTCCCTGGGTTCTGCTTGAACGTCACCGTAACGCCAGCCAAATGCGCCATGTCCATGATCAGTTCACTGACTCTGCGTTCCACTCCTGAACACAGGTTGTAAACTTCTCCGCGCTGGCCCTTTTCAAGCAGTAGCAAATACGCCGCAACCACATCGCGAACATCAAGAAAGTCACGGGTTACATCCACATCGCCCACATGCAAAACCGGCGCTTGCAGGCCGCGTTTAATACGGACCAATTGGCGCGCCATATCGGCCACCAGAAAGCTCTCGTTCTGGCCACTGCCAATGTGGTTAAACGGGCGGGCAATCATGACTCGCCAAGACTCGGTATAAGCCCACTGCTGGCACAACAGCTCTGCTGAAACCTTGCTCACGGCATAAGGGTTTCGCGGTTTAACCATCAAGTGCTCGGCAATTGGCATGTCCGACTCATCGACACGGCCATAAACATCACCCGAGCTGACATACAAAAAAGTTCCACTAAACCCACGTCGCTTGAGTGCCTGCAGCAGATTCAAAGTGCCCAACAAATTCACTTCAAAGGTGCGCTGCGGATCGCGAAAAGCCTCCGGCACAAAGGTCTGACCGGCAAGGTGGATAACCGCATCAGGGCAGGTTTCAGCGAGCGCAGCGTCAAGCGATGCGGGATCAAGCAAGTCGAACCGGGCCGATTCAATCAACTGCCAGTCAGCAGTTGGCAACACCAATAGCGCCGCCTCCAGATGCTGACCAACAAAGCCACTGCGACCCGTGACAAAAAGACGGCTCATGCCTGCTCCCTTGGACTAATAGGATTATTGAGTAACGCAAGCATTGGTTGCTGATAACCCGTGCTAGCTTGCAACTTGGGTTCAATACGCTGTGCGACCCGGCTACCTAGTTGACGCATCGGCATTTCTACCCAGCGGTAATTGAGTTGACTGAGCACTAAAGTCAGCCCCCCAGCAATCGCAACACCCAGAAGCACGTGTTCACTTGCAGATATCTCTTTAATTGCCAGAGCGCGGTAGAGCAGCTCGCGGGTAAAGAAATAGACAGGGATATGGATGAGGTAAATGGCATACGAACGAGCCCCCAGCCACATCATCAGGCGCTGAACCATGCCTGTAGGCCATAAATAGCCTCGTCCATAGGAAGCGAGCCAAACCAAGACTGTCGCCAAGACAGCTATCAAACCAATTCGTACCGTGGGTAGAAAATCGTTGTGCGCCGCTAAAAACGACATGGCCAGTAGAAACGAAACCAGAATCAAATAACCTGATAGAGGCGATGCCTTTAAAAAGCGGGGTTCAAACCGTTGATAGCTGGGCTTTGCCGACCAAATAGCGAGCAGTACGCCAAGTGCTAACGCATCAGTGCGCAAAGACATCATCAATACGCTGCGCACTTGAAAAAACTGCACAAGCACGACGATTAACATCAGCCACATCAACTTCTGTCTGAAGCACAGCGCCAAAAGTGGCAGCAGCAAGTAAAACTGTTCCTCTAGGGAAAGGCTCCAGTAAACAAAGCTAAAACCGTAGTCATACTTAAAGAAGCTGTCTGCAAAACGAAAATTGGCGAAATTAAACAAGCCCGCAACTGTGGCCTCGATATTTGTCGACAGTGAGCCAAACACGCCTGTTTGATTGAAGACCAGAACCAGTGGCAAGGGTAAAAGCAGCCACAACCAAGCGGACGGTAGTAATCGAAACGCTCTGCGAATCCAGAAGCCTGCTATTACTGCTTTAGCATTTTGACTCACCAGAGATTGCTGCAAAGCAGGTAATAGCTGGCGGGCGATGACGAAGCCTGAAATCACGAAGAACAGATCAACGCCCCACCAAAAATGTAACTGCGACATCAAGGTCTCAAGCCACTCAAGATTGCTGCTGACCAAATTTCCAGAGACGTGATGAAACAGCACGCCAAGGACTGCCAGCCCGCGTAGAACTTCGATCTCAGCAATTTTTGGCGTAGCTGCTTTCACCCTGCCCTCCACCTAAAGCGGCTTGCGCGCAATAAGGACTTGGCTTTTAGGCATTGCGGCATCCAACGCCTGCTTGATTTGCTTGCCTTGCGGCAGCGACAGAAGTGTTGACCAGGTCTGCCTCCAGTTTTCGATTAGCGGATGCCACGGCGGCGATAGAGTCTGGTTTTCACAAGCCCAATACAGCGACCACCAAACCGAATTGTAAAAGCCATATTGAGTGGTGCGCTCGATCGTCAGGCCTGCGTCTAGAGCAAGCTGGGCCAGTTCGCCGCGCTTGAAAATGCGGATATGGTTGGGTTTTTCAAAATAAACCGGAGGCGCGATATGGGTTTGTATGGTTTCAATTAACTCGTCTGGCACCGTCAGCAAGAACAATGCACCAGGCGCAGCAACCCGAACCAATTCCGCCATAAACTGGGCAGGATCATCGACGTGCTCAAGCACTTCCATGGCCACAACCCGCGTCACATGTGCGTCAGGCAAGGGCAACGGGTTGGCATCGGTGACCAGCGCTTGCACACTCTTTGCCCCAGAGGCTTCAACATGTTGTCGCGCGAGTTCGATTTTTTCGGCATCGACATCGGCAAGAATAATGGCCGCCCCTTGCCGAGCACTAAAGCCTGCATAGCCGCCATCACCACAGCCAATATCCAGAAGTGTGTCGGCTTCTGTAATGGCAAAACCTTCTATCAGCTCGCCTGTATCGTTGCGCAACCACCCGCTCATATAGCTATCGACCAGACCAACGTCTATCTCCGGTACTGGCTCAGAAACGGGGGCCGCGACCTCAACCGGTTCCGTTACGTCCGCAAGGGTTGGGCTATTGGCCGCTGGCAGGTCATTGACCGCAGGCGCCGCGTTAAAAAAGCGTTTAATTTTGCTGAGCATTTTTATTCCTATTATTGGCTCGTGGCTGGCTTAGTGGCTTGGTTTCCTGGCAACGATGACCTGGCTTTTGGGCATCAAGTTGTCCAGGTTCTGCTTCACCGGAGAGAACTCCGGCATATCAATCAAACGCTTCCAAAGACTCGACCAGTCCTCCACTAGCGCGCTGTACGGCGGATGCACGACATCATGGGTTTCGCCTGAGCTGGGCTCGCCGCTGTGCTTTTGCTGGGTCCAGTACATCAGCATCCACATGGTCCAAAAGAAGCCATACGAGGCACGGCGCTCAATGACCAGCCCGGCCTCCTCAACCAAGGCAGCAAACTGCTCACGCTCGAAAATATGGATATGGTTGGGGTGGCTGAAATAGTGCGGCGCGGCGCAATCCTTTTGGATGTGCTCACCTACCGGATCGGGTACAGCCAGGAGAAACAGCGCTCCAGGACGCGCCACACGTACCAGCTCACGCAAGACCTGGGCAGGGTCTGCGACATGTTCAAGCACCTCTAGGGCAATGACCCGGGTGGCGTAATCTTCGACCAAGGGCAGCGGCACGCTGTCAGAAACAATGCCTTCAATCCCACGCGCCGGAGTCTCTTCAAGCTTTTGTTTCAGCGCGTCAATCTTGTCGGCGACAACATCAGTGAACACCACATGCGCACCACGATTGGCGCAGAACAATGTGGCGCCGCCAGCGCCGCAGCCGATATCAAGCACCACATCCTCAGCGGAGATAGCAAAACCGCTGAACAGTTCATCAGTGGCATTCTGGAACCAGCCACTTTGCACAGCATCGACCAGGCCGCAATCGCGGGCGTCGACATAGTCGGCTGCGCGGACTTCATGATCAGGCGCAGCAGATGCAACAGGCGGGGTTAAGTGCTGGAAAAGCTTTTGCAGGATTTTCATGCTGACACCTGCTCTTCAACCTGAAGAAATTCCAGCATCCGCTCGCCGGCAACCGAGTGGGAACAATGATGCTGCATGCGCTTGATCGCATTTTGCGCCAGTTGCTGATAACGCTCCGGCTGCTCCTGAGCACAGACGTAAGCAGCGCTATAAGCTTCTTTTAACGACTGCCAATCTATTTGCTGACGCAGTGTGCGGTAGGCAATTCTGGGGTCATGTGGCCATGCAGTTGCGTCCGCCCAGCTATCAACGACAAAGCCTACGCTCTCATCGATGTAATCCGTCATTGCCGAGTGCCGTGGCGCAATGGCCGGTTTACCACAAGACAGATACTCCATCAGCGGCAAACACTGACCTTCGCCATAAGACGCATTCACGATGTAATGCGTTGCCTGAATCAACTGGGTATAGGCATCGCCACTCAGATAGCCATGCAGCAGCACTACCCGACACTGAAATGGATCAAGGCGCGACATTGCCATCAAGATGCCTCTAATCGCATCCTCGTAGCGATGATGCCCCAGCTTGAAAACTAGGGTGGCATTAGGCTCATCTTTGAATGCAGCGCAAAACGCGGTCAGCATATCGACCCAGTTCTTGCGCCCATCTTGAGGATTAAACAAACTGGTAAACACCACTCCGCTCAACTCCAGCTGACGAGCACCCGCCTGCCACGGATCACTGCTCTCAACGAAGTGACCAAGCATCCTGCGCAATTGTGCTGGCAGAGCCGGGGCCATCACCTGTTGATACCAGCGCAAAAGATAGTGCTGGGTTATACCGACGATGGTCCCGGATTTGCGTCGATAACCCAAATGACTCTCTATCGGAATCAACCCACGGGACTCCGCGACCTCGCGCGCAATCTCCTCTGCCGTCGGCAGCAAGCGCGCGAAATCAGGCGCATGGCTATCAAAGACCACGCCGCGCTCTATCGCCAACAACTGTGTCTTGGCGACAGCGGTCGTTTGCAGAAATTCGCGCACGGTCTCCAGACGATCCCAAACTGGAGCAGGAATCGACACGACAGCAAACGTCTCGCCCATGATCTGGCGAACCGCCTTTACGCTTTGCTCCGAGTGAACAATGGCTGCTCCGCACTGGGCGAGACACTTCCGCCAATCATTTTCAGGCCGGTCCGCCCACCAGGTTTCATCCGGCATGCCGCTGAATTCCCAGGCGAAAACAGGAATTGTCGGGCAGGCCAAATCACGACATGTGAGATGTGGCGGTGTGAAGCTGAGAAACACACAACGCTCGCCCCTGGCTTGGGCCGCTGCATAATGCGCATCAACCTCAACAGTCGGATCGGCAATCAGAACCACTTCACCGAGCGTCTTGAGCAGCGGCAAGAACTCGCGTAGCACAAAAAAGTAGCTGTACTCGGGCTCCCCTAGGTTCTGCACTACGGTTTCTGCATTCATGGCGCTGTAGAGCAAAAACTTCATGCTTGCGCTCCAGCCAGACGTTGTTCACTGCCTGCGGCCAGACCTTGCAGAAAATCCTGCACCTGGTGTGCAACGACCGGGGTGTCAGAGAACTCACGCAATTGTCGCCAAGCGTGCTGGGACATTTGCTGGTAACTGGCAACGTCTTCGCTGGCAATCCGGTGACAGTGGCGATAGCCCTCCATCAGCGATTGCCAGTTCAACCGGTATTTACGTGTACGAAAGATTCCACAAGGGTCGTGAGCCCAGCAGGATGGCTCGACGCTGGTTTTCACCACATAGGCCATCTGCTCATCCACATAGTCGAGCATCGCCGTGTGCCTGGGGGCCAGAGCAGGTTTGCCGCTGGCAAGAAATTCCATCAACGGCAGGCATAAGCCTTCGCAAGTCGATGCATTGACATAAAAGTCACTGATTTCAATCAGTTGACGATACTGCTGATCATCAAGAAACCCATGCAACACCAACACTCTGCATTTGAAAGGCGCCAAGCGTGACAAGAGGGTCAATAAACGGATTCGGTAGTGCTCCAGATCATGGTGAGTCATCTTCAGAATCAGGGTCGCATCGCAAGTTTCTGAAAATGCCCAACAGAACGCAGTCACGATATCAATCCAGTTTTTGCGGCCATCGCGCGGATTAAGTACAGAGGTAAACACCACACCTGATAACTCAATGCGACATGCCTGCAACGCTTGCGTGCCGAGTTCACTGTGCGCAGGCGCCGCAGGCTTTTCGCGCCTGGCTACTGCGCTGGGTCTGTTGCTCAAGGCCTCGCGCCACGCTTGATAAAGCACTCGGGTACGCCCAACCCGACTGATGTCTGTTTTCGACGCAGCAATCAATACAGGCGGCTGAGGCCGGGGCATATGCTGAACCAAACCGTCTGCTGAAAGCCCCAGTAAAGGGCTATCGATGACATGGCCCGTAAATTCGAACGAACGCTCCGGCTGGCACGGCGTCCAACCGCCCTCAGGCATCATGGCCTGAAACCGCGGCCATACAGGTGCTGGTATAGCGGTAACCGGATAGTCGTTACCCATGGCTTTACGTACTGCATCTGCCGACTCACGACAACAGGCTATTGCCCCTGCGATACGCTGCAGGACATACCGCCAGTCATTGCGTGGTTCGCCCTCCCAAGGCTCATCCGGCACATTGTCGAACTCCCAGGCAAACAGGCAAATCGTAGGACAGGCAAGATCGATGGGGGTCTGTTGCGGAGGGCTCACGCTAATAAAGACGACCTGCTCGCCAGCTTCGCGATACTGCTGATACAGGCTATCGACCTGATCGGTCGACTCAACGCTAATGACCTCGGCTACCTGCTGCAAAGCAGGCATAAATTCTTTCAGCAAAAAGAAATAGCTGTACTCGGCCTTGCCTAGCGATGCCTGAATATTTGACTGAGTAATTTTTGAGCTGATGAGAATAATCATGTACGGCTTGCAAGCCTTTAGCGTCAGATACTTGGCTGCGAGCAACCAAGTTTGATTGTTATTATTTTTAAGTCTTGCTTGACCTGACGCCGAGAGATCAAACCGTTAAAAAGCAATAGATTCGCTATTTTTAGCGGGTTTTCATGAAATATGGCGGCAATATCAGCCAAGCAGCTATTTTTTGATTACCCCTCAATACCACCAGCATTTAGTTTGGCTTGCAATAGGCAAACCTGTGATATGTGAAATTTTTTGTAACCTGCGGAAGGCGCACGCTAGACGCATTGCGTCGGCCCAGTATTTGCAGGCCCGCGCAAAAACCGGTGCGAAATTGATAAAAAGCTGACGCTGAGTATCGACGTGCATGCAACTTTCGATGCAGCACAAACTCATAGCCTGGCGCTAGGCACAATCTGCTGGTTGTATCTCCAGCTTGCAGATTAAAAATCTATTAGCAGCTATTGCCCGACACGGCACAATCAGCGGGCTAGGCTTATACTCACCCTACGCGCACTACGCCGTACCTCTACCCACAGCTTGGAGTTTTCAGGATGAACCCATTACGCACACTTAGCTTCGCAGCGCTTATGGCCTTAGCAGCCAATGCCTCGGCCACCAGTTTTGTGGTAACGACCGATGCCATTGTTGGCGCTGTTGCAGCGACAACCGATGCAACCTCTGATGTCAGCTCGTCATTTAAAGACGACAAAGTTGTCTTGGCTGCCCGTGATGATGCCGCCAGCTTTGTCGCCAGCCAGGGCGATATCCGTGGCGTGCACCTGGAAGCCGCTCTGGAGCACATCCGCACCACGGTTCCTAGCCTGCAAGCCAATGACATGCAACTGGCCCAGGCAATCATCAGCCTGTAACTGCCAAATAGCGCCACGACTTGTTCGTGGCGCTATGCATTTCCCCTGCACCTCTGGCTATCCGCCTGCTGTGTGAGTCAAAATCCGCATACCACGCTGCTACCTGTAGCGGAACTGGGCTGAATATTGCCCGTCCAATCGCTATCGAATTGTTTTACGGAGATTTTTTATGCGTCGCATTTTGCTCACCACTGTCGCCAGTGCCGCACTTCTGGCTGGCTCCGTCCAGGCCCAGACACTGGTTGCGACCAGTAATATCATTGTGCGTGCTCTCGACCGCACGCTGGACTTCACCTCGGACACCACCACATCAATCCGCGACTCTAAAGTCGTGCGTGAAGCCCATGATGACGCGGCCAGCTTTGTCGCCAGCCAGGGCGAAATCCGTGGTGCCAATCTTGAAGCGGCAATCACTACAATTCGTAGCCGCGTACCCGAAGCCGAAAACGCCTCCGACCTGACTCTAGCGCAAGCCATTCTCGCTCTGTGAGCTTGGCGCGTACCTGCCTGGTTCTTTGCCTGCTGCTGGTTTCCACTGGTAGTTACGCGCAGCTCAACCTGGAAGTTGTTGGCGATGACTTAAGCGCGCCTGAACAGGCCGCCAGCCAAGCGTTGCTCAATGATGCGCTGCAGGCGCTGCCACCCAGTTTTCGTCAGCGGCTTGATCGCGAGGTCAATTTCAGCTGGCAGAAACTGCCGGAGCGGGTTTACGGGCGCACGGTAAAGGTCGATCAGATCTGGCTCAACCAGCGACTGTTACCGGCGTTGGTTGATGGCAGTGCGCAAAGCAAACAGACCAATCGCCCCCACGGCACGGTGCGCAAAGAATTACTGGCCACGGTAGTTCACGAACTGACTCATCTCTACGACCGCGCCCAGCTTTGGCCCGCCGCTAAGAAAATACGCCTGCATCGCTGCCAGAACCGCGCCAGCAGCAGCGGTCTGGTTGGCCTGCCGGATAACTGTCGGGGCGAAACCGCACGGCGCTTCACCCTCAGCGACGACCCGCGCCTGCTGGATATTGCAGGCTGGCCGCAATACGTCGGCCGTCGCGGCGAGCGTGAACAAGAGAATCATCAGGTCGCCCGCAGCCCGGACTTATACGAACTTGAAAACGCCCGCGAATTTGTTGCGGTCAACATGGAGTACTTCCTGCTCGACCCAAGCTTCGCCTGCCGCCGTCCAACATTAGCCGCTTACTACCGCGAGCAATTCGCCTGGACGCCGCCCAACCAAGTCAACTGCGACTCCAGCCTGGCCTATCTCAATGCGGGCAACGACTTTGCCAAGGAACCGCTGGGCAAGATCGACCCTGAGCGCGTCTACGCGGTTGATTACCTGCTCGCAGAAGCCAATGATCAGCTTGCCAGCCGCTGGGGCCACAGCATGATCCGGCTGATTATCTGTGCGCCGGGGCGACCACTCGGCCCGGCGTGCCGGCTCGACCTGGATCAAAGCCTGGTGCTGTCCTACCGCGCGTTTATCGGCGATGTGCAGCTATCTAGCTGGGGCGCGATGATCGGCGCCTATCCATCCAGATTGTTCGTCTTGCCATTGGCCCAAGTGGTCGACGAATACACCAAGACCGAGCTGCGCAGCCTGATTTCGGTGCCGATGAACCTTAATCGTCAACAGATCAATGACTTTGTCATCCGCTCGGTTGAACAGCACTGGAGTTACGACGGTAACTACTACTTCCTGTCGAACAACTGCGCAGTGGAAAACCTGAAACTGCTGCGCACCGGAACCAACAACCCCAAGCTGCAAACACTCGACAGCATCATGCCCAATGGTTTGCTGGAAGTCCTTGAAGCACGCGGTCTGGCCGACTCAAGCATGCTCAAAGACCGCAAAGAAGCCATGCGCCTAGGTTATTTGTTTGATTCGTACCGCGATCGCTATCAAGCCATGTTTGATGTATTGCGCACTCACTTGCCGATCAAACAAGAATCCGTGGAAGACTGGCTGGAGCTGCCAGCCAAAGAACGCAGCCAATGGTTCGCCCAAGCCGACATTCGCACCACAGCGGCAATGATGCTCCTGGAAAAAGCCGCACAGCGTAAGCAGATATTGGTCGCCCAACAGGAACTCAAGGAGCGCTACCTCAGCGGTCGAGAAGTGCCTGACAAGGGCCTCGATAAAGCGGGTAATGCGCTCGAACAAATCCTCGCTAACAGCGGCTTCCTGAGCAGGCCAGCCGAACTGCTCGAAGGCGGTTACGGTTTACCGCAAGAGGCTGAATGGCAACGTCTCGAAACCGAGAGCAGCAGCCGGCAAAAGTACCTGCTGAAACTGCGCGACTCGCTTGACAGCGAAGTCCGCAGCCTGCTTGAACCCGAGCGGCTGGCTGAGCTGGAGACTATTGAAGACAACCTCAAATTACTCGGCAAACACCTGCGCAAAATGCACAAGGCCAGCGGCGGATTGATGCTGCCTTAAGCGATTATCTCTTGCTGCTCATCAGGCAATTCTGGGTCAAGCTGCAGCCAGGGCAAGCGGCTTTGCACCCAGATATGCCGGTCGGCAGGTGCCCGTTCAGGGTGATCAAGGGTTGCGATGGTGACGTCCAGCGTATCGGAGCTCAGCGAGGTAAACAGCGCCAGCTGCGCGCCACAATCGGCACAGAAATACCGCGTGCAACTGGGTGAGGACGCATATTGCCTGGCCTGGCCTTTGAGCCAGGTAAAACTGGCCAGCGGCACGGTAATCCAGGTGGTGACAATCCCTCCGCTGCTGCGCCTGCAAACCGAGCAATGGCAATGCGCGATGTCCTGCAGCGGCGCATAAAACTGGTAACGCATGGCACCGCACTGGCACCCGCCGCGATGAAGCTGCGTCATGATCACGTCCTCCCGTTATCAACACGCCCATCGAATTGACAACCTTAGTGTTGCGCTCCAGCACGCCACTGAGCAAGATAGCTGCCTATCTATTGCAGGAGGTTTCCGTGCTTGAGCTGCTACTAGCCTTGTGGCCGTTATTTGCCTTGATTGTGGCCGGTTTCTATCTGCGACGCTGGAACTTCCCCAATGAGGCCTTTTGGCCCGGCGCCGAACGCCTCAACTACTTTGTGCTGTTCCCGGCGCTGCTATTCAGCAGCCTGGCCCGCGCGCCACTGGATAATCCTGCGCTCAAACAACTGGCGCTCGCGGTCATGCTGGGGCTTGGCATCGGCTGGCTGGCATTGCTGCTGATGCGCCGCTTGCGTGGCTGGCCCGCCGCACGTTTTGGGGTGTTCACCCAAGGCACTCTGCGCTTCAACACCTACCTCGGCCTTGCCGCCGTTGGCAGCCTTTTTGGTCAACCGGGCCTGACACTGGCCGCGCTGATGCTGGCGCTGATGGTGCCGACGGTGAACGTATTGTCTGTGTGGTCGTTAACCGCCGAACGCGGGATAAGCCTGCGCAGCCTGCTATTGCCCATTGCCAAGAACCCACTGATTCTTGCCTGCCTCGGTGGCACGCTAATCAATCTCAGCGGTATTGGCCTGCCCGGCGGCACCGATCGATTGCTCAGTCTGCTCGCCGCCGCCAGCCTGCCGCTGGGCCTGCTTTGCGTTGGCGCGGCGTTGAAACCTGAAGAGTTGGGCGGGGAAGTTCCGGCCTTGGCCTGGAGCAGCCTAGCACGCTTGATCGGCATGCCGCTGCTTGCCTGGGTGATTGCGCAGATTCTCGGCTTGCCTGCGATGGAAACCACGGTGCTGGTGCTGTTCTTTGCCCTGCCAACAGCGCCCACCGCCTATGTGCTGACGCGCCATCTGGGCGGCGACAGCCAGCTAATGGCAGGCGCCATCACCCTGCAAACACTGCTCGCCGCCGCCAGCTTGCCGATTATTTTGACTTTACTGGGTTAGGCTCAAAATAGATCCAGCTGCCCCTGATGCCCTGTATTGACGGGTTCATCACGGGGCGGCTGCGGCGCTTGCGCAGTCGACACCCTGGCCAAGCGCTCAGCCAAGCCCGCCGCGCGCTCGGCGCGGGTCGCTACGGCTTCAGCCAGGCGCTGGGGTAAGCCCCAGATCTCGACCTTGTGCTTGGCCCGGGTAATACCGGTGTAGAACAGGCTGCGAGTCAGCAACGGGCTTGGCTGTTCGGGCAGCGCCAGCAAGACTTCGCTGAACTCCGAGCCCTGGCTCTTATGCACGGTCATGGCGAAGGCGCTGTCGTGACTCGGCAGCCGCGCCGGGGCGAAGGGCCTGAAACCCTGCTCGCCCTCGAAGAACACGCGCAAGCCATGTTCGGTCGGCAAGCAGATACCAATATCACCGTTGAACAAGCCCAGCGCATAGTCGTTCTGCCGAACCATTACTGCTCGTCCGGCATACCAGCGCTCACGGCTGGCCACTTGCTGGCGCCGCCTGATACGCGCTTCCAGGGCTTCATTGATACCCGCCACGCCCCAAGGCCCTTCACGCTGGGCGGTGAGCACCCGAAAATCATTGAAGGCGCTGAATGCAGCTTCTGGGTCGGCGCTTTTAACCGCCTGGAAGTAACCGGCGTAGCCCTGGGTCAAACGCTCCAGCAGATCGGTCGCGTTCGGTTCGGCCTGCCAGGCAAGGTCTGCCCGCGACTCCCTGAGCAAACTCAAGGTGCCCGGCACGTCACCGGCGTTTATTCGCCGGGCTAGTTCGCCAATCCCACTGTCGCCGGCAAAACGATGGCTGTGGGTCAGCAACACCACGGCATCACCGAGTTTTGACGCGGGCGGCTGCACCTCTACTTTTTGCCCGGTAATACGTTGTAGATCAGCCGCTGCCTGGGCATCAAAGCCGCGCCCCTCACATAACTCGGCAAAGACGGCGCCTGCTTCAACCGCCGCCAGCTGATCTTTATCACCGAGCAAAATCAGTCGCGCCTTGGGCGGCAAGGCATCGACCAACTTGGCCATCAGCGCCAGATCGACCATGGAGGCTTCATCGACCACCAGCACATCAAGCGGCAGAGGATTGGCCGCCGTATGGCGTACCTGCGGGCTGTCGCCTCGGCTACCGAGCAGGCGATGCAAGGTGCGCGCCTCTTCCGGGAGCATCTGCTTGACTGCATCGCTCACCGGCAATGCAGCCTTGGCGTTGCGGATTGCCTCGGCCATGCGCGCCGCAGCCTTGCCCGTCGGTGCACCAAGGCCAATCGCCAACTGCTCGCCACCCGGTTGCTCAAGCAAGGCCGCGAGCAAGCGTACAACCGTAGTGGTTTTACCGGTGCCGGGCCCGCCGGAAATCACCGCCAGATTGCGCCGTACCGCTTGCGCTGCGGCAAGACGTTGCCAGTCGGGCTGCTGGGTATTGAAGGCAAACAAACGCTCAAGGGTTTGCCCAAGCACGGCTTCATCAACCGCTGGCAGAGCGGCTGAACGGGCCAGCAATTGTTCGGCGAGCTGTTGTTCGTAGGCCTGATAACGGGCCAGATACAAGCGCTGGCCATCCAATACCAGCGGCGTAAAATCACCGGCCTCACCGACCAACGGCGAGGCGTGCAGGAGGTTTAGCCAGTCAGCCAACACCGGCAGTTGCGTTGTGTTTTCCGGCCATGGGCGCTGGCCAGCAAGACGCGCTAAATCCAGGCACACATCGCCTTTCTCCAGCGCGGCGCAGGTCAACGCAGCCGAGGCCAGTACCCATGCATCTGCGTCCGGCTGCAACCGTTGCAGGCTCTGCACCAAGGCACGCTCCAGCGCGCCGAATGACAACTGGGCAAGATCAATCATGCGGGCACCTCGGCGCTGAATAACAGATCAAGGGCATCCAGCAATTCATCACTGGGCCGCGAGAAATACACGCCAGCGCTTGGCATGCCGCGCAGGAACAAGTAATAGGCGCCGCCGATTTGCTCATTGCTGAAGTCGCTCAGGCGCTGGCGCAGAAAGCGCCGCAGGGCGACCAGATAAATCAGGTACTGCAAATAGTAATGCTCGCGTGCCAACGCCTGCACCAGCCGTTCGCCGCCGTAGAAACTGGCGTCCGGGCCCAGCCAGTTGGATTTGTAGTCAGCGATATACCAACGCCCTTGATACTCAAATGTCAGGTCGATAAACCCTTTCAGAAAGCCCTGCAAGCTGTCGAACTCAAGCCGCGCTGCCGCTTCACGCATGGGCTCGGCCAGACCATAGGCCGGATCAGTCAGAATGGCGCGTAAGCGCTGCACATCCAGACGCGCCACCGGGAAGGTGAAACCCAGTTCAGGCAAGCGACGCGCGCCAGCAAGGGTGGTCAACGTCAGACCCGCGCCGTCCAAGTCAGTATCAAGCACTTGTTGCAGTTGGTTGCGGGCAATTTCAGTCCAGTCGCTGGAAATGCCGTGGCCGCTCAAGGCCGGCTCGACCAGCTCTGCCAGCGGCGCTTTGTTGCAGGCCCAGTCTTCAAGGATCGCGTGCAAGCAAGTACCGGCGCGTGCGCCACGGGGGAAGCCATAAAAACCCATGCCCGGCTCGCTGGCGTCTGGAATCACCAAGCCATCGCGGTCTGGCGCCTCCATGTGCATACCGGCTGACAAGCCAGAGAAGCTGCCAATACGCCAACTGCTGTGCAGGCTGCGGTGCAACTGCGTCAATTGTTCTGGAGCGGGAGCACGATGCTCACCGGCGGCACTGGCTTCGGCTTCAAGCAGCGGCGTCAGGTCAATATGCTGCTGGCTGTTATTGGCCAGGGCTTCAAGCTCTGCACGTATGCCCTGTGGCGTCAGGTTTTGCAGGTGCGCAGCCATCTCGGTCAGCGGGTCATTGCCCGGCAGATCACGACCTTGTAGCAGCCAGGCCAAGGCGCTGCTGTGCAGGCCTTCATCGCTTAAGGTGCCGTCTTTTTTCGGTTTGCAGTCGATAGCCCCCCAATGCAGCCAGAGGCGCACGGCAGCGCGGGTCATGGCGACATAGGTCAGGCGCACGCGCTCGGCAAAACGCTCTTGTCGCGCCAGCTGGCGATGCTGATCAAACTGCTCGCCGCCAAGGTCGAGCAATGGCGTGCCGTCTTCGGCATGACAGGTGATGTCTTCCGTCTTGCGCAGCAACGCGCCATCCCAGAGGTAGGGGCAAAACACCAAGGGATATTCCAGGCCTTTTGAGGTGTGGATGGTGACGATCTGCACCCGTTCGGCATCGCTTTCCAGACGCAGCAGCGCCTCTTCGCCATGATTATCCACACTGCGCTGGGCGTTGAACCAGGCCAGCAACTGCTCCATGCCCGGGCGCTGCAGGCTTTCGCTTTGCAGCAATTCGGCCAGATGCAGCAAGTTGGTCAAGCGCCGTTCGCCATCGACAACTTCCAACAAGCGCTCGGCAACGCCTTGCTCGTCCAGCCAGGCGCGGAAGGCGCGCATAAAGCCTTGCTGTTGCCACAATTGGTGATAACGCTCTGCCGCTTCACGTTCCTGATCCCAAGCCCGCGCATCATCCTGACAGGCCGCCAGATCCGCCGCACTGCGGCCGAGCAAGCGCGTAGCCAGCGCATAGCGCAACGCGCCTTCACGGCCCGGCTCTGCGTAGGCCGCCAGCACTGCGGCCAAGGCCTCGGCCTCTTCGCTGTGCCAGACACTTTCCTTACCGCGGCGCACGCTGGGCACGCCCCGTGCCGCAAGCTGCGCGGCAACCTCAGCGGCTTGGCGATGACTGGCGACCAACACGGCAATATCACCACCCTTGAGCGGTTCGTGCACGCCATCATCGTCGAAATAGGCTTCGCCTTTAGCGCTTGCCGCCAGCAAACTGGCGATACGCCGAGCGGTGTCGATGGCGACCAAACTGCCCGCCTCGCCTTTGCTCAGGTAATCATCTGCCAGCCAGACCAACGCCAGCGAGGCATCGCTTTGCCCCTCAAACTCTGGCAGCACCAGCTTGGCCCGCGCCTTGTCGCTGGCGCCGACGCTTGGATAATCCAACCCATCGACGGCAAATGGCATGGGCCGGTCAAATACCTGGTTAAGGGCGCTGATCAGTTGCGGTGTGGAACGGTGGTTGGTGGCCAGGCTGTATTGCCGGGCGGCTTCACGGCGCGCAGTAAAATAGGTCGCCAGATCAGCCCCGCGAAATGCGTAGATCGCCTGCTTGGGATCGCCGACAAAACACAGATCCGCACTATTAGCTGGCTCATCGATGATCTGCGATGACTCCAGCCCGCTGTCTGCGTAGATACGCCGGAATATCTGGTATTGAATCGGATCGGTGTCCTGAAACTCATCGATCAACGCCAGTGGATACTGCTCGCGCAAGGTCTGGGCCAGATGCTCGCCGCCTTCACTGTACAGGGCTTGTTGCAGCTGGTTGAGCAGGTCGTCAAACGCAAGCATGCGTTGCGCCGCCTTGCGCGCTGGCAGTTGTTGATTGAGCTGGCCGATCATCCGCACTTGCAGGTCGATCAGGCGTTGCTCGGCCTCAGGCTGCGCCGCATCCAGTGCGTCACACAAGCCCTGCAAGGCATCGGCGACCGCTTCCAGTGGTGCATCAAACCCTTTGTTGGTGCCTTTGATCAAGGTTTCGCGGGCCAGTTTGCGCAGGCCGTCGACCTTGCCAAACAACCCGGCTGCATCGCTGAAATAGCCGTCCAGCTCAAGCTGCCATAAACCGAATTTCTCGGCGTTGAAGCTGCGCTTATTGAAGCCATCAAAGGCTTTGAGCTGCTCGATCCAGCTCGCGCCCTGACGCAACCAGAAGTCTTTGGCGTGCTGCCAGGCCTTACGCAGTTCAGCCAGCTCGGCCGGGGCGCTCGGCTGGGGCTCAATGCGCAAATAGGGTTTGCCCAAGTGGCTGCGCAAGCGCTGACGCAACACCTGCGGGGTTATTTTTTGCTGCACCAGAAACGCTGCCCACTCAGGCTCTGCGCTGGCCAGCTCAATACGCCAGAGATCGGCGATCAGCGCATCCAGCAGCTCGCGGTCATCCTGAGTCAGTTCGTTGTCAAAATCGCCACCGGCTTCAAACGCCGCATCTTGCAACGCGCGCTGACAGAAACCGTGAATGGTAAAGATCGCCGCCTGATCAAAACCATGCACCGCGAGCAACAAACGCCGATGGCTGGCCGGGTCAGGAAACTGGTCATGCAAGGCATTGAGCAAAGCATCTTCGCCGTGACCTTGCTCGTAAACCACCAGCAACTCGGCCAGGCGCTTGCGCACACGTTCGCGCAGCTCGGCAGTGGCCGCGGTGGTGTAAGTCACCACCAGAATCTGGGAAACGGACAGCTGCTTTTCCAGCAGCAAGCGCGCATAGAGCAAGGTCAGGGTGAAGGTCTTACCGGTGCCGGCACTGGCCTCGATCAGCGAGCGACCCCTGAAGCTGTCGTGCAGCAGGTCTAACTTGGCGCCACTCATTGCTCTTCCTCATCGCCTTGCAGGGCATCCAGCGCAGGGCCATACAACTGCTCAGCCAGTGTCTCAAAGCGTTCATCCAGCGGTTCACGGTCACGAAACGCCAGCGCGTTCCAAGGGTCCTGACTTTCGCCGGTCATGAAGTCATTTCCCAACCACAGAATGCGCGCTTCACTGCGCGCGGCATCAATCGGTTCCTTGCGCCCCGGTTTGCGCCATTTTTTAGCAAAGCCATAACTGCACTTGGCCAATACCGGTAACGGCTCGCACAGCGCCGAGCGGTAAGCCAGCAGCCAAGGCTCAAGCAATTCCCGGGCATTGCTCAAGGCACCGAGACGCCACTCGCTTTTCGGTGACAGCAATCGGCTTTCGCGACAAACCGCCGGGTTATCGCTGCAATTGAGCAGCAAATGACGCAACCAGAATGGCGCCAGCTCCCACGCACCCAGGTCGCGCAAGCGGTAATCGAACAGGCCGCTCTCGCAGACACCTTCGAGCCAACCATAAATGCGCACACCGGCCAGTTTGATATCAACCAACACCGGCTGCGGCGCATCGTCCGGGCGCTCGGCAAACAGCGTCGGGGCGAAGGCCCGTATCGGCCCGCGGATTTGCCCCCAATACGCCTGCCCCAATTCGCCGACCGGCAGCCAACCCGATGCCGCCGCGACTGCACGTTCTTCGGTTTCGCTCCAGTTGCGCTCAATCGCCTGCAAGGCCAACTGGCGCAAGCCGTGTGTCGATGTCCATTCAACGCTAAAGGGTTCATCGCCCGCCAACGCGTCCTCGGTTTGCGCCAGGCGCAAGCCCAAACGTTGCTCCAGCAGATAGCGCGCCGGGTGCTTGAAACAATGAATCAACTGGCTCGGCTCCAGCGTCAGCCATTCTTCATCCGGCTCGGGTAAGCGCTCAACAAAAGGCTGGGCGAGCATATTCACCGGCTGGGCCAGACGCTGCGCGGCGCGGAACCATGGCGCAGCAAAACCGGCATGGCGATCCTGTTGAAAGTTGGCCGGGGCAAACGGCTGCAACGGATGCTGGAGGACGATGTGCTTGCTCGCGGTTTGCGCGTAGGCATGTTCCGCACCGGCGCACACGGCAGTCAGGTCGACCACTTCGAGCAATTCACTGATCAACACCGAAGGCGGCAACTCGGCATTACTGCGCGGGTCGCGGCCGACATAGCTGAGGTACAGGCCACCGCGCGCGCTAAGCAGGGTTTCGAGCAGCAAATAGCGGTCATCCAGACGCCGCGCCCGGTCACCCCGGCGCGGTTTCTGGCCAATCAAATCGAAGCCTGCCGCTGGCGTTCTGCGCGGCAGTGCGCCGTCATCCAGCCCGAGCAGGCACACCTGTTTGAAAGGCAAACTGCGCATCGGCACCATGGTGCAGAAGGTCACAGCACCGGTTAAAAAACCAGAGGCGCCGCTGCCCTGTTCAAGTGCGGCGCTGAGTTGCTGACGAATCAGCGCCAGCTCAAGGGGCCGCTCGATGCCGGAGGCCAGCGCCTGTTCCTGCAATGCCGCGCACGCCTTGGACAGCAGTAACAGGGTGTCGCCCGCCTCGCGCTCATCAAACAGGTTATCGACCAGCTCCAGCAAGGTCTGCGCCCACTCACTCAATGAACGCGGACGCTGCATGTTTTGCGCTAATCCGGCGAGCCGTTCGACAAACCCGGCCAGGCGTCCGAGCAATTGGCCGCGCGCACCTTCCAGTGCATCCAATGGCCAGCTTTCACCCAGCAGCGGCGCAGCTAGACCGGCCAGTTGCGGTGGCGCGGCAAAGCCCAGCAACAGGCGATCCAAGCCCTGACGCCAGGTGAATGCGGCATCGGCCGGTAAACCCAATTGCTGACGATGACTGCTGTCGCGTCCCCAGCGCACACCAGCCTCGTGCAGCCAGTCGCGAATCAGCGGTAAATCTTCCGCTTCGATTCCGGCCTTGCGGGCTATGGCGGGCTGCTCAAGCCAGCTCAGTACTTCCTCTGCAGCAAAGCGGCTGTCGGGCAGACCGAGCAGGCTGATGAACGCCTCAATTAGCGGTATTTCAGCGCGCAGGCTGCGGTCGGCAAGGCTGAACGGAATACGCGGCACGCCTTCTCGGGGCGCAAACACTGCCTCGATGTACGGCGCATAGCGCTCGATGTCGGGCGTCAGCACCACGACCTGATCAGGCGTCAGTTCCGGGTCGGCGGCAAAGCGGGCAAGCAACTGGTCGTGAAGGATTTCGACTTCGCGCAGCGGCGAGTGGGCGACATGGACTTCCAGCGAACGATCATCTTCACGCAACACCAAGCGTTGCTCGGGCGTGCGGGTTTGCAGGCGCAAGATATCGTTCTGCAGGGCTTGCAGCAGGCTGTCGTCGTGCAGCGCATCGTCTTCTGAATACAAGCCAATTTCCTGACTGCCTTCACTGCTGGCCAGAGAGAACAAGCTGTCGAAGAAGTCGCGCCCCTGTTTGCCCAAACTTGCCAATAATGGGTGACCGACATCCAGATACCAGTCATCCGGGCTCAGTTCTGGCTGACTCGCCAGCTCGCGGATATCACGAATTTCACCCCACGCCTCGCGGCACGGGTTAAGGGCGAAGATGATCACTTCAGTGTGCTTGGCCAAACCATCGAGCACGCGCATGTGGTGCGGCGGCAAGCTGCTGATGCCAAATACCAGCAGCCGCTCCGGCATATCGGCAATAGCCTCTTCGCTGTACAAACGCTTGAGTAAGTCATCGAGCAGGCGCGCGCGATGCGGGTGGCCGTCTTTGGTCAGCTCGCGCCAGAGCAAGGCTTGCCAGGCCTCGTCGGGGCCAAGGTCCAGCAACTCATTGCGCTCCCAGGCCGCCAGCCAGTCATCGCGGTAGAGCAAATATTGGTCAAAGACGTCAGCGATCTTCGCCGCCAGCGACAACCGGCGGCGTTCATCTCCGCCTTCAAGGTAGTGCGCCAGACGTGGGGTTTGCGCGAGATTTTCGGCTTCGCAAAGCCAGTCATACAGACGCCAGCTCAGCGTGGTCGGTGAGAACGCCGATTGCTCAGGCAATTGGCCGAGCGTCAAACGTGATAAATCCCAGACAAATTTTGCAGGCAGTTGCACATCCAACTGCATTGCGATGCCTTGCTTACGCGCCAGCTCAAGCGTCAACCAGCGCCCCATGCCTTGGCTGGGAACCACCACTTTGACCGCTGCGAACGGGTCACGCAGCGGTTGGGCGAGCAGCGTGGTCGCAAGCTCACCAAGGGTTTCCAGGTCTGGCGCGTGATACAGAGTCAGCATGGGTCACATCACATCCGGGCAATCTGGTTAGATTAACAGTTCAGTAAGGTGACAACAGGCCTATAGCCGCAATCTTTCACGGGATACAAGACCCGCGAAGCGGATGAAAAGCGCCATCGAGCGTAGGGTGTGACAACGCGAAGCTTGTCCACCATAAATCGCCAAACCCGGTGCCGCATATGGCGGACAGAAAAGCGCTGTCCTCCCTACAGAAGAACGTTCACCCGCGTAGGGTGCGACAACGCGAAGCTTGTCCACCATAAATCGCCAAACCCGGCGCCGTATATGGCGGACAGAAAAGCGCTGTCCTCCCTACAAAAGAACGTTCACCCGCGTAGGGTGTGACAACGCGAAGCTTGTCCACCATAAATCGCCAAACCCGGTGCCGCATATGGCGGACAGAAAAGCGCTGTCCTCCCTACAGAAGAACGTTCACCCGCGTAGGGTGCGACAACGCGAAGCTTGTCCACCATGACTCAAACCCTAAAACCCCCGGGCTTGAGCCAATCGTCTGCCCCAACTGCAACAGCGTTACTTGCGGGCGCCGCGCACACCTTCAGCCAGTTGGCTGCACAGGTCGAGCACGCCTTTGACGGCCGCATCGCTGCTGTCGGCTTTTTCGATCTGATCGATCAACGCCGAGCCCACCACCACACCATCGGCCAAACGGGCGATGGTTGCAGCGTGTTCCGGAGTGCGAATACCAAAACCGATGCTGATTGGCAGGTCGGTGTGACGACGCAGACGTGCAACCGCTTGCTCGACATGCTCAAGCGTAGCGGAACCCGCACCGGTCACGCCCGCCACCGAAACGTAGTAAACAAAACCCGAGCTGCCGTTGAGCACTTTCGGCAAACGCTTGTCGTCCGTGGTCGGTGTTGTCAGGCGGATGAAGTCGAGCCCCGCCACTTGCGCCGGATCACACAGGTCAACGTTATGTTCTGGCGGCAGATCGACCACGATCAAGCCATCAACACCAGACTCCTTGGCCTCGGCGATAAAGCGCTCAACCCCGTATTTGTGGATCGGGTTGAAGTAACCCATCAACACCAGCGGCGTGCTTTGGTCATCCTGGCGAAACTCACGCACCATCTTCAGGGTCTTGGCCAGGTCTTGCTTGGCGGCCAAGGCGCGAATATTGGCCAGTTGGATCGCCGGACCATCGGCCATCGGATCAGTGAACGGCATGCCCAGTTCGATCACATCAGCACCCGCCTTCGGCAAGCCCTTGAGGATTGCCAATGAGGCGTCATAGCCGGGGTCGCCTGCGGTGACGAAGGTCACCAGCGCGGCGCGATTTTGTTGCTTGAGTTCGACAAAGCGAGCGTGCAGGCGGCTCATCAGTTGTTCTCCTGCTGATTTACGGCATCAGCCATGTGATGCATAACGGTTTGCATGTCTTTATCACCGCGACCTGACAAGTTGATAACCATCAAGTGATCGCTTGGCAGGCTCGGCGCACGCTTGAATACTTCAGCCAATGCGTGGGCGCTTTCCAGTGCGGGAATGATGCCTTCAAGGCGGCAGCATTTATGGAAGGCATCGAGCGCTTCGTTGTCGGTGATCGAGGTGTATTGCACGCGGCCAATCTCGTGCAACCAGGCGTGCTCGGGGCCGATGCCCGGATAATCAAGACCGGCTGAGATGGAATGCGCATCAATGATCTGGCCGTCGTCATCTTGCAGCAAAAAGGTGCGATTGCCGTGCAAAACACCGGGAACGCCGCCGTTCAGGCTGGCTGCGTGCTTGCCGGTCTCGATGCCGTGACCAGCCGCTTCAACACCGATGATCTCAACAGACTGGTCATCAAGAAACGGGTGAAACAGGCCCATGGCGTTTGAGCCACCGCCGATGCAAGCCACCAGACTGTCTGGCAAACGGCCTTCTTGCGCTTGCATTTGCTCGCGGGTTTCTTTGCCGATCACTGCCTGGAAGTCACGCACCATCGCTGGATACGGATGCGGCCCGGCAACAGTACCGATCAGGTAGAAGGTGCTGTCGACGTTAGTCACCCAGTCGCGCAGCGCTTCGTTCATCGCATCTTTCAGGGTGCCAGTGCCAGCAACCACCGGAATCACCGTGGCGCCCAGCAACTTCATGCGGAAAACGTTGGCCTGCTGACGATCAATGTCAGTGGTGCCCATGTAGATCACGCATTCAAGGCCAAAGCGTGCCGCAACAGTTGCAGTGGCAACGCCGTGCATGCCCGCGCCAGTCTCAGCAATGATGCGTTTTTTGCCCATGCGCCGCGCCAGCAATATCTGGCCGATGCAGTTGTTAATTTTGTGCGCGCCAGTGTGGTTGAGCTCTTCGCGCTTGAAGTAGATCTTCGCCCCGCCGCAATGCTCGGTCAGGCGCTCAGCGAAATACAGCGGGCTTGGACGGCCAACATAATCGCGCTGAAAGTAAGCCAGTTCCTTGGCAAACTCGGGATCTTGTTTGGCTTTTTCGTATTCGTCGGCCAAATCGTGAATCAACGGCATCAGGGTTTCGGCGACGTACTGACCGCCAAACGCGCCAAACAGGCCGTTGGTGTCAGGACCATTGCGAAATGAAGTCATGATTTGCTCCTCAATCTAATCTGAACGGCTGGGTCACGAGTTTGAACGGGCAAATGCTCATCCACTCGGACAATGGACACAGGATAAGGCTGTGTGCCCCAGGAAAAAAGCGATAAGATTGCGGCAATCTGTCAGGAAAACTCACATATGAACCAAGAGCTTCCGCCTTTAAATGCATTACGTGCATTCGAAGCTGCAGCCCGTCTCAACAGCGTTAGCGCTGCAGCAGACGAGCTAAACGTAACTCACGGCGCAGTGAGCCGACAGATCAAAGTGCTCGAAACGCACCTTGGCCTGACGTTGTTCAGCAAAGACGGGCGCGGCCTTAAACTCACAGATTCAGGCCTGCGTTTGCGCGATAGTAGTTCAGAGGTATTCGAGCGGCTACGGCAAACCTGCGCGGAGCTCAAGCAAGGGCAAGCTGAATCCCCCTTTGTTCTGGCCTGCCCCGGCAGCTTGCTCGCCCGCTGGTTTATTCCCCGGCTCGACCGGCTCAACCGCGAGCTGCCCGACCTGCGCTTGCAGCTGTCTGCCAGCGAAGGGGAGCTGGACCCACGCGGCGCGGGTGTTGATGCCACGCTATGGTTTGCCGAGCCGCCTTGGCCTGCGGACATGCGCGTATTCGAGCTGGCAGCAGAGCGTATCGGCCCCGTGGTCAGCCCGCGCTATAGCCACTTCAATGCGCTGGCACAGGGTTCTGCCGAAGGCTTGCTCAACGAGCCATTACTGCATACCACATCACGGCCACAAGCCTGGCCAAGCTGGGCGCAGAGCAACGCCATCGCCCCGGAAAAGCTGCGTCTGGGCCAGGGCTTCGAGCATTTGTATTACTTGCTGGAAGCCGCTGCCGCCGGGCTTGGTGTCGCCATCGCCCCGCAACAACTGGTTGCCGATGACTTGACGGGCGGGCGCTTAGTGGCCCCTTGGGGTTTTGTTGAAACCTCGGCACGGCTGGCATTATGGGTGCCAAAGCGCCAGTTAGATAAGCGCGCAGAGCGCTTGGCGCGATGGCTGGAGCGCGAATTATCGCGCTGACAACGCAGTTCTTGCCTAGGCTTAGAGTGAACGTTGCACGGATGCGGGCATCAGTATTGGTAAGTGCCTGATTAAGTCGGCGCTACAAGCCCCTATCCAAAAGTGATTTCACTAAGGAGCGCAGCATGTCAGACCATATCTACAAAAAAGTCGAAGTCGTTGGCTCATCTAAAACCAGCATCGACGACGCCATCAACAATGCCATTGCCGAATGCGCCAAATCGATCCGTAACCTCGATTGGTTTGAGGTGGTCGAAACCCGCGGACACATCAAAGACGGCAAGGTTTGTCACTATCAAGTAACCGTCAAGGTCGGGTTCCGCTTGAGCAGTAGCTAAATCGCCTGAACCGGGCAGGCGGGCATAAATGAAAACATGACCTCGCCTGCGCAGTTCAAAGTATGTGCAGGTTTGTAGATGCATCCCTCTGGCAGGGCATTTAGCCGACAGTTAATTAGTCAATGACTGTTTGGTTTAGCGTCTAGAATTCAGGCGAACGGATTACAGACACCTTGATCATGGCCAAACTTGCGACCCGCTACACGCTCTTCGCGCTTATTGCTGCACCCACTGCTCATGCCGAACTGATGCTCGACGCCAGCGATGTCGAAGATCGGGTTAATGGTGTGCTGTCATTGATGTCTTACTCAATGACGCTCGACTTGGCATCAAGCTCTCTGCAGATACAAGACAACTCCACGGGCAATCCAAGCATCAAGATGACGCAACTCGGCGGTGGCGCGACCATGAGCAAGTCATTCCCGTTGTATCTTGAAGGCGCCGCGGCCTACAGCCGTTACGACCCACGCTTTGTTGCAACTGATGGCGCCGAGCGTCGCTCCATTCCGGTCAAATGGAATTCTGTCTCTGCAACCGGCGGCGTCGGCTGGGACTTCCCCATCAGTGACGAAGTGGTGGTGCGCCCGATCGCCAGCGTGGGTCTGGGCTACATGACCAGCGACATCAACGCGGCGCGGATATTTATCAACCGCAGGACCAATAAACAAATCGAATTCCTCGACGACGGGCACATGAGCGCGCTGGGCCTCGGCGGCGCCATGATGCTCGACTGGGAACGTGTACGTCCCGATTACGAAGCCGATATCGAACTGCGCTACAGCTATATGAACTTGCAGCAGATCGGCGGCGATGAAGCCATTAACGGCGAAGTTACCGCCGAAACGGCTAACTTATGGTCGCGCTGGCGAGCGCCGACCGGCTGGGTGGTGATGCAGCGACCACTGCGCTATGTGCTGGAGTTCTCCCACTCTGAATACTTGGGCGAGCAACGCGGCGCCTTGGGCTTTGACCGATTATCGACATTTGGTCTCGGCGTCGAATTCGACTCCAGCGCATATGACGTGTTTATCACCCGCACCCGCCTGGTGCTACGACAAATGGTCGGAGACAACGTATCGGGCTTGTCACTAGGTCTGGCGGTTAGTTTTTAGTCTGTATTCACGCCGGGATTGCGAGACAAATCGATTACAGGGCTTGGAATCGACAAATTAATCCCCACTATTTAACTCAAGTATTGACGCAATTAGGCTGCGTCGCACATTTGAGTATTTAAAAGGCCAAGCAGATGAGCGCTTTAGCAAACACTAAAATTTCTATCCTCGATCTAGCCCCAATCCGCGATGACGGCGACGCCAAACAGGCTTTAAGCAACTCGTTGGACTTGGCAAAACATGCCGAGCAACTGGGGTTTAACCGTTTCTGGGTGGCTGAACACCACAACATGGACGGCATCGCCAGTTCAGCGACCTCGGTCTTGATTGGTTATCTAGCGGCCAACACCCAAAGCATACGCCTCGGTTCTGGCGGCGTAATGCTGCCCAACCACGCACCGCTGGTCATTGCAGAACAATTCGGGACATTGGCAACGCTCTATCCTGAGCGCATTGACCTGGGTTTGGGTCGCGCGCCGGGCGCTGATCAATACACCGCACGCGCACTGCGTCGCGACCGCAGCGGTAGTGCTGATGACTTCCCGCAAGATGTAGAGGAATTACAACACTATCTCGGCCCGCGCACCCCCAATCAGCGGGTCGTTGCCATGCCCGGCAGCGATACCAATGTGCCAATCTGGCTGCTCGGCTCCAGCCTGTTCAGCGCGCAACTAGCAGGCCAAAAAGGGCTGCCGTATGCATTCGCCTCGCACTTTGCACCGCGCATGATGCATGAAGCGATTCGGATCTATCGCGACCACTTCACCCCCTCGGATGTACTCGACAAACCTTATGTAATGCTCGGCGTACCGCTGGTTGCAGCAGACACTGACGAGCAAGCTGAATACTTGGTGACCTCGGCCTATCAGCGGATTCTCTCGCTGATTCGCGGGCAGAGCCTGGTCCAGCGTCCGCCAGTGGCGAGCATGGATGGCTTGTGGCTGCCGCATGAGCGCAACGCGGTAGGCGAGTTCTTTGGTTTGGCGATGGTCGGCGGTCCGGAAAAAATCCGCGCCAAGCTTGAAGTATTGCTCGAGCAAACTGGCGCCGATGAGCTGATGTTCACCAGCGACCTCTATGACTTCAATGACCGCAAGCGCTCCTTCGAGATTCTTGCAGGCCTGCTCTGATCCGATCTTTATCGGCTGCCTGGCTGCCAACGAACTTGTTGGCAGCGCCGGACTCTCAACTAAGTACCCTAAAAGCAGGAGATATTTGATGAAGAAGACCGCATCAGCCCATTGGCAGGGCAGCATCAAACAGGGCAAAGGCACCATCTCGACCGAGAGCGGTGTACTGTCAAAATCACCTTACGGCTTTAATACTCGCTTTGAAAACGAACCGGGAACCAACCCTGAAGAATTGATTGGCGCAGCGCACGCTGGCTGCTTCTCAATGGCGCTGTCGCTGCAGTTGGGCGAAGCCGGAATGACCGCCGAGAGCATCGACACAAAAGCGGAAGTAACACTGGATAAAGACGGCGATGGCTTCTCGATCACCGCTGTACACCTGACCTTGCACGCAAAAGTTCCGGGCGCTGATCGCGCCGCCTTCGAAAAAGCGGTACAGAATGCCAAAACCGGCTGCCCGGTTTCAAAAGTGTTGAATGCGACCATCACCCTTGAAGCCACGCTCGAAACTTGATCTGCCTGCCAGCAAGGCTGTTGACTAGAAGGTACCGCAGCGCATGACTTCTGCTTTGGCAACGACATTGCGCTGCTCGTCATAGAGCCAGCCTTGCGCTTCACGCATCAACGGGCGAGCTTGCATCTGGTAGCGCTTTCCCGCTTCGAAGTTGTCGTAGCGGTATCGCAACTCGCACGTCATCTGCACCGGCTCAGACATTCCCCCCAGGCTACCACCGCCTTGCACCTCGAATTGGAAACGTGCTTCCAGGTCATGCGCGCCGGGAGGCACTTGGAAGTAACGCCCATCATTGAGACGTTTACCATCGAGTTTATTCGCCATCAGCAAGTAGCCAGCGCTGGCGTAAAGATCAACCCATGCCTGATTGGGTGATGGTTGCGGTAATTCGGACGCGCAGGCGCTGAGTACCAGCGCGCAGGCAGTGAGTGTTATTCGCTGCATGACAACCTCGTCAATGCGTGGGTAAGAAGATTCAGCATAGCGCTGTTTATCTTATATTTGCCCACAACTGCCTTCGCGGGCCGTGGCTAACAGTCGGTCATTTGTATCAAAGAGTTTGGCCCAAGGCCGAAATCCTACAGAACCAGCCTCAAGGCGATAGGTTTGCCCAGCGGTGAAATCATTGTATTTGACCAACATCTCGCAGGTGCGCGCCAGAGGCGCTTCATCGCCCCCCATATTTGTCGCATCCACCTGAAAGCGCACATGCGCATGCAACTCATGGATGCCAGGGCTGACTTGAAAGAAACGGTCGTCTTGCAACTCTTTGCTATCAACCTCGCTGGCCAGCAACTCGGTTTCGTCGTCAGTCCGCAGGTCTATCCAGGCCATGCTTGGGTCGTGGCTCGGCATAAGCAACGAACAACCACTGATAAGTGCCAAACTGGTGACAGCCAAAAATGCGCGCATGCAAGGGCTCCGACTTTAATTATCAAACGCTAGGTAGCGCCGTTTTGTTTGAACGAAAACCCACTAATAAAGGGGCTGGCGGACAGCACGACGGATGCAGTAGTGTCCTGCCATGCCGCCTACTTATCGCTTTCTACTCGACCGCATCCAGCTAAGCTGGGTTCCATTGCTGCTCATCGCTCTGCTGAGCGGTTGCTCCAGCGTTGATTACTACAGCCAACTGCTAGACGGGCAGGTTGATGTATTGCAGCGTCGGCAAGCTATTTCGCAGATGCTCAGCGACCCCAAAACTGATGCACAACTGCGTAAACGCCTTGCCCTGTCGCAACAGGCACGCAACTTCGCCAGCCAGGAGTTAGCCCTACCAGATAACCAAAGCTACCGGGTCTACGCAGATGTGCAGCGACCATTTGTGGTGTGGAATGTGTTTGCGACTCCAGAGTTCTCGCTAAAACCCGAATTGCACTGTTTCCCGATCGCCGGTTGCGTGGCGTATCGCGGTTATTACCAGCAAGGACGGGCGCGTGGCGCAGTGGCGCTACTCAAGCAACAGGGGCTGGATGTATATATGGGCGGTGTTGAGGCGTATTCGACTCTGGGCTGGTTTGATGACCCGCTGCTCAACACCATGCTGCGCTGGAGTGATGAGCGCTTGGTCGCGGTGATTTTTCATGAGTTGGCCCATCAGCAGTTTTATGTCGCTGGCGACACTGAATTCAATGAGTCCTTCGCCACCTTCGTTGAACAACAAGGGCTGCGCCAGTGGCGAACCGAACGTGGCCTGCCTGCCGCTGACCCGGCAGCCGACCAGCAACGCGAGCAGTTCACCCAGCTTGTGCTAGAGACTCGTGCCCGCCTGGAAACGCTGTACGCCAGTGATAAATCGGCCGAGCAAATGCGTCAGGCCAAACAGGCTGAATTTGATCGCTTGCGCGCCGAGTATCACGACCTGCGCCAGCGCAGTTGGGGTGGAACAGGCCGTTATGATGGCTGGATCAACTCACCGATCAATAACGCCAAACTGCTGCCCTTCGGCCTCTACGATCAATGGGTGCCAGCATTTGCCAAGCTGTTTGCCGAAACCGATGGCGACTGGCCTAGATTCTATGAAAAGGTCGCGCAACTCGGCGGATTACCGGCAGATCAACGCAAGGCCGCACTTGAACAACGACTAATGGCAAATTAACAGCATGACTGGCGAACTAGTTTCAGCTGATTGCGTCTAAATTATTCCTACACAAAGCGAATGCTCCCAAGGCGGTGCGTCATGTTTAGCACGATCAAACCCCACACAGTTGTTGCCCTCGTTGCGCTTGGCGCTGCTCTGGGTAGCCTAAGTGCGCAGGCAGCGGTTAAGCCTTGCGAAGAGCTCAAGCAAGAGATCGAAGTCAAAATTCAAGCCTCGGGGGTACAGAGCTACACTCTGGAAATCGTGCCCAACGCTGAGGTTGAAGATGAAACCATGGTGGTCGGCAGTTGCGATGGTGGCACCAAGAAGATTATCTACCAGCGCAACGACGGCTAAACCCAAAACATTGGTTTAGCCGGCAAAGGCTTGATGCAGCTCGCCTAGCGTTTGGAAGTGATAGCGCGGCTGCTCATCACTCAATTCAGCGAAGCTACCAAACCCATAGCCCACCGCTGCTGCATCCAAACCATTGTCGCGCGCGCCAATCAGGTCGTGTTTGCGATCACCAATCATCAGGCAGCTGTCTGGGGCTAAGCCTTCTTGCTCAAGCAGGTGGGCGATCAGCTCGACCTTGTTGGTCCGCGTGCCGTCCAGCTCACTGCCGTATATCATCTTGAAATGCTCGGCAAAGCCAAAGTGCTGGGCAATTTTCGTGGCAAATACCTGCGGTTTACTGGTGGCCACATACAAGGTGCGTTGCTGGGTATTGAGCAAATTGAGCAGCTGTGGAATGCCGGCAAACATCTGGTTTTCATACAAGCCGACATCAGCAAAGCGTTCGCGATAAAAATTCACAGCCTGCCAACCTGTTGTCTGATCCAACGCATAGGTGCTCATAAAGCATTGCAGCAGTGGCGGGCCGATAAAATGCTCAAGCGCTTGCAGGTCAGGCTCATCTATCCCCAGCTTGCTCAGCGCGTATTGCACCGAGCGGGTAATGCCTTCACGCGGATCGGTAAGCGTGCCATCCAGATCAAACAGAATGTTTTGATAATGCATTGCAATCGCCCGCCTAGCGCCATGAGAAGAGTGCGCCACCATACAAAAATCAAGGTGCCAAACAAAGCTTAAATACCTGCGGATCACTCCAGAATTGACATCTGGACCGAAGTACAAGCTGCAACTGGTCGTTGCCCAAAGTGTTATATGCGCTTACTGTCAAACGACAACTATGGCGTCCAAGGTCTTTTGCGGCGCCCCTGACAGTAAATGTTGGCAAGGAGAAGCCGAGTATGTCGAAAGACCAACGTGGCATTCATGAGTTGTATGCTGAAGACCCAATCAAGGCGGAAAAACTGCTTTGGGATCGTGAGGCTGAGCCCAGCCGCCGGGGATTTCTCAAGCGCAGCAGTTTGCTGGCCATGGCTTCTGCCCTGGGCGCCAGCATTCCATACGCCAGATTCATGCCGCTGGGCATTATTCCCGCCGGGCTGGCCCATGCCGACGAACCCTTCACCATTGAAGGCAAAGACGGCCTTAAAGTACTCAACGATAGGCCGCTGAACGCTGAAACACCCGCTCACTTACTGGACGATGAAGTCACGCCTGCGCGCCATATGTTCGTGCGCAACAACGGCATCCCGCCCGACGTAAAAACGCTTGATGTGGCCAACTGGAAATTGGAAATCGCGGGCGAGTCATGCGTCACGCCCACGACGTTCTCCGTTGCCGAACTCAAGTCACGCTTCAAGCACCACACCTATCAACTAGTGGTTGAATGCGGCGGCAATGGCCGCAGTGAATTCGTGCCAGCGGCAAGCGGTAACCAATGGACGGTAGGCGCGGTGGCCTGCCCAACGTTTACCGGCGTGCGATTACGCGATGTGCTTGAAGCCTGTGGAATCAAAAAAGATGCCGTGTACATCGGCTATTACGGCACCGATTTGCACCCAAGTGGCGACCCAAGCAAGCACGCGATCTCACGTGGCGTGCCGATGGACAAGGCGCTGGAAGATCAGACGCTGATCGCATGGGCCATGAACGATCAGCCAATCCCTTACCTCAATGGCCAGCCTCTGCGCCTTGTTTGCGGCGGTTGGCCCGCCTCGACCTCGGGCAAATGGCTGAGCAAGATTGTTGTGCGCAACAAGGTCCATGACGGCAACAAGATGGCAGCGCCGTCTTACAGCGTGCCCAAGTATCCGGTGGCTCCGGGCAGTGAAGTCCCCGTCGAAGACATGCAGATTATTCATTCGATGCCGGTCAAATCGCTGATTACCTTCCCTAAATCCGGCATCAGCCTACCGCTCAAGCAAACGTTGCAGGTGCGCGGCCACGCTTGGGCCGGCGACCTTGAAGTGAGCGAAGTGCATGTTTCAACCGACTTCGGCGTCACCTGGCAACCCGCCAAACTGAAGGCACCGGTTAATCGCCTGGCATGGCAACACTGGAGTGCGGAGCTGAACTTTAGCGAGAAGGGCTATTACGAAGTCTGGGCGCGTGCAGTTGATAGTCAAGGCAAATCACAGCCTATGCTGGTGCCGGGCTGGAACCCCAAAGGCTACCTGAATAACGCCTGCCACCGTATCGCTGTTCAAATAGTCTAGGAGGACGCATGGCCCATTCAACTGCCCTGAGTCTGTTGCTAATCGGACTATTATCCGTCTCGGCCCAAGCCGCTGAAACCGCTGTGCAAACTGACCCCGCCAGCGGTTTTATTATCGCGCCCGGATGGGAAACCGTGCGCAATAACTGCATTGCCTGCCACTCGGCCAAACTGGTCACGCAAAACAGCGGCAGCCGTGAACACTGGCTTTCATTGATCCGCTGGATGCAGGACAAGCAAGGTTTGTGGCCGTTCGATGCAAAAACCGAGGACACCATCCTCACCTACTTGAGCAGCAACTACGGCGCAAAAATTGAAACCAGGCGCCCAGCGTTACTGGCCGAGCAGCTACCGGATAACCCGCTGCGCAAACCTGTGCAACAGAAAGCGGATTGAGCCCAGTAGCAAGACACAACATCACAAACACAACGTCAAGCGCACCTATACGATTGAGGGTGCGCTAGGCGCAAGCGGCTGCTTACTGCCCGTAGCCTTCCAGCAAGTGCTGATCCTTCAGGCGCACATAATTACCGGCGGTATAACGAAAATAGCTGAGCTCCTCTTCGCTCAGCGCACGCGCCTGTTTAGCGGGGCTGCCGACATACAGGAAACCACTCTGTAAACGCTTGCCCGGTGGCACCAAACTGCCCGCGCCAAGCACTACTTCATCCTCGATCACGACGCCATCCATGACGATGCTGCCCATGCCAATCAGAATCCGGTTGCCAATGCTGCAGCCATGTAACGTGACCTTGTGGCCCACAGTTACATCGTCGCCAATATTCAGCGGATAGCCCGTAGGATTGAATGGCCCAGCGTGAGTAATGTGCAGCACACAGCCATCTTGAATACTGCTGCGCTGGCCAATGCGAATGCTGTGCATGTCTGCGCGAATAACAGTCAGCGGCCAGACCGAACTGTCGTCGCCAATCTCAACGTCGCCCAGCACCACCGCTGAGCTATCAACAAAAACGCGCTCGCCCAGTTGCGGAGTGAATTGCTGGTAAGTTCGAATAGACACGATAGATTCCTCTTAGCTGCTAATACGCACAATTCTAATTAAGATACCAAGCCTATGGGTTGTTAATTGGCCTGTGCGACCCAATAACTGAACCAATAGTTTTTTTAATTTTGCCTTCACATGACAGGTGCCTGCCCGTGACCGCTAGCAATCCGCTGCTCCAGAACTTCGATCTGCCGCCTTACTCCAGCATTCGCCCTGAGCATGTTGAGCCCGCGGTAGACACCATTCTTGCTGAGAACCGCGCAGCCATCGCCAAGTTGCTTGAGCAACATGCCGACGCTCCGAGCTGGGCCGGGCTGGTGCTGGCGCTTGATGAGCTGAACGGGCGCCTTGAGCGTGCCTGGGGCCCAGTGAGCCACCTCAACGCCGTGCGCAACAACGCCGAATTGCGTCAGGTGTACGAAGCCTGTTTGCCAAAACTGTCCGAATATTTCACCGAAATTGGCCAGAACCGCACGCTGTTCGAGGCCTACAAGGCGCTGTCCACCAGCGCTGAGTCTGCGGATTATGATGTCGCGCAAAAGACTATTTTGCAGCACGCCCTGCGTGACTTCCGTTTGTCCGGTATCGACCTGCCAGAAGCTGAGCAACAGCGCTACGGTGCAATTCAGATGAGGCTTTCCGAGCTGGCCAGCCACTTCTCCAACCAACTGCTCGACGCCACTCAGGCGTGGAGCAAGCACGTCACTGACGAAGCGCAGCTGCAGGGCATTACTGACTCTGCCAAACAGCAAATGGCTGAAGCAGCCAAAGCCAAAGACCTTGAAGGCTGGTTGATCACGCTAGAGTTCCCAAGCTACTACGCAGTGATGACCTATGCCGACAACCGTGCGCTGCGTGAAGAAGTCTATGCCGCCTACTGCACGCGCGCCTCGGATCAAGGCCCGAACGCAGGGCAAAATGACAACTCCCCGGTTATGCAGGAAATTCTCGACCTGCGCCAAGAGCTGGCCAAGCTGCTCGGTTTCGCCAACTACTCGGAGCTAAGCCTGTCGAGCAAGATGGCCGAGAACAATGAGCAAGTACTGAGCTTCCTGCGCGACCTCGCGGTGCGCAGTAAGCCCTTTGCCGCGCAGGACCTGAAAGAGCTGCAAGCCTTCGCCAGTGAGCAGGGCTGCACCGACCTGCAAAGCTGGGACGCCGGTTACTACGGCGAAAAACTGCGCGAGCAGCGCTACAGCATCTCGCAAGAGATCCTGCGCCCGTACTTCCCGATCAATAAAGTACTGACCGGCCTGTTCGCCATTGTCGAAAAACTTTATGGGATTCAGATCAAAGAGCTCAGTGGCTTCGATACTTGGCACCCCGATGTGCGCCTGTTTGAGATTAGCGAGAACGGCGAGCATGTCGGCCGCTTCTTCTTCGATCTGTATGCCCGCGCCAACAAACGTGGCGGCGCATGGATGGATGGTGCGCGTGATAAACGCCGCAATGCTGCTGGCGAGCTAATCAGCCCAGTGGCCAATCTGGTGTGTAACTTCACCCCAGCCGTTGGCGACAAGCCTGCGCTACTGACCCACGATGAAGTCACCACCCTGTTCCACGAATTTGGCCACGGTTTGCACCATATGCTCACCCAGGTTGAACACGCTGGTGCCTCGGGCATCAATGGCGTGGCGTGGGATGCGGTCGAGTTGCCGAGCCAATTCATGGAAAACTGGTGCTGGGAGCCGGAAGGCTTGTCACTGATTTCAGGTCATTACCAGACGGGAGAAGCACTGCCGCAAGACCTTCTGAACAAGATGCTCGCAGCGAAGAACTTCCAGTCAGGCCTGATGATGGTTCGCCAATTGGAGTTTTCCCTGTTCGACTTCGAGCTGCACGCCACCCACGGCGACGGTCGCAGCGTGCTGGAGGTGCTTGAAAGCATCCGCGCCGAAGTCTCGGTAATGCGTCCCCCGCAGTACAATCGCTTTCCGAATGGCTTTGCGCACATCTTCGCTGGTGGTTATGCCGCCGGTTACTACAGCTACAAGTGGGCGGAGGTATTGTCTGCCGATGCCTTCTCCAAATTTGAAGAAGAAGGTGTGTTTAACAGTGACACAGGCCGTGCCTTCCGCGAGGCAATTCTGGCTCGCGGAGGCTCACAGGAACCGATGGTTCTGTTTGTTAACTTCCGTGGCCGTGAGCCACGTATTGACGCGTTGCTGCGTCATCTTGGCCTGAGTCAGGAGGCAGCATGACTGACAGCAACACCCGGAAAAAACGCTTTATCGCCGGTGCCGTATGCCCGGCGTGTAGCGCCACAGACACGGTAAAAATGTGGGATGAAGATGGCGTGCCGCACCGTGAGTGCGTGGCCTGTGGTTTTACCGACTTGCTTAACGCACAAGGCCAGTCTGTGCCGCGTGAGCTAGGCACGCGAGTGAACAAAGCAGCAGTCAAACCGGCTGAGACGAAAGTGCAAACCGTGCAGTTTTTCCCTAATCCGAAGCTGAAAAAACCCGAGTAGTCATTTATGTGGCACTTGGTGTGCGGTGATAACGCAGTGGAGGGTGTAACTCACATCATTGGCGCAGAGACTGCAAAGCAGTCGCTGCGGGTGATGCGTGATGACTTGGCCGTCGGCCCGCTGGCTGATGTCGACACACCGCCTTGCCACTCACGCAGCGACTTCTGGCAACAGGTATGGCCCGCCTCCGTGAAGCCGCAACCTGATTTCGGGCCATCTCTAAGCGCCGATGCTTTATGGCTGAACGGCTTAGCCCAACAACAGCAAGCCGTAACCGTATGGGATGGCGACAGCGCGTCGGAGCAACTGCTGCTTGCTCGTGTCGCGGCGGCACTGGAAGGCTCCAATGTCGAGTTATGGCGCGTAGCCTGTGGCAGCGGCGACAGTCGTGTAGAAACCCGCAAGGCTGTGGCAATGCATTCACCGCAAGCGCTGGCAGCGTTACATCAACCCAAACAGCTCAGAACCGCACAACGCCAACAGTTGGCCGCGCAATGGCACGCAGCTGTGGCTGAAAATGCGGACATTCGCCGCTGGCGTGACGGCGCATTCCACGGTGAAAGCCATAAGCATATTCGCCAGCGCCTGCTGCATTTTTGCACAGACCAGTGGCTACCACTGGGCCGGGTCATGGCCAGCGTCATGGCTGAGTGCAATGGTTTTTTCGCCACTGACTTCTTTCTCTGGTGGTGCGCACGTGAACTGGTCGCCAGCGGGGAACTGGTTTTTTCAGCGCCCCTGGACACCGCCTATGCCGAACAAACTGTTAAACGCAGCTAACGAAAGAACTCACCCGGCGTGGCACCAAAGTGCTGCCTGAAGGCGGCAATAAAGGCTGAAATAGAATCATAGCCGCAGCCCAACGCGACATCAGTCACCCGCTCACCCTGCTCCAACGGTGCCAATGCGCCAAGCAGACGTAAACGTTGACGCCAGGCACGAAAGGTCAGCCCGGTGTCCTGTAAAAACAAGCGGCTCAAGGTGCGCTCTGAAAGGTTCAGATCCGCGCTCCACTGCGCCAGCGTCGCATGTTGTTCGGGGTTCTCCTGCAAGCTCAAACATAACGTCTGCAAGCGCTGATCATGTGGCATTGGCAGCACCAGATCCACCTCCGCCGCGACTCGCAATTGATCGAGCAGCACATTTGCCAAGCGCCCATCAGCACCCGCCTCGTCGTACTCAACCGGCACATCACTGAAGCGATTGATCAACTCGCGCAGCAATGGGCTAACCGCTAACACGCGACAGGTTTCAGGGGCCCAGGCCACGGCTGAACACTCGATATACAGGCTGCGCATTTCCGTGTGCGACGAACTGGAAACCTGATGCTCCAACCCCGCAGGCAGCCAAACCGCGCGCTGCGGTGGCGCGACATATCGGGCGTTATCCGTCTGCACCTCAAGCACTCCGGCAATGGCGTAGGACAATTGCACCCAAGGATGACTGTGGCGAAACGTCAGCGCCCGATTTGGCAGCGACTCAACCCGGCCATAGAGCGGACGCGGCAAGGCCGGAAGCTCGGGCAGTGAGCGATGGATAATCTGCCCTTGTCTGTTTGGCGACATTCACTGGCTCTTTGGCGTTAGTCGGAAAGCTGCGAACAGGGTAGTGTTTGCCTCAACCTGTCTGCAAGTACGAGATTCGAACATGTCACTCAAGCGCTTCATGCCCGATAACTTCACCTGCGCCCTGATTGCGGTGGTTGCCATCGCCAGCCTGTTACCCGCTAGCGGGCAGACGGCGGTTGCCTTCGGCTGGATTACCAATCTGGCCATTGCCCTGCTGTTCTTCCTGCATGGCGCCAAGTTGTCACGCCAGGCAATCATTGCAGGTGCCAGTCACTGGCGTCTGCACCTGCTGGTGTTCGCTTGCACCTTTATCATGTTCCCGCTGCTGGGCTTGGCGCTCAAACCTGTGCTCTCACCTTTGGTGGGTAATGAGCTGTATTTGGGCATGCTTTATCTCTGTGCTTTACCGGCTACGGTGCAGTCGGCCATTGCCTTCACTTCGCTGGCACGCGGCAACATTCCCGCCGCGATTTGCAGCGCTGCGGCATCGAGCCTATTTGGTATTTTCCTTACTCCGTTGCTGGTTGCGCTGTTGATGAACGTCCACGGTGATGGCGGCTCGACAGTTGATGCGATTGGCAAGATTACCTTGCAGTTGTTGGTGCCGTTCGTGGCCGGTCAAATTGCCAGACGCTGGATTGGTGACTGGGTGGCGCGTAATAAAAACTGGCTCAAGTTTGTCGATCAAGGCTCGATTTTGCTGGTGGTTTACACCGCATTCGGCGCGGCGGTCATCGAAGGCTTGTGGCACCAGGTACCGCTGGTTGAGCTTGCCTGGCTGGTATTTGCCTGCTGCGTACTGCTCACCTTCTCGCTGCTCGGCACGCACTTGTTGGGCAAATGGTTTGGTTTCAACCAGGAAGACCGCATCACTATTGTGTTCTGTGGCTCGAAGAAAAGTTTAGCCACCGGCGTGCCAATGGCGCAGGTGTTGTTTGCCGGCAGCACCATTGGCTTGCTGATCCTGCCACTGATGATTTTTCACCAGATTCAACTCATGGTTTGCGCCGTTCTCGCGCAACGCTATGCGCAGCGCCCAGAGGAGGTCGAAAGCCTGAAAGGGGAACCACCTTTGGTGCGCTAGTCGCAGGTCCTGGCCGACCAACTGCTATGACACCGTTGATCAGCGCAGCATAAAGAGGCGTGGCTTGATTGCACTTTTAACTGTATAAACATACAGCAATTAGTGCAGCCACTCCTTTGTATGGGTCTTCGCGATGTCAGTCTCTCTACCTCCGCGCGGTCGTGGTACGGCCAGTAATCCGTTGAACCGCTACGCACAGACGCAGGTGATTGCCACTGATGACGGCTGGTTCCAAGAAGTGCCGCCAACCGCTGCGACCGAAGTACGCCTTGAAACGGCCAAGAGCATCATTACCCGCAACCAGTCGCCAGACTTGCCTTTTGATCGCTCGATCAATCCCTATCGCGGCTGTGAGCACGGCTGTATTTATTGCTACGCCAGACCCAGCCACGCCTATTGGGATATGTCGCCCGGCATCGATTTTGAAACCAAATTAATCGCTAAGACCAATGCCGTGGCATTGCTTGAACAACAACTGAGCAAACCGGGTTATAGCTGCGCGCCGATCAACCTGGGCGCCAATACCGACCCTTATCAGCCGATTGAGCGCCAGCATATGCTCACGCGCAAAATCCTCGAAGTGCTGCTGCGCTATCGTCACCCGGTCACCATTATCACCAAAGGCTCGATGATCCTGCGTGACCTGGACATCCTCACGGAACTGGCCAAACAACGCCTGGTTAAAGTGATGATCAGCTTGACCACGCTGGACAACCAATTGAAGTGCATCCTGGAGCCCCGCGCAGCCTCACCTACGGCCCGCTTGCGGGCCATAAGCGTCATGCGTGAACAAGGGATTGCCGTCGGTGTGTTGTGCTCACCGATGATTCCAATGATTAATGACATGGAGCTGGAAAGCCTGCTCGATAAAGCCAAGCAGGCGGGCGCGCAAAGCGCTTCCTATATGTTTGTACGCTTACCGCGTGAAGTCGCGCCGCTGTTTGAGGAATGGCTGCACGCACATTACCCGCAACGCGCTGAGCATGTGTTGAGCTTGATCCGGCAAAGCCGCGACGGCCAACTGTACGACAGTCGCTTTGGTCATCGCTTTCGTGGCGAAGGTGCCTTTGCTGAGTTAATCGCCAAGCGTTTTGCTCTGGCCATAAAGCGCTTTGGACTGAACCAGCGAGACGATTTTAAGCTGGACTGTTCACAGTTTTGCCCTCCAGGCGGGCAATTGGCGCTGTTGTAGAAAACTGCGAGCGATAGACGCGGTCATAGGTTGTAACGCCAGACTGTGCTACAAAAACCTAGAACCCTGAAACGCCAGTGCATTAGTTATTGCGACGTGAAGTTGCTCAGGGCAGTTGGATAACTCGCAAATCGCCAAGCCACTATGACTCGAATTGCCCGTGTAACAGACCCCTCATATGAGTTAATGGACGACCACGGCGGCCATTCGCTGATTTACCGTCAGCATGGTTTTCCGAGCCCCTTGGTGCGCTGGCACTTCCATAAAGAGTTCGAGCTGCATCTGATTACCGCCAGCTCAGGCAAAGTGTTTATCGGCGACTATATCGGTAACTTTGCCCCCAACAGTTTATTCCTGACCGGCCCCAACCTGCCGCATAACTGGATCAGCCAGCTCGACGAAACCGAACAAGAGGTACAGGACCGCGACATGCTGGTGAACTTCACCCATGAAGTGCTCGGCAGCGGAACCAATGTGTTTTCTGAGCTGAAAACCCTGACGCCATTATTAGCCCGAGCTCAATTTGGTATTGAATTTCATCATCCACAGGTGATTATTCAAGCTAAGCAACTGATGACCGCAATTGCCCAATCACAAGGCATCAAGCGGCTCGGACACTTTTTGATCTTGCTTGAACTGTTGGCTGAAACCGAGGATTACCAGTTGTTATCCGGGGTCACTTCTTCGCAACTGGCCGATGAAAGTCATGTCGACCGTATTAGCTTGGCGGTGGACTACATCTTCAGCCATTACGCACAGGAGCTGAGCCAAGACAGCGTGGCGGAAGTTCTGGGCATGACACCGACTTACTTCTCGCGCTTTTTTAAGCAGGCAACCGGACGCGGCTTTGTTGAGTTTGTTAATCGTCTGCGGGTCAGTAAATCGTGCGAACTGCTGACGCGTAGCGACAAACCCATTACCGACGTGTGTTTTGAGTCTGGCTTTAACAACATCTCAAACTTTAACCGCCGCTTCCAGCAGCTCAAGGGCATGACGCCTTCGCACTACAGAAAGCTAGTTGTTCAGCGTTTTTCTGAACAAAACCTGTACTGATTTATACCTCCTCAAAACAGTAAACCCGATACAACTCCCTTTACCTGCTGGCTTTCATGGGCTTTTCCATATTAAGCCATGGCCCAGCAAGTGCAAAAAAGTATCAGTAACTGTGCAGACAAGGATTTGTTATACCGCCCCCGCAACGGTGTAATCGGGGCGAGCACGACAAAAATAATAGCGATCTTCTGTGGCCAGGACGGGAGCAGAAGAGGAGTCAATAAATGAATAAGTTATCTCTGGCATTTGCTGCCACCGCCTGTTTTTCGCTGTCTGGTTTAAGCCAAGCCGCTGAAACGCTGACGATTGCCACGGTCAACAACAGCGACATGATCCGCATGCAGCGTCTGGCAAAAACCTTCGAAGCGGAGCATCCCGACATCAAGCTGAAGTGGGTGGTGCTGGAAGAGAACGTCTTGCGTCAACGCCTGACCACAGACATCGCCACTCAGGGCGGTCAGTTTGATGTGTTGACCATCGGCATGTATGAAGCCTCATTGTGGGGCGCAAAAGGTTGGCTTGAACCCATGACCAACCTCAGCGCCGAATACGATATTGATGATGTATTCCCTTCGGTCCGTGAAGGACTGTCCGTCAAAGGTCAGCTATACGCCTTACCGTTTTACGCGGAAAGCTCAATCACCTATTACCGCACAGACCTGTTCAAAGACGCTGGCCTGGAAATGCCTGAGCACCCGACGTGGAGCCAGATGGCAGGTTTTGCGGCCAAATTACATGCCCCGGATAAAGATCAATACGGCATCTGCCTACGCGGTAAAGCGGGCTGGGGTGAGAATATGGCGCTGATCAGCACTGTGGCCAACTCTTTTGGCGCGCGCTGGTTTGATGAAGATTGGAAGCCTGAATTCACCGGCAGCGAGTGGAAAAATGCACTGAATTTCTACGTCGACACCATGCAAAAATACGGCCCTCCGGGCGCATCAAGCAATGGTTTCAACGAGAACCTTGCACTGTTCAACAGCGGTAAGTGCGCGATGTGGGTAGACGCTAGCGTCGCGGGCTCGTTTGTCACCGACAAGGGCCAGAGCAAAGTGGCTGATCATGTCGGCTTTACGTTTGCGCCGATTGAAACCACCAGCAAAGGTTCGTCCTGGTTGTACTCGTGGGCACTGGCTATCCCGACCAGTTCCAAAGAAAAAGACGCCGCCAAGACCTTCAGCATGTGGGCGACGTCAAAAGCCTACTCCGAGTTGGTTGCCAAGACCGATGGCATTGCCAATGTGCCACCAGGTACGCGCGCATCAACCTACACCGATGCGTACATGGCAGCAGCACCTTTTGCCAAGGTCACGCTTGAGTCGTTGAAGTCGATTGACCCGAGTAAACCAACGCTTAAGCCGGTGCCTTATGTCGGCGTGCAGTTGGTGACCATTCCTGAATTCCAGGCCATTGGCACTCAGGTCGGCAAACAGTTTGCCGCTGCACTGACTGGCGGCATGAGCGTCGAGCAGGCACTTCAAGCCGCGCAAACCGCGACTGAACGACAAATGAAACGCTCGGGCTATCTGAAGTAACCCTTCCCATAGGCAGTACCTACTTCGGCGCTTGAACAGCGCCGGGTAGGGTTTTGTTCATCCTCCTCACTTTTGGAGTTGCCATGCCTACTTCGGCTCTCGATATGCCCCAGCAGCCTACAGACTCGAACGTTAAGAAACGCGGCTTCAAAGTGGGCTGGTTCTTGGTCAGTCCATCCGTGCTGTTGCTGCTGCTCTGGATGATCGTGCCGCTGGCCATGACCATCTACTTCTCGACCATCCGCTACAACCTGTTGTACCCGGGTGAAGAGAGCTTTGTCGGGCTGGAAAATTTCGAATACTTCCTGACCGACCCGGGCTTTATGCCGGGCGCCTTGAACACCCTGACGCTGGTCGGCAGCGTATTGCTGATTAGCGTGGTGTTCGGCGTGTTGATTTCAGCACTGCTTGAGGCGTGTGAATTCTGGGGGCGCGGCATAGTTCGGGTGATGCTGATTTCACCCTTTTTCATCATGCCGACGGTCAGCGCGCTGCTGTGGAAGAACCTGATTTTTCATCCGGTCTCGGGGATTCTCGCGGCGGTGTGGAAGTTCTTCGGCGCACAGCCGGTGGACTGGCTGGCGCAACACCCCTTGTTCTCGATCATCATGATTGTCTCGTGGCAATGGTTGCCTTTCGCAATCCTGCTGCTGATGACCGCCATGCAGTCGCTGGACCAGGAGCAGAAGGAAGCCGCACGCCTCGAAGGCGCCGGCCCAATTGCGATTTTCTGGCACCTGACGCTGCCGCATCTGGCGCGTCCGATTGCCGTGGTGGTGATGATTGAAACCATCTTCCTGCTGTCGATTTTCGCCGAAATCTTCACTACAACCAGCGGTGGTCCGGGCTTTGAATCGACCAACCTGGCTTACCTGATCTACAACCAAGCGCTACTGCAATTTGATGTCGGCATGGCGTCGGCGGGCGGTTTGATCGCGGTTGTGATTGCCAACATTGCGGCGCTAGTGCTGATCAGATTGATCGGCAAAAGCCTCACAGACAAACAGTGAGGACGTGACCATGCTGACTCTTAAACAAAAACGCAGCCTGCAAAGCTTAGTAGTTGGCTGCGCCGCTTGGGTAATTGCCGGGCTGATCTTCTTTCCCATTTTCTGGATGGTGCTGACCAGCTTTAAAACTGAACTCGCCGCGTTTGCGACGCCGCCACAATTCATTTTTACCCCAACACTGGAAAATTACCTGCACATCAATGATCGCAGCGACTATTTCAGTTACGCCTGGAACTCGGTACTGATCTCATTCATCGCCACCGCACTGTGCATGCTGATTGCTGTGCCTGCGGCGTACTCGATGGCCTTCTTCGAAACCAAGCGCACCAAAGGCACATTGCTGTGGATGCTGTCGACCAAGATGCTCCCGCCAGTAGGCGTCTTGATGCCGATTTATTTGATCTGCAAGAGCTTGGGCTTGCTTGATTCGCGCCTGGCGCTGATCGTGATTTATACCCTGATCAACCTGCCGATCGTGATCTGGATGGTTTACACCTATTTCAAGGACATCCCGGTCGACATTCTCGAAGCCGCGCGTCTGGATGGCGCAACCACCCTGCAGGAAATCAGTCGCGTGTTGCTGCCAATTGCTCGAGGCGGCTTGGCCTCGACCATGTTGCTATCGCTGATTCTGTGCTGGAACGAGGCGTTCTGGTCACTCAATCTGACCTCATCCGCAGCCGCGCCGCTGACCGCACTGGTCGCCTCCTATTCAAGCCCTGAGGGCCTGTTCTGGGCCAAGCTTTCAGCTGTTTCGACCTTGGCCTGTGCGCCGATTCTAATTCTTGGCTGGATCAGCCAGAAACAACTGGTTCGCGGTCTGTCCTTCGGTGCCGTCAAATAACAAAAGGATTCTGTAATGGCTGATCTAAAAGTACGCAATCTGAAAAAAGCGTTTGAAGGGTTTTCGATCATCAAAGGCATCGATCTGGATATCCATGATCGCGAGTTCGTGGTGTTTGTCGGGCCTTCTGGCTGCGGTAAATCGACCCTGCTGCGCTTGATTGCCGGCCTGGAAGATGTCAGCAGCGGTAGCCTGGAGCTGGACGGTAAGGACATTACCGAGATTGCCCCGGCCAAGCGTGATCTGGCCATGGTGTTTCAGACATACGCCTTGTACCCACATATGACCGTGCGCAAAAACCTGTCGTTTGGCCTCGATCTGTCAGGGGCGCCCAAGCAAGAAGTCAAAGAGAAGGTGGAAAGCGCTGCGCGTATTCTCGAACTCGACCCTTTGCTGGAACGCAAACCCAAGCAACTTTCAGGCGGGCAGCGCCAGCGTGTAGCGATCGGCCGGGCGATTGTGCGTAACCCGAAGATCTTTCTTTTCGATGAGCCGCTGTCCAACCTCGATGCGGCGCTGCGCGTGCAGATGCGTCTGGAGTTGGCGCGCCTGCATCAGGATCTGCAAGCGACCATGATCTACGTCACCCACGACCAGGTCGAAGCCATGACGCTGGCCACCAAAGTGGTGGTGCTGAACAGCGGACGCGTCGAACAAGTCGGCTCACCGCTTGAGCTTTATCACCATCCCGCCAATTTGTTTGTTGCTGGTTTCTTGGGCACACCGACCATGGGCTTTCTGCGTGCACGCGTGAGTCAGACCACGGCAAACGCATGCGAGGTCAATCTTGAGGCTGGTGCCAGCGTAACCCTGCCGTTAGTCACGCCACTTGCGCCCGGCAGTGAAGTGACGCTGGGCGTTCGCCCTGAACATATGAATATCGTGCCAACTGGCGAAGGCATATTCAGTGTCACCGCCGATGTCAGCGAGCGCCTTGGGAGCGACACCTACTGCCATGTACGCAGTCAATCAGGTGAAATGCTGACTGTGCGAGTACGCGGCGACTTCGCACCTAAATTCGGTGAAACCCTGGGTATTAGCTTCGACCCCACACATTGCCACCTGTTTGACGACAGCGGCAAGGCTATCGACAAACGCATTCAATCAGCAGCTTAAGCGGCTTGCTAAGGGACTCCGATGAAACTCAACCGCCAGAATTTATCCAAGCTTTCAGCTGATATTGGCCAACCTAGCGAAATCCAATCAGTTGTCGCTGAAGGCATCGTCCATATTGGGGTCGGCGGCTTTCATCGGGCGCATCAGGCCGTCTATACCGACGCATTGATTAACCAAGGCGAAGCCGCTGAGTGGGGAATCTGTGGCGTGGGTTTACGCGCAGAAGACCGCGCAATGCGCGACGCACTTGCCGAACAGGACCATTTATATACCTTGGTTCAACTGGCAGATGAGCCCGGTGCCGAGGTCCGTGTAATAGGCTCGATCCGCAACATGCTATTGGCTGAAGACTCAGCGCAAGCGTTGATCGACAAGCTCAGTGACCCGCAGGTAAAAATTGTCTCGCTGACCATTACCGAAGGCGGCTATTGCATGGACGACAGCACGGGTGAATTCATGGCCACCCTGCCGCAAATCCAGCATGATCTCGCGCACCCGCAGTCACCACGCAGCGTCTTTGGTTTTCTCTGCGCGGCACTGGCCCAACGCCGCGCCGCGAACATTCCGGCGTTTACCCTGATGTCGTGCGATAACCTGCCACATAACGGTACGGTTACGCGCAAGGCATTGCTCAGCTTTGCCCATCTACTGAACCACGAACTGGCTAACTGGATTGAAACTAACGTCAGCTTCCCCAATGCCATGGTCGATCGCATCACGCCGATGACCAAGAACAGTCATCGCCAGGAACTTGCCGCAAAGCACGGCGTTGAAGATGCTTGGCCCGTGGTGTGCGAACCCTTTGTGCAGTGGGTCCTGGAAGACAAGTTCTGCAACGGTCGCCCGGCGTGGGAAAAAGTCGGCGTGCAGTTCACCGACGACGTCACGCCTTATGAAGACATGAAGATCAAGCTGCTTAACGGCAGCCATCTGGCGCTGACCTATCTGGGCTTTCTCAAGGGCTACCGCTTCGTTCACCAAACCATGAACGATGAGTTGATGCTCAGCTACATCCGACGCTTTATGGATGTCGATGTAACACCGCAATTGGCGCCGGTGCCGGGGATTGATTTACGTGTTTACAAAGACACCTTGATTGAGCGCTTTTCCAATCAGGCAATTGCCGACCAACTTGAGCGTGTGTGCTCGGATGGCTCGTCAAAATTCGCTAAATTTATCGTACCGACGCTCAACCAGTTAATCGCCGAAGACCAGCCGCTGGACTCTGCCGCGCTGGTCGTTGCGGCGTGGGCGCTATACCTCAAAGAGGTTGATGAGCAAGGGGAGCATTACACCATCATTGACCCTCGTGCAGATTATTGCCGCACGCTAGTCAGCGACGATGCGCAACTGACTGAGCGAGTTTTAGGCACTGAAAGCATTTTCGGCCCAAAGCTAGCCGCCTCGCCTGCATTTGTTCAGGCCTTTGAACGCAACCTACATCGCCTGCGCACGCTGGGTGTAACCGGCACTTTGCAAGCACTGCTTGCGGACTCTCACTAGACGAGGCGCAACCTTATGCCAAGCATGCTCGAACAACTCAAGCGGCACAGCACTGTAGTTGCCGATACCGGCGACATTGAAGCAATAAAACGTTTCCAGCCAGCTGACGCGACCACCAATCCGTCAATTATTCTCAAGGCACTGCAGTCCGGGCATTACTCTGAACAGCTCGCTGCCGCCCTGAGCTGGGCCAGCGAAAATGCCACGCCCGCAGAAATCGTCAACACTGCGTGTGATCGGCTGACCGTACTTATGGGCCTGGAAATCCTCAAGCAGGTACCGGGCAAAGTCTCGACCGAAGTTCCCGCATCGCTGTCGTTTGATACTTGCGCGACGGTCGAACGTGGCAGCCATTTATTTGCTCAATACCGCGAGTCAGGGGTTAGCGCTGATCGTATCCTGATCAAAGTTGCAGCCACATGGGAAGGTATTCAAGCTGCGCGGGTGCTTGAGTCCAAAGGCATTCATTGCAACTTGACGTTGGTGTTTAACCAAGCACAAGCACGCGCCTGCGCCGAAGCCGGGGTGTATTTAATCTCACCTTTCGTGGGGCGAATTCTCGACTGGCATGTTAAGGCCGCAGGGCACAATAACTTCAACGCCGAGAACGATCCCGGCGTACTTTCGGTGTGCGATATCTATCGCTACTTCAAGCAACACAACTACCCAGCCGTGGTCATGGCTGCAAGTTTTCGCAACATCGGCGAAGTGCTGGCGCTTAGCGGTTGTGACCGCCTGACTATCAGCCCAGCCTTGCTCGAACAACTGGCTCAGCAAGATGCTCAGGTCAACGCCGTGCTGGCTGATAATCATCCGCGCCTGCCGCGTCCAAGCGTCCTCACTGAAGAACAATTTCGCTGGGCTTTGAATCAAGACGCCATGGCCACCGAGAAACTTGCCGAAGGTATACGCCAGTTCCATGTCGACCATCTCAAATTAGCAGCGCTGGTAGCCAAGGCATTGCACTGAGCATGTTCAGGCTGCTGTAAACGCTATTTAGAGGCACGTATGTATTTAGGTATCGATTGCGGTACACAGGGCACTAAAGCACTGATCCTCAACCCTGAAACTGGCGAGGTTCTGGGTCAAGGCAGTGCTTCACACCAGTTGATCAGTGGCGCCAATGGCCGTCGCGAGCAACACGTTGATCAATGGCTTACAGCCCTGGAACAGGCTACACAAGCAGCTTTGCAGCAGGCTGGTATCAGCGGCCAAATGATCAAAGGCATGGCGGTTTCCGGCCAGCAACATGGTCTGGTATTGCTTGATAAACAGGGGCATGTGCTGCGCCCGGCCAAGCTCTGGTGCGACACCGAGTCGACCGCAGAAAACCAACAACTGCTTGACGAGTTAGGTGGCGAAACAGGCTCCATCGAACGCCTCGGCGTGGCAATTGCGCCCGGTTATACCGTGTCCAAATTACGTTGGACCCAACGCAATCACCCCGAACTGTTTGCCCAGATTGCTCACATTCTGTTGCCGCACGACTATCTCAACTATTGGCTGACCGGACGCTGCTGCAGTGAGTACGGTGATGCCTCTGGGACCGGCTACTTCAACATTCGCACTCGTACATGGGACACCGAACTGCTGGAGCATATCGATCCGACCGGGCGCTTGATCAAGGCACTGCCTGAGTTGATCGACTCCGACCAGCCTGTCGGCACCTTGCGTACAGAGGCCGCCGAACGCTTGCGCTTAAACCCTGATGTCATCGTTGCCAGTGGCGGTGGCGACAATATGATGGGTGCAATCGGCACCGGCAATATCCGCCCCGGGGCGATCACCATGAGCCTAGGAACCTCGGGCACTTTGTATGCCTATGGCGATCAGCCAGTGATTAGCACGCATCCACAAGTAGCGGCATTTTGTTCGTCATCCGGCGGCTGGTTACCGCTCATATGCACGATGAATCTAACCAGCGCCAGCGGCCTGATTCAGCAATTGCTAGAACTCAAACTTGATGACTTTGCCAACCTGGTGAACGCTGCTCCAATCGGCGCAGAAGGCTTGCTGATGATGCCGTTTTTCAACGGTGAGCGTGTGCCCGCGTTGCCCCATGCAACAGCGAGTCTCAGCGGCATGACCAGTGAAAACCTCAATCGCGCCAACCTCTGCCGCGCGGTAGTCGAGGGCACATTATTCAGCCTACGCTATGGCCTTGACCTATTGCGTGACAGTGGCATTCAGAGCCGCGAAATCCGTTTGATCGGCGGCGCGGCGAAAAGCCCAATGTGGCGTCAGGCCGTAGCCGATATCATGGCAACACCATTGGTATGCCCCGAATACACGGAGGCGGCGGCGCTCGGTGCGGCGATTCAAGCGGCCTGGTGTGTGGCCCGATTAGGCGGCAAAGCAGTTTCACTGGACCTACTTTGCGATGCCTGCGTGCGCCTTGATGATCACACCCGCACAGCCCCAGACCCACAACGCAGTGCGCAGTATGAATATGTCTATCACCGCTATCGTGAACAGCTAAAGAGTGCCCAAGCGGTTTCTCAGTAAGCATTTTTAACTTGGCTGCTTGGTCGCAACAATTCGATGACTGAGCGCTATATCTGCGTGGAGCAGCTCATGTATCTGGTGTGTGGCGAAGCTTTATTCGATTTTTTTAGCGTTGAGCCCAGCCCGCGTAATAGCGAGGTTGCGTTCAAAGCAGTGGCTGGCGGCTCACCCTTCAATGTGGCGATTGGTTTGCGCCGCTTGGGTGTTGAGTCGGCACTGCTCACCGGTATTTCGACAGACTACTTTGGCCTGCGCTTGCGGCGTGTACTCGCTGAAGAAGGTGTTAGCGCTGACTATCTGGTCGGCTCTGATGCCCCGACTACCTTGGCCATGGTTGGGCTTAACCAGCACGGTTCACCGCAATACTCTTTTCGCGGCGAAGGTTGTGCAGACCGCCAGTTACACTGCGAAGATATACCGCAGCTTGATGCACACGTACGCGGCATTCACATCGGCTCATACTCGCTGGTGGTGAAACCGGTGGCGGATACGCTGCTTGAGTTGGTCAAGGCGCAGCACCAGCAGCGCTTGATCAGTTACGACCCCAATGTGCGGCTTAATCCGCAACCGGATATTGCCCTGTGGCGCCGGAGTGTCGAAACCTTCGTTAACTACGCACACATGATCAAAGTCAGCGATGACGACCTTGCGTTGCTCTACCCAGAACAAGACCCTCAAGTACTGGCGAACAGTTGGCTAAGTGAACGCTGCCAACTGGTCTTTTTAACGCGCGGGCAGCAAGGTGCAAGCGTATTCAGCTATCAGCATGGCCACTGGCGTGTGCCAGCAACCTCAGTAACCATCCGCGATACGGTGGGCGCCGGTGATACTTTTCAAGCGGCGCTGCTCGCTTACCTGCAGCGTAACCAACTGGACTCGCCAAACACCTTGGCCAGTATCAAACGCGAGCAGATTGACGCAATGCTCAAGCTGGCCGTGCGCGCGGCAGCGATTACCTGCTCGCGTACAGGCCCGGACTTGCCCTTGCTTGCCGAAGTCGAAGGGCTCTAGATACTCATCGTGCCCAATCGGTACAGGCCCGATGATCTGGAGTGGCGCCTACAGTAATCGCCAGCCTAAACACCTTCGACCAGCAGGGTATTGAGACGTCTGTTTACAGCTGAAAGACATCGAGCAGGATTGCCTCAAGCCGCCTCATCCATGATTTGCCCGACCTCTTTCACATTTGGCACCGAGGCTAAATGAGGTTACAAAAAGCATTTTTCTTGATGCAGTAGACCGCTAGACTCAGCTGTCAGAACATTCACCTGAAAGTTGTGACTTGAAGTCTTTTTGGGCTGTCCAGTATTGGCCTGATAAACCGGCGGATGATTAACCTGAGCCGGCAGGCTTCGATATTCCTGTGGTTTTCGAGGTTGGTAGCATGGATAAAAAACAAGTAGACGCCACGCATACAGAAAGTGCTGATGAGGCGTTGCAGTACATTGTTGAAGGCTTCCGGCGCTTTCGTAAGGAAGTTTTTCCTCAACAAGAAGAACTGTTCAAGAAGCTTGCGCATGAGCAAACTCCACGCGCCATGTTTATTACCTGCGCCGACTCGCGCATCGTTCCAGAACTGATCACCCAGACCAATCCGGGCGACTTGTTCGTCACCCGTAACGTTGGCAACGTCGTACCGCCTTACGGGCAGATGATGGGCGGCGTTTCAACGGCGATCGAGTTCGCGGTCATGGCGCTCAATGTGCACCACATCATTGTTTGCGGCCATTCCGACTGCGGCGCCATGAAGGCTGTTCTAAACCCTGAGTCGCTGGAGCGTATGCCAACGGTCAAGGCCTGGTTGCGTCATGCTGAAGTGGCGAAAACAGTAGTCGCAGAAAATTGCGGCTGCGTTGATCACCACACCACGCTGGGCTTGCTGACCAAAGAAAACGTGCTGGCGCAACTCGATCACTTGCGCACTCACCCTTCGGTGGCTGCCAAAATCGCCAGTGGCCAGCTGTTTGTGCATGGCTGGGTCTACGATATCGAAACCAGTGAAATCGTCGCTTATGATGCCGAGCTGGGCGAGTTCCGCTCGATCGATGAAGGCCCGACGCCCTTGGCTACGCCGCGTGCTCGCTACCGCCACGACTAATCAATGACAGTTGCTTCACCTGAACGGCGATAATCGTTATTCAAACGATTATCGCCGGCGTTTTATTGGGAAACGCGCTGCCCATCCAGCACCAACTCAACGCCTAGCTGCTTCGAAAAGCACGGCCAGCGCTTCCAGGCCGCTTCGGTTGTCGGTGCACTCAGGCGCTCGCGATAAGCCACGACAGAGTCCTGCTTAAAGCTGTCTTTATTGAGCATGCTCATGACCGTGTGATGCACCGCTTCATCCAATTGATTGGCAAACGGCTCGCCAATCAGTTCGTGAGCAATCAAGTTAGCAATAGTGGTATCTAACGGAATCAGCGGTTGGCCGAGGTGGGCGATATACAGGTCGTTAACTTCCATAACCAGCCGGTGCGCCAAGTAGGCTTCATCAAGCAGACCATCAAGGCCGTCATGACCAGACATCAGCTCGGGCGGTTGCAGGAAGAATTGCTCGGCTACCTTGAGCACTGGTTTGATTCGGTCTTCTATACCAGCCTCACGAGCGACCTCAGTCGCCGCATCAATGACTTGGGGCACTTCTTCGATATAAGCCGTCACAAAGCCAATCAGAACCGCTAAAGGGTTGGCTTCAGGTAAGCGGATCGAGGGGTGGATATCTTTAAGTTTCGTCTCCAACTGAGCGGCCAGTTGGCCGGTGTTTGCCTCATGTTTTAGCGCTTTGTTGATAAGTTCGCGTATAGCAGGGGTGTTCATGGCAGCTCCTTCTAGCGAGGGCCTTGGTGCTTAAGTGGCAGCGTGCAAGCCAATAATTATCTGGCACAGCAATCAACTGCTAGTGGGTAGTCACTCCATAGACAAGGGTGGATCTCAACGATTACAGATGCTTCGACATTCACCGACTCCCGGGACAAACAGACCCTGCAACCCTAGTTGCTGTCCGCTTAACTCTAAGACGCGATTGTCATAACTCAAAAAACTTCTATACCAGCCAGCTATAAAGCTTGCCTGACAGCATTTGCAAAGCCCCGCCGTCCGTGGGGTTTAGGACGAGCCTTGCGAAGTATCAACCATTTCAGCTTTCACATTGCGGGCTGCTAGTCGCCGACTATACTCCAGAGCGATAGGCACTGCTTTGATGGAACCGGACGGGCTTCGGCACGGACAGGGTTTAACAGTTGTTGCCACAGACTCAGGCCGTTAACACGCGCCAGGGCTTGGTAGTTGATCCCTTTGCCGCAGGCTACGCCGGCGGGATAACAAGAACCATAAGGGGAACCCGCAATGTCGCGACATCCACGTGTTTGGATGGGCCTGCTGCTGTGGTTGGCGTTCAGTACCGCTGAGGCGAGTTGGACTGTCAACATGACACCAGGAGCTACTGAGGTAAGCCGCACCGTCTTCGACCTGCATATGACCATTTTCTGGATCTGCGTGGTCATCGGCGTAATAGTATTTGGCGCGATGTTCTGGTCGATGTTTATTCACCGACGCTCGACCGGCCAAGTACCCGCCAACTTCCATGAAAGCACTACGGTCGAGATCCTCTGGACCATTGTGCCTTTAATCATCTTGGTGCTGATGGCCATCCCCGCGACCAAGACCCTGATTGATATCTACGACACCTCTGAATCAGACGTTGATATCCAGATCACCGGTTATCAGTGGAAGTGGCACTACAAGTATCTCGGTCAGGATGTTGAGTTCTTCAGCAACTTGGCAACGCCCGCCGAACAAATCAGCAACCAGGCTGAAAAAGGCGAGCATTACCTACTTGAAGTCGACCAGCCTTTGGTAGTCCCAGTGGGCGCAAAAATCCGCTTCCTGATTACCTCCGCCGACGTTATCCACGCGTGGTGGGTGCCTGCACTGGCGGTGAAGAAGGACGCTATTCCTGGTTTCATCAACGAATCATGGACACGCATTGATGAGCCAGGACTCTACCGCGGCCAGTGCGCTGAACTGTGCGGCAAGGACCATGGGTTTATGCCGATCGTGGTCGAAGCCAAATCGAAGCCTGACTACGACGCGTGGCTGGCTGAAAAGAAAGCCGAAACGGCAAAACTCAAAGAGCTGACCGAGAAAGATTGGACGCTTGAAGAGTTGGTCGCGCGCGGCGACAAGGTTTACCACACCACCTGCGTCTCATGTCACCAGGCTGAAGGCCAAGGTTTACCGCCTATGTTCCCGGCGCTGGATGGCTCGAAGATCGCCACGGGGCCAAAAGAGGATCACCTCAGTATCGTCTTCCACGGCAAGCCGGGGACCTCGATGGCAGCCTTCGGCAAACAGCTGTCTGAAGTCGATATCGCGGCGGTAATCACCTACGAGCGTAATGCTTGGGGTAACAAGGTAGGCGATATGGTCACCCCCAAAGAAGTGCTAGAGCTCAAGCAAGCCGAGGAGCAATGACATGAGTGCAGTGATCGACCACGGTCATGCAGGACATGACCATCACCACGGCCCAGCTAAAGGCCTGATGCGTTGGGTGTTGACCACCAACCACAAAGATATTGGCACCATGTACCTGTGGTTCAGCTTCGCCATGTTCCTGCTTGGCGGTAGCTTTGCCATGGTTATTCGTGCTGAGTTATTCCAACCCGGCCTGCAAATCGTGCAGCCGGAATTCTTTAACCAAATGACCACCATGCACGGCCTGATCATGGTCTTCGGTGCGGTAATGCCTGCATTTGTAGGGCTGGCCAACTGGATGGTGCCGCTGATGATCGGCGCACCAGACATGGCCCTGCCGCGCATGAACAACTTTAGCTTTTGGTTGCTGCCCGCAGCCTTTGCTTTATTGGTCAGTACATTGTTTATGCCGGGTGGGGGGCCGAACTTCGGCTGGACCTTTTATGCACCGCTGTCGACAACATACGCACCTGAAAGCGTGACGTTTTTCATCTTCGCCATTCACTTGATGGGGGTTAGCTCGATCATGGGCGCGATCAACGTGATTGCGACCATCCTTAACCTGCGTGCCCCTGGCATGACATTGATGAAAATGCCGCTGTTTGTCTGGACATGGCTGATCACCGCCTTCCTGCTGATCGCGGTAATGCCTGTGTTGGCGGGTGTCGTAACCATGATGTTGATGGATATTCACTTCGGCACCAGCTTCTTCAGCGCAGCAGGCGGTGGTGACCCGGTGCTGTTTCAGCATGTGTTCTGGTTCTTTGGTCACCCAGAGGTTTACATCATGATTCTGCCGGCGTTTGGCGCCGTCAGCTCAATCATTCCGGCCTTTGCGCGTAAGCCATTATTTGGCTACACCTCGATGGTGTATGCGACAGCCTCGATCGCCTTCTTGTCATTTATCGTCTGGGCGCACCACATGTTCACCGTGGGTATTCCACTCACCGGTGAGTTGTTCTTCATGTATGCCACCCTGATGATTGCCGTGCCAACCGGGGTCAAGGTGTTCAACTGGGCGAGCACCATGTGGCAGGGCTCAATGACCTTCGAGACGCCGATGCTGTTCGCCGTGGCCTTCGTCATTCTGTTCACCATCGGAGGTTTCTCCGGGCTGATGCTGGCGATTGCGCCCGCTGACTTCCAGTACCACGACACCTACTTTGTAGTGGCGCATTTCCACTATGTGCTGGTGCCCGGCGCGATCTTCGGCATCTTCGCCTCAGCCTACTTCTGGCTGCCGAAGTGGACTGGGCACATGTACGACGAAACCCTCGGCAAATTGCATTTCTGGATGAGCTTCATCGGCATGAACATGGCGTTCTTCCCGATGCACTTCGTCGGTCTTGCTGGCATGCCAAGACGGATTCCGGACTACAACCTGATGTTCGCCAACTTCAACATGGTCTCCTCGATTGGGGCATTCATGTTCGGCGCCACACAGCTACTGTTCCTGTTCATCGTCATCAAGTGCATTCGTGGCGGCAAACCTGCGCCAGCCAAGCCTTGGGATGGCGCTGATGGCCTGGAGTGGACGATTCCTTCGCCTGCGCCTTACCACACCTTCTCCACGCCACCTGAAGTTAAATAAGGAGTTCGCATGAGCAGCCCGATGCCCAACCGCCGTCTTGTGCTACGCCTATTAGGCGTGGTGGTGGGCATGTTTGCTTTTGGCTTTGCACTGGTGCCGATTTACGACGTGATGTGCCAAGCGTTCGGCATTAATGGCAAAACCAGCGGCTCAGCTTTTGAAGGAGCTCAAGTTGAAAACAACGAACGTCAGGTGCGGGTGCAGTTTCTGGCCACCAACAACGTCGACATGCCTTGGAAATTCAAACCGATAGCGGATGACATTGTGGTGCACCCGGGCGCAACCAACCAGATGGTGTTTGTGGCCAGTAACCCAACCGATAAACCGATGACGGCTCAAGCAATTCCAAGCGTTGCACCGTCCAAGGCTGCTGCCTATTTTCATAAAACCGAGTGCTTCTGTTTCACCCAGCAAATCCTCCAGCCCGGCGAGCAAATTGAAATGCCGGTGCGATTTATCGTTGATAAAGATCTACCCGCCGACGTGCATCACCTGACGCTGGCGTACACCTTGTTTGATGTCACTGCCCGCATCCCACCGGTCGCGCAGATTAGTCATAAGTAATGAGCGTAGTTTCGCCTTAATAAGGAGAACAAAGATGGCGTCTCACGAAACGTATTACGTACCGTCACAAAGCAAGTGGCCGATCATTGCCACCTTCGGCATGCTGATCAGCGTTTACGGGGTTGGCACCTGGTTCAATGACATGTCTGCCGAGCGCCCCGATTCGCATGGCCCGCTGATCTTCTTTATTGGCGGCTTGTTTCTCGCCTACATGCTGTTTGGCTGGTTCGGCAGCGTGATCAAGGAAAGTCACGAAGGACTCTACAGCCCACAGATGGACCGCTCGTTTCGCTGGGGCATGAGTTGGTTCATCTTTTCCGAGGTGATGTTCTTTGCCGCATTCTTCGGCGCACTGTTCTATGTTCGCCAGCTTGCCGGACCCTGGCTCGGCGGTGAAGGTGCTAAAGGCGCTGCCAATATGCTGTGGCCGAACTTCCAGTTCAGTTGGCCGCTGCTGAACACGCCCGATCCAAAACTGTTTCCACCAGCAAGCGGCGTGATTGACCCTTGGCACCTGCCATTGATCAACACCATCTTGCTGGTCAGCTCCAGTTTCACCGTGACTTTCGCTCACCATGCCTTGAAAAAGGACAAGCGCGGCGCACTCAAAGCTTGGCTGGCACTCACCGTGGTGCTCGGTGTGGCCTTCCTGTTTTTACAAGCCTACGAATACTACGAAGCCTACAACGATCTGGGCCTGACTTTGGGTTCCGGAATCTATGGCGCAACATTTTTTATGCTCACAGGCTTCCACGGTGCACACGTCACCATGGGCGCACTGATTCTGTTCGTGATGTTGATGCGCGTGATGAAGGGGCACTTCAACCCGGAGAAACACTTTGGGTTTGAAGCCGCAAGCTGGTACTGGCACTTCGTGGATGTGGTCTGGCTTGGCTTGTTTATCTTCGTCTACGTGCTCTGACGAAGAGCAGAGCACTTAATTTTTGAAGGTTCAGGAAGGGATCACCAAGTGACATGACTGACCAACTGACCGCTGTAAAAACCCCAAGCGATAAGCGCTACGGTTGCAGCGGTCAAACTAACTCTGACGGTCAGCGAGTTGACCACTCGAGAACCATGGCCTTCATCTTTAACCAAAAACAACAGGCCGCTGAACAAGCTGACCAGGGTCGCAAGCAGTAGCAGGATGATCGCGGCTTTAAGCATGCGTGACTCCTTAGAAGGCTCCGGGGGGAGTGAAATGCACTCAACAAACAGTATAGCCAGCTTCGTCGGGTTACTTAGGCAGATGTCATGATCGGCTTTCGTCCGGGCGTTATTCCAGGCATAGCAGTGCTTATCTTGCTGCCCGTGCTGGTTGGTCTGGGCGTTTGGCAACTCGACCGAGCCGAACAAAAAAGGCAAATGCTGGCCGCTCATCAACTGCAAGAAGTCTCCGCTCCGATCAGCCTGAACCAGCTTGAAGGCCAAAAGGACATAGCCTACGTGCGGGTCAAGTTGCAGGGCTCCTTCGATAGCCAGCACAGCCTGCTCTTGGATAACCGCATCCGTGACGGCCATGCAGGCGTTGAAGTACTGCAACCCTTTTACGATCAAATCAGCGGCTTATGGGTACTGCTTAACCGCGGTTGGTTGCCATGGCCCGACCGGCGAATAACCCCAACCTTCGATACGCCAGACTCAAGGTTGCAACTCAATGCGACGGTCTATGTGTCATTGGGCGATGGTCTGCAACTACAGGACGTCGCCGCCAGCAGCGCTTGGCCAAAACTGATCACCAAAGTCGACGCCAAAACCCTGTGGCAACAACTCGGTCGAGCAGGCTTGGCCAATGAGCTGCGAATTGAACCCGGGCCCGCTGCATTTGAAACGCAGTGGCCAGTGGTATCGATGAGCCCAGACAAACACGTTGGCTACGCCGTGCAGTGGTTCGCAATGGCGCTGACCCTAATCGGATTGTTCATTTACCTAGGTGTGCATAACGCACGGGAGCCGCACAATGAACCCAAGCATCACCATGCCTGATACGACGCCAAGAAGTCGGATTGCCGGACGCTTACAGCTGCTGCTGATACTGGCCATCGTGATTGGTCCGATGGTGCTGGCAACGGCCATGTATTACGGCAATTTCTGGGTGCCAGAAAGCCGCAACTACCACGGCGAGCTCCTTGGTACCGGGGAGAACCTCGAAAGCCTTGGTGTTAACGGTGCCGAGGATAAACGCTGGCAGCTACTCGTGACCGCACCCAATGCCTGTACGGAAGACTGCAAAAAGCTGGTGTTTCTTGCGCGCCAAATCAACATCGGCCTTAACCGCGAAGCCACCCGAGCCACTCATACGCTCGCCACCAGCCAGCCGGTTAACGGTGATTACGACAATCAGCTGAAACGTGAATATCCACAACTTGCCCAGCATTCGCTGGAGTTGTCTCGCTACCAGAAAACCCTGCAACTCACCGGCGCCAAGGCCGAAGAGGCGCAACTGTGGATTGTCGATCCACACGGCAACTTGGTGCTTCGTTATGACAGCAACAACAATGGCAAAGAAACACTAAAAGACTTGCAGCACTTGCTCAAACTGTCGCGCATTGGCTGAAAGCAGATTTGCACTTAGGGAGTGTGCTTGATGACTAAACCGGGCTATCGCTTTGCATTGTTTGCCACATTGCTTGCAGCCGTTGTAGTGATATTGGGTGCATATACGCGCCTTAGTCACTCAGGGCTCGGCTGTCCGGACTGGCCAGGTTGCTACGGTTTTATCGGCGTACCCATGAGCGAACACGCGCAAGGACTAGCCCAGTCGCGATTCCCGGCAGCACCGGTGGAGGTCGCCAAGGGCTGGGCAGAAATGATTCACCGCTACTTTGCTGGCACCCTTGGTTTAGTGATGCTGGGTTTAGCGGTGCATGCCCTTAGGCAACACGGGCGAGCTGAGCAACCGGTGAAACTGCCGCTACTGCTACTTGGGCTAGTGATTGTGCAAGCCGCTTTCGGCATGTGGACGGTCACCCTCAAACTTTGGCCACAAGTGGTGACCTTGCATCTACTCGGCGGCTTTGCGACCTTGAGCTTGTTATTTTTACTCACCTTACGTCTCTCGGGTAAGGCACCGGCAATCCCCTCAATCCCGCCACGTTTAAGGTTGCTCGCTGGCGCAGCATTGGCTTTGGTTATCGGCCAAATTGCTCTGGGCGGCTGGGTCAGCAGTAATTACGCCGCAGTCGCCTGCGTGGATTTGCCCAAATGTCATGGCGAGTGGTGGCCAGCAATGGACTTCGCTAATGGCTTTCATCTCAGCCAGCACATCGGCCCGAATTATCTTGGCGGTCAACTCGACAGTGACGCACGCACAGCGATCCACATGACCCATCGTGTCGGCGCCCTGCTCGTCACCTGCATGCTCCTGCTTTTAGCCTGGCAACTACGTGCGGCGGGGCTAAAGCAGCTGGCGGCTGGCGTCTTGCTCGCGCTTGCCGTGCAGGTTTGTTTAGGCATCAGTAATGTGATTTTTCACCTACCACTGCTGGTTGCGGTGGCGCACAACGCAGGCGGCGCGGTGCTGCTGATGTGCATGGTCCTGGTTAATTACTGCGTCCGTGCTCCGGCGACTGCCTACGCACGGACCGCAACCGCTGAAACAGCTTTGCTGCACAAGTCAGGCGTTGTACGGGCGTCTAACGCATAAGAAAAGGGGTAATCGCATGGCAACTCTATTACGCGAACAAGCGACACACCTGAGCTGGCGTGACTTTCTCGAACTGACTAAACCGCGTGTCGTGGTGCTGATGCTGATCACCTCACTGGTCGGTATGTTTCTCGCGACACGAGCGGGCGTGGCCTGGCAGGTATTGATTTTCGGCAACATCGGCATTGGTTTATGCGCAGGCGCTGCCGCTGCAGTGAATCATGTGGTTGACCGACGTATCGACTCGATCATGGCGCGCACACACAAACGTCCCGTAACGTCTGGGCGCATGTCACCCATATTGGCGCTGAGCTTCGCATTGCTCTTGGCCATAAGCGGAATGTCGCTGTTGTTGGCATTTACTAACGAACTGGCGGCTTGGCTGACACTCGCCTCGCTTCTCGGCTATGCAGTGCTCTACACCGGCTTTCTGAAACGTGCGACGCCGCAGAATATCGTCATCGGTGGCTTGGCTGGCGCAGCGCCACCGCTGTTAGGCTGGGTGGCAGTCACCGGGCATATCAGCGCCGAACCACTGCTGCTGGTATTGATTATCTTCGCCTGGACGCCGCCGCACTTTTGGGCGCTGGCCATTCACCGCAAAGAGGAATACGCAAAAGCCGATATCCCGATGCTGCCGGTCACCCACGGCGAACATTACACAAAGGTTCACATCATTCTTTACACCTGCATGATGTTCGCCGTTACCCTGCTGCCTTACGCTATCCACATGAGCGGCCTGCTGTACTTGGTCTGCGCGGTAGTTTTGGGTGCACGCTTTCTGCAGTGGTCAGTGGTGTTGTACCGTGACAGCAAACCGCACGCGGCAATCAACACCTTCAAGTACAGTATCTGGTACCTGTTTCTGTTGTTTATCGCGTTGCTGGTGGATCATTACTTCTTCTTCAACTTATAGATTTTGGTGCCATGACCCGTACTCAGACTACCGTTTTTGTTCTTGTCGCTGTCATTGCTCTGGTATTGGGGCTCACTGTCAACAAGGTGCTTAGCAGCAAAGGGCAGACCGACCCGACCAAGTTACTCGATGCCGGTATCGTTTTACTGCCCCAGGGCCGAAACGTGCCAGATCTCGAATTGATTGACCAAAACGCCAAGCCATTCAAGACCGAGCAGCTCAAAGACAAATGGAGTCTGTTGTTCTTCGGCTACACCTTTTGCCCGGACATTTGCCCGGCAACATTAGCGGAGCTGCGTGAACTGAAAAAAATGCTGCCCGAAGAGGCCATAGCCAATTTGCGCGTGGTGTTGGTCAGCGTTGACCCGAATCGTGATACGCCGGAGCAACTGAAGAAATACCTCGGTTACTTTGACCCAAGCTTCATGGGCCTGACCGGTGAAGAAGAAACCATCGAAAAACTGGCTAACGGGGTCAGCATTCCGTTTATTCCAGCCGACACCAGCAAGCCCAACTACACCGTTGACCACAGCGGCAATCTAGTAATTATTGGGCCAGACGGCAGGCAACGCGGCTTTATTCGCTCACCACTGAATATTCAAAAACTCGCGGCTGAACTGCCAACGCTTTTGACGCAGAAAGACTGATAGCAAGGCCTGCGCAAACTCACGCTGTGGTTTGCGCCTGGCCGGCAGAGGTTTACTTGGCAAACATCTGCGAGAGGTCTTTGAAGGCTTTAAACTCAAGCGCATTACCGCAAGGGTCAAATAAGAACATGGTGGCTTGCTCGCCAACCTGACCTTTGAAGCGCACATAAGGCTCAATCACAAATTCGGTCTGCCGTTCGCGCAACCGCTGCGCCAGTTGTTCCCAATCCTGCCAGCCCAAGACCACACCAAAATGCGGCACCGGCACGTCATGGCCATCGACTGGGTTGCTCTGCGCGTGGCTTTGCGAGTCCGTCTTTGGGCTTTCATGGATGACTAACTGGTGGCCAAAGAAGTCGAAATCAACCCAATGATCGCTGCTACGCCCCTCGGGACAGCCAAACACTTCACCATAAAAGTGCCGGGCAGCCTTTAAGTCATAAACCGGAATAGCCAGGTGGAACGGAGCGAGAGCCATGCAGATATCCTGTTTCGATTAACTAATGCTCTCAGTTTAGCTACAGTAAAAATGATTAAAAGCGAATATTATTGCGCCTAAGCTCAAATAAAACTGATTAATCGAGACGCCCATGCTCCGCGAGCTGAAAACTTTTTTGCTAGTTGCAAAACATGGCACCTTCGCGGCTGCAGGGCAGCACGCGGGCCTGACGCAATCGGCAGTCAGCGCACAAATGCGCGTGCTTGAGCAGGGCTTGGGCCTACGCTTGTTTGACCGCAGCGGGCGCGCGGCTGTGCTTAATGCTGCGGGCCGGCATGCGCTGCCACTGGCTGAACAAATGCTGGGCCTGTTCGCGCAAATGGCTCTGCCGACAGGGCTGGCAGAATGGCGTGGCGAGTTGAAGGTTGGGGCAATTGCCAGCGTACAGACAGGATTATTGCCTGATGTATTGCCGCGCTTTCGTGCTCAGGCGGCACAGGTCGAGTTAAAAATAATCCCCGGGGTTTCCTTGAATCTGCTCGGCCAGATCGATGCGGGCGAAATTGACCTCGCGCTGCTGATCAAGCCACCGTTTGAGTTACCCAAGGAACTGCTCGAAGTCAGCTTGGCGCGCGAGCCGTTTGTGCTGATCACTCCTTTGTCCGTCACCGCCGATGAGCCGCTACAGGTACTTGCTGAACAGCCTTTCGTCCGTTACGACCGGCGCTCTTTCGGCGGCAGGCTGGTAAGCAAATTTTTGCGTGAGCAGCATATTGATGTGCACGATACCTTGGAGCTGGATGAGCTTGAAGCCATCGTGCGCATGGTTGAGAACGGCATGGGCGTATCGCTGATTCCTCGAGCGGGTTTATGGCTACAACGGCCGACACAATTGCGCGTAATTGAGCTGGGTCCACTAACGTTTCACCGCGAACTGGTTGCACTGCTACGCCGTGCCCAGCGCCAGCCAGCGCTCGATTGCTTGCTTGAGTGCTTGCTCCAAACATCCACCAACACTTGAGTGTGTCGCTGTGCCTGTGAATCTCGTGTCTAGTCCTGAAATAGGTTTACACCTGTTTCACCCTAACGCCCGATGCACCGCATCGGGCGTTTTGTATTTCAGC
>NZ_JBLXAP010000017.1:0-69459 GCF_048265905.1 Pseudomonas sp.
TACCGCATCAGCCAGAGCATGAGTCGCCGGGGCAATTGCTACGATAACTCGCCGATGGAGCGTGTATTTCGAAGCTTGAAAACCGAGTGGATACCTTCAGTGGGTTATATGTCGGTTCAGCAGGCGCAACGGGACATCAGCCATTACTTGATGCATCGCTACAACTGGATACGGCCTCATTTATTCAATGGCGGGCTAGCGCCCGCTCAGGCTGAGCAGAAACTTAACGTCGTGTCCGGGATTAGTTGACCACTACAGGTTGCCCCTGTTCAGGCCCTAAAGCTTTAGCTTAAGCGTCGTGTATGGATAGTTTTTTGGCGAAAGGAGTACCCCTGTTCAAAAGATGCGATGGGTATTTTGAAAATTGACCTTCATAACCTAACAACAAGCAAAAAAGGGAATCCATGACCAGCCACGAGCAGATAACAGACGCACGATCTGTAGATATCGCGACCTTAAAGAAGGTAATCGCAGCCTCTGCAATCGGGAACTTTGTCGAGTGGTTTGACTTCGCGGTCTATGGCTTTCTCGCTGTCACCATAGCCAGTTTGTTCTTTCCTGAAGGCAACGCAGCATTAGCATTACTGCAAACATTTGCTGTTTTTGCGGTGTCCTTTGCGTTACGTCCACTCGGAGGCATTTTCTTCGGAACCTTGGGTGACAAAATAGGCAGAAAGCGTGTTTTAGCAATTACAGTTCTTATGATGGCTGGCGCGACAGCGATGATTGGCCTATTGCCGACTTATGCAGCCATAGGCATATATGCGCCACTGCTTTTAGCACTCGCAAGGTGTGCGCAAGGTTTTTCCGCAGGTGGGGAGTATGCGGGTGCATGCGCTTACGTTATTGAACATGCGCCGGTAGAGCAAAAGGCTCGGTACGGGAGTTTTATTCCAGTTTCCACCTTCATAGCGTTCGCCTTGGCTGCAGCATTGGTTTACGGCCTTAATTTTTTCGTCTCAGAGCCTGATATGAACCAGTGGGGATGGCGTATCCCGTTCTTGATCGCAGCGCCATTAGGGTTAATTGGTTTATACATGCGCTTGCATCTGGATGAGTCACCCGCGTTTGTAGCATTAAAAGCACAGCCTGTAGCAGAGCATTCACCCCTCAAAAACACCTTTAAGAATCATTGGCGGACTATTACTTGCCTCATGGCTTTTATTTCCGCTACAGCGCTTTCTTTCTATATGTTCACTACCTACTTAAGCACTTACATGCAAGTCGTAGGGGGAGCCAGTCGTCCCACCGCGTTGCTGGCTGTATTTTCTGCTCTCATCTTTGCCGCTTGCCTGTGCCCATTTGTTGGTCGCTACTCAGATTATGTCGGGCGCAGAAAAACGATCATGACCGCCTGCGGGTGTCTTATCGCCGCTGTGTATCCAGCGTTTGTGATGGCGGCTTCCGGACAGTTGATTTACTTAATCCTAGGCGCCTCACTGCTTGCAGTCGGGGCGGTGATATGCGGCGTGGTAACAGCAGTTCTTTTGTCCGAGCAATTTCCAACCCAAGTCAGATATACCGCATCAGCCTTCACATACAACATGGCCTACACGGTGTTCGGTGGAACGGCGCCCCTGGTTGCGACATGGCTGATTGCAGAGACGGGCAACCAAATGTCACCTGCCTATTATTTAATCGTTATTGCCCTGCTGGCCCTTATCGGAGGCCTCGCACTGCCTGAGACCTCAAAAAAACCACTCAATTAATAGTCCGGCACAGGTTGCGCAGGTGTGTATGAGTCTCACTGACGCCAGGATTTAAGCCGTGCGCCTTGGCGTGATGGTCTACTGAAACCGCGAACGCGTTGAAGACATGCGCAAAGCTGGCCTCACTACGGCCAATTGCACCCTGAAGACGACTGTTGTGGCCAGTCTTCAGGTTTTCCTGGGGCAAAGTACTCGCTGCCATCAGCCACAACGCCTCCCTCACACATATCGTTTCCTGCCTTAAGGCAACCTCTTGAAAACGCAGGAATGCCAAAGCAAGCTCTTTTCTACGCGACGGATCGCCATGCGCAGCTGATTACAAACGCCCCCGAGCCTGGGTAGGCAAAGAGCACCAGCGCCACGGTTTATTCCCAAAACTGGGCAAGCCAAGATTTGTCGAGCATCTGGCGCTCTCTGTGCAGCGAAAAATGTCCGTTACAAAGCGAAAAAGTGGGGATAAGGTGCACTCTCAGTGCCCCGTTGCATTGTCTCTGGGTAAGGTGCGTAGGTAGTCGGAGCGGGTCTACACCTCAGGGCGACTCAAACCTCGCCACTGCAGGTCGATCTGGGCAGTGGTTGCACCGCTATTTTCACCCGAGCTACAGATCAATATGGTTATCCGCACCATGAATATCGCTCCGGCCAAGCTATACGCAATTAATGAGTAGCAAAATAATGAGATCGTCGTTCGAGAGCGTCCTGAAAGATAAAAACCGTTTGCACCTCAATCGCTTGATATATGACGAGCGAGAGAAGGCTGTGCAGCACGTTGCATTTTTGTTGCTCGACAATTTCTCGATGATGGCGTTCACCGGCGCAGTCGATGCGCTTGTCACGGCGAATTTGATGAGCACGGCGCCACTTTATGAAATATTGGTGGTTGGGACTCAAGACCTGATTGTCAGCGACCTGGGCATCTCAATTTCAGTCGATTGCAACCTAGCTGATTTAGATGAACGCCAACAAAGTCTCATCTTGGTTTGCGGTGGTTTCCGTGTGGCATTAAAGGCGCAACAGATTATCAGAACCAAATTACGCTCAGCCGACTCGGCCGGGGCAACCCTTGGCGGCTTGTGGAATGGTTCGTATTTTATTGCTGAGGCAGGTCTCTTGGATGGATACGACTGCGCCTTCCACCCCGACAGCAGGGCCATGATGGCTGAGCTGTTCCCTAAAGTTCAGCTTTCAAAACACTCATTTGTATTAGATCGCAACCGAATAGGCTGCGCAGGCGCTAACAGCTCGTTAGACATGATGCTCGAGTTCGTCAAGCTTGGGCATGGTGACAGCTTGGTTCATGCCGTAGAGGAAGTACTCAGCTGCGATAAAACCAAAGAAACCCTGGATATTTCGGCGCTAACGCTAGACAACAACCTGACCTTGCCACAGCCGCTCAAACTGGCTCTGGAGTTGATGCACAATAATATAGAGGAACCCCTGACGATTGATGAAATCGTCGCTCATGTAAGCATGTCCAGGCGTCAACTTGAGCGCCTGTTCTGTCGCCATGTCAATGTTACACCACCCCGTTATTACCTTGAGCTGCGCTTAACCCATGCTCGTCAGCTGCTCCAACAGACCAACAGGTCGCTAGCTGATATCGCTGTGGCCAGCGGATTTATCAGCATTTCCCATTTCCGCCGGTGCTTCCGTGAGTTTTTTGATATTTCCCCAGGACGTTTTCGTACCGAGGTGCCCAAAACACGGGGTCTATAAGGGTTACTGCCGATAAATTCTCGGATAACCCCAGGGCTACAACCCCATTATCCTGGCGGCCTTCATAGCCTTGCGACCCGCGCGTATCAACGCACCCTATGTTTGGGTACCCTATAAACGGTTAATTGAACCCTTCCCCCTTACCCCCCCGGTATGCATCCAGAGCCATTTTGCCGAAATAGGCAATAACTCGCTCTGATTGAGCAAGTGTGAACACTCGTCGATAGATAAGCTCATATAAAGACGTGGAGCAGCTTTGTGCGCGGTTCAAGCGTGAATAAATAAAAACAAGCGCGATGCAGTGAGGGCTGAACGGTCCCGATCCAACTGCTCGTATGCCATGCCGCTCCGTGATGTGCAGCGTTACAACCGATGAGGACCGAAGTAATGACTGATCCGACTGAAAGCAATATTCACGACTCAGACAGCACCGGCCAATTGTTCAAGGAACTGACGACGCCCTCGCGGCGTAACTTTCTGCGTACTATCGGTATTTCCGGCATGGCCGTTGCCACCGCACCTATGTGGGCGCAGGCCGCACAGCTTGAAGCACCCGTCGACGACAGTGATAAGCCATTGGCAAAGGGCGAGTTGCGTATCTCGCTTAAAGTGAATGGGCAGTTACATGCCCTCAACATTCCTGGCAACGCGGTGCTGCTGGACGTATTGCGCGATCGGCTGCAATTGACCGGCACCAAAAAGGGTTGTGATCACGGCCAGTGCGGGGCTTGTACTTTGCACGTTAACGGGCAGCCCATGAACAGTTGTCTTTCCTTGGCCGCGATGCATGAGGGTGATGAAATCACCACCATCGAGGGGCTGGAGCAAAACGGACAACTGCACCCCATTCAAGAAGCCTTTTGGGCACACGACGCGTTTCAGTGCGGCTACTGCACTTCAGGCCAGATGATGACCGCTGCGGCGATCATCAAAGACCCGAACATTGGAGCCGACGACGCCAGCGTCCGCGAAGCCATGAGTGGCAATATCTGCCGCTGCGGCGCTTACAAGAACATTCTGGCAGCGGTGCAAGATGCCCGCGGCAAACTGCAAGGAGCCAGCTGATGAGAACCTTGGAGTATATCCGCGCGAGCAGTACCGAGCAGGCCATTGCCACTCACTCACGCAGCGACGCTACGGCCTTTCTTGCGGGCGGCACCACACTGCTGGACCTGGTCAAACTCGACATCATGCAGCCTGACCAAGTGGTTGATGTACATAATTTGGCGCTGAACCAGATCGAAACCTTGAGCGATGGCCGCACCCGGATTGGCGCCATGGTCAGTAATACGCAACTGGCCAATCACCCGCGAATCAAAAGTGAATACGCGGTGTTGTCGCAGGCACTACTTTCCGGGGCAACCACCCAACTGCGCAACAAGGCAACCACTGCCGGTAATGTGATGCAGCGGGTGCGCTGCAATTATTTTCGCGATGGTGTCTCTGCCTGCAATAAACGTAATCCCGGTTCGGGCTGTGCGGCCATCGAGGGCCACAACCGCAGCGTGCATGCAGTGTTGGGCACCAGCGATCAATGCATTGCCACACATCCCTCGGACATGTGTGTGGCCATGGCTGCAATTGGCGCCAGTGTTGAAGTGCAAGGCCCGTCCGGCAAGCGCGAAATCAATTTCCTGGATTTCCATCTATTGCCCGCAAGCACGCCGTGGAAGGAGCATGCACTCAAGCCGGATGAGCTGATCACGCATGTCACCTTGGACGCACCGCTGACGAATAATCAGTCCGCTTATCTAAAGCTGCGTGACCGCAGCTCATACCAGTTCGCTCTGGCATCCAGCGCGGTGATTTTGGTCATGGATGGCAAGATTATCCGCGAAGCGCGTATTGCCATGGGTGGCCTGGGTACAAAACCATGGCGGGCGCTCGAAGCAGAACGCGCGTTGCAAGGTGTGACAGCGAGCCCGGAAGCCTTCGCCAAGGCCGCCGCTATTGCCCTGCAAGATGCAGTGCCTTATTCGCACAACGCCTACAAGATCCCACTGGGACGGCAGGCCATTGTGCGCAACCTCATGACACTTGGCACAGGAGCGTTGGCATGAGCGAATCAATCATGGGTGCATCGCCACGACGCGTCGAGGGGCGCTTGAAGGTCACCGGCCAGGCCATGTATACCGCGGACCAGCATCCGCAAGGAATGGTCTTCGCATATGGCGTGTTCAGTAGCGTTGCCAGCGGCTCGATCAAATCACTCGATATCGAGACCGCACGGCGCTCTGCCGGGGTGATCGAAATTCTTCACCATGGCAACTTTCCCCAAGCGTTCCACTCGCCGCCAGCGCAGTTCTCCCTCGAAAAAGTACTGACTTCCACACGTATTGACGAGAAGCGTTTGCCGTTCGAAGACGAGGTCATTCGTTACGCAGGGCAATTCGTTGCTCTGATTATTGCTGACACCTTCGAACATGCCCGCGAGGCCGCTTACAAAGTTAAGGTCAGCTACACCGACAGCCGCGCATTGGCCAATCTCAAACAAGGCTTGCAGCAAGGCTCGCCTGATGACAGCGGCCGAGGACATAAGCGCGGCAATCCCGCCGAAGCGTTCGACGCAGGTGTACAAACGATTGATGCGACATACACCACGCCAGTTGAAACCCATAACCCAATGGAAATGCACGCCACCGTCGCGCTATGGAAGAACAACAAGCTGGTGGTGTATGAATCCACCCAGTCGGTGGTTGTGCACCGCAATACCCTTGCCCAGATTTTTGGTTTGCCGACCGAACGCGTGGAGGTTAGAGCGCCTTTTATTGGCTCAGGCTTTGGCGCAAAGCTTTGGGTTTGGCCCCACTCGGTGGCTGCATGTGCCGCTGCAAAGGTGGTTGGCCGCCCCGTACAGTTGGTTGTGCCGCGGGCTCAAATGTTCACTGCCGTCGGGCATCGCCCCGAAACCCAGCAACGCATGCGCTTGGCGGCCGATGCCCAAGGCAAGCTGGTTTCACTGCGACATGAGTCGGTGAACACTCGGGGGATGGGCGATCCGTATGTTGAGAATTGCGCTGGTATGAGTGCCAGCCTTTACTCATGTGCCAATGTCGAAACCAGCCACGCCACAGTGCCGGTCAACCGTGGGGCGCCGACGTCGATGCGCGCACCGGGGGCGGCGCCGGGCTTGTTTGCCTTGGAGTCTGCGATTGATGAGTTGGCCGAAAAATGTCAGTTGGACCCTCTCGCGTTCCGCCAACTCAATTGGGCTGAGCACAATGAGGAGGAAAAGCTGCCTTGGTCCGGTAATCATTTGCGCGAAGCCTTGGCCGAAGGAGCCAAGCGGTTTGGCTGGGATAAGCGCAATCCAAAAACTGGCAGCATGCGTGAAGGTCATGAAGTCATAGGTTACGGCATGGCGCAGTGTAATTGGGAGGCATTGCGAACACCTTCCAAGGCGCGTGTATCCTTGAAGTCCGACGGCAGCGCCGAAGCCTTTTGCGGCGTCCAGGATATCGGTACTGGAACCTATACCGTAATCGCGCAATGTGTCAGCGACCTCACGGGCTTGCCATTGAACAAAATCGTCGTGCACTTGGGCGATTCGACTTTTCCTCCGGGCCCTGTTTCTGGCGGCTCCTGGGTTACAGCCAGCGTATTGCCCGCGGTGGCTGAGGCTACCCGCGCAGCGCTTACGCAACTTAAAGACTTTGCCGTATCTAGCGATGGCGGGTTTGCCGACGTCAAGCCGGATGCAATCAAAGTCAGTAACGGCAAATTGGAAAGTGGCACCACAAGCATCGCCTTTGCTGATGTTCTCAAGCGTTTGAAATTCGCCAGTGCCGAGGGCGAAGGTCACACGGGAATGGCTGATACCGAGAAGCACGCGTTCGGCTCCTTTGGCGCGCACTTCGTTGAGGTGCGTTGGGATCCGGGTATTTCGCGGTTGCGGGTTTCGCGGGTGGTCAGCGCAATCGATGTCGGCAAAGTCATTAATGCCAAGACCTCGCTCAATCAGGTCGAGGGGGCAATTGTCATGGCCATCGGTATGGCGCTGTTCGAAAGCACCGATTACGACGAGCGCAACGCCATGCCAGTGAACAATAACTACGCCGAATATGTGGTGCCGGTGCATGCCGACCAACCGGAGATCGAGGTAGTTCTGCTCGACTATCCTGACTACAACCTCAATGAGTTTGGCGCTCGCGGAATCGGTGAAATCGGAATAACCGGACTTGCCGCAGCGGTGGCGAACGCTGTCTACCATGCGACCGGTAAACGAGTGCGCGACCTGCCCATCAGTCTTGAGAAACTGATGAGTGACGAAACGCTCCAAGGCACAGCCATTTCCTGACGGCGTGGCTCAAGCGAAGATGCCCTGGCTACAGGGCATCTTCGCGCCAAGGATAAAATAATCGAGGTGTGTTTCCGGTTCAGATCCTGGCTAGTGGACGATCAACATCCATAGCCCCATGCCGACCATCATCAGGTTCTCCGTCAAGGATACAAACCCCAGCGGAACGTTGCTGTCGCCGCCTACACAGGCACATTTCAGCTCGCGTTTTTCAACATACACCGCCTTGAACACCGAATAGGCGCCGATACTGCCGATAAAGATTGCCAGCGGAGCGGATAGCCAAATCAGTGAGCCGGAGATCATCAGCACGCCTGCGATCAGCTCACCGAAGGGATATGCATAGGCATACCGAACCACCCGGCGCGCCAATAAGTCATAGCCCAGAAACATAGTGGAAAAGCTCTCAAGGTCGCGCAGCTTGAGCGAAGCCAGCATGCACATACTGAACGCCACGAACCACTCGACCGCTTGTACTCTGAGCACGTTATCAAACGCCAACCAACTGGCTGCCAAGGCCATCAAGGCAGCGGTGGCGAACACCGCGATCACTGGTTGGTAGGTTACTTTTTCCGGGTCTTTTACCGGTTTACCGAGATGCTTTTTTAAATCATCAAAACCGCCAATTCGGTGGCCGTTGATAAATATCTGCGGTGTGGTCTTTACCGAGTATTTATCCATAAATGCATCGGTTTGTTCTCGCGTGCGAAGCCAGTTGTCTTCAACCTCGAAACCTTCTCTTTTGAGAAGATCGAGCGCTTTGAGCCCAAATGGACAGACGTGCTGCTCCATGACCATTCGATAAATCGTTGCGTGCTTATGAGTGTTACTCATGCGCGAACCTCTTGCCGCCTGGAAGCTTGTCGCATGCATCGCGGCTGGTGGATGAGCAAACACCAGCACGCGCATGATGCTAAAAAGCCGGTGGGTGTACAAAAATGTGAGAGTTATGACATGGCAAAGTTCAGTGTTTAGCCGAAGACTGGCCACAGAGCTGGCAGCGGTTGCCCTCTCATCATCAGCGCACTACAGCGTCGTTGACTGGCCGTTGCGATCCAGCTCGAACACTTTGCTTTGCATCAGGCGCTGTTTAAGCCAGCGCTCGGCTTTACCGCGACGTAGCTGACGCGGCCATACCAGATCGACACCCACCAACCAGTCAGTGTGCGGGTAAGCGCTCAGTTGTAACTCGACCAACTCGCCATTATTCAATTCACGCAAGATAAGCTGGCGCGGCAAGGTGGCCCAACCCAATCCGGCGCGCACCATTTCCATCACCGCCATGTAGCTTTCGGCCTGCCACATCTGTGTGGAGCGCAGGTATTCCGTGCTCGGTAGTTTGTCAACGTGGGCACTGAATGCCAGCCGACGATGGGCATGCAGCTCGGCAAAACTGACTTGCTTGTGCTGGGCCAACGGGTGATCCCGGTGGGTGACATGCACCATGATCAATTTGCCCAACTGCATAAACTCAAGTTCACGGGGATAGTCAGGCTGCGAGAATGCCACGCCCAGCGCGGCCTCGCCCTTGAGCAATATCTGGCGAGCATCGCCATCCACAGGATGACGGACGATCAGGTCGACCGAGGGAAACTGCTGCTCGAATTCAACGAGAACCGGCATTAGCGTGTTGTACGGCACCTCAATGGCCAGCGTCAGGCAGGGCTCAACATCTTCGGCCATACCGTCGGCGTGGCTTTCCAGCGCCAGGCAACGCTCGATCACCGCTTCAGCCTGCAGCAGCAGTTTCTGGCCGGCGGGCGTCAGGCTCGGAATGCGGCTTGAACGATCAAACAAGGCGACACCCAGATCGGTTTCCAGATTGGCTATCGCCGCGCTGATCGTCGACTGTGTTCGCCCCATTTTGCGCGCCGCAGCAGAGAATGAACCCGCTTGCACGACGAGGCTGAAAACCTGTAGCTGGTCCAGTGAAAAACGCATCGTATTGCCTAACTCATCCATCGGTTTTAACGATGGTTATTCATTTGTTCCATCGAGATCAAGCGAGGAATACTCAACTTCGCCAGCACAGAGTCACTAATTGGTCGAAGAACCAGTAGCGTGCCCGGCCCTTATAAAAATAAAGCTGCCCTCTTCAGGAGACACGCTAATGAAACCCACACAAGTCCATCCGGTTGATGAGGTTCTGCCCATCCGCCAATTATTCACCTTTGGTTTGCAACATGTTCTGGTTATGTATGCAGGCGCCGTGGCCGTTCCATTGATTCTGGGTAGCGCATTGGGGCTTACCTCGGCGCAAGTCATATTGCTGATCAACGCCAACTTGCTGACTTCAGGTGTGGCGACTTTGATCCAGACTATTGGCTTCTGGAAATTTGGTGCCCGCTTACCGTTGATCCAAGGTTGCTCATTTATTGCGCTGGCCCCGATGATCATGATTGGCAAGGAGTTCGGTCTTAGTCAGATATTCGGTGCCGTCATCGCCGCTGGCGCGATCACCATTGCCCTCGCACCAATTTTCAGCCGCCTGCTGCGCTTTTTTCCGCCGGTTGTCATTGGCAGCCTGATCACCATCATAGGTATCTCTCTGATGCCCGCTGCAGCTATCTGGTTGGGCGGTGGTAATCCAGGAGCCGATGACTTTGGCTCGCCTGCCAACCTGTTGCTTGGGCTGGTCACGGTCTCAATCACACTGGTGGTTTACGCTAAGTTTTCCGGGTTTATCGGCAATCTCAGCGTGCTCATCGGTCTTATTTTGGGCAGCTTGGTCGCAGCGGCCTTCGGCATGACCAACTTCAGCCGAATAGGCGAGGCGGCATGGTTCGAGCTGAGCCCGCCGATGGCTTTTGGCGCACCGGAATTCTCGCTGATGCCTATTCTGATCATGACTCTGGCAATGCTGGTGATCATGGCTGAAACCACCGGTAACTGCCTGGCCATCGGCAAGCTGACTGGCAAACCGACCACCCAACAGACGCTGGCCGGTGCCTTCCGCGCCGACGGTTTGCTACATCCGGACCTGATTTTCATGGACCTGTCGATGCCGCAGATGGATGGCTGGGAAACCAGCCGCCTGATCCGCCGCAATGCGCTGTCGCAGGCGCCGATCATCGTACTTTCAGCCAACGCGTTTGCCGACGACCGCGAGCGCAGCGTGACCAGTGTCTGTAACGATTATCTGGCCAAGCCGGTGCATACGCCGCAGCTACTTGAGCGAATCCAGAAACAACTGGATCTGCAGTGGCTTCATCGCGCCAGCAGCCCGGTTGCCCCCCTAATCAAGCCGCCGCGCTTACCGGCAGCCTGCGATCTGGAGGCATTGCATGAGCTGGCAGCACTCGGCTATATCCGCGGCCTGCAGGAAAAATTCGACGATATTGACCGCCAGTCACCTGACTTCATCGGGTTCACCGCGCCCTTGCGGCTGTTGGTGAAAAACTTCCGGCTCGACGAACTTACCCGCCAACTCAAGGAGGCCGACCATGAACGCGCTGACATCACCCCATGAACCTATGGCCGCCACACGCGGTGTAATCCTGATTGTTGATGACACCCCAGATAATCTGGCCCTGCTTTCTGATGCGCTGGATGACGCAGGCTACATGGTGCTGGTGGCGCTCGATGGCCTCAGCGCGCTGTCGCGTATTCAACGCCGCCGCCCGGACCTGATTCTGCTCGATGCCATGATGCCCGGCCTCGATGGATTCGAAACCTGCCGGCGGATAAAAGCCGAAGCACAGACAGCGGATATCCCGGTGCTGTTCATGACCGCGCTGACCGATAGCGAGCATGTGATCGAGGGGTTTGCAGCAGGCGGGATCGACTACGTCACCAAACCGATTCACCCCGAACAAGTTATCGCCCGCGTCGCCTCACACCTGCGTACTGCGCAAATCCTCAAGTCTGCCCGGGAGGCGGCGGCGCCGCGCGATATCAGCCTGAGCAATGAGACCGCTTATGAAACCCTGTCTGCGCGGTTTTCCCTGACCGAGCGCGAAGTCGAGGTACTCAGTTGGGTCGCCTGCGGCAAGACCAACCGTGACATCGGCGATATTCTTGGACTGTCGCCGCGCACGGTGAACAAACATCTGGAACACGTCTACGTCAAACTTGGTGTAGAAACGCGCACGGCGGCGGCCGCAGTGGCGATTTCAGCCAATGTGGGACGCTAGACAGTCCAAAGCTCAGGTTCCCAAATAGCTACGCCAGATAGTGCTCGGCTAGCTTGACCCAGCACTGCGCACCAAGCTCGATCAGCTCATCGTTAAAATCATAATGCGGGTTGTGTACCGAGCAGCCATGGAACTCGCCGGTGCCGTTACCCAGCATGAAGTAACAGCCCGGACGCTCTTCCAGCATGTAGGCAAAGTCTTCGGTGCCCATGACTTTCTTCGGCATCTTCGATAGCAGTTGCCCTTGCGCGAAAAGCGGGCTGAGGCTCTGGCGCAGGATTTCGGTTTCCCGCTCATGGTTAACCAGTGCAGGCGCCAGTTGGACCATGCTCAGGTCAATCTTTACGCCAAAGGTCTGCTCATGGCCTTTGACGATTTCAGTCAGGCGATTATTGATTTTCTGCTGGGTTTCAGTGGTGTCCGTGCGCACGCTGATCAGCATCGAGGCTTCGTCTGGAATGATGTTGTAGACCGTACCCGCCTGCACCGAACCGACGCTGATCACCGCATATTCTTCAACTGCCAGCACCCGCGACTTGATGGTCTGGATGGCATTAATCAAACTCGCCAATACCGGCACGGGGTCGACAGTCAGTTCAGGCATCGCCCCATGACCACCCTTGCCGGTGATTTTGATCTTGACCCGCTCGGACGAAGCCATGGTCGGCCCGGCCTGCACCACGCAGGTTCCTACAGGGATACCGGGCATATTGTGCAAGGCAAATACGGCATCGCACGGAAAACGCTCGAACAGGCCATCGTCGATCATGGCTTTGGCCCCTGCAAGGCCTTCTTCGTCGGGCTGAAAGATCAGGTTAAGAGTGCCGTTGAACTGGCGCGTTTGCGCGATTTGAGCAGCGGCGGCTAGCAGGATTGCAGTATGCCCATCATGACCGCAGGCATGCATGCGCCCCGGCACACGACTAGCGTGGGCGAACTGGTTTTTCTCATCCATGGGCAATGCATCCATGTCGGCACGAATGCCCAGCGTGCGACTGCTATCACCGTTACGCAGCACGCCAACCAAACCATGGCCGCCGACATCCCGATGCACTTCGTAGCCCCAGCCCTCAAGCATCTCAGCAACCATCGCAGCGGTGTGAGGCGTGTCGCCACCGAGTTCAGGGGCGGCGTGGATTTGGCGGCGGATATCGACAAAAGATGCAATGTCTGGCGTCGCAGACGTCTTGTGCAGGGCATGCATATTCATTACTCGCGTCCTTTATGTTCTGGGTAGTATTTGAGGCAAATCAGGCTGATGACACCACCAACTACAAGGTAGAACGCCGGTGCCATTGGGCTGTCAAAAGCAGCCGTCAGGGATGCAGCAATCAGTGGTGAGAAACCACCGAACAAGGTCACCCCAAAGCTGTAGCTGACCGAGGTGCCAAGGGCTCGATTCACCTTGGAAAACCCCTCCATAATCAGCGAGAAAAATGCGCCAGCACCCACACAACTAGGTAATACCAAAGCGGCAACCACCAGCATGGCCACATAAAGTTGGGTGGTATGACCAAGCACATAAAAAGCCGGAACCACCAACACCACGGGCAGCGCAACTGTCCAGCCCAGCAGCGATTTACGCAGTTGATAACGATCGGCGAAGCGCCCGGCCAGCGGCGTGATAATCGCCATGCAGCCGCCTGCCAAGCAGCCGATAGCCATGGCACTGCTCTGCGGATAGTTCAAGGCAGTGATCAAGTAGGTCGGCATATAGAATACGAACAAGTACATGCCAATTGTTGCGCTGGCCATCAGGCCGATACCCAAGGCTATACGCCGCCACAAGGATGCGAAACTATCAGCCGCTTTCGCCGGGGCCTGATCATCATGTGTCTCAGGTAACCGGGTGCGGATGTACCAGCCGACCGGACCGATCAACAAGCCAAAGATAAAGGGAATGCGCCAGCCCCAGCTCTCCAACGCCGAAGGCTCCAATAGTTGGCTCAGGGTAAAACCGAAACCTGCGCCGACCAAAGCAGCATAGCCTTGGCTGGCCGCTTGCCAACTGACCATGTGACAACGTCGAGAGGTGTGGGCAGACTCCATCAGAAATACCGACGCGGTGCCGATTTCACCCCCAGCCGATATGCCCTGAATCAAACGCCCGCAGACCAGAATCACGGTGGCAAAAATCCCAATCTGTTGGTAGGTCGGCGAAAAAGCGATCATCGCCGTGCCTAGGGTCATCAGGCCGATGGTCAGGCTCAAGGCCGACTTGCGTCCTCTGCGATCAGCAAACCTGCCAATCAACACCGCACCGACCGGGCGCATCAGAAACCCAACACCAAATGTTGTAAGCGACAACAATAATGAAGCGACTGCCGACTCGGACGGAAAGAAGTGCTTGCCGATTAATACCGCAAAGAAGCTGTAGATCGTGAAGTCATACATCTCCAGCGCGTTACCGAGCGAGCATGCAATCACTGCTTTGCGCTCGCGCTGGCGTGCCGGAGCTGCCGTGCTGTCGCCCCCCGTGACTGATAGTGTTTGCGCTTGCATAAGTGCCTATCCCCATCACCGTAGTTGTTGTGAAACCACTATCTGGCAAACGGAAAAACAATACACATGCACATTCAGCAAGGGATTAGCTGTTGGTTAACTTGCTCAGCCTGAAAGGCTCTAGCTTGCTGCATTGCGGCGCACAATAGACGCGAGATGAGGCCGGCGCCCCAAGTTGGCTCAAGGTTCAACAGGCTCACGCCGCTAAATCAGTTTCCATCCTTCACATTACCCAACTGCCAATGGGTCATAAAAACCCAGCCCACGGGTGCCCGGCACAATTCAATTAACTGTTCGGCATAACATAAGCAAATAAACAATTACGTCGTGGCGAACAATCGCGCATTCAACTCATTGAATAACTCTTCAGCGGGTGCGGTGAGGCTATGACGGTCAATGCACACCAGATTGATTGGGTAGTCCGGAATCAGTTCCTGAATCTCCACCAGCGCCAAGTCTTCGCCCTGTGGATAACGCTTGAAATCTCTGACTGCCACTTCGCTGATGGTCATCAGCGAGTCAGTCTGCTTGAGCAGGTTCAGCGCCAGCATGATCGATGTGCACTCAATTGCGCTTTGCGGACGACGCACATCGTTGATTTCGAACAATTGGTGAAACTGCGAAGCGGGCTCGTCCAGTTCGTCCAGGCTGATCCAGTTGGCGTACTGCAAAGAGCGCAAAGAACGCGAGAATTTGTGCTCATTACTTTTATGGCAAACCACCAGCCCCTTGATGCTACCCAAGGCCTCCCAGTCCAGATTCAGGCGACTGAGCGGTTGCTGTGAGGTGATGGCGAAATCCAGCGATCCATCGCGCAAGCGCTGCAAAATCTGATTGGGCCGCAGGTCAGTGATACTGATGGTCAAGCGCGGAAATTTACGGCGTATCGCCAGAATGGCTTCATCCATACCGTCGAGCATCGCGGTCAGGGAGGTCACCCCGATCGCAACCTGTCCCACCGTCGAATCTTGAATATGCGCAGCATCGATTTGAAGCCGCCGAATACTCTCCACCACCAGATTGGCGTGTCGAATAACCCGCCGCCCTTCTTCGGTCAGCGACATCCCCTTGTAGGAACGTTGCAACAGGTTGAAACCCAGCTCGCGCTCCAGCTCTTTGATCGAGCGGCTCAGGGCGGGCTGGGTGATATGCATGACCTTGGACGCCTCCTGGATACTGCCAGACTGATGAATCGCGACCAGCGCCCTGAGTTGATGCAGCTTCATCCTGTCCAACCCCCCACCTAAACCAGCGCAGGAATTAACCATAGGCGCAGTCCAAAAGTAAACGACTATAAGTACAGGTCTTTTATCATCCAACTATTACCTTTGGATATTTGAATAGCCTGCTTGAATATTTAAAAGTGATTAGATTGCTTACACGCAAATCGGCAGGCCTTACTCTGAAGTGTTTTAACTTCTGCTTGCTATATACAAGCAGGGCCACTCAAAAAGAGCAGCCCTGCTTGGTCATGACCTGGATTTTATGAATACCCGCGCTGCCGAAGGACTGATCAAACACCTAGCTTGCGGCGAGTCAGATCGATCCTGCCGTCAAGAGCTAGTCTGAGAGCTTAACTTAACTTATAGATGGCGGTGATTGTTGGACAGGTTTCAGGAGATGAAGGTGCTGCTGGCCGTGGCTGAGGCAGAAAGCTTTGCCGGTGCAGCCAAGCTGATAGGAATATCGCCGCCGAGCGTCACCCGAGTGATTGCCGGGCTAGAAACTCGTCTCGGCACGCTGTTATTGGCGCGAAGCACACGGAGCCTGCGCTTAACCGAAGCCGGGCGACGCTATGTCGACGATTGCAAACGCATCCTGCTCGAACTGGAGGAAGCGGAGGAATTGGCGGCAGGCAGCAGTAATCGAGCACGGGGCGACTTGGCCGTGACCGCATCAGTAATGTTCGGCGAACTGTATCTGATCCCACTGATCACCGCGTATCTGCAGCAGCATCCACAGGTAACCATCAATGCCCTATTGGTGGATCGTCTGGTAAATGTGGTTGAGGAAGGCATGGATGTCGCCATCCGTATCGGCCAATTACCGGATACCAGCCTTCAGGTGGTGAAGGTGGGACAGATCCGTCCCGTGGTCTGCGCGGCTCCTAGCTTTTTAAATCGCATCGGCAGACCGACGGAGCCCAAAGAGGTGCTAAGGATGCCAGTTGTCATGTCTTCCGCAAGTAACCTGCTGACCAATTGGCATTTCAAGGTTGGAAAAAGCGTTGTCACCTTGCACCCCCATGCACGTTTGGTTGTCAGCTCTAACCAGGCGGCGATCAATGCCGCACGCATGGGCTGGGGCCTGACGCGGGTACTGTCTTACCAAGTTGCCGAGTTGGTAGCAAAAGGTGAACTGGAAATTGTTCTCGATGAGTTCGAAACAACTGCACTGCCAGTACACATTGTTTATCAAGGCGGTGGCCGGGTACCGGCCAAAGTACGCACGTTCGTTGACTATTGCGCGAGCCAGTTTCTCGCCGATCCAACGCTGCAACCCGTGACGCAGGGATAGTAAATGAGCCGCTATCGCGAACTGCAGGCGTTTGATGCCGTAGTGAAAACTGGCAGTCTTGCTGGCGCTGCACGGCAGCTGCAATTGTCACCCGCAACCATCATGCGTGCGATCACCGCGCTAGAGACACGCCTGAGTAACACCCTGCTGATCCGCGGCGCCCGGGGCGTCAACCTGAGCCCGGCAGCAGAGCAGTTCGCAATTAGTTGCCAGCACATATTGCAGCAGACCGATGCGGCCGAGCATTCTGCTGCGGGTTTGCACGCCCGTCCTGCCGGGCAATTGACGGTTGCGCTTCCGCTGCTGATGGCGCCGCATATATTCACCCCGATTGCCCTCGCCTACTTAGACGAGTTTACCGACATGCAGCTAGTCACCCTGTCCCGCGAAGATGTACCCAAACTCCTTGAGGAAGGTATTGATATCGCCTTGGTCGTTGGTCAACTGCCGGACTCTTCCAGCTTCGCCATGCCAGTGGGCAAGGTGAAACCAATGGTTTGCGGCTCACCCGGCTACCTTGCAAAGTGGGGACAACCGCAAACGCCCGCCGATCTCAAAAGCCACCGGACCATTGTAACGACCGCCCTCGGCTACGAGTCAGAATGGCGCTTTTGCTGTGAAGGGGCCAACCGGCAAGTGAAACTTGCGCCAGTGCTTAGATGCACGACCCAGCACGCTGCCATTCAAGCCGCAACGCTTGGTCTCGGGCTGGTCCGCTGCATGAGTTATGAAGTCCATGATGAATTGCAGAAAGGCCTGTTAGTCCCGCTACTGACGGGCTTCGCCGTCGACGCGGTACCTGTGCAGTTGATCTACCGAAATGGCCGTCGCGCCGAGGCTCGCGTCCGTACTTTTATCGATTTTGCAACGCCGCGGCTTCGTGCACATCACGCACTGCTTGAGTGAAATACTGGGCAGCCCATTCTTTCAAAAAACAAAATTATGCATTGCTTCTGATGGGGCTTCTGCTTCGCCAAACATGGGCGCAGTATCACCCCTCCAGCGCATTTACCACTGTCTTGGTTTGTCTCAGCGCTGATTTAAACAAATCAACTGCGGAGTCGAAACCATGTCCACTGACGCCATAAAACTCTATCGTCATCCATTATCCGGCCACGCCCATCGCGTTGAGCTGCTGCTCTCCTTGCTGAAACTTCCAACTGAGTTGGTCTTCGTTGACCTTGCCAACGGCGCGCACAAAAAAGCCGAGTTCCTGGCCATCAACCCCTTCGGTCAAGTTCCAGTTATTGATGACAACGGCACGGTTATCAGTGACTCCAACTCGATCCTGATCTATCTCGCGCAAAAATACGGCAGCGGCAGCTGGAAAACCGAAACCCCACTGGCAGCTGCGCATATTCAGCGTTGGCTTTCTGTGGCCGCCGGCCAAGTTGCCTTTGGCCCTGCTGCCGCACGCCTGATCACAGTATTCGGCGCGGCATTCAATGCAGATGAAGTCATCGGCCGCTCACATGCCTTGCTCAAACTGATGGACAGTGAGCTAAGTGACCGTTCGTTCTTGGTCGGCGACCAACCCACCATTGCCGATGTTGCCAACTACAGTTACATCGCCCATGCACCTGAAGGCAACGTGTCGCTGGAGGCTTACCCGAATGTACGGGCTTGGCTTGCGCGGGTTGAGGCGCTTCCGGGATTCGTGCCGATGCAGCGTACCGCTGTAGGCCTACAGGCAAGCTGAGTTCGGATCAGGCTGCGGGCATTGCCGCAGCCATTTCAAGGAGTGCTCTGCATGGAACATCTTCCCAAGCACCGTCGATCACCTTGGCATGCCGGTGAGAAAATACTCCAGAATCTGTTCAACGCTTCTGATCGGATGGAGGCAGTTGGGCAAAAGGTTATTCGCCCCTATATGCCCGACCAGCATCGGGAGTTCTTCCAACAACTGCCCTTTATGGTGGTCGGTAGCATAGACGCACAGATGCGCCCTTGGGCGACCTTTCTGGAAGGGGCTGAAGGTTTCGTCAACTCACCGGACCCGGAACATCTGGTACTGGATGCACTGCTCGACAGCCAGGATCCCGCCACAGCCGGCATGCAAGCGGGTCAGGCCATCGGCATGCTGGGTATCGAGCTGCACACTCGGCGGCGCAACCGCATCAATGGAGTTATCCAGCAGGCCTCGACAAATCGGCTTGAGGTCGCGGTCGAGCACTCCTTCGGCAACTGTCCAAAGTATATTCAGCAGAGATCCTACACTCGCTTGTCTGAGCCACCAGGCAAGGGCCCGCGTCTCGACGCTTCGGCGCTGGACGAACAGACCAGCAAAATGATCCGCGACGCCGACACTTTTTTCATTGCCAGTTACTTCACCCATGACGACCAGAGCTGCTCCGTTGACGTCTCCCACCGTGGTGGCCGCGCCGGTTTCGTCAAGGTCGAAGGCAACCGGCTGAGCATCCCTGACTACGCTGGCAACCTGCACTTCAACACTCTTGGCAACTTGCAGGCCAACGGTTTGGCCGGACTGCTGTTCGTCGATTTCACAACCGGTGACATGCTGCAACTTACCGGGCGTACAGAACTGATACTCGACAGTCCGACAATCAAGGCATTCGAGGGCGCCGAGCGGATCTGGACATTTGATGTTGAGCAGGTGGTGATGCGCCCCAAAGCCTTGTCGATTCGCTGGGCATTTAATGACTATGCCCCGACCAGCCTGATGACTGGAACCTGGGAGCAGGCTGATGAGCGCGTGCGTCAGAACGAACAGCGTCGACAATGGCATCAATGGCGAGTGACAGGGATACACCAAGAGAGCAAAGACATTCGCTCGCTCTACCTTGAACCACTGGACGGTGCGCAGGTTGCCTTCTCCCCGGGCCAGCACTTGCCGATGCGTATTCCTGGCGCAGGCCAGGATGCACTTGTGCGTACCTATAGCCTTTCCAGTGCACCATCAGACGGACAGCTGCGCATTAGCGTCAAGCTGCAAGGCAAAGCCTCGCAGCATCTTCACCACCGGGTAAAGGTTGGCGACCTGCTCGAAGCACGCAAACCACTGGGCAACTTTACCCTCTGCGACGAAACAACAAGACCCGTTGTCTTGATTGGGGCGGGAGTGGGCATCACACCGCTGATTTCCATGGCCAGAGAGCTGGTGGCGCAAAATCACTTGCAGCAAAACGTGCGCCCTGTTCACCTGTTCCAAAGTGCCAGGAGCCTTGAGGACCTGCCATTTCAGGCAGAACTCAAAGACCTGCATCAACGCTCAGCCGGACAACTGCATATCCACCGGACATTGAGTAATCCCGGCCCAGACACAGTGCTAGACCACCATTACCAAGTGGCCGGCCGTCTCGGGTTTGCTCAGATCAAGGCACGGTTACCGCTGGATGACTATGATTTTTATCTGTGCGGCCCAGCAGGTTTTATCCAAGACATTTACGATGGTCTGCGTGGCGTCAATATCCCAGACCGGCGCATTCACGCCGAAGCCTTTGGCCCCTCGGCCCTGCGCCGGTTTGAGCTGGAACAATCATCGGCGCTGGAACAACCACCTGCAGCAAGCGGTCCGGTACCGGTCTATTTTTCATCATCCGCCACCCAGGCACGCTGGAAGCCAGACAGCGGTAGTCTTTTGGAGTTAGCGGAAAGCCGTGGGCTCAACCCTGAATTCAGCTGTCGTGGCGGCTCTTGCGGCACCTGCAGCACGCGCTTGATCAGTGGTCAGGTGCATTACCCAAATCCGCCAGCGCAATTGCCAGAGGACAATACCGTGCTGATCTGCTGCGCCATACCTGCACAAGCAGCAGAAGGGACTATGCCCTTGGTTCTTGACCTCTGAGCAACGAATCACAACCCGCCACCCTGCATCAACCAAACAGGAGCAATCGTTATGTCTACCTCAGAAGTTCGCCAGCCTGTGCCGCCCTTTACTCGGGAAACAGCCATCCTCAAAGTGCGACTAGCAGAAGACGGATGGAACAGCCGCGATGCAGCAAAAGTCGCCCTCGCCTACACACCGGATACCAAGTGGCGAAACCGTGCTGAATTTGCCAACAGCCGCGCCGAAGCTGAAGCTTTTCTGCAACGCAAATGGAGCAAGGAGCTGGACTACCGCTTGATCAAGGAACTGTGGGCATTTACCGAGAACCGAATCGCCGTACGCTATGCCTACGAGTGGCATGACGACTCCGGCAACTGGTTCCGCTCCTACGGCAATGAGAACTGGGAGTTTGCTGAAAACGGCCTTATGGCGCATCGTTTTGCGTGCATCAACGACCTGCCCATTAAAGAGTCAGATAGAAAATTTCGCTGGCCATTAGGCCGCCGCCCAGATGACCACCCCGGCCTCTCCGATCTCGGTTTATAAGCTCAGAGCCAGTCGAGGCATCTACAACTGGCTCGATACCTAGGTATAAAAACCGCATATTAATGAGTGAGCTGAACTAAGCCTGAGTGCAAATGAAACCCCACAGCCCCGGCGATAGATTGATCGCCAAGGGTTGTGGAGGATTTCATCGTGGGCAAGCTTGGCGCTGATCTGCTGGACACCATGACAGAGCTTCGCTCGACGATGCTTGTCTGCTTAAGGCTAAGCACTGCAAGCGTCGTCAGCCAGTTCAACCGCGTGAAACCCAAGGCTCAATCAACCAACGAGTTAGCCAGTCTGCAGTTCGATTTTGTCAGCATTGGCCAGGATATAAGCGGCCTGCCTTTAGGCGCGCACTTAATCAGTCCGCGTCGTTTTTATATGCATCACGGGATATATATGGGTGACGGCGAAGTTGCTCACTATTCCGGCTTTAGCCGCTCGTTCAAAGCGGGCCCAATTGAAACCACAGACCTGCAACACTTTGCGCACGGCAAGCCTGTCTGGCGACTTAAAGAGCCGCGTAAATTTTCCAGTGACGAAGTCGTCAATCGCGCCCGGTCAAGAATCGGCGAGAACCAATACAGATTGCTCTCCAATAACTGTGAGCACTTTTGCAGTTGGTGCATCAGCGGCAAAAACCACAGCGCACAAATCAATGCCTATCTGCATTGTCCACGCTACTTGCTGTGTTTGATTTCAGCGCTTGACCCTTGCCTTACAGCTTAGAGGTTGGAAAGGCAGGTGTTTTTGACCCATCAACAAATATGCTTCCGGACACGTTGGTGGAAAATATTGTCGCGCGACCATTTTTTTCACATCACTGAACGTCATCACTTTAGTATTGCCCGCATGGCATTTGCTCATGCATGACGCATCAGGACAAATGATGGATCTCAATCAAACAAGCAAAACACCTTGGCCAACGGACGACAAGTCATTGGCGCAAGTGCGTGCTTTCAACAAAAAACTCGCTTGGCTACCACGCTTTAAAATCCGCAACCGTCTAACGCCTAGGCTGATTCAGGCGCTGTTGCGCACCAGCCAAATACTGGCGCGCGACAAGCTGCGCAAGCATGGGCTTAGCGCGCAAACCAAGACGCTCGGAGTGGGAGGCGTTTCGGTACCTGTTCGAATCATCAGGCCACAGGGTCAGGCGCAAGGGGTTGTGCTGGATATCCATGGCGGCGGATGGGTAATCGGCAATGCACAAATGAACGATGCCTTCAACGCTGCCATGGTCAAGGAGTGCCAGGTTGCGGTGGTATCTGTCGATTATCGACTGGCGTTATCAACACCAATTGAGGGTTTGATCGAAGACTGCCTGAGTGCTGCGCGCTGGTTACTTGATGACGACTGTGCAGAGTTCGCCAACCTGCCCGTCATTTTGGTCGGTGAGTCGGCCGGAGGCCATCTTGCAGCTGCTACCTTGCTGGCGTTAAAGCAATGGCCCGAACTGCTTCAACGGGTCAGCGGGGCACTGCTGTATTACGGTGTCTACGACTTAACCGGGACCACGAGCGTGCGCTCAGCGCCTCGTGAAACATTGCTTCTGCATGGCCCCGGCATGGTTGAGGCGTTGCGCATGTTGACGCCTGGCTTGAGTGACTTGCAACGCCGCCAGCCACCCTTGTCACCGCTGTATGGCGACTTTACCGACTTCCCACCAGCACTGATGTTTGCAGGCGAACTCGACCCTCTTCGAGATGACACACTGTGCTTAGCCGAACGCTGGAAACAAGCGGCGCCGGTTGAAGTACAGATGCTGCCTGAATCGCCCCATGGGTTTATCCACTTTCCGACTGCATTTGCTAATAGCGTACTCGCCTACAGCCATGATTGGATAAAAGCGCGAATCAAAGCGACGGCTCGCTAACCCCTGTCCGCAGCGACGCTGCAAGCGATTTCCAAAGTCTGACCAAGAACAGTAAACGGCCAATAACGCCTGTATTAACACCCAAGTCATGAGCATTTTTTCCAATAACAGTTATTGATCATATCGACTGGCCAGGGCATCTGCCCCGTTCGAGAATCTGTCCTAAGGCAGCAATGCCCCCCGTCAGTAAACAGGGTACGAGGACAGCTAAAATGACAAAGTCAAACTCTGTGGCAAAACTCCAGATAACACAGCGCGCCGCAGCCTTGGTGCTAGCTGCAGTGGCTAGCTTGAGCGGTTGCGCACAAAACGCCGATACCCGGCTCAGTTGGGAGCGGCGTAATACGCTGCAAGACTTGAATCGTTTCGCCTACCTGGATTGTGTAAGCAAACGGGTAAATTCAAGCACCAGCACAATCAGGTTCGACCAGTCCTCTGGACAGTTGCTTATCGGCAGCAGTGATCCACAGCAGGCAAGCGGAATAGTCAATGTCAGCGAGCACGATGGCAACATGCAGTTCAGCGTCTACCAAGCTCACGCCTGGCAGACCAAAGGGGATCTGGTCAACGCAGCAACTGTCTGCGCCCATGGTTAGCACGAGATAAAGCGCCCACGGCTCGGTGGGCGCTCGGCTGTTGACTGTCTAGACCTGGCCCAGACCACCGTCCGCACAGAGATCAATACCAGTGACGAAACTGCTTTCGTCACTGGCCAGAAATAACGCAGCAGCAGCCAACTCCTCGGGCCGTCCCAGGCGACCCAGCGGAATCATCGCGCCTACACTATCCTCGAAAGCCTCCAGGTTCTCTGGCGCGATGCCCATCTTGCCAATGATCGGCGTCTTGACCGGCCCTGGACTCAGACAGTTGACTCGGATGCCCCGGTGCTTAAGGTCATACGCCCAACTACGGGCGAAAGAACGCACTGCAGCCTTGGCCGCCGCATACACACAATGGCCTTCGAGCGCCTTGAAATGCGCGATTGAAGACACCAACACAATGGCTCCACCGTCGCTCAGCAGCGGCAAGGCTTTTTGCGTGGTCAGAAATACACCACGCACATTGATATCGAATTGGCTGTCGAATTGCTCCAGAGTCACCGCCTCAAAAGGCGCGGGATGAATGACACCGGCATTGGCCACCAATACATCGATGCGGCCATGCAGTTGACCAACTTGCTGGTAGAGACGCTCAACATCATCAGGGGAGCTGACGTCCGCACACACTGCCGTGGCCTGCGCGCCTATGAGCGCCACAGCATCATTGAGTGCCAACTCACGGCGCCCGGTGATCACCACCTTGGCACCTTCCTCGGCGAACCTTTGGGCGATGGCTAAACCAATGCCGCTACTGCCGCCGGTTATTACTGCTACTTTGTTGTTCAACTTGCCCATCGCTAACTCCATTAATACCTTGGTATTCGAGATCAAGCCCATCACTGGCTTGCTCATCGGTGTGCGTGGAAGTATCGGAATCGGCGTAACGTTGAAGTCGGTCGAACAAGCGCTGGCGACGCTCGGACAGCTGTGCAATCAGGCTGTCCAAGGCGCCCAGCTTCTCCATGTGCTGTTGCAGGCACTGGCGAAAATGTTCTGAACCTGGCTCGCTATCCTCAAGGTAAGTGAGCAGTCCCTGTATTTGCCGCGTGCCGAAGCCGCAATCGATTAGCTCGCGAACCCACAAAACCCGCTCTACGGTCGCCTGACCATATTCACGGTAACCATTGTCTTGTCTGGTCGACTCAATCAGCGCCTGCGCTTCATAGTGACGCAAGGCCCGGTGGCTCACACCGGTCCGCTTTGCCAGTTGTCCAATTCGCATGATGTCCTCCACCAAGACACTCTAAAACCCTGACACTAGTGTTAGGGTCAAGCACTAAACTCTGGAAAAATATCAAGCCTGTGGCTCAGGCTCGGTGCTAATACGCAGGCACACTTGAGGCCATTGGCAAGGTGAATTGAACAACAGCCCCGCGCGGCAAATTGGCACCCGCCCACAAACGCCCGCCATGGGCATCAATGATCGAGCGACAGATCGATAACCCCATCCCCAGGCCAGTCGGCTTGGTGGTGTAGAAGGGTGCGAAAACATGCTCGGCGTTTTCCTCGGCAAAGCCGGGGCCAGAGTCACGGACGATCACCAGCAGATTGCCACTATCATCCTGGCCGGTACTGATGTTCAGCTCTTTGACCTCATCAGCGACGTCACTCATTGCCTCAAGCGCATTAATAATCAGGTTGAGCAGTACTTGCTGAAGCTCGACCAAGTCGCCATCGATCAGTGGCAGTCCGCGAGTGAGTTGCGCCTGTACCAAGGCACCACTTTTGTTGGCCTGGCCACGGGTGAACTCGATCATTTCATGAACCGCGACATTGATATCGACCAAGGTCTTCTGCGGCGCCTCTTTCTTGATCAACCCGCGAATCCGGCTGAGCACTTCAGCAGCCCTGTTGGCATCGTTGATAATGCGCCCCAACACCTGCTCGACCTCACCCAGTTCGGGCGGTTCGAAACGCAACCAGCGCAATGCCGTCTCGGCGTTGGTGACCGTTGCCGCTATCGGTTGATTGACCTCATGCGCAATCGAGGCTGCAAGCTGGCCCATGGTTGCCACACGATTGGCGTGTGCCAGCTCGGCCTGAACTTCACGATAACGGTGCTCGCCTTCGCTGGCTTTTTGCTCCGCCAGCTTGCGCTCGGTCAGATCAAGTACAAACGCAACACCCTCATTGTGACTGGCCTCAAACGAAGCCAAACCGAGAATAACCGACAACAGGCTGCCGTCCTTTCGAATGTACTGTTTCTCGAAGGGCTGGACATGTCCGGTCTGTATGGCTTTTGCCAGGGCGTTTTCACTTTCTGCTCGTGACTCAGGCGGAGTCAGGTCGCGCCAGCCTATGTGGCCTGACACAAGTTCTTGGCGCTCATAGCCCACCATGCGCAGAAAAGCATCATTGGCCTCAATGATCTCGCCATCAGTGTTCCACACGATAATACCGATGATATTGGCGTCCACCAGCCGCCGGATCTTGGCTTCACGTTGTTCGACACCACGATACAGCCGTGCGTTATCCAGTGAGATCGCCGCTTGGGATGCCAGTAGTTTGAGTACCGCGATACGTGCTGGACTAAATACCTCGGCGGCGAGGTTATTTTCCAGATAGAGCGCACCAATTAACTTGGCCTGGTTCATCAACGGCAGGCAGAGAATCGAGCGGGCACGGTGCTCGCGAATATAAGTGTCACCTGCAAACTGCAACTCAGCGACTGCATCATTGAGACACAGGTATTGGCCAGTTCGCAGTACCTGATTAAGGATCGAGCCTGGCAAAAGTGATGCGCTAATCGGCACATCGCGCAGCATCATCTGCGTGGCGTCCTGGCTGGTTGTCGCTTCCGCGGCGACCCGCAGCTCATCATCGCTCGACAGGATCAGCACACCGCGTTCTGCGCCAGCTTGCTCAATCGCTGTGCGCATGACCATGTCGATCAGCTTTTCCAGCACCAACTCACTGGATGCCGCCTGCGCAACCTTGAGTACAGTCGCCAGATCCAGGTGTTCAACCGCTGCGGCAATGGTGGTGGTTGGACCGGGCGCGGGTATATCTGAACGCAGAAAGGTGTATTTCGCTTCAAGCTGGCGGACCTTGCCATCGGCCCCCCAGCGCAAATAGGCATAGCGCGCGTCTTGCATATATACGCGGGCGACTTTGAGCAACCCGCGCCCGGCATAAAATCGCGCAGCAAGCTCGTTAGCCATCGCCTCGATGTGGACAAACGAAGCTTTCTGCGCCAGGTCTATGGCGTACTCATAGAGTTGTTCAGCATCGACCACACGCTCCTGGCAGCGGGCGATTTCAGCAGCCACCAAGGCAACCCGACTGGCGAAGTTCTCAGGGCATTGCTGCGCCCAGGTCTGCAACTGCAAATGATGCTCGGCCATGTCAGCCAAGTACTGTGCTCTGACATCGCGAGGCGCATGCGCATGCGCAAAAGCTGAAGCCATCGCCAACGCCGCATAGAAATAGTACTCAGCCTCTTCATAGAAGGAGGAAGCGACCCAGAGCAGTGGCTGTGCCTTCGCTGCCGATGCAAGGGCTGCGACGTTGTCTTCAGCCAAATAAAGTGCCTGTAGTTTGCGTATCCAGTACCAGCAGGTTGCAAGCGCTAGATCCGGGTTGGCACACAGATGGGCCTCGATTTCACGCTCACTGAATTGCGCACTGTCGAAATAACCAAAGGTCGGCGTCAAGCCACGGAGCATCCGCACCAGCGCTAGTTGAGTGTTGATAAAGTCTGTGACGAGGCCAAATCTGACCTTCTTGGCGTAAGCAAGGCCGCGCTCAGCCTCGCTTTGCACATCACACAAGCGCTCGCCAGAAAAAATAAGGTCGGAGTTCAGAGCATTACCGGCGTAAGCTCCATAAGCCAGATCACCGACGCGATTGGCTGCAACAAACGCACGCTGCAACAGTTCACGACACTCCCGCACCGGTTTCATCCAACGCGCGACAAAGATCGAAAAACACAAATAGGTGCTGGCCTCGAAGCGCTTTAGCCCGCGCTTCTCGACCAATTCGCAGCCCAGTTCGCCGAAGCGCAGACCCGCTTGGTAATCACCGAAACGCCGTCCAGCCACCCGGCCTACATTGGCGTAGAGCACGCATGAGGCGTCACAGTTGCCACGTTCCAGGCTAAGACTGACCGCCTTGCAGATCATCAGGCTGGCCAGGTTGGCGTCACTCTGCAATGCTGGTGCAAACAACTTGCCCAATGCATCCAGGGTCACCAAAGACGCAGCGTCTTCCATCAGCGGTAGATCAATCAGCGACGCTATGCTCCGGTCGCCAAGGCGCAGCCAGATCTGATCGTATTCGCGGCGCACCTCGTCATCATTTGGGTGAGCCGACCAGTCAATGTCAACATGACGCAAGTAATCGAGACAGACCGCAACTGCATAGTCGCTGCGATCTAGCAGTAGGTAGACATCCATGTGCAGACAGGTGATTTGCCCACGCTCCACCGTTGTACGAGCCTGCTCCATCAGCGCCGCCAAGCGATGATCTGCCGCAACCAATTGCCCGGTTAAAAATTCGCATTCGGCGCGATTGAGCTCAAGGGCAAAGCTCAGTTCATGCTGGCGTGTCCAGCAGTCAGCCGCCAGCAATTCGACACCAGCAGCAAAATACGCGAGTGCCGACGCATAGGCGGTCGATGCCTTGGCACGCAGACCGGCGAGCAGGTTGAAAGCCGCCAGTTGTTCTCGCTCGGATTGCTCATTGATCAATGCGGCGCCGCGATTGAGCTGCCCGACAATCTCAAAGATTGCTTCCTCTTGCTGGCCCGGCAGCGTCTGAGCTGCGAGCAACCTACCAATTCGCAAGTGCGCCGCGGCACGCTGGGGGGCGGAAATCAATGAATAAGCGGCTTCATGAATCCGGTCGTGAGCAAAGTTGTAGCCCTCAGCCGAACGCTCGACCATTTCTTGGCGCACCGCTTCCCACAACACCAACTGAACCTGTTCTGGCGAGAGTTTCAGAACCATCGCCAGAACAGGTGTCTCGGCCACGTTACCGAGACAGGCCAGTTGTTGCAGCGCCTGCTGTGTTGCCAGCGGCAGACGCGTCAATTTGTTAACCATCAGATCGACAACATTGTCGGTGTAGCCCTTGGCATGGATGTGCTCAGGCTCCCACTGCCAAGCGCCTAGGCGATAGTTGAAAGTGAGCAACTCACCCTCGACCAATGCCTGCATAAACTGAATCACAAAAAACGGATTGCCGGCAGTTTTCTCGTATACCAACTGGGCCAATGTATCGATCTGTTCTGGCTGGCAATGCAAAGCGTCAGAAACCAATTGCTTAACGTGCCCGGGCGTCAATGGCATCAGCCTGATTTCATCAATCCTGACACCGGCATTGCGGATTGCCTGCAACTTGGAGGTCAGCGGATGGATGACATCAATTTCGTTATCCCGATAGGCACCGATCAGCAGCAAGTGGCGCAGATCCGATTGCACCAGAAGGCTTTCGAGCAAATCAAGTGTGGCTATATCCAGCCACTGCAAATCATCAAGGAACAGGGCCAGCGGATGCTCGGGCTGGGCAAACACGCCGATAAAGCGTTGAAACACCAACATAAACCGGCGCTGTGCCTGCTGCGGCTCAAGTTCGGGAACCGCTGCCGGTTCACCAATAATCAGTTTCAACTCAGGGATCAGGTCGGTCATAAGCCGCGCATTGGGTTCCAGCGCCCCCAGCAGCCTGACGCGCCAACTGGCCAAGTCGGCTTCGGACTTACCCAACAGAGCGCGCACTAGGCTCTGGAATGCCTGCACCAAGGTGGAGTAAGGAATATCGCGCTTGTACTGGTCAAACTTACCAGAGGCAAAAAGCCCACGCGGCGGCACCAGCACCTTATGCAACTCATTGACGACAGATGACTTGCCGATTCCCGAATATCCGGAAACCAGTACCAGTTCAGGCACACCCTTGGTAACAACTCGGGAAAACGCACTCACCAGAGTGTCGACTTCTTGCTCGCGCCCGTAGAGTTTTTCAGCAATCAGCAAGCGGTCAGAGGTGCCGTGTTCGTCGAGGACAAATTCGTTGATGCTCTGCTGGTTCTGCCATTCGGACAAACAGCGACGCAGATCCTGCTCGACACCGGCGACGGTTTGATAGCGATCTTCCGCTGTCTTGGCCAACAGCTTCATGACGATCAAGGAGAGCGCAGCCGGGACGGTTTCGACTCGCACGTTGGGCGCCAAGGGCTTCTTGGCAATGTGGCAGTGCACCCACTCCATGGCATCGACTGCGGTAAAGGGCAGCGAACCGGTTAGCATCTGATAGAGGATAACGCCGAATGCGTAAAGATCGCTGCGTGAGTCTATCGAGCGGTTCATCCGTCCGGTTTGCTCAGGCGCCATATAGGCGAGGGTACCGGCGATGGTTTCAAGCGGTTCCGGGGCCTGCTTTTCCCGGGGTATTCGCGACGCAAGGCCAAACCCGGTAAGACGCGCCTGGCCGTCGTCGCAGTTAACCAGTATGTGCGCTGGCTTGAGGTCCTTGTGCACCAGTGTGCGCTGATGCAACCTGCCAAGTACCTCTGCGATGGTAATGGAAAGGCGCAAGAACTCGCCTATTTCCATGGGTGCGACCAGCAACCGCGAGAGCGGCTCGCCGCCGGGATCATGCAGTATCAGTGTGATCTGGCCGCCATCGCGAACCAGTTCTACTGGTTTGAGCGCCCAGGCCTCGTCCAATTCATCCTTGAGGCTGAACTCATGAATGAGCCGATCAAGGCAGGCAGGAGCTGGCTGTTCGGCAGTGGGGCGCATCGTCAGAATGCCGTAACGCCCAAGCGGTCCCGCGCGCCACTCGCGACAGAGTGCGCGCTCGCCGTCGTTAAACAATACTTGCAGTCTGTTATCCATCAACATCGGACCATTGGTAGACGTTTATCTGCCGCAAGCGGCTGACATGCTGTTCGTGATACGCCCATATCATCCTGAACAGGGTAGACCGCAAAACCACTGGCAACGCCAGCTCGTATCAATCTGACAATAGCCTCAAGGCATATTCAGGGTGACGCTTGAGCCTGCGGTTTGACGCCCAGGGTTTCAGCCTTTCTGACCAAGTCAGCCACCGAGCGCACCGCCAGCTTTCTCATCACCTGCCCGCGATGAACCTTCACGGTAACCTCGCTGAGATTGAGCTCATAGGCAATCTGTTTGTTCATCAACCCAGCCACAACGAAACCCATGACTTCTCGTTCACGGGCCGTCAACGAGGCATAGGCAGCCTGCAATGTGGCGATCGACTGTTGTGATGCAAGCCGTTGACCATCTTTCACTAGAGCAGCAGAAACAGCATCCAGCATGTCCTGATCACGAAACGGCTTGGCAAGAAAATCTACAGCCCCAGCCTTCATTGCTTTTACTGTCATGGCGATGTCGCCATGCCCCGTCATGAATACGATGGGCATCTGTACCCCGTTCCGCTCAATCTGCTCCTGAAAGTTAAGGCCGCTTTCGCCCCGCAGCCTGACATCAAGCACCAAACAACTCGGTACATTGCCCTTGGGGAAATCCAGAAACTCTTGCGACGATTCAAAGGTTTCCACCTGCAGGCCGATGGAGCGCAATAGACCGTCAAGAGCCATTCGCATCGAGGCGTCGTCGTCGACCACGTAGACCACGGGTCCTTTTTGCTCGGCAGAACCTTGGGTCGATTTTGAATGGGACCACGAACTCATCTTGCCTCCTGTCTCTCGGCCAGCAACACGCGGGGCATTCATACCCAAGAACTTATCCCAAGGCATTGCACCCGGCAATTAAGCGGGATACCCGCAAAACCCGCTATAAATAAAGCACAACACCTGCGCTTGAACTCAGGCCAGCCGCGGCCTGAAGCACTCATGAAGATTCCCGCTATTGGCAGTTTGCCGCTTTTCCCTCGACAGCGCGATGCCCACACGACCTAAGTATGAATCAGGCACACCTAAGTATAGTTACGTCACTGTTTGCTGGAACTTATGCTGCTGGCTAATTTGCGGTTTATATCCCGTACATGCCCTTTGCGTTGCGCTCGAAACGCTCTTGCGTAAACGCGCACGTGCCATGCCACAGCTGTTGGATCAGACTTCACAGGCGCCATGCACACGACACGAGAAAACTTTTTGCGCCGCGGTTCAATCGTCTTGGCGGGTGCCATATTTATTATTGATACGGCAACCTCCCTGACCATTGCCGTGGCAGTGCTATATGTCACGGTAATTCTGATGTCAGTCGCCGCCTTCAGCTACCGGGGTGTGATGGGTATCACCATGGGTTGTATGTCGCTGACCGTCGCCTCCTTCTGGATTTCCCATCCAATATCACCGGCCAGCCAAGCCTTCACGCGTTGTTTGGTCAGTTTAATTGCGATTAGTGTCACGGCCCTGTTCGCACTCCGGAACAAAGCCGCCAACGACGAATTGCATGTTCAGCTCAGCCAGTTATCGCAAACCCACGACGCCATCATGATCCGCACCCTGGAGGGCGCGGTGACTCACTGGAACCGTGGCGCGGAAACGCTTTATGGCTGGAGCCAAAGCGAGGCCATCGGCAAGAACCTGGTTGAACTGATAAGGCTCAAACCGCCGCAGCCGCTGGAGGAAATAATAGCCACGGTGCTGCAGACAGGTAGTTGGGAGAGCGAATCCGATACCTTCAGGCGTAATGGAGAGCGGATTACCGTCGCCAGCCGCTGCACCTTGCTGCGTGACAAACGTGGCAAGCCGGTAGGCATTCTGGCGACACACAACGATGTCACTGAACGCAACCAAGCCCTAAAAGCACTGCGCCGTAGCGAGGCATTCCTGGCAGGTGCGCAACGCATCAGCCGTACCAGCAGTATCGGGATTAAAGTGCCGGGAGGGGAAATCTATGGCTCAGAAGAAGCGCGACGGATTCTTGAGTTTGCCGAAGGTGAACGGCCCTCGCTACTGAGCTTGGTGGACAAGACCCACCCGGAAGACAGAACGATCATTGAGCAAGCGATTCGGGATGTACTGCGAGACGAGCCCAAAATCGACCTTGAGTATCGCTTGCAGATGGCCGACGGGCGTATCAAGTATGTGCATATGCTCACTCACCCAGTACGCGACTGTAGCGGCAACCGCGAGTACGTCGGCGCATTGATGGATGTAACCACCAGCAAGCTTGCCGAAGAAGCACTGCATCGCTCACAGATTGAGTTGGCGCACATCACACGAATCACAACACTGGGCGAGTTGGTCGCCTCCATCGCTCATGAAGTCAACCAGCCACTTGCCGCGATGGCGGCCAATGGTGAAGCAGGTCTGCGCTGGCTGGAACGCGATTATCCAGATCTCAGTGAAGCAGGCATTTGTATTCAACGCATGTTGACCGAAGCCCGTCGTGCCAGTGAAGTGATACTGAGAATTCGCGCACTGGCCAAGAAAGACGACCCGCAATACAGGACACTGGATTTGCGGGAGGTGGTGGAAGAGTCACTGGCGCTGATGCGTGCCGAAGCCAAGCACCATAATGTGCGGCTGTCAGCAGTACTGCCAAACACCTGCTTTCTGGTGCTTGGCGACCGGGTTCAGCTGCAACAAGTCATCATCAACTTGATAATGAACGCGATGCAGGCCATGGCAGGCCAGGATAAAAAGCGCCGCCTTGGTGTGCAGCTGCGTTGCTCTGCTCAGGGAGAACCTTTATTGGCCGTAGTTGACAGCGGGCCGGGTATCGACCCTTTGTTGCTGCCTGATATTTTTGAACCCTTCTTTACCACCAAGCCACAAGGTATGGGGATGGGCTTACCCATCTGTCGCGCTATCATCGAAAAACACGGCGGCAGGATCTGGGCCGACTCGCATGCCACGCAAGGCGCAACCATTTGTGTGTCCTTGCCACCCGCCACGACCTGAAGCCCCAGAATTCAGGCTACCGCCAAGGCAACGCAAGAGGCTTGCTGTTGGCTGAAGTAACGATGAACGCAAGCCCGTAACCAGCATTCACGTGGATCGTTATGGGTTGCCCCACGCCACGCCATGGACAGCTCCGGTGTTGGCAATTTCAAGGGTGGCAACTCAGCCCGGATTCCATCGACACGGACCATGGCAGCCGCTACATAATCCGGCACAAGTGCAAGCATGTCGCTGCCCGCGAGCAAGGCCGGCAATGCGCTGAACTGTGGTACGGCTAGCACCACCTTGCGCTGGCGACCTACTCCGCTCAGGGCATGATCGACATCGTCAATAACACTGCCCATCGAGGACACAACCACGTGTGGACGTGTGCAGAAATCATCCAATGTCAGCGCGCTTTCGGATAAGTCTGCACGCAGCAACATCGGTTGCATCGAGCGCAGTCTCTTGCAATGAGCGCTGGCCGGTAAGTCCTGAACAAAGCTGGTACCCACGGATATTTCGCCCGAGGTCAGCAGTTGAGGCAATTGCCGATGATCCACCCGACGTACCACCAGAGTGATGTTGGGCGCCTCAAGACGTATGTAACGCATCAAGCTTGGCAGCAATGCGTACTCAACATCGTCGGAAAGCCCGATATGAAAGGTGTCCTGACTGGTCGAGGGATCGAAGGTCTGGGCACAGCTCAAGGCTACGGCGATACCGTCCAGGGCAGGCGCCAGGCGTGCGTGAATCTCCTCGGCACGAGCTGTCGGCTCCATGACCCCGCCGGTGCGGATAAACAACGGATCATTGAACATCGAACGCAGTCGGCCCAGCGAGCTACTGATGGTGCCCTGACAGAGGAACAATTTCTCTCCAGCACGGGTGACATTACGTTCATGCATAACCGTCTCGAAGACAACTAGCAGATTGATGTCGGCACGTCGCAGATCATTTCTGTTCATTATTTTCGCCGCCTGGGCTGGGTTAGTGGATTGGTACCCTGATCGCTGCGTACTGCGCGTAAGCGCAGCCTAGCGATGTGGTTCAAGCCTATCCAGGCTGCCGCAAAAGGTCTGTTGTACCTCGGTTTAACAAGAGTATCCATTGAGTGCGCGCGCCTGTACCTGGGTATGGCTGGCGCCATCAAAAGCACCCGCTACGCCTCAGGACAGAGCGCTGGGCAGGCATATCAGCCAAGTTCGCAGCCGCCCAACACAGCAGACAGCGTGGCCTGCATGGAAGGTTCTAGACGTTGATCTGCATGCGGTATACCTAGGTATACTTCTCCGTCCTATGAGACGGCGTATCTTGCAATCTCAACAGGCGCCGTCACGAGCGACCCACATAATGCAAACTACTCAAACTCGCTGTACGGCCCTTATTGCGGTTGTCGATGACGACGAGCCCATCCGAGTCGCGCTGGAGAGCTTATTGCGCTCCAGCGGTTATCAGGTCAAAAGCTATTGCAGTGCCTTGGACTTTATAAATTCAAATGGTCCGCGGGAAACACACTGCCTGATTTCCGATATTCAAATGCCCGGGATGAGCGGTGTTGAAATGCTCGAACATCTTAACGCCCAAGGCTTCACCATTCCGGTGATTTTTATTACGGGTTATCCAGGTGCAGCACCTTGCATCACGGCAGATACACCCCAGCTGGTGGCGTGCCTGCCCAAACCTTTTGCTGCTGACAAACTACTCGGCCATATCGAAGCTACCCTTCAGGCAAAGCGCTGAGCGATCAGCCGCGCACGCGACAGATACCTTCGTATAACTCCCTACCACTGACGCATACCCCTGATACCCCTATGTAGAAGTGTGTTCGCCAGGCCCCGCCAATACGATAAATCCAGAGCAGACGATTCGCCGTAGCGAGCATGGGCTCCTGTATTTCGGCGCCAACACGTCGTCCTGCCGGCCCTGAAAAAACTTCAGGGCCATTGGCCACTTCTACTGAGGAACAAATCATGAAACAGCAAATATTGGTCATTGGTGCGGGGTTTGGTGGTGTATGGAGTGCATTGAGCGCCGCTCGACTATTGGATATGCACGGCCGTAACGATGTAGAGATCACTCTGCTGGCGCCTCAAGCGGAGTTACGTATTCGTCCACGCTTCTACGAAACTGATGTCCACACCATGTTCGCGCCGCTTGATGCGCTGTTCGACACCGTGGGCGTGCGTTTTGTCAAAGGCACAGCCGAGCATATCGATGAACTCAGCAGAACGGTTGGCTACCGTGATGAGCACGGCGGCCAAGATGCGTTGAGTTATGACCGCCTGGTGCTTGCAGCTGGCAGCCAATTGTCGCGTCCGCCGGTGCCTGGCCTGGAAGCCTTTGCGTTTGATGTGGATGAAATTGAATCGGCCGCACGCCTGGAAGCACATCTTAAATCCCTGAAGGACCAGCCTGAAAGCATTGCCCGCAACACGGTGGTGATCGCCGGTGGTGGATTTACCGGCATCGAAACCGCAACAGAAATGCCGGCTCGCCTACGTGAGATTCTCGGGGAAAGCGCCGCGATTCGCGTGATCATCGTCGACCGTGGCCCACAGATCGCGGCTGCCATGGGTGATGAGATTCGTCCATCCATCGTAGAAGCCTCGGACCACCTCGGTATCGAATGGGTACTCAACGCCACAGTTGCAGCGGTAGACGCCAACGGCGTAACCCTTGCTGATGGTCGTCACATCGAGAGTCATACCGCGATCTGGACTGTGGGTTTCCGCGCCAGCAAGCTGACTGAACAGATGACCAGCGTGCGCGATGCCCAAGGCCGCCTGCATGTTGACGAAAACCTCAAGGTAAGAGGCCAGCAGCATATCTACGCTGCAGGTGACGTTGCTTATGCCGCCACCGATGACATGGGCAACTTCGCCGCCATGTCCTGCCAGCATGCAATCGCTCTGGGCCGCCATGCAGGCAATAACGTTGCGGCAGACCTGCTCGGTGTAGCGCCAACCCCTTACCAGCAACCCAAGTACGTCACCTGCCTTGATCTAGGCGCTTGGGGCGCGGTGTACACCGAAGGCTGGGATCGCCAGGTCAAGCTGATCAAGCACGAGGCCAAGGAGCTCAAGAGCCAGATCAATAGCATCTGGATCTACCCGCCAGCTGCAGATCGCGCCACGGCGTTGGCAGCTGCAGACCCGATGATTCCTGTCGCCTGAACACACTCTCAACAGAGCGTCCTTTGGGGCGCCCGCCGAGCAACCCTTTGAGGGGCATTGGCTATGTTCGCTTTCTTCGAGTCTCCCCGGCGCGCACTCAGGCTGTCCAGTTACTTGCTGTTTTGCGGCATGACCATGCTGGTGGTTGGCGTGCTGCTGGCCTACGGACTGAGTGCATACCTATCGATCACCATTTTGGTCGTGGCTCATCTCATGACCATCCTTGGGCCAACGCTGCTCAAGCTCGGCTATGTATTGCGCCTGCAAACACATTACCGCTTGAAGCTGCGGCTGCATCAGCGAAGCAGCCTCGCAAGGAGTACCCCATGAGTCATTCCAAGGGTTTCGCACCCAGCAACCCAGAGCGGCGCGACTTTCTGCTACTCGGTTTGAGTACCGCAACGCTGGCCACCTTTGCCTCGGTGCCCTTCGCCGCACTCGCCACAACACTCGCTTCAGAGCCCAACCAAGGAGTCATGACCATGAACACTGTGACCACCCAAGACGGTGTTGAAATTTTCTACAAGGACTGGGGCCCCAAGCACGCCCAGCCCATCATGTTTCATCATGGCTGGCCGCTTAGCAGTGATGATTGGGATAACCAGGCCTTGTACTTCGTAAACCTTGGCTATCGGGTCATTGCCCATGATCGCCGAGGCCACGGCCGATCCTCCCAGGTCAGCGACGGCCACGACATGAACCACTACGCGGCAGATGCTGCAGCCGTGGTGGATCATCTGGATCTGCGCAACGTTGTGCATATAGGTCACTCAACCGGCGGCGGTGAAGCATTGCGCTATGTCGCCATGTATGGGCAAAAACAACGGCGCGTGGCCAAGCTGATCCTGATCGGCGCAGTTCCCCCGCTCATGCTCAAAACACCAGCCAATCCCGGGGGGCTTGGTATTGAGGTTTTTGACGGTTTCCGCCAGCAACTGGCCGCCAACCGCTCGCAGTTCTATCTGGATGTTGCCAGTGGCCCCTTCTACGGCTTTAACCGCCCAGGCGCCAGCGTTTCGCAAGGCATGATTCAAAACTGGTGGCGACAAGGCATGAACGGTTCGGCCAAGGCTCACTATGACGGCATCAAGGCATTTTCCGAGACTGACTTTACCGAGGACCTTGGAATGGTCGACGTCCCGACCCTGGTCATGCACGGAGACGACGACCAGATAGTGCCCATTGCCGACTCTGCACTCTTGTCGAGCAAGCTGCTGAAAAACGCTTCACTCAAGGTCTTTGAAAAGTATCCGCATGGCATGTGTACCACCCACGCCGATGCAATAAATCCCGAGCTGCTGAAGTTTATTCGCAGCTAGCCAAGATGCTGTGCTCAACCTCTGTCTACAGCCTGCTGTAGGCCGGGCGGATTTTTCACTTTTGATTCTGCACCCATGCAATGGAGAACAACCATGACAATGCATCAGATCCAAACCCCAGCGGTCACCGGTGAAGCAGGCTTTGAAGAGCTTGTGCCTTCGCGCTACGCCCTACGGGTTGGCGATATTGACGTGCTGGTGGTGAGCGACGGAGTCCTGCCCCTGCCGACCGAGACGATGTCCACCAATGCTGACCCAGCTGCACGCGCGGCCTGGTTTAAAAACATGTTTCTAGGCCCGGAAGCATTTGACTGGGCGCTGAACGTACTGGTGGTGCGCAGCGGCGAACAAACCATATTGGTTGACGCTGGTCTGGGCGGCCAATTTCCTGGATTCCCGCGCGCCGGGCAATTCCCCAAACGCCTGGAAGCGGCTGGTATTGATCTTGGCTCCGTGACCGACATTATCATCACCCACATGCATATGGATCATATTGGCGGACTGCTGGTCGACGAGGTGAAGAACCGCTTACGTTCAGATGTACGCATCCACGTTGCAGCTACCGAAGTCGAATTCTGGAAGTCCCCGGACTTCTCTTTGACCTCGATGCCGGAACCAGTGCCTGAGGTGCTGCGCTCAACAGCCGCTGAATTCATCAAGCAGTACCAAAGCAATGTGCGCACCTTCGACGATGAATACGAGGTCGCACCCGGGGTGCTGGCAAAACTCACAGGTGGCCACACGCCCGGGCACAGCGTGGTCTACGTCAACTCCGGCGGCCAACGCTTGACCTTCGCCGGTGATGCCCTGTTCCCCGTCGCCTTCGAACACCCTGATTGGCACAATGGTTTTGAACATGACCCTGAAGAGTCAGTCCGCGTTCGCGTGCGTCTGATGCAAGAAGCCGCAGCCAGCGGCGAGCTGTTCGTGGCGACGCATTTGCCATTCCCATCTGTAGGGCGGGTGGCTGTCGAGGGCAATGGCTTCCGTTGGATTGCAGCCTTCTGGGATTACTGATGGTCTTGGCCTCTGCCTTACCGCTCTCCCACATCAGCAAGGCAGAGGCTGCACAAGGATCGGTAAGACCTCCAGCGAATGTGTACTTGAACGCCACATGCAAATGCGCCCGAAAAAAGGTCACTCAATCCGGTAATGAAAGGTGTTTTTCACCCCGTCCACTGCAACCGCTTTGCCGTTTTCCAGACGAGGTTGGTAACGGAAGGTTTTAGCGGCAGAGAGTGAGGGCCGCACAAACAGCGGATGACAATCGCCGATAACTTGTGGGTTCTCAACCCTGCCTTGGGGATTGACTCGGTAACTGACGGTGCAGTCGCCTTCGATGTTTTTGTCCAGGGCGCGATCAGGGTAATCAGGCGCGGCCTTGGCAATTGGCAGGTACTGGCGGCTGGCAGCCGCAGCCGCTTCAGCCTGACGTGCACGCTCAGCGGCGGCCGCCGCCTGACGCTGACGCGCTTGCTCTTGGGCCAAACGTTGCTGCGCTTCAGCTTCGCGACGCGCCAATGCTTGCTGCTCGGCAATGCGTTGTTGTTCACGTTGTTGCGCACGTTGCAGTTCGCGCTGACGTTCTTGCTCAGCCACTCGTTTACGCGCCAACGCAGCTTGCTCCAGCTTCTGTTGCTGAATGCGTGGATCCGGTTTCGGTGCTTCGACTGGTTCAATCGGTTTAGCTGGCTGCACCGGCGGCACAATCATCGGCTCGGGAGGAGTAATAATGTCCGGCACAACAGGCGCAGGCAGGGTAATCAGTTGAGTGGTCAAGGTGCGCACCTTTGGCGCATCGGGTGTATCACTGGGCCATTGCGCCAGCAGCAGTGCCAAGACCAGCGCGTGCATACCCACAGCAACACCGGCCGCCATAAAATTCCGCCAACCGCTCGCATTGGATAAGCGCGACAAGCTAAAACTCTGGGTCGCAAACATCATAGCGGCACTCACTGCGGCGCCTCGGTGATCAACCCAAGGTTTGTGACCCCGCCCTGCTGCAACGCGGCCATACCGGCTACAACCCGTGAATAGTCGACAGCGCCGTCGGCACGGATGTACACCTGTGTGTCGCCTCGCGCGGCGAGCAGTTCACCGACTTTGGCCGTCATCTCCTGCAGATCAACCGCGCTGTCGCCACGGCTGTCGATATCCAGCTCTGGGCCAAGATTCCAGTAGTAACCTCCGTCGGCCTGCACCGAAAGCGTCAGAACCTGCTGCTGGCTATCGCTAGGTAATGCCTCTGCAGCGACCTTGGGCAATTCGACCTTAACCCCTTGCGTAAGCATCGGCGCGGTCACCATGAAGATCACCAGCAGCACCAGCATCACATCGATGTAAGGCACCACATTCATCTCCGCCTTGGCGGCGTATTTGCTTTGAGGTTTACGCATGACGCTCTCCTCAAGCAGCCTGAGACAGGTTCGGCGCAGACTGCAGCTTGCGTTGTAAACGACTCTGCAACTCGTTGCCAAAGGCGTAGAAACGCGAGCTAAGCGTGGCAACTCGGGCGGCGAAACGATTGTACGCAACCACTGCCGGAATCGCAGCGAAGAGGCCAATGGCCGTGGCGATTAGCGCTTCGGCAATCCCCGGCGCAACGGTTGAAAGTGTTGCCTGCTGGACCTGAGACAAACCGATGAATGAATTCATGATTCCCCACACAGTGCCAAACAAGCCGATATAAGGGCTGACCGAGCCAACAGTGGCCAGGAACGGCAAGCCTTTTTCCAGACGCTCTTCCTGTTCGGAAATCGCCACCAACATGCCGCGTTCAACGCCATCGATGAGTGCATCCGGGCTAGCGCCAGGCTGGCGTTGCAACTGAGTGAATTCTCCGTAACCTGCGCGGAATATATGCTCAAACGCAGCATCAGCATCGGCGTGTTCAGCCCCGTCACGGTATAGCTGAGTCAGGTCGCTTTGCTGGCGAAAACGCTTGATAAAGTCTTTCTGCAACCGCTCGCAACGCCCCAGCAACAGGCTGCGCTGAATTATCAGATACCAACTGGCCAACGAGGCAACCAAGAGGATCAGCATGACCAGCTTCACCAAAACGCTGGCATCGCCGATCAGGCTCCATACCGTCATTTGTTCGAGAGTGTTATGCATGATGATGCTCCTGTTCTTGCGTACCGCCCAATGCATGGCGGCTGTCTGCCCTTGACCTCTGCTGCCAGCAACTGAGGCCAAGGCCGTGAAATATTGGCTATTTGATTACGCGGCGATTACCGGCTGATGACAGTCACTGCAATTGCAGCGCCTTGGCCACTTCGCTCCAGGGCACAAACTTGAAGTTCTGGGTCGTCTCAGGCATGCGCTTGCGGCCGTCTTGCACCACCAGCATGCCTTTACTCCAAGGGCCACCAAGGTTAGCGGAGGTGACTTCCAAACCATCAGTTTCAGAGGCACCATCAATGCCCAGCGCACCGTTGAGGCCAACCCGCATGGCGCCACGAATCGCGTACGGTGGTGCGGAATCGAGCACCACATAGCTGTCATTGCCTTGGCTGGAAATCACCAGATAGCCTTGGTCGTCTGCCTGATAAAGCGCGACACCCTCGACATCGGCCTTGAGTACATCACCCACCGCCAGCACGGATGTCAGCTCCGTAGCACCGTCTGCGCGCGCATCCACCGCCCACACCCCGACATCTTCCTCACCGAGGAACAAGCTCTGCTGGCGATCATCGGCGACGCAACCTTCTGGCTGGCTGGCAACGGCAAAGCGCCGAACCAGATCACCTTCTATTTTGCCGCTGGCATCTTTAAGGCGGTATTGCAGGAAGCTACCGTCCTTGTCATTGGCGAAGGCATACAACTCACCGGTATCTGGCTTGAATAAACAGATGCCGTAGATTTCGTTAAGCGGGGTCGGTATCTCGCCCGCCTCAGTAATCTTCCCGCTGGCGCGATCAATAGCGAACAAACTGATGCTGTTGTTATCGCGGTTGCTGGCCACGGCCAAGTCGATCATTCGTCCGGCCAGATTGAAGTTGGCGCGTACATCGACATTGTTCAGCTGCCCGACTGGCAGCTCTTGCAGCAACTTGCCGTTAAGGTCGTAAGCCAGCAGCCCCTGCTTCTTGTTGGTACCCAGAACACGCGACAAACTCGGCTGGGTTGGATGCACCCAAATTGCCGGATCATCCGCCGCATCCCCGTGTCGCCCAACAGGTTCGGTCTGACGCAGGGCAGCAACATTCGCCAGCACAGGCGCGGTGTTTACCGGATCGGGTCGCCAGTTCAGTAGCCCTTGATAAACGCGACCACTGGCGTCGTCCTGCACCAGCACCTGCAAGCCATCTGCGTTGGGTTTGGCAGCTAAACGTTCTGGCGCCTGCACATCGGCTAACGCCATGCTGGCCACCGATAACCAACGCTCATCCTGTTGCTGATAGAGGTGCAACTCGCGCGCTTCGTGATCCAGCGCCAGCAGACCTCCGGGAACGCTGGCCATCGCGCCAGCGGATGCTTTAAGGCTGCCAAAAGGTTCGCGCATATCCACCGGCAAGCGACTGACATCGGCTTCTGGGTGTGCGGGATAAGCCCACAACCCAACGTTCTCTTCATTGACGTACAGCAGGTTGGCGCCGTCATCAGCCTGACAATATTCTGCCTGCGGCGGCAACGGTAAGCGACGGACTCGCTCAGCGCTGGCATTCAAGCGACTGCCTGTACCCACCAGCCACTGCTCACCTCGGCCGTCCTCGCCCAGTAGAAACAGGAACAGGTTGCTCGCTTCGTCGCGGTACAGGCATAAGCCATCCACGGCATAGTCTTGAGCAGGCAGTAATAACGGACGTCCCCACTCACGACCCGCAACGTCGAGTCCGACCAACGTGGCTTGCTGGGTGGCGTTATTGATACTGGCGACTATCAATTTCTCGCCAGCCGTACGGCTGTCCAAGGTTGAATAATTACCCGGCAATCGTGCCAGCTCATCGCCTTTATCGTTGAACAACAGCAGGCCGCGGGTTTCGCTCGCTGCAATACGTAAATCAGCGGCGGCGGGAACGAAACGTACATCCTCAGCCTCGACTTGAAACACCGCATCCCAAGGGCCCAGCGCTACGTCTGGATCAAGGCTAGCAGCCTGAGTTGGTATGCGTTCGCACCCTGTCATAGCGAGGGCTGTGAGCAACAGGGAACAGCTAAACAGCGAATTCATCGATCGGTTTGTCCTTGTAATAAAGCGTGGCCGCGTCTCAGGGCGAGCCGCTCTCGTCCACACGAAGAGAGCGCCATCGATGGAGAGCGACACAGCACGTCGTGCATCAGAAATTGGTGTAGGTCAGGCCGAGCTTGTAGGTTGGGCCGTACTCTTCGTACTGCGCGTTGTAGGAGCGGCTGCCGGTATAGACGTAATAGTTTTCGTCAGTGATGTTCTGCGCTTCGAAGCGCAGTTGCAGGCCTTTGGTCAGAAAGTAACCGGCGCTAAAATCGACGAACACTTGGTCATCAACGTGCTGGTCATGCGCCTTGTCGTCAATGCTCGCCACCTCGAACAAATAGTCGGATTTGTAGTTGGCCGACAGGCGCAGGCTGAGCTTGTCATCTTCCCAACCGAGCATCAGGTTGCCGATGGTGTCGGACTGAAACGGCAAGTCGATGTCACGCGAACGGTTACCGCCAGTTGCAGCATCATTGCCGCTGATCGTCGCCTCAGAGCGACTGAATGTGGCGTTGGCGCCCAGCAACAGACCGTTCCAAGGAGCTGGCAACCAGTCGAATTTTTGTGAGTAGGCTAACTCCAAGCCGTAGAGATCTGCGCTGTCGCCGTTGGCGAAGGTATTGGCCTCGGCAAAATCGACCCAGGCACCGGTGCCGGACAGGTCGGCGTTGTACACAAAGTTGTCGATGTCTTTGTAAAACAGAAAAGCCGACACCACCCCAGCCCGCCCAAGATAGTGCTCGATGCCGAGATCAAAGTTACGCGACTCCAGTGGGTCAAGCTCTGGATTGCCGAAGCTGGCTTCGTCGCCATCAATTACGAAGCCCGGAGCCAACTGGCCAAAGGTCGGCCGCACCACCGAATGGGTTACGGCACCACGCAGTTGGGTGTTTTTATCCAGCTGATAGCGCAGGTGCAGACCCGGCAACCAGTTGTGGTACTCGTTCTTCGAATTGATGGCTTCATAGTCGCCATCACGCAGGCCCGTGCCTTTGGCATCGAACTTGGTGCCCTCATAACGAACGCCGACAATCATGCTCAAGTCATCAATATCGAGGGTATGCATCAGGTACGCCGAATCAATGTCTTCGCTCATTTCAAAGTCATTAACCCGCGACTCTTCCTCGTTATAGAAAGTGTTGCGATCAAGGCCAGAGATCAGATCCTCAATCCTGTCGGCAGACAATCCCGGCCCGAAGTGGTCAAGGCTGTAGTCAACATTGCCCTTGCTGAACTGGTCCATGTTCAGTTGATCGTCACTTAAGCCGAAGTCAGCGAAGTCTTCATAGGTCCAGATATTGGTGTCGTTATCCTTGTCGCGACGGCTGATCTTGCCGCCGAATTTAACTTGCGCGGCGTTACCTGCCAGGTCGTAGTCGCGCGCAATGTCGAGCTTGATATTCTTTTCGGTGTCCTCGGTGTTTTCCTCGGCCCACTCCACCTCATCAAGCGTGAAGTTGCTGGGGTCATAGAAGCCATCAGCAATATTCAGGTGCGGCTTTTTTGTACCACTAAAACCAGCACCGCCAAAGTCATCAAGGCCCTCAAATACTGCGCCACCGATGTGCCCTGGCGTGTCTTGATTAGCTTTGCTGTAGCCAGCCTGGCCCTGCAGCGTCCACTGGCCAATCAAGCGCTCACCACCAAACACATACGACTGGATTTCCTGGGTTTCTTCGCGGTCTTTCAACTCGCGCCAACCCTCGGCATCACCGCTTTCGCCTGCAAGCTGGGCGTCTGCAAACTCAACCCCGGCGGCGTTGCGGGTTTCGGTGTCTTTGAAGCGGCTGTAAAGCGTGCGCAGGTAATAGCTTGAGTAGTCGTCTGGGCGGTAGTCGAAATTCAAACCCAGGCCACTGCGTTCGCGGCGGATATCGTAGTCACGCTGCTCGAACTGCTGCAACCGATCGCCATCGGAGAAATCCCAGTCGCCGCCGGTTTCAACGTTGTCCGAGCCAAAATCACGTTGCTGCCAACTGAACGCTGCGGCAACACCGAAGTTATCCACACCATCGCCCAAGCTGAACAGGTCACTGATTGCACCCGAGAATTTGGGGCTGGTTTGATCGGTGTTGTCGTCATAGCTGGCTTCACTGGTGCCGGTATAAAACAGCCCTTTGTGATCGAACGCAGATAAGCTCTCAACCTCAATTGTGCCGCCCAAGGAGTTGGCGTCCATATCAGGCGTCAGGGTCTTGACCACTGACAGCGACTGCACCAGCTCAGCCGGTAATACATCAAGCGCCACTGCGCGACGATCACTGTCTGGCGAAGGCACCAGCGTGCCGTTGATGGTCACGCTGTTAAGGTCCGGCCCCAAGCCACGCACGCTTACAAAGCGCCCCTCGCCCTGATCGCGTTCAACAGACACGCCAGGCAAGCGCTGCACGGCCTCGGCGGCGTTCTGGTCTGGCAACTGCGCGACACCATCAGCATGCACAACGCTCTCAATCTGATCCGCACGACGCTGCTCTTTCAGTGCTTGATCCAGGCTGGCCGCCTGACCCACAACATTGACATGCTCAGTGCCAGTCTCCGCATTTGCCCACAATGGTGTAAAGGCCACGGCCAGCGCTAAGGCGCTGACATGAAAACCCACACGACGGGCATTGAGTTGGTGCTTATGCATACTGCTCTCCCAGATAAGCCTGCTGGCCGGGTATTGCCCGGCGACCTGCAGCGCAAGCTAGGAGTGCGGCGTGACAGTTACATGACAAACAATCAGCACAAGGCGCTAAATACCTGGCTTGGCTGGCGTTTTGAGCTGAAATGACCTGACTTAAGCGAGCTGAACCGACCTCCTTCAAAGCGCAGACCCGCCACGCTGCAGAGGCGCGATCACAACGGACTAAAAAAATCGCAAGCCTTGCTGAGCTGATCAGACCTCCCTCATTGCAATAACTCGGTAACAAGACTCTGTTGTGCTGCGCGCTACTTCTCCCGGAGCCTTGGGCCATGAACTCTCTGCTTAGACTGCACCGCCTGAAACTGGCCGTACTGTTAGTCGCCACCAATCTCGCGCTGTTGCTGCACCTTGCGGCCGGGCATATCAAGCCGATGAGCGAATGGGTGTGGCTGGATATCCTTGGCGAAGGCGGCTCGACATTGCTGTGTCTGGTCTGGCTTGGGCTGGTGCTGAAGAGTCGTCCAGCCGGGCGGGTGACAAGCTTTCTGATGGTCGGACTTGGGCTGGTGTTTTTTTCCTGGTGGGTCGACACCCTCGACGAATTTATCCGCCTGCCGGACAGCATTGTCTGGGATCACTGGATGGAGTCCGCACCAATGCCGCTTGGCCTGCTGGTGCTGACGCTGGGCATCTATCACTGGCACCGCGAACAACTGGCTATCAGCGCGCAAATGGAAAAACGTGAATTGCTGTTCCGCGAGCATCGCCTGTTCGATTCATTGACCGCACTGAATACCGCCGAGTATCTGCGCCAGCAATTAGATCAAGCGCTGAACCAAACTCGTGCCGCGCAACAACCGCTGTCGTTGGTGATGATTGATCTGGACAGTTTCAGTCGCATCAATCACCTGCACGGGCATGCCGAAGGCGACCGCGTGTTGCAGGCCCTGAGCCAATTATTAGTGCTCAACTTGCGTCATCAGGATTTGCTTTGTCGCCTTGCCGGGGACCGTTTCGTGGTGCTTTTGCCGAACACCGGCGAGCGCCAGGCACAGCAGTTAGCCGATGACCTGCGCTTGAGTGTTGAACACTTTGCATACAAGGCCCGCGCTCACGGTGAACGCCTGCAATTGCGCGCCAGCGTGGCATGCGTGATGGCGCTGCAAGATGATGCACAAAGCTTGCTGCAACGCCTCAATCTAGCGCTGGCTCAGGCCAAGCCAGCCATTTACGCGCGCAGCGCTTGAGGCCATGCAATGACTCTCAAGACAACCTGGTATGAGAACGACAGCCGCTTTATCCCCGGTCACTGGCAACCTGCGGTACTGGTCGACTTAGCATTGTCACGCGGTATCGATAGCCATCGCCTGTTACGCGGAACGGGGCTGTTCCACGAAGACCTACAAGCAGGCCGTGCTCGTCTGAGTGCCCAACAATTCTTACAACTGATCGACAACAGTGAACGTCTACTGGCCGCCGCAGACACCCGTTTTCTATTTGGTCAGCGGCTGTTGCCCGGTTATTACGGCGCAGCCAGCCATGCCCTGCAACATGCAACCGATCTGAGCCAGGCACTGGATGTGCTATGCCAGCTCCGGGCCTTGCTTAGCCCACTGCTAAGCCCGCGCGTGGTGCTGGATGAACACAATGTCTACATATACTGGCTGGACAGTTGCGGGGCCGGAACACAGCAGCGTTTTTTAATCGAGTCAGCAATGACCGCGCTAATTGCCATGAGCCGCTGGCTGGCTGGCGCACCACTGCCCTGGAAAGTCAGCATTGCTCAGGCGAGGCCACGCCAGGTCGAACAGTATTGGGTCAATCTTGGGGAAGACGTACGCTTCGATGCACCATTGGATCTGCTCAGCTTGCCGCGAGAATATCTGCATCAGCCATGGCCAAGCGCGGCACCAACGGCCGGACTTGCGGCTCAGCAACAGAGCATGCAGCAGCTGCAAGAACTGGGTTTTGAAGCCAGTTTGCTCGATTACCTTTACCGTCACTTGCTGGCCAACCTGCGCTGTCAGCCACAGTTGGAAAACGTCGCCATGGCTCTGGGCATGAGCCCCTCGACCCTGAAGCGCAAACTGCAAAGACACGGTACGCATTTTCAGGAGCAACTCGACCTGGCGCGCAAACATATGGCGCTGTACCTGTACCAGATCAAGGGCCAGAGCAATGACGAAGTGGCGGCCTACCTGCAATTTCACGACTCCACCAACTTACGGCGCTCATTCAAGCGCTGGACCGGGCTAGCGCCAAGCGCATTGCGCCAACTGTGGCAGACCGATTAGGCATCCATTCCAGGCGTTGTAACTGTGTTGATCAGAAAACCCTAAATAACTGCCGAGGCCGTTACAGTTGATAAAGTGCCGAAAGATACTAAGTCGATAAAGTAACTACTCCCAAACCGGCAAACTCCACTTCAACCTCTACCCCAAGCGGCGCCCAATAAATCCCTGTCCAACTGCCAGTCGCGATCAGATCTCCGGCACGCAATGGATCACCCTGTGCGGCGGCATGTCTTGCCAGCCAAGGTAATGAGTTAAGCGGCTCCACGAATGGATGGCTGCCTGTGTTATGTATTTGCGAAACACCATTGACCCGCAACTGCGCGGTTTGCGTTGACCAATCAGGCATTTGCGCCAACAAGTGCGGCTCGCCGATTATCAGTGCGCGATTCAGTTGTTGATCTGCGAGGCGCAGCATTGGCGCGGCTTGATCTGCGTTTAGCCAGCGCGTATCGCAAAGCTCAATACCGGGTAGCCATGCGTCAATTGCTGAGCAGGCTGTGGCCAAGTCGGTATGCTCATCGAGATCACAACCCAGCCGCACGACTAACTCAGCCTCAATGCCAAACCCCTGACAATAGCCGGGCGGCACCTGCCAGCCCGATCCATGAATGGCGTCTGTTGGCACCCTTGCCGCACTGATAAAACTATATGGTGCGCCGCCAAGCTTCCAAGCCCGAGCAGGCGCCCCGGCAAACCAGCCGAGTGCATCCGCTACGCGCTGCTGCACGGCATAGGCTTGAGCTTCGCTCTCAAGTATCAAACCTTCATGCGACTGACGTTCGTCACTGCGCCAGCCGCGAATCAAATGTTCAGCAACTTGTTCAACCATGCTCATAAAGGCAACTCCGTCTTGCGTCGGCGCAATTGCGCGGGGGCTGGTCGATCGCAGCGCATAAATTGGCCTCGTCCCGCTTCGCCACGGGGTTCGCCATCCCAAACTATCTCACCGCGCGACAGCGTCATGGCCGGCCAGGCACTCAATTGCATGCCTGCATAAGGTGTGTAATCGACGTTGTGATGCAAGAGCTCATTGCGCAAATCAACTGTCTGGCCTTCATTCCAGATGACCAAATCAGCATCAGCGCCGATGGCGATGCTGCCTTTGCGCGGGTACAGGCCATACATTTTCGCCGCATTGGTTGAGGTCAGTGCGACAAAGCTCTGTGGGGTGATTCGTCCGCTGCGCACTCCTTCCGACCAGAGCAGCGCCATGCGCGTTTCTACACCGGGAATACCATTGGCAACCTGGTCAAAAGAAATGTTTTCGCCGTGCGCTTTCTTGCCGTCTGGGCCGTCGAAGCGAAAGGGGGCGTGATCGGATGAGAAAATCTCAAAGGCGCCATTTTCCAGCCCATCCCAGATGACTTGCTGATTGGCAGCATCCCGAGGCGGAGGGCTACAAATGCATTTGGCCCCCTCAAAACTGTCATCACAGCCCAGAGAGTCAGCCGTCAGAAACAGATACTGCGGGCAGGTTTCTGCATACACCTTCAACCCTTGGCTTTGCGCCCAGCGGATTTGCTCGACCGCCTCGCGACCCGAGACGTGAACGATCAGAATCGGCACATCAACCAGTTCGGCCAAGGCAATCGCACGGTGCGTAGCCTCACGCTCGACCAACATTGGCCGGGATGTCGCGTGATACTTCGGCGCGCTCAGACCAGCGGCCAACAAGCGCTCGGTCAGCCAGGCGATACAATCACTGTTCTCGGCATGCAGCATGACCATTGCACCTTCGCGCCGCGCTACCGACAAAGTTTCTAGAATCTCGCGATCACCCAGCTTGAGGGCGTCATAGGTCATGTAAATTTTGAACGAGGTGTAGCCTTCGGCAATCAGCGCAGGCAGCTCTTCACGCAGAACCTCAGGCGTTGGATCGGTCACTATCAAGTGGAAGGCGTAATCAATCACCGGCTTGTTACCAGCACGGCGATGGTAGTCATCCACCGCCGCGCGCAACGATTCACCCTTTTGCTGGCAGGCGAACGGAATCAACGTCGTGGTGCCACCGCAAGCGGCTGAAATGGTGCCGCTGAGAAAATCATCAGCCATCACCGAACCATCTCCGGTCGGTTGATCCAGATGCACGTGGCTGTCGACACCACCGGGTGTGACGTGGCGACCAGCAGCATCTATTTCATGTTGCCCTTGCGGAAGGTCCAGCGCCAGCGCAGCAATGCGTCCATCGCGAATACCGATGTCACTGGTAAAGATGTCCGCAGCGGTAACCACGCGAGCATTGCGAATGACGGTATCGAAAGCTTGCATATCAGGCCTCATATAAAGGCGCCGCCCAGCGGACAGGCAGTCGGTAGTGCCGCGAGTGACGTAATCCAGATGCGAGGTGACTGTGCCGACACCCCGCATAGCGACAGAACGCGATTTACCGCACCGTTGCAGCGTCGCGTTGCAGCCAGGCTTGGGCGATTTGTTCGCGGGTAGCGAACCAGACACCTTCGTGGCCTTGGGCGTACTCAATAAATTTTCTTATTGCGCGCACCCGGCCCGGGCGGCCAACCATGCGCGGATGTAGACCAATGGACATCATGCGCAAGCCATCGACCGACTCTTCGTGCAGTACGTCAAAACTTTCTTTCATGTACTCAAGAAAGTCTGAGGCTTGCGACAGGCCGGGAGAGTTCCAGTAGCGGAAGTCATTCACGTCACTGGTGTAAGGCACCACCAAATGTCGCTTGCCTTCGACCTCGACAAAGTACGGCACATCATCATTGTAGGCGTCGGAGTCATACAAAAAACCGCCCTCTTCAGCGACCAATCGACGCGTACGCACACTGGCGCCGTAGCGGCAATACCAGCCCACTGGACGCTTACCGCAAGTACGCTCGAAGGACTCGACAGCCAGCCGAATATGCTCGCGCTCCTGCTCTTCGCTCAGGCGAAACACTTCTTCCCAGCGATAGCCATGGCTGCAAATCTCATGGCCGAGGTTAACCGCTGCCTTGGCCACATCCGGGTTTTGCTCGAACGCCACGGCGCAGGCATGAAAGGTGGCCGGTACATCGGTCTGTTGCAGAATGTCAAGAATCCGCCAGATGCCCACGCGCGAGCCATACTCGTACATCGACTCCATGGCCAGATTGCGCACGCCATCGGGGAACTGATAACTGCCCCACTCGGTCATGCTCTCTTGGTCAGAGTCGCCCATCGCCAGCGAGCGCTCGGAGCCTTCTTCGTAGTTGATTACGATACTGATCGCCAACCGCGCACCATTGGGCCAAGTGCCTTGCGGGCGTTGCTGGCCATAGCCAACCAGATCTCGAAGCGGTAACGCCATGGGTAAACTCTCCTACAGGTTTGGCAAATCGCTCAGCCGCCGAGGCTCAGCAATCAATATATTTCAAGGCTTCATGGTCGGTTTGGCCATCGCCAAACGCCAAGCCCATGGCCAATGTCTGAGCGATACAAAATGCGGCGGTCAGTGAACGGAAACCGAGCAATTCTGCATCGTCAACTTCGATCATCACCGAAGCACATTGGCCGATTGGGCTGAGAATACTGTCGGTGATTGCCACGATCGGCGTGCCGGCAGCCAATGCCTGCTCGCAGGCATCAATAGTCTCTTGCGCATATGGCGGGAAGCTCACAGCTACCAATACATCATCGCCGTGCAGCGCACCGACCTGCTCGCGCAGGCTGCCGCCCAAACCACTGATATGCACAGCACGTCGGCCTACGCGGCTCAAGGCGTAGCTCAAGTACGCCGCCATCGGAAACGAGCGACGCATGCCAACAACAAAAGTCGTGCGCGCCTTCTGCAAGAGAGCGATCGACTGCTCCAATGCCTGCACTTGTTCGCCTTCGGCCAAGTGCTCGAGCGAAACAATATTGGCCTGACTAAACGCAGCGAGCATGGCGCCGATATCGGTCGGGTCATCCAGCAACTGTTCACCGCGATAATGACGGATTCGCTCTTTAAAGCTGCCTTGTCCAGCTTTCTCCAGCGGCGCTTTGAACACCCGCTGCAAGTCGCTAAAGCCGCCGTAGCCCAATGCTTGCGCCAGGCGGATAAACGCCGAAGCGGGAATACCTGAACGCTTGGCCAGCGCCGCTAAGGTATTGAGCGCGACATCATGCGGATGCTCAATCAGGTAATGCGCGGCGTCACGCATTCGGCTGGTGAGTTTGTCCTGTCCTAGCGCGATTGCAGAACGCAGTTCATCCATGGTTTGTGGCAGTGACATAGGCAGATCGCTCGGTGGGAATCAGGTGTGACGCAGCTCGGCAATAGCCTCGGCCAAACAGGCCACTAACCGCGTCATTTCATCAACGGTGTTGTAGTGTGCAATCGACACGCGCACCACCCCGCCTTGTTGCGCCAGACCCAGCTCGTTGATCAAATGGCGTGCATAGAAATCGCCAAAACGAATGCCAATGCGCGCCTTATCAATGCGGCGCACGATGGCTTCGGACTGCACGCCTTCGACGACAAAACTGATGGTCGGCACTCGGTCACCATCGGTAACCCGGGGCTTACCGATGATACGCACTCCCGGCGCCTCACGCAGATAAGCCAGTAGTGTTTCAGCCAACAGGTTTTCTTGCACCTCAAAGGCATCGAAAGCCGCTTGCATAAGCTCGCGCTCGCTGCCTTCAGCGCCGATACGACGGCCAATATCAATCAAGTAATCACTGATGCCAATGCAACCGTACGACAGCTCATAGTTGAGGTTGCCCGGCTGCAACTTGTAGGGCACAACCTCAGGACCAATAAAGAAATGGTTAAGGCTGGGTAATTCCAGAAGTAACTCACGCTTGCCCCAAAGCACGGCAAAGTGAGGACCGAATACTTTGTAAAAGCTGAACACGTAGTAATCAGCGCCACTGGCTTGCACGTCGACCAGCCGATGCGGCGCGTACGCCACCGCGTCGACACATAATTTAGCGCCAACCTGATGCACGCGGCGTGCAACCTCAGCCACTGGGTTGACGCTGCCCAGAATGTTCGAGGCGTGGGTCATGGCCACGTAGCGGGTTTTCGGGTTGAGCAATGCATCCAGGTCAGCCAGTTCCAGCTCCAGGGTTTGCGTATCGACATGCCATACGCGCAACACCGCATCACGCTCTTCACACAAGCGCTGCCATGGGCCAATGTTGGCTTCATGGTCGCTGTGGGTCACGATGATTTCATCGCCGGGCTTGATCGATGGCGCAATTGCGCGCGTGAGAATTTGCAGCAAATGGGTGGTCGAGCCGCCCATTACACATTCTTCTGGATGGTAAGCATTGATCAGCTGCGCAACTGACTCACGCGCCTCCATGACTTTAGCGCCAGCCTGTACTGAAGGCTCATACGAGGCGCCAAGTTGTACGGCATGGTTGAGCAAATATTGGCTGATGCGCTCGGCAACCGGCTTGAGTACAGCTGAACCACCGGCGTTATCGAGATAGGCATAGCCATCAGCCAAAGCGGGGAACTGGCTGCGAACGTAATTGATATCGAGCAAAGTCAAAATAAGTCTCCCGAAAGTATCAGTGGTGCAGAATCGCCTGCAGAAAAGCCTGGGTCCTCGGCTCTTGCGGGGCGGTGAAAAATTCCTGCGGCTTGTTCTGTTCGATGATTCGCCCGCTCTCCATGAAGATCACCCGATCGGCGACTTTACGTGCGAAGCCCATTTCGTGAGTGACCACGATCATGGTCACGCCAGAACGCGCCAGGTTTTGCATGACGTCGAGCACTTCGCCAACCATTTCGGGGTCAAGCGCAGAGGTGGGTTCGTCAAACAGGATCACGCGTGGCTCCATGGCCATGGTCCGCGCGATGGCTACACGCTGTTGTTGGCCGCCGGACAGCTGGCTTGGATACTTGTCAGCGTGAGCAGCCATGCCGACTTTCTCCAGCAGCGCCCGTGCGCGTTCATTAGAACTGCTGCGCGACATACCGCGAACCCGTACCGGTGCCAGTGCAACATTGGCCAACACAGTGAGATGCGGATAGAGATTGAAGTTCTGAAAAACCATGCCGACTTCGCAGCGGATTCCGGCAAGTTTGGGACCGTTTTCCACACGCTGGTCAGCAACACGAATGTCCCCGTCCTGATAGGCCTCCAGCAGGTTGATACACCGAATTAGCGTGGACTTTCCTGAGCCGGATGGCCCCAGAATGACCACCACTTCACCCTGCTCGACCGTCATATTGATATCGCTCAGCGCTTGGAACTGGCCATAGAACTTGTTCATGTGTTCGATTTCGATCACGTTGCTCATGCGACTTTACCTCCAGCAGCATTGCGCCGTTCGACCCAACCAACCAACTGCACCAGAGGCAATAAAAGCAGCAGGTACATCACCGCAGCCCCAACCAACGGTGTCGGGTTAGCGGCCAGCGCCTGCGCCTGAGTCGCCTGCTTGAGCAAATCAGGCATGGCTACCACTGATGCCAATGCAGTGTCTTTCATTACGTTAATGCAGTTACTGGTCATCGGCGGCATGACGATGCGCATGGCCTGCGGCAGGATCACGTCACGCATGGTGTTGAAAAAACTCATGCCTTGCGCCGCTGAAGCTTCAAACTGGCCGCGTGGAATGGCTTCAATACCGGATCGGAAAATCTCTGCCGAATAGGCGCACGACACCAGCGACAACGCCGCTGCCGCTGCCGCAAATGACGACAGGCGAATCCCTACAAATGGCAATGCGTAGTAGATCAACACCAGCAACACCAACAACGGGATCGATCGCATCACGTCGATATAGGCCCGTGACAACCAGCGAATCGGCGCGAAGGCATAGAGCCTAAGCATGGCCAGCACTAAACCGCCGACCAAACCGAGAATGATGCTGACGACGCCCAACAGCACGGTCACGCCAAGGCCGCGAAGCATCAGTGGCAGCGCATCTACAAATACGCCCCAATTGAAGAATGTATGTAGCAGCTCCATGGAATACACCTTGCTCGTGAACAGTGGGTCGGATTACTTCGGTGCGTCAGTGACCTGAACGGTGCTTGAGTCAGCTGCCGCATCAGCGCCGAACCACTTTTTGTGCAAATCAGCGATCACGCCTTCCTTCTTCATGGCGGTGATAATGTCGTTGACCTTGGCGCTCTCGGCCCAGTTTTTCGCGTGCATCAGCGAGTACTTCTCCCCAGTCGGAATGCGCGCGACCACGGCGTATTGCGGCTTGTCCTTGATGTAATAGAGCACAGCGGGAATATCGCTGATGTAACCATCTAGACGGCCCGAAGCCAGATCGAGCATGGCTGGCGATAAACCTTCATAGCGTGATACGTCCTTGAACTTGTATTCGCCCTTGTGCTCGCCAACCCACATGTCGCCGGTGGAACCGGTATCAACGCCAACCACTTTGTCGGCCATGCCATCCAAGCCTTTGATTCCCGATTTAGTCAGCACCGAAAGTGACTGGTCGCTGTCGTAATAGGGCTGGGCAAAACCGACCGATTCAAGGCGTTTTGGCGTAATGGTGATGGATGAAATAGCAATATCGGCGCGCTTGGATTGCACGGCGCTGAACAAGCCATTGAATGGGATATTGATGAACTCGACGCTTTTGCCAGCGCGCTTGGCGACTTCTTTCACCACGTCAACTTCGAAGCCAACGATCTCGCCTTTTGCGTCCTGAAACTCCCATGGGACGTTGCCCACGTTAGCGCCAACCGTCCAGTCGGCGGCCAGAGTCGATGCTGAAAACACAGTGGCGATGGCCATGCCCAAGAGTAATTTCACGTTCATGTCTAGCTCCTCGATTCAAGTCAGTTCAGCAGGCCGCCTGTTTACGTGAACAGGCGTATCGAGATTGAGCATAGGCATATGAATTAAATAATTCAACACTTTAATTTATTGAATTAAATGCTCCAACAGGGTGCAATTCAGACCCTGTTTGGTGCGCCCCGCGCAGAGCGTGTGCGGCCAGTATTCAACCGATTTATACGATATGCCGGATGCACAAGCGCACTGCGGCGGGGCAGAGAGTCAAAAGGATTGAGACGCGATCAAGGGTTAACCGCGATGCTCATCGGGCGCCAGTGTGACCTCACGCTGCAGCTCTTCAAGCAGCAATTGCGCGGGGTAAGAGAGCTGGCTGTTGTGGCGAACAATCACACCGTAGGGCTCACGCCGTGATTGCAGTTGCAGGTGCAGACGGCGAATCATACCGAAGCCTTCACTGAATTCAGCGACTTCACGTGGCATCACCGCCACCGACATTGAGTTTTGCTGCAACAGGCTGAGCATGGTGAAGGTAGAAGCGGTCTCCAGCGGGTAACGCGGGAACTCAAGGCCTGCCTGACTGAATTCGTGCTCAAGCAGCAAGCGCATGGGCATATTGGCCGGATAGATGACCCAGCGACAATCACTGAGTTGCGCCAGTTGCAGCCCTTCAACACCCACCAGCGGATGCTCGGGGTGAGCCACCAGCACCAGTTGCTCCTCGAACAGGCTCAGGCAATCGTAGGCATCCGGTCTGCGACTGACACTGGTGCGGCAGATGGCCAGGTCCAGACGCCCTTGATCGATCAAGCTAAGCAACCGTTCGCTCGTGTCTTCGACTATCTCCACCGACAGCTCGGGCTGCGTCTCGCGTAGGCGGGTTAAAGCGCGCATCAGTTGTGGTACCGCACCCATGATCACCCCAACCGACAAGCGCCCGCCATGGCCCTGAATGATGCCAATCATCTCTTCGCGCAAATGCGCCAGGTCGCTGTGGATAAGTCGCGCATAGCGAATGACACAGCGGCCTAGATCATTCGCCGCCAAACCCTGACTGGTGCGGGTAAACAGGCTGGCGCCGAAGGTCGTCTCTATCTCGTGCAGCGCTTTGGTTGCGCCGGGCTGACTAATCGCCACCTGCTCGGCCGCACGATGCAGCGAGCCTTGCTCATCGAGGGCAATCAGCAAACGCATTTGCTTGAGGCGCAGGCGCGAAACAATTGAAGGCAAGGACGAGATCATGGTGATGACTAAAAGTTATCGCTCAATCAGAAGCTTTCATTAGGCAGCATCGCCAGGGATTTTTAAAGTGGTGGTTATCAATTACCGCTGCACAAGCGATTACTGCAACTACCGGAGCTTCGGCTATGCGCTTGATTCAATTCGAAAACGAACAGGGCCAACGCCACGTCGGCGTGGTTAACGGCGAACGTATTGATATCGTACGTGATACCAGTAGCACCCGTGAGTTGGCGCTCACCGCTATTCGTAACCAGCGCAACTTGCAGGCGCAGATAGATACTCAAGGGCTCGACGCTGGGCCGCTCTACCGCGAAGTGCTCGACGCTGGTCGTGTGCTCGCACCGCTGGACCATGAAGACCCTGCGCATTGCCTCGTCAGCGGTACTGGCTTGACTCACCTCGGCAGCGCCTCGACCCGTGACAAAATGCACCAGCAGAGCGAGCAAGAAGAAACCAAGCTGACCGACACCATGCAGATGTTCCGCTGGGGCATGCAAGGTGGCCGTCCAAAGTCTGGCACCGCTGGCGCTCAACCTGAATGGTTTTACAAAGGCGATGGCAGCATAGTGGTTCGCCCCGGAGCCAACTTTCCTGCCCCGCACTTTGCTGAAGACTTTGGTGAAGAGCCTGAACTCACCGGACTCTATGTGATTGGCGATGACGGCATGCCCTATCGCGTGGGTTACGCGCTGGGCAATGAGTTTTCCGACCACGTGGTTGAACGCAAGAACTACCTGTATCTGGCCCACTCGAAATTACGCTTTTGCTCCTTCGGCCCAGAAGCGCGCCTGGGTGAGTTGCCCAAGCATCTGGCGGGTATGAGCCGTATTCGTCGCGATGGCTCAGTGCTCTGGGAAAAGGAATTTCTCTCCGGAGAGGAAAACATGTGCCACAGCCTGGAGAACCTCGAATATCATCATTTCAAGTACGCGCAATTCCTGCGTCCCGGTGATGTTCATGTGCATTTCTTTGGTACCGCTACACTGTCCTTCGCTGACGGCGTCAAAGCGCAGCCCGGAGATCAGTTCGAGATCAGTATTGAGGCCTTCGGCGAGCCACTGCGCAATGGCATTGAAGTTAATCAAACTGGTTTTGTTGCCGGTACAGTCAAAGCGCTTTGATAGCGTTTTCTAAAGGCATCAGGACGCCAGTTTCATGCTACGGAGCTGGTGTCTTTTCGCGGTTTCAAAAGAACCCGTCTCACAATTCGCGGGCTTACGCCCATCGCCTCGACGTGTTGCGTTTGAGGTTCTCTGAACCCACAAAGTCAAGGAGTCGAACATGCCCGATATTCTCGGTCAGAACTACATTGCAGGCGGCCGTAGCGCTGCAGGCAACATCACCCTTCAGAGCTACGACGCCCAGAGCGGCGAAGCGCTGCCCTACCAATTCCATCAAGCCACGGCCGATGAAGTAAACGCGGCTGCCGAAGCAGCGGCTGCGGCTTACCCAGCTTACCGCAGCCTGCCTGCGGCAAAGCGCGCCGAGTTCCTCGAAGCCTGCGCAGCCGAGATTGATGCATTGGGTGATGACTTCGTGGCGCTGGTTTGCCGTGAAACTGCGCTGCCAGCAGCACGCATTCAGGGCGAGCGGGGCCGCACCAGCGGACAGATGCGCTTGTTTGCTCAAGTACTGCGCCGGGGCGATTTCTACGGTGCGCGGATCGACCAGGCGCTGCCCGAGCGCCAGCCAATGCCTCGCCCGGATCTACGTCAATATCGCATCGGGGTTGGCCCGGTTGCGGTGTTCGGCGCCAGCAACTTCCCCTTGGCCTTCTCAACCGCTGGCGGCGATACCGCGGCGGCACTGGCCGCGGGTTGCCCGGTGGTGTTCAAGGCTCACAGCGGCCACATGGCCACTGCTGATTGCGTAGCGGGAGCTATCACACGCGCCGCGCAGAAAACCGGTATGCCTGCTGGCGTATTCAATATGATCTACGGTTCAGGTGTCGGCGAGGCGCTGGTCAAACACCCGGCCATTCAAGCCGTCGGTTTCACCGGCTCGTTGAAAGGTGGCCGCGCCTTGTGCGACATGGCCGCTGCACGTCCACAGCCAATCCCTGTATTCGCCGAGATGTCGAGCATCAACCCGGTGCTGATGCTGCCTGAAGCCTTGAAAGCCCGTGGCGACAATATTGCAGCCGACCTCAGCGCTTCGGTTGTGCTTGGCTGCGGCCAGTTCTGCACCAGTCCGGGCCTGGTCATCGGCGTTAGCTCACCGGAATACAGCGCCTTTATCAAAACCCTGTCCCAGCAGATGGGCGACAAACCGGCGCAGACCATGCTCAATGCCGGCACCCTCAAAAGCTACGTTGGCGGCCTTGAGCGCTTGCATGCACACGCAGGCATCAACCATTTGGCGGGCAGCGAACAAACTGGCAACCAAGCATATCCCCAGCTATTCAAGGCGGATGTGAGCTTGCTACTTGAGGGTGACGAACTGCTTCAGGAAGAAGTATTCGGTCCAACCACTATCGTTGTCGAAGTGGCGAATCGTGCTGAACTGCTGCGTGCGCTGCATAGCCTGCATGGCCAGCTCACAGCGACTCTGATCGCCGACGAGGCGGATCTGCGCAACGCTGGCGACCTGTTGGCGGTACTTGAGCAAAAAGCCGGACGCCTGCTGCTCAACGGCTATCCAACGGGTGTCGAGGTGTGCGACTCGATGGTTCACGGCGGTCCATACCCGGCGACATCTGACTCGCGCGGCACCTCGGTGGGCACGCTGGCGATTGATCGCTTCTTGCGCCCGGTCTGCTACCAAAATTGCCCGGATGCACTGCTGCCAGAAGCGCTGCAGAATGCTAATCCACTGGGTATTCAGCGCCTGGTCGATGGCAAACCAAGCACCAGCGCCCTATGACGGTAACGAGAAGCTGAGGGCTTCGGCACACACAATAAAAAATGCCCGGCCAATGCGCCGGGCATTTTTTTGCCAAGAGTTTATATTGCGGGCAGCATGCGGACATGGACTCAGACTGGATAATCAAGGACAACAAATGCTCATCGTCTTCAGCGGCCTGCCCGGCACCGGCAAGACCACCATCGCCAGCGAACTTGCTCGTCAAACGGGCGCCGTATATCTGCGCATCGACGCCATCGAACAGACGCTGCGAAACTCAGCGGTTCTGGCTCGTGATGTCGGACGCAGCGGTTACGAGGTCGCCAATGCCCTCGCTCTGGGCAATCTGCAAATTGGCAACAGCGTCATAGTCGACTGCGTAAACCCTGTAGCCGAAAGCAGAAACGCTTGGAGCCAGACAGCAGCAAGTGCCGGCGTAGAGCTCGTCAATATCGAGGTGCGATGTTCGGATTTAACAGAGCACCAGCGGCGGGTTGAAACGCGGAGTTCCGATATTGCCGGGTTGAATCCACCGACTTGGCAATCAGTCGTCAACCATGACTATCAGGCTTGGGATAACGCACCATTGACCATCGACACCGCCCGGATGACGCAAGCCCAAGCGGTGACAATGATCATAAGCACTATCAGCTAGCCCGACGCACACGGGCTACATTTGACTCAATGCGAATGGCGCGGCACGTCGGCGCCACGGCAGCCGACCAGAAAGTCAAAGTCACAGCCCTCATCGGCCTGCAGCACGTGATCAACATACAGACGGCGGTAACCTCCGTCCCAGATCAAGCCCTGCGGCGCCTGCCACGCTGCAAGTCGCGCCTGTAGCTCTGCATCCGAAATATCCAGGTGCAGGCGTCCTGCATCACAGTCGAGCTCGATGAAGTCACCATTTTGCACCACGGCCAATGGCCCACCCGCAGCGGCTTCCGGCGCGACATGCAGCACCACGGTGCCATACGCCGTTCCGCTCATGCGCGCATCGGAAATCCGCACCATGTCGGTGATGCCCTTGGCCAACACCTTTGGCGGCAGGCCCATGTTGCCAACCTCGGCCATGCCCGGATAACCCTTGGGACCGGCATTTTTCAGCACCAATACGCAGCTCTCATCGACATCCAGATCAGGATCATTGATACGCGCTTTGTAATCGTCAAAATCCTCGAAAACCACCGCCCGACCACGGTGCTGCATCAGCTCTGGCGAGGCCGCAGAGGGTTTCAGTACTGCGCCTTTGGGTGCAAGGTTGCCGCGCAAAATACTGATGCCGCCGTCGCGACGCAAAGGGTTATCCAACTGACGAATCACTTCGTCTTCGCCGTAGATCGGCGCGTCAATGCAGTTGGCCCACAGGCTGCTGCCGTTAACTGTTAGCGCATCTGGATTAGGCAACAGGCCCTTCTCACCCAAGCGTCGAATCACTGCTGGCAGGCCGCCTGCGTAATAGAACTCCTCCATCAGGAAGCGTCCGGACGGCTGCAAGTCAACAATAGTCGGTGTGCCGCGCCCGACGCGGGTCCAGTCATCCAGCTCAAGCTCAACGCCCATGCGCCCGGCAATAGCCTTGAGGTGGATCACCGCATTGGTCGAACCGCCAATGGCGGCGTTAACCCGAATCGCATTCTCGAAGGCTTCACGGGTGAGCACTTTCGACAACCGCAAGTCTTCACGCACCATCTCGACAATGCGCATACCGGACATATGCGCCAGTACATAACGCCGCGCATCCACCGCAGGAATCGCCGCGTTGTGCGGCAGGGATGTGCCCAGCGCCTCCGCCATGCAGGCCATCGTCGAGGCCGTGCCCATGGTGTTGCAGGTACCCGCTGAACGCGACATGCCAGCTTCAGCCGCCATGAAGTCATGAATCGAGATTTTGCCCGCTTTGACTTCTTCACTAAGCTGCCAAACCACGGTGCCCGACCCAATGTCCTTGCCTTTGTGCTTACCATTGAGCATCGGCCCGCCGGTTACAACAATCGCTGGCACGTCACAACTGGCAGCGCCCATCAATAGCGCTGGCGTGGTCTTGTCGCAACCGGTGAGCAACACCACGGCGTCTACCGGGTTACCACGGATAGACTCTTCAACATCCATGCTCGCCAGATTGCGGGTGAGCATTGCAGTCGGCCGCAGGTTGGATTCTCCGCTGGAGAACACCGGGAACTCCACTGGAAAACCACCCGCTTCAAGTACGCCTTTTTTGACGTGCTCGGCGATCTTGCGAAAGTGCGCATTGCACGGCGTCAGCTCAGACCATGTGTTGCAGATACCAATGATCGGCTTGCCCTGAAACTCGTGATCGGGAATGCCTTGGTTTTTCATCCAACTGCGGTACATAAAGCCGTTTTTGTCGGCTGTACCGAACCATTGGGCAGAACGAAGCGTGCGTTTCTCAGTCATGATTGTGACCTGTCGTGCAAGGGGAAGCCCACCTGAGCCTCCCTAGGTGATCGGGAAAAAGTTCGGTTCAGAGCAAGCCGGTAGAAAGAACCGGGAAGAACAACAGCAGGCTGAGTACGCACAGCTGAATGATGATGAAGGGCACCATCGCCTTGAAAATGTCGGTCAGGGTTATGTCGGGCGGCGCCACGCTTTTCAGGTAGAAAGCGGCGGGCCCGAACGGTGGCGAGATATACGAGACCTGCATGCTCACGGCGAAGAGAATCCCGAACCACACCGGGTTGTAGCCAAGCTGCACAACAATCGGCACAAAGATCGGCAGGCACAGCATGGCGATGCCGATCCAGTCGAGGATCATCCCCAGCACCAGGAAGATCAGCATCATCACCATGATGATGACGATAGGCGCGACGTCGAGGCCGGTGATCGCCGAAGAAACGAAGCGGTTGCCGCCCATCAGGTTATAAACGCCAACCAGACAAGCAGCACCAATCCCGATCCAGACGATCATGCCGCAGGTTTCCAGAGTCTGGGTCAGGCTGGCCTGAAGCATTTTCACGCTAAATTCGCGACGCAGAATAATAGCCAGAAGCACGCCCAAAGCGCCCATTGCCGCCGCTTCGGTAACCGAGGCGATACCGCCGTAAATACTGCCCAGCACCAACCCAGCAATGGCCACCGGGTAGAACATGCCCTTGATCGCTTCGGACACTGTCAGGCGCGGAAGGCCATCTGAATCCTGCTTGATATGCGCGCCGCCCATTTGCGGGTAGCGGATGCACATCACCACCACATAGAGCATGTAGCAACCCATCAACAAAACAGCGGGCACCACAGCGGCCTTGAACAGGTCGGCAATCGACACGCTGGCGATCAATCCGTAGATGATCAAAACGATTGACGGCGGAACCATGGTGCCGAGCGAACCACCAGCGCAAACCACACCGATCGCGATACGTTTGTCGTATCCCAGACGCAGCATTTGCGGCAGTGCCAACAAGCCAAGCAGGACGATCTCACCGCCGATGATGCCGGAGATGGCCGCCAGGAAGAACGCCACCACCAAGGTTTGTACTGCGACCCCACCGGGCATTCTGCCGGCGAAAAACCGCATTGAGTTAAATAGGTCTCGGGCCAGGCCCGACCTGTCGAGTAACCCCGCCATAAACACAAACATGGGTACGGCGACGAGTGAGTACTCGGTGATAAAGCCATACATGCGACTGGCCACCAGCGGCGTGGCCATTGGGCCAAACCAGCCAAGGGTAAAACCTGCGGCAACCAAGCCCGTCACAAACGCCAGCGGCAGCCCCATAACCAGCAGGCCAAAGATGGCAAAAATCATCAGATACGTAGCGATTTCAATACTCATGGCGCTGTTCTCGAATTATTGCTTGTTGCGCCATTGGCGACCGATACGCACCACCTGCTGCAGCGCCATGATGGCGATCGCAATCAGGATGACGATCTTGGTAAAAGCAGGAAGCGGCGGGTTCCAGGCTGAGCCTGAAGTTTCGAGGCGCCAAGCACCGGTTGGCGAATGGGTGGCATTAAATGCCAACACCCAGGCGGCGTAGCCAATCGCAAGGCAAAACAATATGCCCAGTAGCAGATTGAACATCTCGAGCCAGTTACGCTTACGCGGTGAGAGCCGATCGAGCAGGATGCGAATCTGAATATGCCGATTGGTCGCCAGCGCATACGGACCACCCAAGGCAAAGATAGCCGCCACCAAGAACGTGGTGGTTTCGTGCGCCCAATCGGTTGGCGCATTGAAGCCGTAGCGCATGATCACTTCATAAACACTGACCAACATTGCCAGAAACACCAGCCAGGCAATTGCCTGACCAATACGCTGGATAAAACGGTCGAGGGGATTGCTGCTGAGCACGGATTCGGGCTCAGCAACACCGAGCGGATCGTCGCTCGAAGGCGGGTTCGCTTTCACGGATGACTCCTGGCTTCCAGAGCGACCTGTGCAGAGCAGCACAGGTCGTGCGGGGGATCAGAGCAGGTCTTTGCTCTGCAGATATGACTTGATTGAATCCACAGCGTCCTTGGCTTCGGGGCTGCTATTACGCCAGGTGTCCCACTCGGTGCGGGCAATCTGGCGGAATTTCTTCAGCTCTTCAGGGGACAGCGTGGTCAAGGTCACATCGCCGCGTTGGGTAGCCAGTTCAACCTGTTCCTGGTCTTTCTTGTGCAGGTCACTGATCAGCGTCGCGGTGAACTGGTCAACCGAATCCTCAAGGACTTTCTGTTGCTCCGCGCTCAAGCCATCCCAAATGGTTTTGTTGATTGAGATGTCTTTCATTGGCATCGAGTGGAAACCCGGATGCACGGCGAATGGCGCGTACTTGTAATAACCCTGCTCATAGTTGGTAGCGAACACAGTGTAATCGGCGGCATCAATTACACCCTTCTCCAAAGCAGTGTAAACCTCGGATGTCGGTAGGTTCACGGGCGCTGCACCGACCAACTTGAAGATGTTTGAAACCATGCCTTCCGGCGCACGAATCTTCATGCCTTTGAGATCAGCTAGGGTGTTGATCTGCTTTTTGCTGATCAACGCTTCAACGCCAACTGCGCCTGCGCGAATCAGGTGAACGTTGTAGGGTTCAACCAGCTTGTTGTAACCCGCCTCGCCGCCGCCATTACGCATGTAGTCGAGGAAAGTTGAGGTGTCGCTCCAGGCGCCAACCATATTGCCGTATACAGCAAATGCTGGGTTCTTACCTGAGAAGTAACCGGGGTCGGTGATTTGGCCCTGAATGATACCGGCGCCAACAGCGTCCAGCGTCTCGTTGTTACCGACGATGGTCCCGGTAGGCATCACTTCGATGACGATCTCACCCTTGGTTTTTTCAGCCACATCTTTCGCCCAGTTCTGAGCGATTCGGTATTCATCATCGCCAGCATTGACGTTGATCTGGAACTTCCACTCCTCTTTGGCAAAAGCGGCAGTGGAACTTAGGAGCACAGCCATAGCAACGGCGCTCAGGGTCAGGCGATGGGAAAATTTACTGGGTTGCATGGTGCCTCTCCATTTATTTTTATCAGGCATTTTGGCGGTAGGGCCGTCTAGGGCGCTACTCGTACACCTGTGTACCGAGTCAAAAAGCAGATCAGCACAGGTATTCCAAGGCCAGAGAGTAGACAGATCACGGATAATCAACAAATATGTAATTTCGCCAAATACATATACAAATGGATATACCTTTGTCGAATGAAGCCACTTAATAACAACTGGTTCGTGCGCGCCCGCCTTAAGAGTCGGCACATTCCGGTGCTGGTCGCACTGGGCGAAACCTGCAACCTCAATCGAGCAGCTGAAGGCTTAGGTATTTCCCAGCCAGCTATCTCTAAATTGGTTAAAGAATTAGAGGATGGGCTCGAAGTGCCGCTGTTCGAGCGCCACGCGCGTGGCGTAATACCCACTCTCTACGGTGAGGCGGTCATTCGTTACGCGCGACGCGTGCAGACCAGCCTTGATAGCGCTTTTGATGAAGTAACCGCCTTACGTGCCGGGCATCGCGGCCATGTTCGCATCGGTACTATTCTCACCCCTTGCGCCGACCTGCTGCCGGAGTTGATCCGCCAGGTAAAGCAGTTGCATCCCAATCTTGAACTGAGCATCCACACAGGCTCAAGTCGTGACCTGATGACAACCCTGAATGACGGCGAGCTGGATTTTTTGGTCGCACGCTTCTTCACTGATGTCGGTCTCTCGGGTATGCATTTCGAGCCTTTGCACAAAGAACCGCTGTGCGTGTGTGCCCGCGCCGGTTTGATCGATCAGCGCCTGTCTCGTGAGGCGTTGCATAAAGCTGATTGGGTGCTGCCACCGTCTGGAAGCGTATTACGCTATGAGTTCGATGCCTTGTTTCAACAAAAAGGCATGCTACCGCCAAGCAAAGTGGTAAACGCCGAGAACTTGCTAATGGTCACCACCTTGCTTGAGCACAACGACATGCTTACGGTGCTGCCACGCGAGGTAGTCGCCCATTACGCACGTTACAACATGCTGGCAGTGGTCGATGTTGAAGCAGGAATCGAGGAGGATCTGAATCGCAGTTTGATGGCGTATGGAATCATCACCAAACACGAGGATCTACTTTCTCCCTCGGCCAAAAGCGTGCTGACCCAGCTCAGAAAAATTGCCAAATCTTTTTAGACAGCGCGCGGCCGGAACCGACGCGCTATTGTGGCCAGAACCCGCAGGCAGCACTTATTTATCGAGCAGTTGTGCAGTGATTATTTTCTGGTCGTTGTCGTACATATCCGGGTAGTAATGAACCACGCCGTTGGCATCGACTTCGACCGTCCAATAAGCCATCACCAGATTGAGCTGCTGATTCAGGCGATACTGGCTGGTTTTGCCTGAATCAAGTCGGGCTTGGACTGTGCGCAACTCATCTTCGTCGAGGATCTTGGTGAGCAATGTCTGGATAGCCTCAACGCGTACACAACCCGAACTGAACACCCGTGGAGATCGATTGAATAAGCGCTGGCTGGGCGTATCGTGCAGGTATACCGAGTATGGGTTATCAAATCGCAGTACTACCCGGCCAAGCGGGTTATTCACCCCGGCAGCCTGGCGCAGCATGATTGCGCCGGGTTTAGACCAGTCGATGTCATGCGGGTCGAGACGCTGGCCTTGGTAGTTGTACACATGCATCTGGTGCTTATCCAGGTAGCCAATATCACTGCGGATCGCCGGAATTTTGTCCTCACGTAAAATAGTCGGCGGCACCGTCCATGTCGGGTTTAGGGTTAACCGATTGATACGAGACACCAACAAAGGTGTTTTACGCTCGGCACGGCCAACCTGCGTGCGCTTACGCCACACATCAACACCATTTTGCATCAACATCACTTCGGCCCCGGCGACGTTAACCGCAACTCGTGCATGGCTTAAATCATCGGCGAGCCAACGTAAGCGTTCAAGATTGGCGCGTAGCTGATCACGCCGGGTCAGTGGCGAAACATTAAGCTCGGTCAGGGTCGCAGTACCCAGCACACCATCATCGTTAATACCATGACGCGCCTGGAATGCTCTGAGGGCTGCAACGGTGCCCGGGTCAAACCGGGTATCGGTCTGGACATTACCGGTTGAAAGCGCGGTGTTGTAGCCCTCGGCATTAAGCCGGGTACGCAAAGCTGGAACACGCAGGTCAGATTGTCCCGGGCGCAGTGTGGGTCCATCGGCAATCGGCTGCCAGCTTGGCAGCGGCCTATTGCGCAGCACAGCATAGGCTGCGCGTAATTGTTGATACTGCATTAGGCTCGGGCGCACGGCTTTGAAAGCCAGTTCGGGCTCCGATAGATTAGCGATGGCGACTGGCAGTATCGTGACGTTCGCCCCAGGCCGTGTCGGCATATCGGAAGAGCGCCAAATACTCTCCAGCTTCTGTTGCGACAAGCGACCGTAATGCAGGTCATGCAGCGCCTGCAGGTAGCTTTGGGTAGTTAGAATATCAATGCATGCACGCATTTTGGGATTGGCATCGAGCGGCATACTCGGTATTGGGTAATCGGTCGGCGATAATCCATCATCGGCTAGTTGATTGACCTGCTCCAACAACATGACCCGTGTGGCTTCATTTGGCCAAGCCAACTCCCCAGCAAGCGGTCGATAGAAATCATGCAATTGCGCTCTGGAAAAATCGTCTAGGCTTGTCGGCAGTGGCGTGCAGCTGGTAGATAACGTATCAATAAGCACGCCCATACTATCTGTCGGGTTCGATTCAAGTGGCGGCAACGTCACTGCATGACCGACAAATGGCGCCAGAATAAGGGCCAAGACCGTGTAAACTACTCGTTTTTTGATCAATTAACTGCTCCATCCTTAGCTATACAGATCCGCCACCTCTAATGTGGCCCGATAATAAGTATAAGCGAGTCATCGCAAGGTCGACGCCAGGATGCACAGAAGCAATTGCTTTAGAGGGGAAGGGTTTATGTCTGTATGGGTTCGTCGGCTCTGTGTTGCAGGGCTAATGTCTTTCTGTGGTCCGCTTTTGGCCGCCTCCACTCAACCAATAAAAGACCCGCTGGTTGCCCAGCTTACGAAAGTAGCGCCGGGAATCGACCGCGAAGCCTTGCGCCACGCTGTTGCCGCCATGCAGTGTGCGGTCAATAACGGTGCCGCTCGCGCTAACAACCTCGCCGTCATTGATTACTCACAACCGTCATCTGCCAAACGCTTATGGATATTCGACCTTAAGCGTCAGAAATTGATATTGCGGGACTATGTTGCTCACGGTCGGATGTCAGGTGAGAACATTGCAAGTCAATTTTCAAATCGTCTGGGTAGCTATCAAAGCAGCTTGGGGCTATTTCGCACTGCTGAGAGCTACAGCGGCAAGCACGGCCTATCATTGCGTATGGACGGCCTTGAACCGGGCTTAAATGACCTTGCTCGCGAACGCGCCATTGTCATCCATGGTGCGAGCTACGTTGATCCTAATTTGATCCGCAGCCAAGGCCGCATTGGTCGCAGCCTGGGTTGCCCGGCTGTACGGCCACAGATTGCACGAATGGTGGTTAACAAGCTGAGCGGCGGCCAATTCTTGTTTGCCTGGCACCCGAAAGCGCGCTGGACCCAACAGTCGGCTTATTTCAACTGCAAGCCACGCCAAGTCGCCAGCATTATCAGCAGCTTAGGCCCTCGCAGCTAACATCTAATAAGCACTCCAGCGGGCAATCTCAAAACAAAAAGGCAGACCCTCGGGTCTGCCTTTTTATTTGTCCGATTCGCTCAACCGACTCTCGTATATCGTTGCCAACAATCCCTTCAAGCTTGCTGGGCAAGCTCGTTTCTAAGCGGCTGTAGACACGAATCAAGACGGCGGATGACACTTTAATCGCGCCGGGTACCCCACCAAGGTATTGAACCTGGGAGGACAAATCCCGCGCGCAGCGCCCTGCGAAAAATAAAGCAGCGAGTGGCGTTTTGTCCCCCTGCCCTGACTAGCAGCTAGCTCTTGGCCGGATTGCTAAGCCTGAAAGCCACAGCGAGGTGGCCTTTTATCGACTGGTATCGGCCTTGATTGACTGACTGTTACGTAAACTGCAGCCTGCTCTGTCGGCGTAGAACTTTTTTCTGCACAAAGAGAAACCCCAGATCACTTACATGATCTGGGGTTTCGGTATAGGCGCTTGACGATGACCTACTCTCACA
>NZ_JBLXAP010000018.1:0-54810 GCF_048265905.1 Pseudomonas sp.
GCTGAAATACAAAACGCCCGATGCGGTGCATCGGGCGTTAGGGTGAAACAGGTGTAAACCTATTTCAGGACTAGACATATCTACAACTGCAAATGCTTAGAGCAAAGGCAGGGTGTAGCTCACGATCAGACGGTTCTCGTCGATGTCCTTGGCGAAGTTCGAGCGCACAGCCGCATTACGCCAGCGCACGCCCAGGTTCTTCAAGGCACCTTCCTGGAACACATACATCAACTCGGTATCGCGCTCCCACTCTTTGCCTTCGCTCGAGTTGGCGGTTGCCAGATCAACATTATCGCCGCTGAGGTAGCGGGTCATGAAGGTCAGACCTGGAATGCCAATGGAGGCAAAGTTAAAGTCGTAACGCGCCTGCCAGGACTTTTCGTCCTTGTTGGCGAAGTCGCTGATCTGCACATAGTTAACCAAGAACGGGTCAGTATTGCCGACATATGCAAAACCGCTGTCGCCGGTCATGCTCTGATAACCCAGACCAAAGCTGTGACCGCTAACGCTATATGTTGTCATGATGCCGTAAGCATCGTTGTCGATGGTGCTACGACCGTCGTCAGTCGAATGTGCATAGCGCACATCTGTCTTCAACGTCTGACCTTCAGCAACCGGCCATACATGCACCAGGTTGAAAGAGTTCTGCTTGTAGAAGTCTTCCAGATTGGAGTAGTAGTAGCCTGCTGTCAGCTGTTTGGTGACCTTGTAGGTACCGCCGATGTAGTCAAACGAATCGGTGGTGCCGCTACCAGTAACCGAGATACCACGGGTCTTGCCGCTGGCGACAGTGATGTCTTCGTAATCATTGGAGTTACGGTTGTTAACTTCACGAATATGCGCGGCATCAAGGGTCAGACCTTCGATTTCCTGAGAAACCAGTTGGCCACCACTGAACACCTGCGGCAACAGACGACCATCACTCGAAGCGATTGCCTGGTTCTTGTACTGCAGGCTACCGACCTTCAATACGGTCTTGGAAATCTTGGCTTTACCAGCAACAGCCAGGCCAGAATAGTTATCTTGCGAACCGCCAGACGAACCGTCTGGAACCAGCAAACCGCTGCCCGCAGTGCCACCGCCTGAGTCCAGTTTGAAACCGAACGTGCCAATCGCATCAACACCAAAACCTACTGTGCCTTCGGTATAGCCCGAGTTAGCACGCAGAATGAAGCCTTGAGCCCACTCTTCCGACTTCGACTGCGGAGCACCCGAGTCGCGGAAGTCGCGGTTAAAGTAGAAGTTGCGCGCTTCAAGAGTCGCCGTGCTGTCTTTCAAAAACTCAGCATGGGCAATTTGGCTCAAAGACAAGCCCAAAGTGCTGGCAGTAACAGCCAGCGCCAAGGTGGTTTTTCTCATTATGGTTTACTCCAGTGTTATAGGGACACACATCAACACACGCACACATTCAGGGACGAAGACATCACGCATGCCGAATCCTTTACAAGCCCACACAGCAACGCTCAGGCAGCCGAATAGGCGCCAGCAAAGCGTTAGCGGTAGGACTAAAAAATCAGGGGATTAAGCCTGCGGGCCTGAATCTTATTGTGCAGCAGAGTAGGTTTTGCGAAAGGCAGGAAATCTTCATGGCACAGGTCTCTTCATTTTTATTGTCAGCCGGCCACAGGGCGCCGGACTCACTTATGAAGGCTTTGTTACAGATTCTGTGCCAATTATTTAAAAAAATAAAAAAACATTACAAAACAACAAGTTAAAGCAAAAAACAGATAAGTTACGTCTAACAAAACCAAAAAATAAGCGCTTTCTCGCCGAATGCAGTATCCCTACAGGCGGAATACCGCCAATAGGGAAACGTAACCGGCGACACGCTGATTAACCCAGAACGATCTGGTCTTTACCTTGGTTTTTGGCTTTGTACATGGCCTCGTCTGCGCGAGCAAACATACTGTCGAGGCTCATGTCTGCGCTATTCAGGCTCGTCAGGCCTTGGCTCACGGTAACCCCGAACTGTATGTCACCGTGGTTGAATCGCAACTGTTTGATCTCACGCTGCAGACGCTCGGCAATTTGCTTGGCCAAAGCAGTCTCACAACCGGGAAATAGCGCGGCAAACTCTTCGCCACCTACGCGGCCGAACAAGTCGCCTCGCCGCAAGACCGAGACACCGCAGGCAGCCATTTTTCGCAAGACTTGGTCGCCCACTTGATGCCCGTGCTGGTCGTTAATTAGCTTGAAGTTATCGATATCAAGTAACAAGAAAGACAGTGGAGAACCGAACTTGCGCGCATGCTCAAACTCTTGCTGAGCACACTCGAAGAAATGCCGACGGTTACTGCTTTCAGTCAGTACATCGGTGGTTGCCAAGCGCTGGAGTTCGCCTTCGAGCTGCTTCTTCTCGGTGATGTCTTCGGCGATGCCTACCACGATATTTGCCTCATCTTCATGGCTCAGACGGCCCACAAAGCACTTATCACTGAGCCAACGCAGCTGCCCATCAGCACGAATAATGCGGTATTCGCGTGACTCGACAGCGCCGGTTTGCAGCACCTTGGCCAGGCTATTAGCGGCGTACTCGACATCGTCCGGATAGATCGAGTTGCGCCATTCGCCGTAGTCCGCCATGAGCGAGGCCGCAGGACGGCCAAATACCGCTTCGTAGGCTGGGCTTACGTAAATGACTTTTTGCGTATTCCAGTCGAGTGCCCAGACCACAGCATTAATACTGCCCAATAATGAGCTGATTAACTGCTCGCGCTCACGTAAACGCGTGACTTCTGAACGACTGTGCAACAACGCCAGCGTTAATTCTTCAAGCTCTGTAGGGAGCTGACTATGCTCAACCATGGAGTTATTCCTAGCATGGGTTAGTACTAACATTGAGTTGCTGCTAGTAAATGCCTAGATAAGAGATGAAACATAGTGTTTAGTTCTAATAAAAACAAAAAGCCCGCCAGTCGGCGGGCTTTTTAGACGAACGAGCATCTAAACGCTGGCGGTAGGACGCAACGAGTAGGTTTTCAGCTGAGCGGCAAAGTCACGCAGCGACTGGATACCACTGGCTTCAGCCTCGTGCACCCACTGCTTGATGGCTTCGAGCATTTCGTGGCCGTTGGAACTGGTTTTAGCCCAGATCAACTGCAACGCCAAGCGCTTCTCATAGATGACTTTCAGCGCATGGCTTTGCTCAAGCATCGCATCAATACGCAGCTGGTGATGATCGTTGAGCAAGCTGGTCTCACGCGACAACAGACGTTTGGCGCGATGAAAGCGGTCACGGACTGAGGCATCCGCCTTGGCCAGCTCTTGTTTGACCAGCGGACCGATCACCAACTTGCGATACTGCGCCATGATCTGAAAGCGGTTGTTAAGAATCGCCATCGCGGTGTCCATATCGAGGCTGTGTTTGCCTTCGACGCGATGCGCAATAGGGGCGACGCGCTGAACCTTGGCCAGACCAAAGAAACTGAATAGCTTGATCCACGCCCAACCCATGTCGAACTCCCACTTGCGCACCGAAAGTTTGGCGGAGTTCGGATAGGTGTGATGGTTGTTATGCAACTCTTCACCACCAATCAAAATCCCCCAAGGCACCAGATTGGTTGCGGCATCACGGCATTCGAAATTACGGTAACCAACAGCGTGACCGAGACCGTTGATGACGCCAGCAGCCCACACCGGGATCCACATCATCTGCACAGCCCAAATGGTAATGCCGGCTGCACCAAACAGTGCCAGGTCGATAACCGCCATGATCGCCACGCCGCCCAAGCGGAAACGTGAATACAAATTCCGCTCGATCCAGTCTTCCGGGCAGTTTTTGCCGTAGATACGCAGCGTATCCGGGTTGCTCGCTTCTTCAGCGTACAACTCGGCACCTTTACGCAATACCGTGCTCAACCCTTTAACTACCGGGCTGTGCGGGTCATCTACAGTTTCACACTTGGCGTGGTGTTTACGGTGGATAGCGGTCCACTCGCGGGTGTTTTGCGCGGTGGTCAACCACAGCCAGAAGCGGAAGAAATGTTTAAGCGCCGGGTGCAGCTCAAGTGCACGGTGCGCGGAGTAACGGTGCAAATATACCGTTACGCTGACGATCGTAATATGTGTCATCAGCAGGGTGACTGCGATCAGTTGCCAGACCGACAAGTCGAGAATACCGTTGTACCACATGCGTTGGAGAACCTCTCGGAAGGTAAATACACGGTGTCGTTGGAATTATCACCGTGCTGCATTATCTCTTTCTTAATGAAGAAAACTAGCCGGACTTTTGCATATGAATGTTACGGGGTCGCCAGCCGTGATGCCAGGTTGCACGTTAGCGCCAAAAACCGGTAGAAACCTGTGGGTTTACGGGTTGTTCGACCATGTTGGTCTGCCCCCCGACGAAATGACTGACATGAACGAATAGACAGCCGGTCATTATGGATATGGTGTTTAAATCTTCGAAAACAAGTTTGACAGGCTGTTGTGGCCGCTCTTGGAGCTGATCTCCCGCCCCGATCAACGGCTGCCGAGCAATTGCTTTCGCAGCCCGGTGTCACGGGTTTTCGGGTCAAACCAAATGGCAAAGAAAGCCTTGGCAAATGCAGGGTCGCGCACCTCATGTTGCAGACGACCATCCACATAAAACTGACAGCCTTCAGCCAGATTTACCCCAGTGATACGCTGCCCCTCCTTGATATCGACGAAAGCAAGCTGCATTTCGCTGCGCCACGCCTGCAACTGCGAATCGCTAACCTGACCAGCGGACGTGCGGCGAATTTCATCAAGACTGGCGTCAACAAACTCCTCACGACTGATTTCACGGTGATAAGTCAGCTCAAGGGCAAAAGGCTGGCTACTATCAAACGGCTGCTGGGCACTCCATAGCCGCGCGGTATAGATGCGAAAACCCCAGATGCGCAAATCACCTTGGCCAACCAGCTCGGCATCAGGCAAAACATTGCGCCAGCTGGCTGTTGCTGTAAGCGGAATAATGGCTAAACAACAGCTAAGCCACAGAGCCCTGCATAGCTGCGCAGTAGTGGCGCTACTCATCAGAAACCCTCCATGTGAATACACGTACCTGTGTGATTAACTTGCGCTAAGCAGATGCACCAGCAACCCACAACAGGCACTCAGCGCAATCACCTGAATCACTCCGCGCTTATAGCGCAGCAGCGCCACAGCTGCTGCTGCGGTTATTAGCGCCGACGGCCAGTCGAACGCACCACTCAAGCCCTGCGGCCAAAGCACGTGGTAAGCGAAAAACAGCGCTAGATTAAGAATAACCCCAACCACCGCCGCCGTGATTGCCGTTAGCGGCGCAGTAAATTGCAGTTGATTGTGGGTCGACTCCACCAGCGGCCCGCCCGCCAGAATAAATAAAAACGAAGGCAAAAAGGTAAACCAGCTGACCAGTATTGCCGCTACCGCTCCCGCCAGAAACATCTGTTCGGCGCCAAATACCTGCTGCACATAGGCGCCAATAAAACCAACAAATGCAACGACCATGATCAGCGGCCCAGGCGTGGTTTCACCAAGGGCCAGGCCGTCAATCATCTGTGCCGGCGTCAACCAGCCATACTGCGCGATCGCGCCTTGGTAGACATAAGGCAAAACCGCATAAGCGCCACCAAATGTCAGCAGCGCCGCCTTGGTGAAGAACCACGCCATCTGCGTCAACGTGCCATCCCAACCAAATGTAAATATCAGCAGCGCCATTGGCAGTAGCCAAAGCAGAGCGCCAATAAATCCTAACTTGATTAAACCTGTCACTGAAAAGCGGGCATGCGACGGTGTAGGCGTCTGATCGTCAATCAAAGCGCCAAGCCCCGCCTGTTTAGTCTCGTCTTGACTGCCCTTGGAGCTGAACCAATGCGGCCAGAAACGTCCGGCAAAGTAGCCAGTCACCGCGGCGCCTAAAACAATCAACGGGAAGGCAACATTGAACGCAAAAATCGCCAAAAACGCGGCCACGGCGATCACCCAGAGTACCGGGTTGGTCAGGGTTCGTGAACCTATTCGATAGGCTGCCTGAATAACAATAGCGGTGACCGCCGGTTTAATCCCGTAGAACACCCCGGCGACCACCGGCAAGTCGCCAAAGGCAATATATAGCCAGGACAGCAGGATCAAGATAATCAGCGACGGCAGGATAAACAGCGCTCCAGCGATCACACCGCCCCAGGTGCGATGCATTAGCCAGCCGATATAGGTCGCCAACTGCTGAGCCTCTGGTCCCGGCAGCATCATGCAGTAATTGAGTGCGTGCAGAAACCGTCGCTCGGACAGCCAACGACGGCGCACCACCAGCTCTTCATGCATGATTGAAATTTGCCCAGCCGGGCCACCAAAGCTGATCAGCCCCAGCTTCAGCCAGAAACGGAATGCCTCGAACAGGCTGACGGATTCAGGCGCTTGGCGTGCGTTTGGCGAGGCAGGCATAGACCCCTTATTAGCTGTCATAAATTGTTGGTAGACAAAAGCACTGCAACACAGGCGCGCAAAAACGTCACCCGCGCCACCAAAATGAAAACATGCTCAGTATACCTGCGGCACCAGCATCTCCTGCGGAACGGGTGAACGCAGATAATCTGCATTGTAGACCCGAGCGGGTAGCACCACCTCCGGCTGCTTGGTTTGGCCATATGGGATTTGCGTCAACAAGTGCTGAATACAATTGAGCCGTGCACGTTTTTTATCGTCGGCCTCAACGATCCACCAAGGCGCCTGCTCGGTATGCGTGCGGCTGAGCATTTCTTCCTTGGCGCGGGTGTAATCCTCCCAGCGACGGCGCGATTCCAGATCCATTGGCGACAGTTTCCATTGCTTGAGCGGGTCATGAATACGCATCAAAAACCGTCGATACTGTTCATCATCGGTGATCGAAAACCAGTATTTGACCAAGATAATCCCTGAGCGAATCAGCATGCGTTCGAACTCTGGAACGCTGCGATAGAACTCTTCATATTCGGCGTCATTACAAAAACCCATGACGCGCTCAACACCGGCGCGGTTGTACCAACTACGGTCGAACAGGACCATTTCACCGGCGGCGGGCAAGTGCGCCGTATATCGCTGGAAGTACCATTGGCTGCGCTCACGCTCGCTCGGTGCAGGCAAGGCCGCAACCCGACATACACGCGGGTTCAAGCGCTGAGTAATACGTTTGATTGCGCCGCCCTTACCTGCCGCATCACGGCCCTCAAACAGCACCACGACCTTGAGCTTTTGCTCGACAACCCACTCCTGCAGTTTGACCAGCTCTGACTGCAGGCGCAGCAACTCGCGCAGGTACACACGCCGATCCATGCCGACTGGCGCCTCATGCCCTAACTCTTTAAGTAAGGGATCGAGACGAACATCGTCAAACTCCATCTCAAGTTCTTCATCAAAACTGTCAAGAATATCGGCATGCAGGCGCAAGGCTTGCTCAGCGAAATCCAGATTAAAATTATCAGTCATGACAGATCCTCAGGGTTAGACAGCGTCAGAAGATGCTTCGCAAGGCAAGAAAGGCGAGCGCGGCAAGAATTGCGGCCGCAGGCAACGTAATCACCCACGCCAGCGCAATCGGTTTCATCAATCCCCAGTTGGTTTGTCGGTTAACCAAACCAATACCCAGTACCGCACCGATCAGAATGTGCGTGCTCGACACCGGCAAGCCCATCACCGAAGCCAGCATCACCACGGCCGCGGCCGCCAGCTCGGCGGAAAACCCCGAGGCAGGATGCAATGCCGTGAGGTTGTGGCCGACGGTTTGAATCACTTCCTTGCCGATAAACCACAAGCCAGCAATCAAGGCGACACCGAAGGTAATCATTGCCGCCGTTGGTATAGCGGCTTCAGAACCGATGGCGCCGGTGCGCAACACTTCAAGAATCGCCACAAAGGGGCCAATGGCGTTGGCGATGTCGTTGGAACCATGGCTGAAGGCGAAGCCACAAGCGGTAAACACCTGCATCCAGCTGAACATGACGAAAGTCGCCCGGCTCAGTGACTCAGACTTCAGGGTTTTGGCGAAGATAAAGGTAGCCAACCAAACCAGCGCGCCAATCATCACCATAATCAGGTAACTGTTGAGCGTACTGAGGCCCAAATTCATGTTCTTCAAGCCCTTGAACAACAGCATGGAAGAGATAACCACCGCGCCGAGCGCGGCAATCATCGGCACCCAGGTTTCGAGCGCATTGTGGGTACGCAACTGACCACGCTTGCTCTCGATTTTCTGCAGGTCGCGGTAGTAATCAGACTCCAGATCTTCAGCTTGAAAATCACGATCATTGACCACTTGCATGTCACGCGTCATGGCGTGGGTGTAAGAGATTTTCTGGATTTCCGAGAGCCGCTCAAATGCTTCTTTATGCCGACGCTGATGGTCGCGTTTTTCTTCGCGGATCTGCTTTATTTGACTTTCAGCTTCGTCGTTATAAGTGAGGATGTATTTTTTAATCTGCGAATACAGCAGATACGCCACGGCGCCGCCCAGTAGCGGCGAGAGCACCCAAGAAATAGCGATTTGGCCGATTTTGTCCCACTGCACCAAGGCAAGCGCCGACTCGGTGCCATTCATCAAGATGCCCAAGGCGATCGAGCTACCGACAATCGCCCCAATGATCGAATGCGTGGTTGAGACGGGATAACCTTTTTTGGTCGCGTACAGCAGCCAGACGCCCGCCGCGATCAACGCCGACATCATGATGTAAACGAAGTCCATCGGCGAAACTGCCATACCGCCCAAATCAACAATGCCGCCGCGGATGGTTGAGGTCACTTCACCACCAGCGATTACCGCGCCGCTAACTTCAAATACCGCTGCCACCATCAACGCCTGACGTATTGTCAGGGTGCCAGCGCCGACGCTGGTACCGAAGGAGTTAGCGACATCGTTACCGCCGATGTTGAAGGCCATAAAAATGCCGAACAACGTCGCCAGAATGAATAAAAATGCATAGTTGCTGTGGGTGTACTCAAGCCCCCAAACCATAAAGTACAACGTGACCGCTATCAGCATGGCAGCGAAGGCCAGGCTAATTTTCGAGATACCGCTTACAGGAGTAGCGCTAACGCTACTGGATGTTGGGGAGCCAGCCATTTGTATCTCTCCAGACTAAAGCGCCTGCACCCCATTGTGGGGAGGTCGTTTTGGCTAATAATTTATTCCGCTGGAGATGACAGACTGATGAAGCGAAGATGACCACGCTTAGAATATGGACGTCTGACCGTTAGCCGACGCTTAAACTGGAAATAATTTGGGCCTGATTCTGAAAATCGCTGTATATTTTTGTCTATAGCGATATAAGCTCAGCCAGATACACAACAGACTTTGTTCCACATGCCTGCGGTAAGTTTTTGGGCAAATATACGTCTGGCGCTATATACAAAAATATATATCGATCACCACACCTCAGGAGAAGTCCATGATTCGCCATCGCCTCAGAGCGCTCTGCGCCATCATCGTAACTGGCGCACTGAGCACTTATGCCCTCGCCGATGAGGTTCATGTCGCCGTTGCGGCCAACTTCACCGCGCCGATGAAGGCGATTGCTGTCGAGTTTGAGAAAGACACCGGCAACACCGTTGTCCCCGCATTCGGTGCTACTGGCCAACTGTTTGCGCAAATCAACAATGGCGCGCCGTTTGAGGTTTTTTTTAGCGCTGATGACACGACCCCAACCAAGCTCGAACAAGCGGGTAATACTGTTGCTGGCTCACGCTTTACCTACGCCACCGGCGCTTTAGTTTTATGGTCAGCCAAATCCGGTTATGTAGATGAGCAAGGTGCTGTACTCAAGCAAAACGCGTTCAACCATTTGGCGATGGCAAACCCAAAAGCCGCGCCATACGGTCGAGCAGCCACCGAAACCTTAGGCAAGCTTGGCCTGACTGATAGCCTCAAGGGCAAGATCGTTGAGGGCCAAAGCATCACTCAAGCCCTGCAGTTCGTCTCAACAGGTAATGCTGAGCTGGGTTTTGTTGCACTGTCGCAAGTGTATAAAGATGGCAAAATCACCAGCGGTTCAGCTTGGCTGGTGCCTGAGACTTACTATCAACCGATTAAACAAGACGCACTGATCCTCAAGAAAGGCGCGAATAACCCGGCAGCTAAAGCCCTGACTGATTACCTGCAAGGCCCTAAGGCCAAGGCGATCATCAAGTCTTACGGCTACAAGATTTGAGACCTGAGCCTGCGTAATGCCCCTTAACAGCGACGACTTAAGCGCCATTTGGCTAACCCTTGAACTGGCATCGCTGACCACCGTGCTATTGCTGCTTATCGGCACACCAATCGCTTGGTGGCTGGCACGCACAGGCTCATGGTTAAAGCGCCCCATTGGCGCCATCGTCGCATTGCCGCTGGTCTTGCCTCCGACCGTTATCGGCTTTTATTTGCTTATTGCCCTCGGTCCCAATGGCTACATCGGGCAACTCACCGAAAGCCTGGGGCTGGGAATTTTGACATTCAGCTTTACCGGGCTGGTGATCGGCTCGGTGTTTTACTCGCTGCCTTTTGTTGTGCAACCTCTGCAAAATGCCTTCGAGTCGATTGGCAATGCTCCCCTCGAGGCCGCAGCGACACTGCGCGCGAGCAAGCTGGATACATTCTTCTCAGTGGTAATACCGTTGGCGCGCCCGGGCTTTATCACGGCGTCTATCTTAGGATTTGCGCACACGGTCGGTGAGTTTGGCGTGGTGCTGATGATTGGCGGCAATATTCCAAACAGGACCCAGGTTGTGTCAGTGCAAATCTACAATCATGTCGAAACCCTGCAATACGCTCAGGCGCATTGGCTGGCGGGTGGAATGCTGTTGTTTTCGTTTATTGTGCTGCTCGCGCTGTACTCTAGCCGCCAGACGAATAAGAGCTGGCAATCGTGAGCAAGTACTCCGCGCTGGATAAAGCCGAGGCCTCAGGTTTCGGGCCTATTCAAGCGCGCTTCAAACTTGGCCACAGCAGCTTTACTTTGGATGTTGATTTACAACTTCCGGGCGCCGGCGTCACTGGCTTTTTTGGTCATTCAGGATCTGGGAAAACCAGTTGCCTGCGCTGCTTTGCCGGGCTGGAAAAGCCCGAGACCGGGTATCTGAAGGTCAATGGCGAAGTTTGGCAAGATAGCCAAAATGGCGTGTTTATACCGCCCCATAAACGCGCAATTGGCTACGTCTTCCAGGATGCTAATTTATTTCCGCACCTGAGTGTGCAGGGCAATCTTCAATACGGCTTGAAACGAATCGCGCGCGAGCGCCGCAAAGTCCCGCTACAACAAGCTGTCGAGTTGCTCGGCATCAGCCACTTGCTACAACGCATGCCCGACAAACTCTCGGGCGGTGAGCGGCAACGCGTGGCGATTGCCCGTGCGCTGCTGTGTAGCCCCGAGTTGCTATTGATGGACGAGCCCTTGGCCGCGCTCGACCCCAAGCGCAAATCTGAAGTGCTGCCATATCTGGAGCGTCTGCATGCAGAACTGCAGATTCCAGTCATCTATGTCAGCCATTCCGCAGATGAAATTGGCCGCTTGGCTGACCACCTTGTCGTACTCGAAGAAGGCCAGGTACAAGCTGCTGGCCCGCTAAAGCAGACGCTGATCCGGGATGATTTGCCGTTTATTTTCGAGGCGGACGCCGAAGCGGTGGTTGATGGTCACGTCAGCGACTACGACGAGGCTTATCAGTTGCTGAGTATTCGCTTAAACGGCAGCGACAGCCTACTTAAACTGCCACACTCGATGCTTGAAAATGGCCAGCAGGTGAGGGTCAAGATCAAGGCGCGTGACGTCAGTATCAGCCTGCAAAAAGCCGATGCCAGCAGTATTCTCAACCTGATCCCGGCACAGATCATCAGCACCGTTACAGTTGAGGACCAAGCACAGGTGCTGGTTCATACGACGGTGGGTGATGAACAGATTGTGGCGCGAATCACCCGCTATTCGTTCGACAAGCTAAAGCTCTTGCCGCAGCAGCAGGTTTGGCTGCAAATCAAGTCAGTATCACTGCTCAGCGCAGATTGATTAGCGCACCAGCGCACTGCTGGATGCCAATCCTTTCGGACCGATGCAAAGGCGGATGAGTTTTTTCATCCGTCATTTGTAGCTGACGGCCAGAGCTCTTTTATCCAAAAGCCTGTCGCATTTCCACCCAACTGCATCACTTATTTGTGATCCATGTCTCTAAGTCAGACATTTGCGACTTTCAAGCAAACGCTATAATTGGCGATCTACCGCCAACACTATTTATAAAGCGCATAGCTCATCGGAGCTCCGCGGCTAAAGGACATAGCGTATGGCTGCAAAATGGGGATTACGGAGTAAGTCTGCGCTCGCAGTCTTGCTTGCATGCGCTATAGCACTTATACCAGCAGCACTTTTTGGCTGGCGCGCGCTTGGCGATATTCGTGGTCACTTTGGCGAAGCCTACGCACGTAACTTCACCCTCCTACATCGTCAGCAAATTGCTGCGCCCTTGAGCCGTGAATTGGCATTATCAAAACGCTTGGCTAACTCACTCGGCACCCGGCAGTGGCTGCAAGACGAAAGCAGCTCGGTACACCGAACGCGTTTTTTTGATGAGGCGGAAGGTTTTCGCAGCGATTTTCTGGATAAATCCTACTTCATCATCGTCGACTCATCACTGAACCTTTATCGCAACGATGAAGACAGTCCTGTCAGTCAGATTCGCCGTTACACCCTCAGCGCAAGTGATCCAAAAGACGCCTGGTACTTTGCCCTGCGTGAAGACCCAACTGACTACAGCCTTAGCATTGAGCTAGACGAACAGCATAACGCCAGCAAGATCCGCTTCAACGTGCGAGTACGTAATGCGCAGAACAAACTGCTCGGCGTCACTGGCAGCGAGTTGAGCCTCAAACCCTTTATTGACGAACTGTTCGCCAGAACCGAACCGGGCGTCACGCCGATGCTGTTTAATCACGACGGCATTATTCAGGCACAGCCTAAGAATAATCACGCAGCAAACGGCACCGATATATTCGAATACCTGAGTAACCGCAACGATCGCCAATTGCTGCGCCAGATCATGCTGCAGGCGCTAACCGAACCGAATCGGGTCAAAACCATGGACGCGATGGTTAACGACAAGCCGCGTTTGCTGGCACTTGCCTACATCGAACCACTCAAGTGGTATGTCATGACCTCGGTTGACCTGCAGGCTGCCAATGTCGTCGACAGCCGCTGGTTATGGTTACTGCTGATCAGCTTTGTCGCCTTGCTTGCCGTGCTTTTGCTGGGTTTTGCCTACGCCGTTGAAAGCCTGGTGGTAAGGCCAATCATGGGGCTACGCCGATCCGCTTTGGCAATTGCTGCGGGCCATTATGAGGAACCACTTCCCGATGCTCGTAACGATGAAATTGGCGAGCTGACTCAAGCATTTTCGAGCATGGCTGACCAAGTGCTGCAACACACGCGAGAACTGGAAGGCAAAGTGCAAGAGCGTACCCACGCGCTGGAGCAGGCGAACCGGGAGATGGTCGCAGCACATAAGAAGATTGATGACTCAATCGACTACGCCAGCTTGATCCAGCGCGCGATTCTGCCAGATCGTCAGCTCAATGCATCGCTCGGTGAGCAGCAGTTTGTCCTTTGGCAGCCGCGCGATACGGTCGGCGGCGACTTTTATGTGTATCGCGAACACCCCAACGGCTATTTGCTCGGCGTCTTCGACTGCGCAGGTCATGGTGTCCCCGGGGCGCTGATGACCATGCTCGCCCGCGCGGCTATCGACCACGCTATTGGTGTCGCTGGCGAAGATGATCCTGCGGCTATTCTGCGCGAAACAGACCTCGCGCTGCGGGGCATGTTGGGTGATGCGCAACTATCTCGTGCACTGGCGACCAATACCGATGCCGGTTTGGTCTGGGTTAACCCCAGCCACAACAAGCTATTATTCGCTGGGGCCAAGATTGGCCTGTTTGCCACTGATGGTGAAGCGGTCAAAGAGTTGCGTGGTGGTCGCAGAGCGTTGGGTGACAAACGTAAAGGCGAATACGCAAACGTCGAGCTAGCATTAGGCCCCGACTGGACCTACTACATGTGTACTGACGGATTCCTCGATCAGGCTGGCGGCGAGCATGGCTTCGGATTTGGTAATAAGCGTTTCACCGCTATGCTGCAAAAGCATGGGCAATTACCGTTAGCCGAGCAGGCTGAACTATTTGCCGCAATACTCGCTGAGTATCAAGGCGAGCTGCCGCAACGTGATGACATCACAGTGCTGTCCTTTCGCTTCGACCAGAACAGCCAGCTGTAAAATTGAAATGCCGGGTAGAAAGAGGCGGGCCGATAAGCTCCCCTCATATTCATAAGAGCAGACAATAACAAGGGCGACTATGGAATCGTTAGACCTACTTGCAATGCGTGAAAACTACAATCGCCAGCGCGTCATGCTTTGCTTCAATGGCCCGATATCACGCAGCCTGATCGAAGAAATCGGCAACGCACTGCGTAATTATATGCAGGCTGAACAAGCCAAACCTTCGGCGGCAATGGACGTATTTGCGGTTTACATCGAGATGACGCAAAACATCAGGCATTATGCGACCCAGAAGGGCTTTAGTGATCAAGACGCCTCTGCCACAGTAGCCATTTCGCGCGATGACGAAGACCGCTACGTAGTATCGGCAGGCAACCTGGTATCGCTGGACGACGGTCGGAAGCTGGTCGACTTTGTTACACAATTATCTACGCTAGACAAAGTTCAGCTCAAAGCCGCCTATAAAGAACAGTTGCGCAAACCACGCGAAGAAGGTGCCAGTAGTGGTGCGGGCCTTGGTTTACTGGATATTGCCCGTAAATCCAGCGCCCCCATGCGCACCAGCTTGCGTGAGCAACAAGACGGCAGAGCTTTTTTCAGTCTTAGCGTGGTCATTTGAAATAAGGATATTGAGAGTAAAACCATGAGCGAACTTAATATCGCTAGCACCCAATCTACACCGGCCATTCATGGTGATTGGGTAGCTGGTGTGCTAGCAATGCAAGGGGATTCTTATCCCGAGAACTCATTTGAGCTGTACGATCAGGTCATTCAATGGGTTGAGCGTTTTTTGGGGCAAGAACCTCGCCCTCTAGCGCTACAACTAAGGCTTTTGTACCTCAATACCAGTTCAATCAAAGCCATGATGGACATCTTCGACCTGCTTGAAGAGGCGCATAATCAGGGCCGAGAAGTGAGTGTCACCTGGCTTTACGACAGCCGTAACGAGCGTGTCGCGGAACTCGCTGAAGAATTCCGAGAAGACTGTACATTTGCGTTCACTATCAGCACGTTAGACGAGTAATGTATGAATCGCGAGCGCGACCTAGATCTGCTGATAGAAAGCCTGCTGGCTGATCCTGCTTATACCGATCACCCTCTACGTGATGCACTGCAACGCCTGCACCAGCAGAATATTGAGCATCTTGGCCGCATCGAGCGCATTGCGCGAATCTCTGATGGCTATCAATCCCTGGCCCGCGAGCAAAATCTGTCGTTGTCCGAGCGCTACAACAAGCAACTGCGAAAACTGGAAAAAGTCGCGCGTATTTCTGACCGCTACCAGCAGATGATGCGCGACCTGAACCTCGCCTTGAAAGAAGCGTCCAACCGCGACCCGCTGACGGCTCTGGCCAACCGCCGCATGTTGATTGAACGGCTCAAGGAAGAAGTCGCGAGGGCCACCCGCCAAAACAAGACATTTGTCTTGGCGATGGTTGACGTAGACCACTTCAAACAAGTTAACGACACCTGGGGTCACGATATCGGCGACCGCATGCTCGAGGAGATAGCCCGCGTGTTACAGGCTGAGGTCCGCGGCTACGACCTTTGCGGACGCTGGGGCGGCGAAGAATTCCTGATCCTGTTGCCCGACACCGACCTTAGCGCGGCAGAGCAAGTTATTGAGCGCGTGCGTAACGGTCTGCGAACATTGGCTGTGCGAGTCAGTACTGAGTTACTGAGCGTGTCTGCCAGCTTCGGCGTAGCAGAGCATCAAAGCGATGAAAGCTACTCACAAACGCTCAACCGGGCAGACGCAGCCTTGTTGCAGGCCAAACGCGATGGCCGCGACCGCTGCATATACGCATCGCAAGAGCCAATTAGCAGCGCCGAGCCCAAAGCATTGCCCTGATAGTCAAAGCTATTAGCCTGTGTAACCGAAGCGGCCGGGACATGATTAACACTAAATGCTTGATGAAATCACTCTTTCGGCTAATTTCATAACACCCTCAGAAAAGTAATCTATAACAAGGGTCTACAGCCGCTTAATGTACGGCAACAACCCAGCGTATCGCTGCGCAAAGTCTTATCCGCACTGCTCACAAAAATAATAAGGAGCACCCCGGAATGCGTTCCAAGCTTTTGATTACTAATGCTTTTATATTAATCATTGGGTTCATGGCGAGCCTCCCAACCATTACTTTTGCGGCGGCGCTCAGCCCCGCCGAGCTCGCACAGGTCTATGCCTGTCGCGCCACCAGCAGCTTGCTATTGTTGCGTGGCGAAGGCTTTCAAAGGACCCATCAACAGCGCCTGGAAAATGATCTGCAGGCTCTAAATGGCGCCATGCAAGCTATTTCCCAGCCTAGCCAAAGCCTGATAACCACGCGCACAGAGCTTGTTACCCAATTGCGCAACGGTGTTTCCTATGGCCCCAGCGAAGACAACGTTCCATGGCGTTATCCTCAGGAACTTAGCAAAGCGCTGCGTGAGTTTCTGCATGAGGCGCGACAAATGCCACAAGGCAGTGATAACGAGTTGCCCGTTGAGGTTGAATACCTTGCGGTTCAATACCTGAGTCGCTCTTATATGGGCACTTTTGAAATTGCCCGCGAGCAGCCCGACACTTACTTAGGGCAGGACGAACGTATTCTGCTGCCAAAGATTGATCGTCAACTCAATGATCTCGGATCAAACGACGACCCGGCGCAGAACAAACTCAGAGCACGCTGGGAATATCTAAAAAGCGCACTCGCCGACATGAACAGCAAGAGCAATACCCTGCAGAGTGTTTCAGGCAAGCCATTCGCCCCGATTACGGTTGACCGCCACTCACGCACGCTGACGCAAAACTGGATGGATCGCCAACTGACGACCCCTTCTGTCGCCGCACAGCCGTAAGGTGGACAACGCGAAGTTTGTCCACCAGAGTTTGAATCGGGGGTATTAAATTGATTGCTGGCCGCTCCGGTGTCTTACCGGCCCGGAGCGCTCGACGACTTGTTGTTCAACCTCAGTGCGTAATCCCAACAGGAATGTCGCTTCAGCCACCACAAACAGCGGCCCGATTGCCAAACCCATGACATCATCGACGAAAGCCGGTTTGCGGCCTTCGAAATAATGCCCAACAAACTGGATCACCCAACCGATAACAAACAGACCGATACCCGAGCTCAACCACAACGCTGTACTTTGCTGCGCCAGCAGCGCACCAGCCCAGACACACAGCAGCAGCCCAACGCTCATGGCTAGGCCATAACGCAGGTCAAGCCTCAGGTAAAACACGGCGGCGACAAGGCTTACAAGTGCTGCACCAGACCACCATAACCCGAGCCACTCAGCACCTGGACGTGACAGCAATACCGCCACGGCCAATACAATCATCGGGATACCGATAAAGTGGCTGATAATATTTCGCTGATCGCGGTGGTACGCCGCGTATTGCGCCAGATGATCGACCAGAGTTTTCATTATTATTCTCCGCTGTAGCTAAGGTCACTACATAGATCATAACCTGACAACAATGGATCAGCGCAGCTTCTCAAGCAGTTGGTAGTACCACATCCCGACGGCCAGCATCGGGTTACCAAATACATCGCCAAATGGCACTTTAATGTGCGAACAACCTGCAAAGGTGTCGAACTTCTCCAAACTTCCAGTCAACGCATTGGCCATGACTTCACCCATGATGTGCGTCGTGGCAATGCCGTGGCCGGAATAGCCTTGGCAATACCAAACGTTATCCGAAAGCTTGCCCAACTGCGGAATACGGTTAATTACGATGCCCATGGCACAACTCCATTGGAAGTCGATATCAACGCCTTTCAATTTGGGGAATGTACGCTCGATGCCCGGACGCAACTCTGCCGCAATGTCACGAGAATCACGCCCCGAATAATTGGCGCCGCCGCCAAACAACAAACGCTTGTCGGCAGTCAGGCGGAAATAGTCGAGCACAAAACGACAGTCATACACGGCCAGATCTTGTGGATTGATTTGATCCGCCAACTCACCAAGCGGCTCAGTGGTGACAATCCCGCCCATGGCCGGAAAAATCATGCCTTTTAGCTTTTTCGGTTCCAGCTGGTGATACACATCGCCGGCCAGCAGTACTTGTTTTGCATCGATCCGGCCTTGTGCAGTCACCACTGCAGGTTTATCACCGTGGACAATTTCCAGCACTTCAGAGTGCTCGAAAATCAACGCACCCAGACTCTCTGCAGCCTTGGCTTCACCAATACACAGGTTCAGTGGATGCAGGTGCATGTTGCGCATGTTCTTGATCGCGCCGTAATACAGCTCACTGTCGAGATGCTTGCGCATCGCACTGCGGTCCAGCAGCGTCAGCTCATCGCCCATACCACGGCGCACTGCTTCTTCGTAGTCAGCCTTCAGGTCATCCATGTGGCTGGGCTTGTAGGCCGCGTGCAGGTGACCGTATTTGAGATCACAGGCGATCGAATACTTATCCACACGCTTTTTGATGATCTCGTGACCGCGCCAGCGCAGGCCCCAGATGAAATCATCAACCTCGCTGCCGAGCTTGCTGCGCATCTGTTTACGCATGGCGCCATCGCCCGAAAGGCTGCCGGTGACTTGACCGCCGTTGCGCCCTGTTGCGCCCCAGCCAATCTTCTTGGCCTCGACGATCGCAACTTTCAAGCCACGCTCAGCCAGCTCAACCGCACTGGCAACACCGGTAAAGCCGCCGCCGATAATTACCACATCGACACTGACCTGACCTTGCAGACTTGGATAATTGGTTTCCTGGTTAAGCGTGGCCGTGTAATACGACTTGCAGCGCTCACTTGCTGGGGTCACAACATCTACTTGAGCATTCATATAAAAATCCTTTCTTAATCGGTTAGCTGGATCAGGCGTTAGTCAGGTACCAACGCCAATCTTGCTCACCCACTTCAGCCATGAATTGACGATGCTCTTCGCGCTTGACCGCGATGTACACATCAAGAAATTCGCCGCCCAGCGCCTCACGCGCCCAACTTGAGTTTTCAAGCGCACGCAAAGAGGTCAGCCAATCAGTTGGCAACAGTTCTGTGGCTTGCGCATAGCCATTGCCAGTGACCGGTGCGCCCGGATCAAGCTCCTGACGGATGCCGTGATGAATCGCTGCGAGAATTGCAGCAGCGGCCAGATAAGGGTTGGCATCAGCACCACAGATACGGTGCTCAACATGACGGGTGTTCGCCGGCCCGCCCGGCACGCGCAGGCTGACGGTGCGATTATCCACTCCCCAGGTTGGCGCTAAAGGCGCATAGCTATTGGCTTGGAAACGGCGATACGAGTTGGCGTTCGGGCAGAACAACAGCAACGAGTCAAGCAAGGCATTGAGCATCCCCGCCACTGACATGCCCAGCAGCGGCGTACCCGCTGGATTTTCGCTGGCATAGAGATTGTTGCCCTGTGCATCGGCCAGGCTGACGTGCATATGCATGCCGGTACCGGCTAAATCATCGTAAGGCTTAGCCATAAAGCAAGCTTGCATGCCGTGTTTGTGGGCAACGCCTTTAACGATGCGCTTGTAGCGAACGGCTTGATCCATGGCTTCTAGCGCATCGCCATGCTCCAGGGTGATTTCAACTTGCCCCGGTGCATATTCAGAAATTGCCGTGCGCGCCGGAATACCTTGGGTTTTGCAGGCGCTGTAGAGGTCTGCCAGAAACGGCTCAATCTGCTCCAGCTCACGCAAACCGTAGACCTGTGTGCTACGCGGACGACCGCCATCAACATCCAGAGCAGGTTGCGGGCGGCCATGTGCATCGCGCTTCTGATCAAGCAGATAAAACTCCAGCTCACAGGCCATTACCGGGTGATAACCGTCAGCCTTCAATCGCTCAATCACCTGCACCAGCAGATGCCGTGGATCGGCCACAGTGGCTGGCAAGCCTTCCGTTGGGTGCATGCTGACCTGCACCGCAGCAGTAGGAATCTGCCGCCAAGGCATACGGGTCAGGCTGCCGGATAACGGATAGGCGCGGCAATCAATATCGCCCACCTCCCAGACTAAACCCGAGTCCTCAACGTCATCACCATTCATGGTCAAACCCAGAATAGTGCTCGGCAGTGGGCGCCCGGTTTTATACACAGCGAGTAATTCATCACGATGCAACAGCTTGCCGCGGGGCACGCCGTTCGCGTCGAGAATGAATAACTCAAACATCTCGATATCAGGATTATCAGCCAGAAATTTTTCAGCTTCTTGCACTTGAGCAAATTGCATGGGATCTCGATAGCGCAGCAGTGCGCATAAGTCACTTGCCAATTGGCAGGCGGGATAAGCAATAGAGCAGCATATGACGGCTGCTGAGGATCACCGGCGAATGCACGAAACGGCAGACGGTTAGCAGGTCGCGGGGAAAACCCCATCGGGAGGGCGCGCATGTCGGCAGTGCCAAAGCGCCCAGAAGGCAAGAACTTTCGGGAAGAGAGGGTTCACCCGGTTTGCAGCAAAGCACAACCGCTCCCGTGACAACGGAACAAATACGGTCTGGCTAGAAAGAAGCGCTGGCGAACTCATAGAGCTGAAGACTGGCACAGCGCACAATGTTTGTTAAAGCAGATTTTTTACATGTTCAGATTATTTTTGACTAAACAATCAAGCACTCGGTGCTGACTATCCCGAAAACCTATGCCGACGAATAAAGCTCTGGTCGAGGTAATCCTTCCAGCGACCATAGATTTGTCCACCCGCACTGAGGCCGCGCCACGCCAGCAGTGCGCCACCATCGCCAGTGGCCAGCAGTGCCAGGCTGTTCTTTTGCGGGCGGTAGTTTTTGAACGGCTGCTCACGCAATGCGGCCATCAGGTTGTGCGCCAATACTGGCCCCTGACGGACCGAGTAAACGCCGCTTTTGCGGACGCCGGGTAAGCTTGCACAATCGCCTACTGCAAAGACTTGCCCATGTGATTGACTCTGCAACGTTGGCAGAACTTGCACAAAACCGCGCGCATCACACTGCAAGCCGCTTTGCCCGAGCCAGGGTAATGCTTGCGCCCCCGTTGCCAACAACACCCGCTCGCCGCGCCAAACCAACTCACCCTCGCTGAATAACTGGTCGTCTTCGATGCGACTTACCGGACTGTATTCACGTAGCCGCACCCGACGTTGGCGCAGCGCGCCGATCGCCCGCAGATGCAGCCCAGGACTATGCCCAGCCAGCAATTTACCCGCACAAAACAGCGATAACTGCGGCACTTTATCGGCAAGCGCCAATGCCAGCTCTACCCCTGCTGCGCCACCGCCAATAATGGCTAATGGCTTGGGCGACTGCTGCAATTGTTGCCAGCCCACCAAGAACTGCGCAAAAGGTTTAACTGCCAGGCAGTGCATAACATCGCCTTGTTGCGCCAAAGGGGCAATTTGACCGCCCACATTGAGCGACAGCCATTGAGCGTTCAGTTCGCGCCCCTCAGCGAGCGTCACCCTGCGTTGCTCGGCGGAGATCGATGCGACTTGGCCGATGATTAGATCAACCTTGGCAGCGCGGCACACAGGTTGCAGTTCAACAGCGCAATCTTGTGCTGAAAAACGGCCAGCAAGTAAACCGGGAAGCATCCCTGAATACCAGGCTTGCGGATCAGCGCTGACCAAAGCAATACGTCCTGGCGGACGCTCAAGCATCGCCCAGCGCCGCAATACCCCAAGGTGCGCGTGGCCAGCACCGACCAAAATTAAATCGTAGTCATTCATAACGCTTTTTTAGTCATCCTTGAGAGTCTCGCGGTATTGGCTCGGTGCCTGCCCAGTCCAGCGCTTGAAGGCGCGACTAAAGCTACTGACATCTGAGAAGCCAAGTAAATAGGCAATTTCACTAATCGAGCAATTGGCTTCGCGAATGTGCTGCAAAGCCAACGCATGACGAGTCTCAGCAAGCACAGCTTCATAGCTTGTACCTTCATCAGCCAAGTGCCGCTGCAGGCTGCGTAAGCTCATGTGCAGGGCTTGTGCAATGCGCTCTGCCGAGGGCTCGCCCTCGGGCAATTGTGCTTGCAGGCGAGCGCGTACCTTGCGGACCCAGTGCGGTCCCTGTAATTGCTCCAGGTTACGCTTAAGCACCACCTCGTTATGCTCAGCCAGCTCAGGATTACCATCATCAAGCTGCTGCTCAAATTCAGGTTTGGCAAAGCGTAATAGATTCTCGGCTGCCGAAAAAACCAACGGCGCACGAAACACCGCATGCCAAGGCTCGGGGTCTGCAGGCTCAGGCCGCTGCAAATAAACCGCCAACGGCGCAAAGTCACGCCCCAATCGATTACGGCAACTGCGCACGTAGATTGCCGCAAATGCATCGAGCGCCTCGGGCGCAGGCGCCAGGTTGCCGGGTACAGTGAGAAAGCGGAACTCATAACAGTCCGCACATTCGCGTAGTTCCAGCTCCATAGCATCGCTGACAACACGGTAATAGCGGACTGTACGCTCGAACATCTCACGCATGCTGCAGCTGGCAATCAGCGCATAACCGAGCGCATGAAATGTCGTTGGGCTCACAAACTGCGAGGTTTTAAGACCCAGTGCCGGATCACCGCTGGCCTCGACCGCTAACTGCCAAAGCCGCGTGGTGGCCGACAGCGGACAACGGCCATTGGGATCATTCAGCGCGCCGAGCTCAAACCCTGCCTGTGCGCACAGCTGCTCGCTATCGAGCCCCAATACATCGAGCTGCTTACGCAGTGCGCGGATCCAACTGGCTAGAGTAGTCGCTTCATTGGTCATGCAGGTTGGCGTATCCAGTCAACAGGTTGGCGTACTCGGTTGGGCGCACACAGCGCAAATAGCACATGGTTAAGACATTCACCATAAGGTTTTGCGACCCATAATTAAGAGGATGAGGTTATGTCCAACGATTCTGCAAGCGTTGACGCGATGAATGACCAGCAACGATCAGCGCATATTCGTCAAACAGTACTGGCGCATGGCGTTGAGCTGCGCCAGCGTTTTCCGGTTTTACAGCATCAGGATGCCTTGGGTGCTGGGATTCTGACCTTTGCCCTACTTGGAATGATCGGCTCTGCAGCACTGTACATCGGCGGCTATATGGCGTGGTGGGCATGCCTGTTACTGAATGCGTTTTTTGCATCATTGACCCATGAACTTGAACACGACCTGATTCACTCAATGTATTTTCGCAAACAACGCATCCCGCACAACCTGATGATGGCGCTGGTGTGGATGGCTCGCCCAAGCACGATAAACCCGTGGGTCAGACGCCACCTGCACCTTAATCACCATAAGGTTTCCGGCACCGAGCAGGATATCGAAGAGCGTGCCATCACCAACGGCGAACCTTGGGGCATTGCACGTTTGTTAATGGTTGGCGATAACGTCATGTCCACCGTTATTCGCGCGGTTCGAGCGCCAACAGCCCAAATCCGCTGGAAAATCCTCAAGCGCTCATTGATGGTTTACGCACCGCTGGCATTGCTCAATTGGGGCACCTGGTATTTGTTCCTCGGTTTCCACGCCATTGATCTTCTCAGCAGCGGCCTCGGCATGCCGATCGACTGGTCGGCCAGCACCCTGCAGTTTATGCATGGGGTGAATATTGCGGTGGTGGTATTGGTTGGCCCCAATGTGCTGCGCACCTTCTGCCTGCACTTTGTCAGCTCTAACATGCACTATTACGGCGATGTAGAACTGGGCAATGTGATACAGCAAACCCAAGTGCTGAACCCTTGGTGGATGTGGCCGCTACAAGCGTTCTGCTTCAACTTTGGCAGCAGCCACGCGATCCATCACTTCGTGGTCAAGGAGCCCTTCTATATTCGCCAACTGAGCGTACCTTTCGCCCATAAAGTGATGCGTGAGGCAGGTGTGCGTTTTAACGACTTCGGCACTTTTAGCCGCGCTAACCGCTGGCAGCGCAAAGACCAAGCTCAGGAAAATCCAGAAACACAGACGGCTTAAGCGTCGCCTGCAATGCTCAAATAAAAACACAGCGGATGTTGCCGCTGTGTTTTATTGCGCTTCAAGCTTCAGGGTCGGTGCAGCAAAATAGCTCTCAGCCGATTCACCGGTATTATCGCTATCCGCAGCAAACACCACGCCGATAATCCGTCGCGGCGCACTGCCAAAAGCGGCAATCGCATCGGCGCGCAGGTTGAGTTTTTCGTCCAGCCACTTACCGAGTGGCGCTTGCGGGCCACGCAGTACTTGCATCTCCACCTGATCGGTATAGGCGCTGCGCGAGTGCGCACCGGGCGCCGCTTTGTTGTCCCACACATAAGATAAAGTCGCGGCGGGCAGGTCCGGGTCATAGAAAGTGCGCGCCAAACGGATTTTTTGCCGGGTCAAAAAGGGTAAGTCATCAAGCGGATAATCCAGCAGCACATACACCCGAGCGCTGTAGTCATCACCATCACGCGTGGCAAATGCTGCTTTGCTCAAACGCTTTTCCGTACGCCACTGCCAACTCAATATCCACGGTTTGTCACCGGCAAGGTCCAGCGGGTGCAACAAGCCGCCCGCAGCTGCATCCGCCTTGATATGCAAAACCTGTCGACCATCCTGAGTTTCCAGAGTGCGGGTCGAAGGTTTCAGCTTAGGAATATCCGCCAGCCGCCAAGGGCTTGACCACTCGCCCGCTGGCGGGCCGGAGGTCCATGGCTGCAACTGATTATCGGCCCGAGCAAAGCTTGCCTGCGTCAAGACACAGGCAAGCAGCAACAGGCTTGGCAGGCGTATCAACCGCGCCTCCAGCCATGGAATTTCTCAACCCAACGTAATAGTCCTTGCGGCGCATGGGCACGCTTCCATTCACCGGCGGCGTATTTATTCGCCTCGGCCATGGTTGGATAGCTGTGCGTGGTGCCGAGAATCTTATTCAGCCCAAGGTTGTGCTTCATCGCCAGCACATATTCAGCCAGCAACTCACCGGCATGCTCACCAACGATGCTGACGCCAAGAATGCGGTCTTTACCCGGCACAGTGAGAACTTTGACAAAACCATGTGCAGCTTCATCTGCAATCGCCCGGTCGAGATCATCGATCTCATAACGGGTGACTTCATAAGCAACATCCTGCGCCTGAGCCTCAGTCTCAGACAACCCCACCCGCGCGATTTCCGGCGAGGTGAAAGTGCAATACGGAATCACCCGATAATCCACTTTAAAGCGCTTAAAACCGCTGAACAGGGAGTTAACCGCCGCGAACCAAGCCTGATGCGCAGCCACGTGGGTGAACTGGTAAGGCCCGGTTACATCGCCCACCGCGTAAATGTTGGGGAAGCGTGTTGCGAGGTATTCGTCGGTTTCCAGCGTACCGTTTGGACGTACCGTCAGCTCAAGGTCTTCAGCGCCATAACCGCTGACATTCGCCACCCGGCCCAACGCCATCAGCAAGCAATCAAAGGCGATGGTGACTTCCTCACCGGTATCCATGCGCCGTGCGACCATCCGTTGTTCACCGTCGACCAGTTCGAAGCGCTCGGCTTTATGCAGCAAGCGCACATCGACGCCATCGTTACGCAGGCTGTTGATTACCTGCTCGCTGGCATCCTCATCTTCGCGCGGCAGCAAACGGTCAGCCAGTTCAACCTGAATCACTTGGGAGCCCAGGCGCTGGAACGCCTGCGCCAGCTCACAACCAATTGGCCCGCCGCCCAACACCAACATCCACCGTGGTTGCTGACGCAAATTCCAGATGGTGTCGGAGGTGTACATCTGCACCTGATCAAGCCCCGGAATATTGGGCACCAGAGGCCGTGCGCCAGCGGCAATAATCATGCTGCGAGCGCTCAGCGTCTGACCGTTGACTTCAACAGTCCACGGCGAAGTAATTTTCGCCTCGCCGGTAATCACTTCAACGCCCAGACCGGTGTAACGCTCAACTGAGTCATGTGGCTCAATATCACTGATAACTCGCTGTACACGCTCCATCACCGCCGGGAAGTCAATTTCAGCATGGGCCGCGCGAAAACCCAACGCATCGGCTTTTTTCAACTCAGCGCTAAACTTGGCCGAACGCAGTAACGCCTTCGACGGCACGCAACCTGTATTCAGGCAATCGCCGCCCATTTTGTGCTTTTCAATCAAGCTGACTTTAGCTTTCACCGCTGCCGCAATATAAGCGCTGACCAAGCCGCCAGAACCTGCGCCAACCACCACCAAATTGCGATCGAAAGAATCCGGACGAATCCAGTTTTTGTAGATGCGACGGGCCTGAATCAAGCCAAGCAACTTGCGCGCGATAATCGGGAAAATACCGAGCAAAACAAATGCACCGATCAAACCCGGCGAGAGGATTCCACTCAACGAGTCAATTTTGCCAAGCTCACGACCGGCGTTCACGTAGACCAGCGTTCCCGGCAACATGCCCAACTGACTGACCCACCAGAATGTGCGTGCCGGTAGACGCGTCAGGCCCATGGCCAGATTGATCAGAAAGAACGGGAACAGCGGCACCAGACGCAAAGCGAACAAATAGAACGCACCTTCACGCTCAATCCCTTGATCAATACTCGCTAAACGCTTGCCGAAGCGCTTTTGCACCCAGTCACGCAACAAGAAGCGGCTGCTGAGCATGGCCAAGGTAGCGCCCATAGCCGAGGAAAACGAGACCAGTAATAAGCCTTGCCCGAGCCCAAACAATGCACCGCCGAGCAGGGTCATCAGCGCCGCACCGGGCAACGACAGCGCGGTCACCGCGACATAAATAACAAAGAAGACACCTGCAGCCAGCAGCGGCTGCGCCGAGACCTGCGCATTCAGTGATGCCTGCTGGGCTTTAAGTGCATCCAGACTCAGGTATTGGCCCAAGTCGAAAACAAAGAAACTACCGAGCAGCGCCAGGATCACGCCCATTAACAAAATTTTGCGGGTATTCATTAGTTAAGCGCCTCCATGGCGCATAGGCTTTGACACAGGCTAAAGCCCGCCAGTAAAGCGCCTGACACCGGTAACAGTGCCTGGCCTTGGATACGTGAGCGATACGACAACGCCGCCGGACTAGATGCTGGCCACTGGCGGTCGAAGTCATTGATAAATTGTTGATGATCGTAATTCAGCGCCAAGGATTCGATAAACAAACCGTCGCGCTCGGCGCGATAGAGCGCTGCTGCATGTGGCGTGGTGGCAATACGCGTGATCACTCCATAACGACCGCCGCTGAAGTTTGGCATTCCCGCTGCGCCGTTATTGATCACAGCGCCATGTTGCAGGTTAAGTGCAACCGCAGTGCAGCTATGGCTGGTGGCCAATACTTCACAGGCGCAGTCTTGCAGCCACTGGTCCAACGCCTGCTGCCGTTCAGGCTCGCTCAGTGCCTCACGCGAGCATTGCCAGCCCGCCAGCGATTGCTCATCGCCATGACTGATAGCCACACGCCGTCCGCCCACTTCAACCAGTGCAGTTGCTGGTCGCGCCGCTAGCTGTGCAGCCATTCCGGGCAGACCTTGAACGGTTCGGTTGAGTTGCTGTTGCATGGCATTCGAGCGTTCGACCACGCTGCCGTCAACCGACATTGGATATGCACAACCACAGCCCGCCCCGCTATCACTGTCGCGGCCCAGTTCAGTTTCAACATTGCCGCGCAGCAATGTATAGGCGCTCAAGCCTTGTTCGATCTGCTGAAATATCTGCGGATCGCAATCAAACCAATGCGCATCACCGTTGCAGACTACCCGCGCTTGCGGCTCGGATTGAATTCGTCGCTGCAGCGCTGCCAAGGCTTGACGATTGCCATACAAACCGCCGACCACATACAACGTGTCGCAACTAAACAGCGGCTGCGCAGTGAAAGCCTGCGCAGGCAGGCGGTAGTCCAGCGGGCAATCGCGACCAGCGCGTAATTCCATGATCAGGCTTCGCCGCGTGCCGGGTAGTTGTTGGTGATTACGTATTCGACCGCGCCGAGCAACTCGTCAAAATGTGGACGAGCAAATGGCATGGTGTTGACCGAAGACATATACAAGCTGCCATCCGGACGCACCAGGAACACACCCGGCTCAGCAAAAATCTCCGGCTCTTGCGGGCCTGGCTTACCCTCGGAAATAAATAACCCCCAGCTACGCGCCTCCTCGATGCTCAGGCCATAACCCAAAGGCACATTGCCGATTGTCCAGGTGGCCTGGGTCTTCTGCGTACGTTCATGGCTGTCGGTCGACAGTGCAATCACCTCAACGCCCAGCGCGGCATAGCGCTCAACCAAACCATTGAGCTCTTGCAATGACTTGCGGCATAGCGGGCAATGCAGGCCGCGATAGAACACCAGCATGGTGAAGTTTTTCGGCGCATTGGCATTCAAGGTCCATTGACCTTCAGGCATCAGCTTAACGCTCAATGCGGGTACTGTTTGGCGCGGGATCAATTGGCTCATGTTCAGTTCCTTCTGGAGACAGATGAGGCGTTAGGCGCCGAGCAGAAAAGCCCCGGCAATGCATAACCCAGCGTGCAAAGAATCAGCCCATATAAATTGGTACCCAGCAATAACGCATAGTTACCGTCGCCGATTGCCCAGCTTTGCGGTATCCAACCAAGGCTCAATGCAAGGCCCAACAGCAAGCCACACCAAAAGCTCAGATGGAACCCGAGACGCGTCGGCTTGACTATGCCGTGAAGAATAAACACTGGCGCCAGACCGATCACCATTGTGCCGCTGATGGTGGTGGCTTTGAGAATGTCTGTGCCAGCAAGCATTGGCAGGTTACCGAGCAAGGCAAACACCACCATCACCGCCATACCGACGCCAATCGCTTTCTGGCCTAGATCGCGCCCAGCCAGATTAGGCAATTCGCGGCCCGCCAACTTGGCCAAGCTGGAGAAGGTTGAATCCAACGTCGAGCCTGCGGCTGAAACCATCACCACGGTCATCACCATCAACGCGGCGACGCCCATCGACTTGGCGAGATCAGCTGGCACATTGCTGGATGCAGCCAGCCCCGAGAGTTGCGCATGGACGCCAATCAAGCTGAAGGCGAGAATCGCGAAAAAGCCCAGTACGCCCGCAATCACAAACGCCCGGCGCATGGTTTTCTCTTCGCTGATAAAACCACGATCAGTCATGACCGGATCATGGAAGCCGTAGCTAAACACTTGCAAACCCGCGACCAGAAGCAGATCCACGCCGCCATTAAAGGCCCAATGGCTGGTACTGGTTAATTCAGCGACGGAGTGCTGCGGCAATACCAAGCCAAGCACCCAGACCAGGGCAACAACGAAGATTGCCGCTTGCGCAGCATCCGTCAGGATCGAACTGCGCAAGCCGCCACGCAGGCTGTAAGCCAGTGTTACTGCTGTGAATAGCAATGCGGCGGTGATAAACCCAGTGCTGCCCGAGTCACCGTAATAGCCGCCGACCACTGCGGTATTGCTCCAGACCTCGTTGAACAGGCGGATCAAGATCGCAGCAGTAAAGGCCAATGCCGCGCCGCGCCCGTAATGTGAGCTCAGAAAGCTGACCAATCCAGTTGCCGCAAACTTGCGCCGCAGCCGGTAAATCACAAAGCCAGTCAGCGGAATCGCCAACCAATATGTGGCGTAGGCCAAACCACCGATCAAGCCGTAGCTAGCGCCAAGATTGGCGGCATTGGTCACCGACTTGGCGAAGATCCAGCTTATAAAGATGCTTGATGTCAAAAGCCAGGGTGCAGCGCTACGCCCCTGGTTATCTTCACCATGAAAGAAACCACCGATGGTGACGGCGCGCGGCGATAGCATCACCATCAACACCCCGTACAGCACCAAAAAACCCCAAAAAAACAGGCCGAGAGCACTGTTGGGTTGCATAGGTTATTCCTTAGGAGTTGAGCGCGCCGCCGCAACTGGAACCTTGTCCAGCCGTGCACGCGAAACAATGGTCACGGGTCACGATACTGTTGCCAGCCAGCGTGGCGTTAAGCAGGTCGCTCAAGTGCGGACGCTGGCGGCTGATTACCTGACTTTGCAGTTCCAGTGGTAAATCGAGCATCTGGTTGAAATCGCAATCGTATAAGTAGCCTTGCCAGTCAACGCTTACCAGCGAACGACACATCAAACCTTCAACGTTTTCAGCACGATAACTGTCACGCAGGAGCTGCATGTAATTGTTGAACTGACCCTTGCTGACCAAAGTGCTGCCAAAGCGGGCAATCGGCTGGTTGGTGATGGTCAGCAAGTGGTTAAAGGCGATGCCAAAGTCTTCCTGTAAATGACGCTTGTAGTCAGCCTCAAGAGCTTCCTGTGGCGGCGGTAAACTTGCGCCTTGCGGGTTGAACACAAGGTTCAGAATCAAGCCACTGCCTTCTTTGCCATAACCCAGGGCATTGAGTTTTTGCAGACCGATGATGCTGGCATCGAAAACACCGTCTCCCCGCTGCTTGTCCACGTTGTCACGCGAATAACAAGGCATTGAAGCGCTGATTTCGACTTGGTGCTCGGCAAGAAACTGAGCTAGATCTTCATAACCGGGCTCGCTCAAGATGGTCAGGTTGCAGCGATCAATCACCCGCAACCCTTCACGCCGCGCATGCATGACGATTTCACGGAAACGCGGGTGCATCTCCGGCGCACCGCCGGTCAAATCGAGCGTATGTACAGGATGCGCATCAATCACCTGATGCAGCAGCGCAAGGCTTTCATCGGTCATGGATTCTGTACGCGTAGGCCCCGCGTTGACGTGGCAATGCAGGCAACGCTGGTTGCACACATAGGTTAGATTGACCTGCAAAGCCTCAAGCTCGCCGCGAGTAATAGCGGGAAAGGCCAAGCGGTCGAGCAGCGGTAACATCGCGTGCACAGGGGGCTCCAATGAAAAGTATGCGATATAGAGCTATTAATTCAGCCTTTGTTACAGTCAGCGCACAGCTAAAACTTACTGTATTGTTCTACAAAACTTGTACAAAGTCCGCGTACATTAATCGAAATGTTTCAGGAGCTCTTTATGCCGCGCATAGTTTTGTTTTTTCTCGCTGGGTTTCTCGCTGTCCCCTTCTTCCATCAACCGATTCTGGGCCTGCTGCACGCCACCGGCATCGTGCCCTTTGCACCCTTTAACATGGCCGCAACGCTGCCGCTGGGGATTCCGGCGTTGATCTCTGCCTCATTCTGGGGCGGGGTTTGGGCAATAGTGATGCTTAACGTATTGCGTTGGGATGCACAAAAGCCGCAACCGTGGGTAAAAGGCCTGCTATTTGGCGGTGTTGTATTAACTCTAGTCGCACTGCTGGTGGTTTTCCCGCTCAAGGGCATGGGCTTCGATATGGCTCAGTTGCCGGGTCGTTTCCTGATCGGTTTCCTGGTTAACGCCGCATGGGGTGTGGGTACACTGATATTTGCGAAAACCTTCATCGCCCGCTGAACGGTAGGGTGTGACAACGAGAAGCTTGTCCACCAGCTCGACCCGCAAGCTGAGTTTGGACCAATACAACTGCGGACATATAGAGCGTTGCTCTACCTACAGATGCAAAAAAGCCCGCTTCGGCATTTCGCCAAAGCGGGCTTTTTGCACTATGGCTTACGCCAGCTCGTCAAAACACTCAGCGATAATCGCCAAGCCCTTGTCCAGCAATGCATCTTCTGCAGTCAGCGGCACCAGCACGCGCAACACGTTGCCATAAGTACCGCACGACAACAGGATCAAGCCTTTGTCGCGGGCCTTTGCCACCACTTGCCCAACCAGCGCTGCCGCTGGCTTGTGGTGATCACCGCCTTCAAACAGCTCAACAGCGATCATCGAGCCCAGCGCACGCACATCACCGATGGAATTGTGCTTGGCCTGAATAGCCTTGAGGCCAGCAACCAAACGCTCGCCGACAGCCTTGCTGCGATCCAGCAGGTTTTCTTCTTCAAACACTTCCATGACCGCCAGAGCCGCGGCGCATGCAATCGGGCTACCGGCATAAGTGCCGCCCAAACCGCCTGGCGCGATAGCGTCCATGTATTCAGCTTTGCCACATACACCAGCCAACGGGAAACCGCCAGCAATCGACTTGGCGAAAGTGGTCAGGTCAGGCACAACACCCATCTGCTCCATGGCGAAGAAGGTTCCGGTACGGCCAGCGCCGGTTTGGACTTCGTCAGCGATCAACAGAATGCCGTGCTGGTCGCAGAGTGCGCGCAGACGCTTCATGAAGTCTTTCGGCGCAACGTAGAAACCACCTTCACCCTGAACAGGCTCGATGATGATTGCTGCGATGTCTTTTGGCTCAGCGTCGTTCTTGAAGATGCGCTCGATACTGGCGATTGCATCATCAGTGCTCACACCGTGAATCTCGCACGGATACTGCGCACGGAAGACACCGCCCGGCATCAGGCCCATGCCTGCTGAATAAGGTACGACCTTGCCGGTCAGACCCAGCGTCATCATGGTGCGGCCGTGATAACCGCCGGTGAAGGCAATAACGCCAGCACGACCGGTTGCGGCGCGAGCAATCTTCACCGCATTTTCTACGGCTTCGGAACCGGTGGTGACCAGCAGGGTTTTCTTGTCGAAATCACCCGGAACCTTGGCGTTGATCTTCTCGCACACTTCAACGTATGGCTCGTAAGCCAAAACCTGGAAGCAGGTGTGGGAAAGCTTGGTCAACTGTTCTTGAACAGCTGCAACGATTTTTGGATGCAGGTGGCCGGTGTTGAGCACCGCGATACCGCCCGCAAAGTCGATGAACTCGCGCCCTTCAACATCGGTTACCGTCGCGTTTTCCGCTTTTTCAGCGAAAATCGGATGGATCTGGCCAACGCCACGTGGAACAGCGGCGGTACGGCGTTGCATCAATGATTCGTTAGTCTTGCTCATGTCTTCCTCATTCACCGCTCATCGTGCGGCGTGGTTCAAGGACTGCGCAACCAGCGTCAAACGCAGCAGCATACGATGATCGACTGCTACGCCCTCCCCGGTCACAGGGTTATTTAAAACAAGGGGGATGACCAAAAGACCCGGCTGACTCTTGCCAGCTAACCTTTCAGCCATCACCCGCGGGCTATCAAGCCGCGCGTTTAAGGATCAGACGCTCAGGCACAGGTATTTGATTTCCAGATAGTCTTCAATACCGTACTTGGAACCTTCACGGCCCAGGCCAGAGGCCTTGATGCCACCGAATGGCGCGACTTCATTCGAGATCAAGCCAGTGTTGACGCCAACCATGCCATATTCCAGTGCCTCGGCCACACGGAACACGCGGCCCATGTCACGGGCATAGAAGTACGAGGCCAGACCAAACTCGGTGTCATTGGACATGGCAATCACTTCCGCTTCATCTTTAAAGCGGAACAGTGGTGCCAGCGGACCAAATGTTTCCTCTTTGGCAACGGCAGCGTTCAGCGGCACATCAACCAAAATGGTTGGCTCAAAAAAAGTACCGCCCTTGCTGTGCGGTTTGCCGCCAGTAAGCACCTTGGCGCCTTTGCTGACTGCGTCTTCGATGTGCTCTTGCACCTTGGCGACAGCTTTATCGTCAATCAACGGGCCAGTGGTGGTGCCTTCAGTCAGGCCATCACCGATATTCAGCTTGGCAACTGCGGCCTTGAGCTTGTCGGCGAAGGCATCGTAAACGCTGTCCTGTACATACAAACGGTTGGCACAGACACAGGTCTGGCCGTTGTTGCGGTACTTGGAAACAATCGCGCCTTCAACTGCGGCGTCGAGGTCGGCGTCATCAAACACAATAAACGGCGCGTTGCCGCCCAGCTCCAGCGATACTTTCTTGATGTCTTTGGCGCACTCAGCCATCAGCTGACGGCCAATTTCGGTCGAGCCAGTGAACGACAACTTGCGCACGATTGGGTTGCTGGTCAGCTCGCCGCCGATATCGCCAGCGCTGCCAGTCACAACGCTCAGCACACCTTTAGGGATACCCGCACGCTCAGCTAACGCCACCAGCGCCAGCGCCGAAAAAGGCGTTTGCGATGCAGGCTTGATCACCATGGTGCAGCCTGCTGCCAACGCTGGACCGGCTTTTCGGGTGATCATCGCAGCCGGGAAGTTCCACGGCGTAATAGCCGCAGTCACACCAATCGGCTGCTTAATAACGATCAGACGCTTGTCAGGCTGATGACCAGGAATCACATCGCCATAAATGCGCTTGGCTTCTTCTGCAAACCACTCGATAAACGAGGCCGCATAGGCAATCTCACCCTTGGCTTCAGCCAACGGCTTACCCTGCTCCAGCGTCATCAGGCGACCCAGGTCGTCCTGATTTTCGATCAACAATTCAAACCAACGGCGCAGCTTGTTAGCACGCTCCTTGGCAGTCAGCGCACGCCAAGCCGGCAACGCACGGTCAGCAGCTTCGATCGCACGACGTGTTTCTGCTGCGCCCATCTTTGGCACAGTACCCAAGGTCTCGCCGGTCGCGGGATTGGTCACCTTGATGGTCTGGCCGCTATCCGCGTCCAACCAGGCGCCATCGATATAAGCCTGCTGACGAAATAGCTGAGTGTCTTGCAATTGCATGGCAGTCTCCTGAATACCGGCGCTAAAACCGGGAGGTTGTTATGGGAGCCTAGGCGTGTGCCCAATATGAAAGAATGTCGGTCGAATGGCCGCGCGGATCAAGCATCAACCTGGCCTGTAAGGGTTTCGAGCAGCATGGGGCTGGCGAGTTCCGATCAGATTCAGGGCGTGTGTTTGAAATCTCAAACGAATCCTAGGGTCGTAAGGGGTAAAGGGCAATAGTCTGTTCGAAAAAATTAACGATTTAAGCCGTTATTTATTCTTTTGACAGACGAGTGACTGCCAGCCGTACATATTTTGTGCAGAATCACGAACAAACCATGCCCATGGACGCCCGCGAACTAGATGCGTATCATTGCGCCCGCAACGCACCAGTAGCTCAGCTGGATAGAGTACTGCCCTCCGAAGGCAGGGGTCGTGGGTTCGAATCCCGCCTGGTGCGCCAAATACAACAAAGGGCTTAGGTGAAAACCTAGGCCCTTTTGTTTTTCATGTGTCCAAAATGTGTCCATTCTGTGCCCATCCAACTTGGCACTCGGAATGAAGCGACACCATTTTGACCACTGCCCTTATCTGCAGGGCGTTGGTGGGAAGGCTAGCAAAAATAGAGACCTCTTCAGGCGGATAGCGTTTTCATTAAACCGCTGGGACCGAGAACTTTAGTGACCCACTTCAAGTTGTAAGCGAGGGCGTTCTCGTCTGCTTATCGCAGCCCGGTTACCGAGAACGCTTGTCCTTGCCCCATCGGCCAGGTGGTTTAGGTGGTACGTATTAGATTAGTTTGGCGCTCATGGGTACGGTCGCCACCACCTTCAGCAATACGCATGCGCGCCTTCTGACGATCATGGGTACGGTCACCACCGCCTTCAGCAACACGCATACGCTCCCGCTGACGATCATGGGTGCGGTCACCACCGCCTTCAGCAACACGCATACGCTCCTGCTGACGCTCATGGGTACGGTCACCACCACCTTCAGCAATACGCATGCGCGCCTTCTGACGATCATGGGTGCGGTCACCACCACCTTCAGCAACACGCATGCGCTCCTGCTGACGATCATGGGTACGGTCACCACCGCCTTCAGCAATACGCATGCGCTCCTGCTGACGCTCATGGGTGCGGTCGCCACCACCTTCAGCTTGCAAATTGACGGATGGGACAGCAAAAGCACTGACGGACAGGCTGCTCAGGATTACGGCGGTGATAATTTGCTTTTTAATGTTCATTTTAAGTTCTCGCTTCGGCAAAAAGGGATATAGAGAATTATCGATATATGTAGATAAATGTTTACGACTCTTTCCCGTTGAATGCCACTGGCATCCTCCGTATAAACGTCCACGTCATCCTGTAGAGGAGCGTTCTTCACGTGTTCCTTCAAACCCTTCAGGACTTAAAGGCGCGTGGTTGTTGAAAGAGCTTTGTAAATATTTATCAATTTCATGACCCAATAATATCGAGATTTACCGATATGTCAATACATCGAACTGCCGTCCGTCGGACATGCTTTCTGGAGGGTCTGGTCCATAGGATCCGCCAGGCTCCATAGCGATTCTTAGATTAGCTAACCTCCAGAAGGGGAAGGTTTGTAGTCAATAGGCACTGGTTTTTTGACAATCCGCACGCCTTCAGAGTAATCAGTCCGGTACTCCAATGCCGCCCATGGGACCATTAATGTCAGGTGTTGGCGCTGACTGAAAACGGGCTCAACCTTTTATCTCTCCAAGACAGTTAGTTAGCTGTTTATTTCCGGGATAAGAAATGTCGCCACCCTTAGCTCTAAAGCCGCAATGACTAGCCAAGGGCATGGCGCATTGGGCCGGTCGCTAACCAAAACCTTAAAGTCCTAGCTAGAGCTGATTTTAGTGGTGAATAATGAATCGTCTGGTATTTCCCACGAGCCAGCAGCACCGGTACCCCATGATTATGGCTATGAGGCTACGCAGATAAATCCGGCGCGTATGAAAGCTTACAGCCAATGCTTGGGGCACCCACAACGCGCACAAGCAGAACAGCGAAATCATTGCCCGGCTTGGTACAAAGCGGTAGCCCAAGTTAAGGATGACCGAAGCGCTAGAAATTAGTGAGGTCAAGGCGCTAATAGCTCGCTTAGACGCCCGAGGCACGGTTTATCAAAGGGAGGCGAAACGGTGAGGAAAGTCGGGGCACTTCCTGCCTCACCAAAGATTTTAGACTCGAGCCACAAATATACTGAGTGAATTGAATAAAGCTAAACGTCGAAGTGAAATCGCTGTTAATACAAACGATGGAGGCCATTATCTATCAACCCCACCGAATAATAAGATTGGGTTAAAGAATTAATTAACGGCAAGCCCAATCCGGTATCAGGCTTGTCGAATATTACTATTGACAAGCTCACGTTTGTCCACCTCGTCCTCGTCTGTAGCATAGGTTCCGTACCCACTCCTATCGAGGACAACATCATGAAAAAGTTATTAGCAAGTGTCATTCTGGCCAGCGTGGTTTCACCCGCTTTTGCCATTTCGCCATCCAGCTCCCAACTGTTGCAGGGTGAAGCGCATAACGCTGCGACCGTCCAGCAAGCAACCACCGTCGACCGTAACGTTTCGGAAAATGGTTTCGACCGCACTCCTCTCGGTGAACGAGTTGCTGACGATGGCTTCGATCGCACACCACTCGGTGAACAAATTTCTGAAGGTGGCTTCAGCCGAACTCCTCTAGGCGAGCGAGTTGCTGACGATGGCTTCGACCGCACTCCTCTCGGCGAACAAGTTGCTGACGATGGCTTCGACCGCACACCACTCGGTGAACAAATTGCTGAAGGTGGCTTCAGCCGAACTCCTCTAGGCAAACGAGTTGCTTAAGGTGGCAGCGATCGCGTCGGGCGCGGTCATGCCTGATGTGTATGGACTGGTTAAGGTATTGACATATCGAAAAACATCGATATCATCATAACCATGAACTTAATCGAAATATTCAAAGCCCTCTCCAACCGCACGCGCCTTGAAATCCTCAAGGGTTTGAAGGATCCGGAGAATAACTTCCCTCCACAGGATGAAGGGGATGTTCATACGGTGGGCGTTTGCGTAAGCAGTATTCAAGAAGGCGTCGGCCTGTCGCAATCGACGGTGTCCGATTACCTTGCGACGCTGCAACGAGTGGGTCTGGTCGAAGTCCGCCGCGTTGGGCAGTGGACCTACTACAAACGCAATGAAGCAAACATCAGCGCTCTTGCCGAGCTGATAAGGAAAGAGCTGTAATTATTTACATGGACATATCGATTATTCCCTATATCCCTTTTTGCCGAAACAGCGATTCAAGATGAACTGAAACGCAGGGAAAACCGTTAATTTTTCCACCCTAATATATCGATAAATATCGATATCTCTTTTTAAAGAAACGAGGATCTACAATGAAAGCGCAATTACTTAAATCATTTGGTGGCCCAGAAGCGTTCGAGCTGAGCGACGTATCCAAGCCCGTTCCGGGCGCGGGACAAGTCCTGGTCCGGGTACACGCAACCTCCATCAATCCGTTGGATTACCAGGTACGACGTGGCGACTATCCCGACTACGTCCCACTGCCGGCCATTACCGGGCATGACGTGTCCGGCGTTATCGAAGAAGTTGGGCCCGGTGTGACGAGCTTCGTGCCAGGTGACGAAGTCTGGTACACCCCGCAAATTTTTGATGGCCCAGGCAGTTATGCCGAGTACCACGTTGCTGCCGAAAGCATCATCGGGCATAAGCCGCAATCACTGAGCCACCTTGAAGCTGCAAGTCTAAGCCTGGTCGGCGGGACAGTGTGGGAGGCCCTGATCGGGCGGGCGGCTCTCCGAGTCGGCGAAAGCATTCTGATACACGGCGGCGCGGGTGGTGTGGGCCACGTAGCGATCCAGCTGGCAAAAGCCATAGGCGCCAGAGTCTTCACCACCGTGCGCGAAGCAAACTTTGAGTTCGCCCGGAGCCTGGGGGCCGATGTGGTCATCGACTACGAGAAAGAAGATTACGTCGACGCCATTCTGCGGGAAACCGGTGGCAACGGAGTCGATGTGGTGTTCGACACCATCGGCGGCAACACATTGGCACGCAGCCCCGACGCGCTCGCACAACTTGGCCGCGTGGTCTCGATTGTGGACATTGCACAGCCACAAAATCTCGTTGAAGCCTGGGGCAAGAACGCCAGTTATCACTTCGTGTTCACCAGACAAAATCGCGGCAAGCTCGATGAGTTGAGCGCATTGGTCGAGCGCGGTCAGCTGCGACCACATGTAGGCGCGGTCTACTCGCTTGCCGATATTGGCCTTGCCCATGCCCGGCTGGAGAGCCGTAACAACGGCCTTCGAGGGAAAATCGCGATTGCCGTCGTGCCGCAAGTTGATGTCGCTAATTTGTAGTGATCGCGATTTGATCTGACAGTCCAGCGTTGAAGTCCACGACTGTCAGATCAAATTCAGCGGTTCAGTGTGGCTGATCTTATTGCGATCAACCTAAATAGGCACAGATCGCAGATTACGATCTTTTGACCGCACCAAGCAGTGGCAAAAACTCCAGGAAATCGAGTACCCCATGTCGCTTACTCCGAGAATTAGTTGGCACCTCGCCTTCCCTTGGAGACACCCAAACATTTTTACAGCTATTCGGAGTCAAGATATGACCAGCAAGAAAATCAGAAAACCAGCAAACATCATTTTCGCCAGCCTTGGCGTGCTCTTATCTTATGGCGCGCTCGCTGAAAGCGCCCCGACAAATTATAAATATGGGGCACAACTTGACATAGTGAGGGTTCTATCTATATCGACCCCCAAAACCCCTGTCTGCAAACTAGTAGACCGAACAATGAAATACATAGATTCGTCTGGAAAAATCCAAGCTTTAAAATATAGGGCTCTTTCAGATGGGTGCAGCAAAGGGCGCTAACACGACCCTAGTGGCGCCCAACAGGCGCCCTGGGTTGTTCCAAACCTGAGCATCGCCGCTATACATTGCTGGCAAATAGTGCTCTTTCAGGGTCAGATCACCATGAGCATCGAGTGCTAGGCAAGCACCACGGCCAAGCGCCGGGTACAACGCGAAACGGCAGTTGGTAGCGTAGAGCATTTCATCAAGACAGACGGTGAACATATTTCGGCATTTCTCGCCCGCCGAAAGCGGGATTACCGGCGGTACCAACCCAGCTACCTTCGACATAGGTCTGCTTGAAACCATTCGGGGTTGTGACCTGCCCATCTCGCCAACTGACACCTTCTTCATCACCGCCGTGATTGAATGGAGCACATACTTCGTGAACTCAGACGGGCAGCTTCCTTCAGCACCGCCGAGGCACGTAATCCCAGCGCAGGATCAATTGATGCGCTGCAACTCGTAAATAGCGTTGATGCAAACAACCGGAGCCGAGGCGCCGACGGGTGACCAGGGTAATACCGGAACCATTTGCACAGACCTTTTCCGGGGGAAGCTCGAGTGACTGGCGACCACCCAAGCTTATGAGACGAATGCCTAGCTCGCCTCGATCACGTCCATATCCGCGACCTTCAACCTGGCTCGCTGTAGTGCGGGTCGAGACGCGGAGCTAGACCAAGCCCCATTAAAGGCTGGTTCAACCCCAGCATGCACATAAGCACTACACGCGCCAGTGGCCGCGTGTTTTGTCAGAGCTCCCTAGCCCCGGCGTCGGCGGCAGCATGGGCGCATCCAGAGCCAGTTCGATATCTTCTCTACTGGATCGGGGAAATTCACTAATCAGCGAGCCGTCGACCGGGCTGGTGTTGGTAAAATACAGGCCGTTGACCGGTGCAACGAATTCGCCACCGACGTAGTTGCCATACCGTGTCTTGAGTTTGATGGCAGCATCGGGGGTTCCGGGTTTGGCATAGATCATGGTTTTCTCCATGACATTGTTCTTGTGATTATCGAGCGCAGCTGCGCCGATCAGAGTCGCTCGAGGACTCGCGCCAAGCTGTCCAGGAAAATCTCTGCGTGCTCAGACTGAAATACCAACGGTGGCCGGATTTTGAGGGTATTGATGTGTGGACCGGCAGCACCGATCAGCACGTGTTCCTCTCGCAGACCATTGACCACTTTTGCAGCGGTCGAGGCATCAGGCGTGCCATCTGGGGTAGTGAAGTCGACGCCGAGGTACAACCCCTTGCCACGAACATCACCGATAACCTTGTGGCGTGTGGCTAGGTGCTTAAGACCATCGAGCATGAGCATGCCGGACTCGTGGGCATTGACGATAAGGTTTTCCTGCTCGATCACCTCCAGTACCGCCAACCCGACAGCAGACGAAACCGGGTTGCCGGCAAAGGTGTTGAAATAGCCGGACTCGTTGGCGAAACGCTGGAGGATTTGCGGCTTGATGGTGATGCCCGCCATTGGGTGACCGTTGCCCATTGGCTTGCCCAAGGTGACGATGTCCGGGACCAGACCATGACACTGAAAGCCCCACATATGACGCCCTGATCGCCCGTAGCCCGGCTGGACTTCGTCGGCGATATACAGGCCGCCGGCCTCTCGCACAACCTCGACGGCTTCGCGCAGGAAACCGGGCGGATCGAAGAAGCCGCCGTCACTGGTGAAGAATGAATCCAGTAAAAGGGCCGCTGGCTTGATACCGTGGTGGCGCATATCGGCCAGGGCCGCACGTACGTCAGCGGCAAACCGTCGGCCAACTTCCTCTGGGTTTTGCGGGTCATGTCGCGGTGCCGCAACCGTACGCACATCGCGGCTCGTCGCGATCTGCGCAAACTGCGAGGAAGACAGTTCAGCAATGCTGGAGGTGAGTCCGTGGTAGGCGTAACTCGTAACGATCACACCGGTGCCGCCGGTATAGTCGCGAGCGATACGCACAGCCAGATCATTGGCCTCGCTGCCCGTGCAGGTAAACATCGCCTGGCTTAGCTCGCCGGGCATGGTTCCCAACAATTTTTCTGCGAAATCCAGAATGTTGTCATCCAGGTAACGGGTGTGCGTATTCAGCAGGCGTGCCTGGCGACACAAGGCATCGACGACATGCGGGTGGCAATGCCCGACTGACGGCACGTTGTTATAGACGTCCAGATAGCGCTGCCCTTCGACATCGTAGACCCAGACACCCTCACCACGAACCAGGTGCAGCGGGTTCTGATAGAACAGTTGATAGCCTGGACCGAGCAAACGCCGCCGACGCTCGATCATCTCGCGGGTGTGCGGCGAGAGTGTGTTACTGCTTTCCTGGGAAAAAGCGTTGGTTTTCAACATGGTGAACGGCCTCGCTAGGCGTGCAAAGAAGTGCTGGAAGCGGCATCCACGCATCAGATGCGTGTTGGAAATAGTGCCGCTGGTTTCTTCGCGCGACTTGACCTTGGCAGATTCGTTATCTGCGCTGCAGTCAACTTCTAGCCTTGGATCTTGTAATTGTCCTCTGCTGTCAGATTCACTCCTCCCAAGGTCAAGCACATCCACGACAGTCTCTCCATCCTGATGCTGACTTTTCATCAGAACACGCTGGAGCTGACATATGAGCACTGCAAAACAAGAAGAAATCGGCCTTCAGACCCTGCACGATGTGGCGATTCGCACGCTCGCCCTTTGCTACCCGCCCCATGTACAAGGGCAAGTCACGCTAATGTGTCACTCAGAGAACGCTACTTATCGTGTTGATACGCCGGGCGGGCATCGCTATGCCTTGCGCGTGCACAAGCTGGGTTATCACCAAAAGGCCGATATCGAGAGCGAGCTGGACTGGCTGAGCGCTCTGCAAGCATCAGGCATTCGAGTCCCGCGCCCCATCATTGGTCTTGATGGGCACTATGTGCAGCATGCTGAGGTGGGTGTCGGCAAAGAACTCAATATGGTGCTGTTCAATTGGGTCAACGGGACCGAGCCCACAGCAGATATCGATGTCAGCGCCTTCATGCGGCTAGGCGCTATTACTGCAAAGCTGCATCAGCACAGCCAGCGATGGAAGCGCCCAGCCGATTTTCGCCGAATTGTCTGGGATCACCAAAGTATGGTCGGCCCCAAGGGACACTGGGGAAACTGGCGAGATGCGGTCAATCTGGACAGCAACGCGTTCGGTCTGATTGAGGAGGTGTTGCAACGCGTGGATCACGAACTGGCAAGCTATGGGCAGGACGATAAGCGTTACGGTTTGATTCATGCCGATCTGCGATTGGCCAATCTGCTGGTCCATCATGAGCAGACCCATGTGATCGATTTTGATGACTGCGGTTTTGGCTGGTACATGCATGATCTGGCTTCGGCCGTGAGCTTTTACGAACACCATGAGCGACTGAATGATTGGATCGAACACTGGCTGGCCGGTTATGCGGCGGTTACCCGTTTGAGTGAACACGACATCGACATGATCCCGACCTTCATAATTCAACGGCGGATCCAGCTTCTAGCCTGGACCGGAACTCACGCTGACACCCGGCAAGTACGTAACCTAGGTCCAAACTGGGCACAGCAGAGTGTTAACTTATGCGGGCGATATTTGAAGAATGAACTCATCTAGGTCGCCACTCGCTGAAATTTTACGCGCGAAAATGGGTAATCCTAAGAAAGCCACTGGTGATAACCGCTTGCCCCCATTCCGCGCCGTTGCGCAATACGGGAGAGAGTAAAACCACCTGATCTTGAGCGCTTTTGGGGGATGGAATTTGCGTTGCAGCACGGAGGAGATACCAACCGTACTCTGGGAGCAGAAAAATTATAAGTCTGACTTACGCCACTGTTTAGGACTCGCTCCATGCCATCGCCGGAAAGCGCGCGAGAAAGCACTGGTCTCCGAATATCCAAGTAGAAGCGCGAGCTCCGAAATAGGCACGTTTGTCCGAGTCAAGTAATACTGAGCAAGTTCTTGGCGCACGGTCTCAACCAAACTCGAGAAGTTTAACCCCTTCTCACCAAGCCGACGCTGCAAGCTCCAGGTTGTAACATTCAGTCTATCTGCCACTTGTTCAAGGCTAGGCTCACCATCGGCCAACTGGATTCGGATCTGCGCCTGAACATCATTAATGATGCCATGCTCCCCTCGCCGCTCACCCCATTGGTGCGCCAACAGGTCCATGCTTTCCATGACGATGGCTAAAAGGCGACTATTATGATCGGGCATGGTTTTCTCTAGCACGCCCCTCCTGAACACCAGTGAATTACAAGGCTGACCAAAGAAGACCGGGGCATCGAAGACCTTACAGTGCTCGTGCCAGGCCTCTGGCTGAGGGTGCTCGAAATAAACCCGCTCAGGTGCCCACTTTTGCCCGAGGGAGTGGCGCATCAAGTTGGTGAACATCCCCATAGACAACTCAGCGTCCTGACGCTTACGAAAAATTGCACCGTACTGAACCTGGTACTCAAGCCGACACCATTCGCCATCCACCTCAAGTCGCAGCAGACTGCCTTGCTGATGTACCGGGAAAACCTTTACTACGTTGCGCAACGCGTCTCCAAGAGTTTCCGAACATATGCCGACATATCCGAGCATACCCAGGCAGTCAGGCTTGAATTGGTTGCCGTATCGCAAACCAAAATTATCATCTTGAGTCTGGCGAGCGGCCTCCTCGAAAACTGCGCAATACTGCTTAAGATCCAGACTCAAGGTGGGATGCTGCAGATGTTCTGGATCGAACCCCGCATGACCAAAGATTCGGTCTGCGTCTCCACCTTTCTGCTGGATAAACTCAGTCAGACCCGTTGCGGCCGAACTGAGAACTCCGATTGATTGCAGCGGATCGGCGAGTCGCCGTGTAGTGTCAAATTGCATGAAAACCTCTCACACAGTCGCTAAATGGGGCGTTAAGACGGTTCTTACAAGCACAGCATAAGAAGCAGATTTCATGCCATTCGTCCGGAGCGAGCACTGAGGACAGCTGTAATTAAGCTTAACAACACACGATACATTCTGCCTGATGAACGACCAGTGGCCTCTTTGCAAGTGCCGCGCATGTTTCCAGCGCCCCCGATATGCGTCACGTCCAAATACACCTCGGATGGCCCCACGTCGAGCGCTTCATTCCAGTATGAAATGCACCAAGTCTGGGCATGAATCGGCTCACAAGCATCGACAGCCCCCCATCTGTCGGAAGGAGGCCTGCCAGACAGCCTTGCGCAGTGGTGCGCCATACCCGTTTCCCGTTGATTGGGAGGGCAAATCAAGTCAGCCAAGTAGCGTGGGTCAATGCTTGACTCATCAAGACAAGTCGTTGACTGGCGAGGAAGAAGCAGAACTTTTTTTCCTCTGACTTGACCGCTAAATACAAAAATGTACTCAACGGTCAAGTCGTCCGTGATGACTTAACTAAACTATCAATCCCCCCCTCATCTGATAGGAGCTGCACACATGTTCTCGTCCTTAGGTGGCAAGAGTGTCTTGGTCACCGGTGCAAGCAGCGGCATAGGTCTTGGAATTGCCAGACAGTTTGCTATTCAGGGTGCAAGAGTCCTGATTACCGCCCGCAACGCAGACAAGATCGAAGCGGTCGCTGCCGGTATGCGTGCTGAGGGGTTGCAAGTACAGGGGCTAGCAACAGATGTGGCTGACGCAGCTTGTGTGGCGGCTATGATGCGCGCCCTGGAGGAGATGTATGGCGGCCTCGATGTGCTTTGCTGCAATGCTGGCATTTTTCCAAGTTCTGCATTGGAAAACCTATTAGAAGCAGATTGGGATCAGGTGATGGGAACCAATGCCAAAGGCACATTCCTATGTGTGCAAGCCGCTCTGCCCCTCCTTCGACGTGCAGAGTACGGTCGGGTGATCCTCACCTCATCAATTACCGGTCCCATTACCGGGTCTCCTGGTTGGGTTCATTACGGCGCGAGTAAAGCAGCGCAGTTGGGATTCATGCGTACTGCAGCGATCGAGTTGGCCAAAGACGGCATCACCGTCAATGCGGTACTACCTGGCAACATCGTCACTGAAGGCTTCCTCGACGTGGATACTGAGTACCAAACGGGCGTTGCGGCATCCATTCCGCTCAAGCGCCTGGGCACTCCGGAAGACGTTGCGAGCGCAGCCCTGTTCTTTGCCAGCCGCGAAGCCGGCTACATCACGGGGCAAAGCCTGATTATCGACGGTGGCCAGGTCCTGCCCGAGTCACTTCAAGCCCTTGCATAAACAACCAGCCTGAACACTACAGGACATCTGGGTACCCAATATTCCTTTGCGATGTGAGGTGTTTTAAATGAAAGCAATGATACTTAAATCATTTGGTGGCCCAGATTCGTTTGAGCTGAGCGACGTGCCCAAGCCAGTGCCACACGCGGGACAAGTCCTGGTCCGGGTTCACGCAACCTCCATCAATCCGTTGGATTTCCAGGTCCGACGTGGCGATTATTCCGATTATGTGCCACTGCCGGCCATTACCGGGCATGACGTGTCTGGCGTTGTCGAAGCGGTTGGGCCGGGCGTGACGAGCTTCGTGCCAGGCGACGAAGTCTGGTACACCCCGCAAATTTTTGATGGCCCTGGAAGTTATGCCGAGTACCACGTTGCTGCCGAAAGCATCATCGGCAAGAAGCCTTCGACGCTGAGCCATCTCGAGGCGGCCAGCCTGACCCTGGTTGGAGGGACAGCATGGGAAGCATTGGTCGTGCGTGCGGCGCTCAGAGTCGGCGAAAGTATTCTGATACACGGCGGCGCAGGAGGCGTCGGTCATGTGACGATCCAGCTAGCAAAAGCCTTGGGCGCCAAGGTGTTCACCACCGTGCGCGAAGAAAACTTTGAGTTCGCCAGAAGCATGGGTGCCGATGTGCTCATCGACTACGAGAAAGAGGATTACGTCGATGCCATCCTGCGGGAAACAGGTGGCAACGGAGTCGATGTGGTGCTCGACACCATCGGCGGCAACACTTTGACGCGTAGCCCCGACGCGCTCGCCCAACTTGGCCGCGTGGTCTCAATTGTGGACATTGCCGAGCCACAAAATCTAGTGCAGGCCTGGGGTAAGAACGCCAGTTATCACTTCGTTTTCACCAGGCAGAACCGCGGCAAGCTTGATGAGTTAAGCGCATTGGTCGAGCGCGGTCAGCTGCGACCACATCTTGGCGCGATCTACTCGCTTGCTGGTATTGGGCTTGCCCATGCCCGACTGGAGAGCCGCAACAACGGTCTCAAGGGAAAAATCGCAATTGCAGTCGATCCAAACGCTCATCTCGTCAGCTCGAATGTTTAAACCCTTTAACTCGATTCGAGGAAATGCCCCATGATTTATGAAATCGCTCTGCTGCCCGTTCACAAAGAACACATTGAAAGCTTCAGACATGCCTTTGCAGAGGTCACGCCTTTGCTCAGCCGCGCCAAGGGTTACGGCGGTCACATGCTCGCCCAAGGGATAGAGACGCCCGAGCTATTGAATCTGATCGTGCGCTGGCAATCACTTGAACACCACAAGGGCTTCGAAGCGAGTGAAGACCATCAGGTGTTCATGGCAAGTTTAGAGGAATACTTCTCGGAAGAACCGACGGTCTACCACATTGAGGGCGCCGCTTTTACTACAGGAGAAGATGCTGTTCAAAACAGCATCTTTGGCTAGGTAGTACCCGTGTCGTAGGCGGTTTGTGGGCGTTAATTGGCCGTTGTCGGAAAAACAGGCAGGTGAGTACTGACTAATTCGCTCGGCCGGAGTTGGACCACCGCGGTTAGGCTGATGCGACCGTATCGCCATCGGTGTGAAATATCGCTTATCGCCGATGAAACGTTTTGAATTGCGCGCAGGCGCTCACAGATATTGAGGTGAAGAAATGACCAAGGCCGCTGATGTCGTTGTGCAATGCCTGGAGAACGAAGGTGTTAAGTACGTGTTCGGTATTCCCGGTGAAGAAAACCTGGACCTGCTGGAGTCATTGCGCCGCTCCAGTATCAAGCTGATATTGACTCGCCATGAGCAGTCCGCAGGTTTCATGGCGGCCACCTATGGCCGGCTGACCGGCAAGGCCGGCGTTAGCCTCGCTACCTTGGGACCGGGAGCGACTAATCTGGTAACCGCGGGTGCGTATGCGTACCTGGGTGGTATGCCGATGCTTATGATCACGGGCCAGAAACCGATCAAGAAGTCCAAACAGGGCCGATTCCAGATTCTGGATGTGGTCGGCATGATGCAGCCTCTGACCAAGTACACTCACCAATTGGCGTCCGCCGACAACATTCCATCGCGGGTGCGTGAAGCCTTTCGTCTGGCTGAAGAAGAGAAGCCAGGCGCTGTGCATCTGGAGTTACCTGAAGACATCGCTGCCGAACAGACCGAGAGCACACCTGTCCCGCCAAGTCTTCACCGTCGCCCTTTGGCAGAGCACAAAGCGATCGAAGCCGCCGTACAGAAACTGCAGGCCGCACGCAGTCCTATCCTGGTGATTGGTGCCGGTGCCAATCGCAAGATGACTGCCAAGGTTCTCAAGCAACTGATCGACAATACCGGTATCCCGTTTGTTACAACGCAAATGGGCAAGGGTGTAGTAGATGAGCGCCATTCGCGCTTTCTCGGTAATGCCGCGCTGTCCGCTGGCGACTTCGTTCATCGCGCCGTCGAGGCCGCCGATCTGATCGTCAACATCGGCCACGATGTTATCGAAAAGCCGCCGTTTTTTATGGCCCTAGGTGGTACCGAAGTAATCCACATCAACTTCCGCTCGGCCGAAGTTGACCCAGTGTACTTTCCGCAAATCGAAGTGGTCGGTGACATCGCCAACGCCGTGTGGCAGATCGGCGAAGCGCTGCAAATACAGGAACATTGGGACTTCAGCCGGTTGATGGCGATCCGGGAAGCCAACGAAGCACAGATTATCGAGGGCGCTTGCGACAACCGCTTCCCGATCTACCCGCAGCGCTTCGTCGCTGACGTCCGCCGTGCCTTGCCATCCGAAGGCGTCGTCGCGCTGGACAATGGCATCTACAAAATCTGGTTCGCGCGCAACTACAAGGCCCACAAACCCAACACTGTTTTATTGGACAACGCTCTAGCGAGCATGGGCGCAGGTCTGCCATCGGCGATGGCTGCGCATCTGGTCTGCCCGGATCGACCGGTAGTCGCAGTGTGTGGTGATGGTGGTTTCATGATGAATAGCCAGGAATTGGAGACAGCGGTACGCCTGAAGATGAACCTGACGGTAATCATCCTGCGCGACGACGGCTACGGCATGATTCGCTGGAAGCAGGCAAACATGGGCTTCACCGATTTTGGCCTGGACTACGGCAACCCTGACTTTGTCATGTATGCACAAAGCTACGGCGCCAAGGGGCATCGGGTGGAAAGCGCCGACGGCTTCCTGCCACTGTTGCAGCGTTGCACCAGCGAGCCGGGCGTGCACGTGATCGACTGTCCGGTGGACTACTCGGAAAATGACTTCATTCTCAACAGTGAGCTCAAAAGAAGAAGTGCTCTGGTCTGATCTCTCAAGATTCGTTTTTCTTATGGCGGCATTGCAGTGTCGCCAGTCTTTCTGTCCTGAAATCGGAGGTCATCATGCAACTCAAAGACACTCAGCTGTTCCGCCAGCAAGCCTTTATTAATGGCACGTGGGTTGATGCGGACAATGGTCAAACAATCAAAGTCAACAACCCGGCAACGGGTGAAATTCTGGGCAACGTGCCGAAAATGGGCGCTGCCGAAACCCGCCGCGCCATCGAGGCAGCTGAAAAAGCGCTGCCCGCATGGCGTGCACTGACCGCCAAAGAACGTGCGAACAAGCTGCGTCGCTGGTTCGAACTGATCATCGAGAACCAGGACGACCTCGCTCGCTTGATGACCCTAGAACAAGGCAAGCCATTGGCCGAGGCCAAGGGCGAAATCGTCCATGCCGCTTCCTTCATCGAATGGTTCGCCGAAGAAGCCAAGCGCATCTACGGTGACGTGATTCCAGGCCATCAGCCAGACAAGCGCTTGATCGTGATCAAGCAGCCGATCGGTGTTACCGCTGCAATCACCCCGTGGAACTTCCCGGCCGCGATGATCACCCGTAAAGCCGGCCCAGCGCTGGCCGCCGGTTGCACCATGGTGCTCAAGCCGGCTTCGCAAACTCCATTCTCGGCTTTTGCTCTGGCTGAACTGGCCCAGCGTGCAGGCGTTCCTGCTGGCGTGTTCAACGTGGTCTCCGGCAGCGCCGGTAATATTGGTAGCGAGCTGACCAGCAACCCGATCGTGCGTAAATTGTCTTTCACAGGCTCGACCGAAGTCGGTTGCCAGTTAATGGCTGAATGCGCCAAAGACATCAAGAAAGTGTCTCTGGAGCTGGGCGGTAATGCACCGTTCATCGTGTTCGACGACGCGGACCTGGATAAGGCCGTTGAAGGCGCGATCATTTCGAAGTACCGCAACAACGGTCAGACCTGCGTCTGCGCCAACCGCCTGTACATTCAGGACTCGGTCTACGACGCGTTTGCCGAGAAGCTGAAAGTAGCGGTGGCAAAACTCAAGATCGGCAATGGTCTGGAAGACGGCATCACCACTGGCCCGCTGATCGACGAAAAAGCCGTGGGCAAGGTTAAAGAACATATCGCGGACGCCGTTTCAAAAGGTGCCACCGTGCTTTCCGGCGGCAAGTCTTTGGAAGGCAACTTCTTTGAGCCGACCATCCTGACCAACGTGCCAAACAACGCTGCCGTGGCGAGGGAAGAGACTTTCGGCCCACTGGCGCCGCTGTTTCGCTTCAAAGACGAAGCTGAAGTAATCGCGATGTCGAACGACACCGAGTTCGGTCTGGCCTCGTACTTCTATGCGCGTGACCTGAGCCGTGTGTTCCGTGTTGCGGAAGCCTTGGAATACGGCATGGTCGGTGTCAACACCGGTCTTGTTTCCAATGAAGTCGCACCGTTCGGAGGCATCAAGGCCTCGGGCTTGGGCCGTGAAGGCTCCAAATACGGTATCGAAGACTATCTTGAGATTAAATACGTGTGCCTGAGCGTATGAAGCTCCCAATCTAGTAAAGAACTTTTCACCTGCCAGTTCTTTACCTCATCGGCTTAGGGAAACTCTGAAGAAGACGTCCTAGTTTGGCAAAACACCCCGGACTCTAGGGATTTGTGCCCGATATGCTGATCGCTGTTTATATCAACAAAGCTGAATAACCTAGAGTGCACTATGCGCAAGCCCGAATTTATCGCTACTCCCGGTGACGGTGAGAACGCGCGATCCAGCCATTTTGTGCTGCTCATGGTGCCGGGTACCACGAGTGATCTTGATTTGATCCCTGTCAAGGAGCGTGAGCCATGAGCGGTAATATCAGCACAAGTCACTCACTGGACAACACCGCGACCAGTCGCACTGAGCGCGTTAAACAGGCGAGGCAACTGTTGACGTTGCTGATCGAAACGGAGCAGACCATTCACCGTGATCCCGACATCGCCTCGACTTATCTTAATCAGGCGATCGCCTTGCTGGCGGTCGACAATCAACGCGAACATTCGCCGCATAAACACAGAGGGGGGCTGCCCCGCTGGCAGATATCGCGTGTAGACACATTCATAAATGAGCATATCGACAAGTGTATACGGACGACTGAACTTGCGTCGTTACTGGGTTTGAGCGTCAGTCATTTTTCGCATGTATTCAAACAGACGACCGGCATAACACCGTTGATGTATGTGGCCGCCGCACGTGTGGAGGCGGCGCGGCGATTTATGCTCTGTTCGACGCACTCCTTGAGCGACGTTGCGCTGGGTCATGGATTCTGCGACCAGTCGCACTTTTGCCGTGTATTCAGACGCGAAACAGGCTTGTCGCCGCAAACCTGGCGAAGGCTGAATACACCTAATACCCGGTTGCGGGCATCCTCACTTAGTTCTTCAACCCAGCAAACTGCACAAGTCAGCACTCCATAATTATTAGCCTCAGTGCAGCGACATAAAACGATATTTTGAAAGCCTATCCATGCGGTTCGCTTCGGTCGGCGCAGGTTGATGTCGATCAGTTCAACACAGCCTCAGAGTTCAAGCTTTGAGGGCAAACAAAGTAGATCTACACCCGAATCGCGGGTGTTCCAAGCAGCGTAAATTCACACAATGAGGAACTAACAATGGCTAAAGTTTTAGTGCTCTATCACTCGATGTATGGCCACATTGAGACCATGGCGAACAAGGTCGCCGAAGGTGCGCGCAGCGTTCCAGGAACTGAGGTTGTGGTAAAGCGGGTTCCTGAAACAATGAGCCCTGAGGCCTTCGCTGCAGCAGGCGGCAAGACCCATCAGAGTGCGCCAGAGGCAGAGCCGTCGGAGCTGGCCAATTTCGATGCAATCATATTTGGCACTCCGACGCGCTTCGGCAATATGTCCGGACAAATGCGCAACTTCCTCGACCGTACAGGCGGCCTCTGGGCCAAGGGCGCTCTGGCTGGAAAGGTCGCCAGCGTGTTTACCTCAACCGGAACGGGTGGTGGCCAGGAAATGACCATTGCCTCCACCTGGACCACACTTGCTCATCACGGAATGATCATCGTGCCAATCGGCTATACCAGCCCAGCAATGTTCGACATCTCGAAAGGGGGAGGAGGTACGCCTTATGGTGCCTCTACCATTGCCGGTGGCGATGGTTCTCGGCAGCCAGATGACCGTGAGCTGGAAATCGCACGCCATCAGGGCGAGCACGTTGCTCGTATCGCATCCAAGCTACACGCCTGAAATTAAGTTCATTTCTGTTTGGAGCTTCCTTTGGGAAGCTCCTAAACAGCACTCTTAATAAGGAAGGTAAGCGCTAGTCGCATTTATTTCGAAAACCTACATCACATTAGGATTGCCCGATACAAGATGTAGGTGGGAACTCTAAACACAATGTGTTGTGCGCGTGTGGCACCTCGGCCGCTCTGGGTAGACCTTCTGAGTAGGACATAGCAGTGGCTGTATGCGCTGTTCGATAGTAATCAGCGCGATATAACGCTGCGTGCCGCTAGCACCTTGGCTATCGCATCCGTAAAAGGCGGATTGCTTTCAAATGATTCGATCATTAACTCTGAGAAGATGCGTACTTTTTGCGCAGGGTGCGCGCTAGGCGGCCGTACGATGTAAACGCCACCTACCGGTAGTGGATAGCGAGTCATGACCGGAACGAGCGCGCCGGACGCCAAATACTCATAGGTCACGCAATCGGGGAGCCACGCAATACCGAGTCCTGCTGCTGCGGCACCCGCAAGCGCCGCGCCATTGTCGCTCTTGAAGCGACCTTGCGGCTGCACGGTGATGACATTCTCTCCATCCATGAACCGCCAGCTTTCTGCGCCCAGTAAGGCTTGGTGAGCGGCGAGTTCGTCCGGCGTCTCGGGTGATCCATGCTCCCTGATGTAGTCAGGACTGGCGACGAGCTTGCCGTACATCTGGCCCACTCGTTTTGCCAAGAGGTTCGAGTCGCGAAGGGCTCCGACCCGGATCGCACAATCGAAGCCTTCCGCGACCAAGTCGACGAAACGATCACTGTAGGCCGCATCAATCTGAAGACGCGGGTGGCGGCGTGCCATTTCAGCAAGCACAGGAGCGAAGTGTATCGGGCCAGAGGAGAGCGGGACGGCGACCCGCAATCGTCCACGAAGATCACCGGTGGGCAGAATCGTTTCCCTGGCTGCCTCAATCTCGGCGCAGGCTCGGGCCGCATGTTCCCGAAATGTAATACCAGCTTCTGTGAGCGCAGCACCGCGGGTGGTACGTGCGAGAAGCTGAATGCCAAGGTCTGCTTCAAGTCGGAAAAGTCGCCGACTGACGATTGACTTGGAGACCCCCAGGTGGCGCGCGGCGGGTGAAATTCCGCCAGCATCAGCGACCTCAACAAATGTCTGCAGGTCTTCAAGGTTCAATCCGGCGTTCTCCATTTCGCGACACAGCTAGCTGCAGAGCGACACTACCCCATTGTTAATCAAGACGGCAATACTACGTCCTAGCAGCGTTGCCTCACACTCTGACCAGGCAACATTCAAAAAACGTAAAACTCAGCGTAGGTCCTAATATGATGAACAGAAATGAGTTGCGTCGGGCTGATATCAGTCTGCTGGTAGTTTTCGAAACCATGATGCACGAGCGAAATGTCAGCCGTGTCGGCGAGAAACTCTTCCTAGGACAGCCGGCAATCAGCGCTGCCTTGGGGCGCCTACGTCACCTGTTCGACGACCCCTTGTTCATTCGCACCGGGCGAGTAATGGAGCCTACATCACGCGCCCAAGAGATATTCTCCAACCTGACGCCTGCACTCGACAGTATTGCTGCTGCGCTAGGCAAGAGTCAGACGTTCGAGCCCACAACTAGTGAAGCCTCGTTTCATGTCGGTCTTTCTGATGACATCGAATACGCCTTGCTACCCTCTTTGCTGCGCCGCATACGCGTTGATGCACCGAACATAAGGCTTGTAGTACGCCGCGTCGATCAATGGCAACTGCCCCAGTTGCTTACATCCGGGGAGATTTCCCTTGGCATCAGCCATACATTGCAACTGCCAGCCAACGCGCGGAGTAAACATTTGCGGTCGATTCACCCGATGTTGCTGCGGGCTGACTCTCAGGCTGGCGCACTGAACTTGGAAGAATTCTGCCGCCGGCCCCATGCCGTTGTGTCGTCCATGGGCAATATTATCGAGAATGTCGATCGGACCCTCCATTCGCTTGGACAGCAACGTAAAGTCGTTCTTGCAGTGCCGCAGTTCAGCGCCTTACCCATGTTGCTCGAAGACAGCAACATGATCGCAATAGTGCCGGAGTATGTGGCTCAGGCAATGTCTGGCTTGTGCGGTTTGAGAGCGGAAGCCGTACCAATTACGCTGCCTCAACAAGAGCTATCGATGGTCTGGAGAGGGGCTGCTCACAGTGATCCGGGTGAGCGTTGGTTGCGTTCACGATTCAGTTCCTTTTTGTCAGAACAGCCCGAAGAGACTGCTCGCCATAATCTGTTGACCCTCCCCATTGCGGCCGCTGCTTGACTGGACCGGCGTGTACGCCAGAGGTAAGAGCGGTCGTTAAGGGGGCATCTAATTTGATGGTGTGTGCTTGATGCTAGCCTGTAGATTGAGCAGTACTGGTCTGTTCCGGGGCGGTTGGACAGGTGTTAAGTTTCGCAGCTCAAGCTCCATCGCAGTGAGATAGCCCATGTAGTGGTCTAATGAAACCGGACACCCATTTAGGCGAGAATACTCGTCAGAACGAGGTGTCATATGACCAAGCAACGCCGTACCTTTTCCCCTGAATTCAAACGCGAGGCTGCTGATCTCGTGCTCAAGCAAAACTACAGCTTCATCGAGGCCAGTCGCTCACTGGGTATTGGTGAGACAGCTCTGCGTCGTTGGGTCGATCAGCTCCAGCAAGAGCGAACAGGCGTGACGCCTAAAAGTAAGGCGCTGACTCCAGAGCAGCAAAAAATC
>NZ_JBLXAP010000019.1:0-47288 GCF_048265905.1 Pseudomonas sp.
GTATCACCCCCAAACAGAAGCTGGCCCTAGCGGCCTAACCTCTACTTCTGGCGAGAACTAAAAATGGGGGGATTACCACTCGACCTCTTGCACCCAATATAGAAACCGCAAACCATACAAGCATATGTTTTTACAGAAAAAACAACTTTTGCAAACCTACACGCACAGCCTACAGTGAAAGTTTTGCGCCCCATCGTCACCTAGTCTAGCTGCCCTCCCTCTCAAATCAGTGGATTGCACGCCAATATTTACATGTAAATGCACAGAGTGTTCGGCTGCAAAATATATCCCCGAGCTTCAAGAGGAGTCGGCTTAGTGCTGTGGAAGCCGATGGTCGAGCAGCAACTGGGGTTGCACTGAATATTCAGATGTAACGTTGGATGATATTAGCCAAGCGGTCACAGTATTTCGCAAGCTCCTTTGTCGGCGATGTCGCTGCACTCAACAAGAGCCCTGGCCGACTGAATTGCGCGGAGGCATACCAAGCCGAGAGTGGTGAAGGAAACATGCCGAATCTCCGCAATTCGTGGATAATTGTGAAGTCTGAGGCACCTTCGGGTAACCGCAATAGGACTGCTAAGCCTGTAGGCATCACTTGGTCAGCGTCGAAATGGTGTTGAATCTGCTCCAGCAAATCTTCCCTTTTTGCGGCATAGAAGCGCTTGGTGCGGCGGAGATGCCGGAGATAATGGCCTTCCCGCATGAACCTGGCTATCGCAAGTTGAACTGCGGGGCCGGGGGGCGGCGCAAGACAGGCAGCTACTTCGGTGAAAGAGGTCATGAGCGCAGCCGGTACAACAATAAACCCTAAACGGAGTGTGGGAGTGATCGTCTTGCTGAATGAGCCAATATGGATGACGCGCTCGGTGCGATCGAATGATGCGAGCGCTGGGGCAGCCCGCCCAGCCAGTTGCAGCTCACTCAGGTAGTCGTCCTCTATGATCCAAGCCCCGCTCGTTGCTGCCCAGTCGAGCAGTTTTAGGCGACGTTCGAGCGATAAAGTTGACCCCAATGGTGCCTGCTGTCCCGGAGTCACGACTACCAATTTGGCGTCAGGGGCGTATTTCAGCCCGTAGTCAACATCAATACCGTCCTCGTCAATAGGGATTGGCACGAGAGTCATACGCGCGAGCTCAAGCCCCTTTCGGGCGAATGGAAACCCAGGGTCCTCGATCCAGGCCTTCTCACCCTCAACGCCAAGCACTCGAAGCGTCAGTCCCAGTCCAGCACCATAGCCGCCTGTGACAATGATCTGTGACGGCGAGCAATCGATCCCGCGGGAGATGGCGAGGTAACCCGCGATCTCACGCCTGAGCTCAAGCTCGCCGCGCGGATCTGGATAGATGGGCGCAGCGCTTACCTCTGCGCGAATAGCATTTGCACGGATGCGCGCGATGAGCGTCTTCGGAAAGGTTTCTGTCCCAGGAACACCCATTTGAAAGAAAGCAGGTGCCTGGGTCATCAGAAAATAGCGTTCCATAAAAGAGCCAGGATCCGGCCTCGCCTCACTCTTTACTTTCATTCGAGGGCGCTGAGCTACAAGCGTTCCAGTCGAGCGGGACGCTACGATCAATTGCGCGGCAGCGAGCCGTTCATAGGCTGTTCGCACAGTGCCACGAGCAACGCCGAGCTGGGTGGCTAGATCCTGCCATGACGGCAGGCGCGCCCCCGGTTCAAGGACACCGTTTTCGATCGCGGAGGTGATTCTTTGTCGGATCTGCTCGGCAAGCGGGGTCTTGGCGGAGCGATCAATCGTGAAATTCACAAGCTTTGTCATAAACCCATGGTACACAACTATTTTATATTTTTGGTTCTTTTCTTATGACCCAACAGGACGATAAGTTAAATGATATTTTAAATCTTAAGAAGACAACCAATGAAGCTTCAAACGATCATCACCTGCATCCCCCTCGCGTTCTCAATGACCAGCTCTGTCTTTGCTGCCGCCCCTGCTAAGGCCGACGATAATTCCATTAATGTCGCCGTGATCGTCTATGACGGGGTATTGAGCAGCGATATCACCGCTCCACTTGAAGTCTTCGGAAACGCTGCCAAGAAACCCTGGTTGCAAAAAATCAATGTCGAGGCCGTAGCCGCGGACGGCGACCTCAATATCCTTACCGAGGAAGGCATCGAGCTAAAGGCCGACAGGCTCCTTGCTGAAGCGCCCCATTATGACGCGATCATCGTGCCTAGTCGCTACGATATGGACGCCGTGCTCGGCAACCGAGCGCTTATTGACTTTATACAGGATCAGTCAGAAACGGCAGACTGGATAGCAAGCAATTGTTCAGGTGCGTTGGTGCTGGCCGAAGCAGGCGTTCTTGACGGAAAACGAGCCACGACTTGGGCGGGTGGCGAAGAGTCGTTTCAAAAGAATTACCCGGACGTACTCGTGCAATCCGACATCAACGTCGTCATTGATGACGGCGTCCTAACGTCCAACGGTAGCGTCGTTTCCTATGAAGCAGCTATTACCTTGCTTGCAAAGTTGACAAGTGACGAACTCGCTGCGGAGGTCGCCAATGATCTCCAGTTCAAACGTGTCGCTAATACTGTTCTGCCGCCGCGGCTGCATTGGAAACTTGCGTCCATCATTGCTGTGGCTGCGTTCCTGTTCGGTGCACTCGTTGTGGGTATCACATTGTGGACACGTCGCAAGATTACAAAACGGTGATTAACCGTCTTAGCTCCCGCTCTATATAGAGAGCGGGAGCTAAGACGGACCGCCTGTATCTCGTAAACCTAGTTACTCAGCGTGTGCCGGTGGCGCGTTGAATCATTCCCCATAGACGAATCGTACTCACCCAGTTGGCGCAACCTCAGATCGGATTTATTCGGATACTCCCTTCATGGCACCGCGTTCGCCATTTAGGTTTTAGGGCTTCGTAATTGCTGCTGCAGGGCACCATTTTTCGCGCTTTTGATGCTTTTTTTGTATAGAAAAAGGAGGCATTTCATGACTATCCGAACCTTGATCACCGCTGCTTACGCGTTCCTTTCCTTTTCAATAGCTGACATCACCTCCGCCCTTGGTGGCAAAGCAAAAGCCGTCATGAAAAACCTCAAGGCGGCCATTCAAAATCCCCCAGGCAAGTTGCTAATTGCGGTAGGAGTCGATCTATCCATCCCCCCCCGTGGAGTTGGCTTTTATCTACGACTGTATGACCTCAGCCGCGATCAAGTCGAAGGTAAAAGACGGTGAGCTGCGTATCTATCGGGCAGCGAGAGTTGGCCCGAACCGCCGAACTCGAACCATTCAATCAACCGAAACGCGAGCAAAACCGAGCTGGCAAAGCTGCTTGCCGCTTTCGCCCCTGACATTAATGACAATCCGTTGACCACGCCCATCAAATAAGCCCTCAAGAGAAGAACAACATGACAAACGCCCTTCCCCTCACCATGACCAATGCTGTCATCGAATGTATTTTGAGTCGCAGCGCCGCTAAGTACTACGATCCTACCGCTACCTTGAGCGATGACCAAATCCGTGAATTGGTGCGAATTGGCACTAGCGCGCCGACCTCCTTCCACTTGCAGAACTGGCGCTTTATCGCCGTACGCTCGCCTGAAGCCAAGGCAAGGCTACGTCCTATTGCGTGGGACCAACCCGCGACCACCGAAGCGGCCGTCACTTTCATCGTCTGCGGTCAGTTGGTCGATACCAGCGTAATACCGGATCGTCTTGCACCGCTCGTGGAGGCAGACGTCATGCCGGCAGCAATGGTGCCGGAATGGGAAATTCCCGCGCGCGATCTGTATATGGCCTACCCACAGCGTCGACGCGACGAGGCCGTACGCACCGCCACCTTTGGGGCGGCTGCGATGATCTATGCAGCACGCTCACTGGGCTTGGGCTCGACCCCAATGATCGGTTTCGATTTTGAAGCGGTAGCTCGTGAGTTCGGGCTGGCCGAAAACGAGGTGCCGGTCATGCTCTTGTCTGTGGGGCCGGAGAGATCAGGAAACTGGGCTCCAAAGCCGCGTCGTCCGATAGATGATGTGCTGGATTTGGTATAGCTGCTTCGTCGTGGCAGTGGTCGTGCCGAACGATTATACGGCCACCGGGCGAGAGGAACTCATAACCTCCTCACGCTTGAAGCGCCTGACCCGCTTCGACCCAAAACTTGGGCCCGAAGTAAACCTAGGGATAGATCCCACACGGACTTTCCCAAATCATTGAAATCAGTAGTTTACGGAGATGATCATAATGGCAAGAACTGCAGCTCTAAAGCCGGAACAGGTACCGGCCGATTCGAAACCAACTCTCGATGCGTTCACCAAGAACATCGGGTTCACTCCAAACATGATGGCGAACTTCGCGCAGAGCCCAATCGCGTTTAACGCATGGGCCACTCTGCTCGGTTCTTTGAGCAAGGCTCTCGATGTGAAGACGCGTGACAGCATCGGCCTCGCTGTCTCCGAAGTGAATGGGTGCAACTACTGCCTGACCGTTCACAGTTTTACGGCTGAGCATATGGCCAAGCTGTCAACCGATGAAATCATCCTCGCTCGCAAAGGCCATGCTACCGATCCGAAGCGGGACGCCGCCGTCCAGTTTGCACGCAAAGTAATCGAGACTCGCGGTCATATCGACGACGCAGACCTCAAAACTGTCCGCGATGCTGGCTACACGGATGCAAACGTCATGGAGATCGTCGCGTTGGTGGCCATGTTCTCCCTGACGAACTTTTTCAATAACGTGTTCGATCATGAGAAGGACTTTCCCCTTGTTCAGCCTGCTGGCTCGATCTGACTTCTATCTAGTCGTAACGTCCAATTGCGATGAGGCTTTGAAGTCTACTGTGATGCCTGCGTGATACTAAGCCCAGATGCACCAAGGAAATATTCTCGGGGACGCGTCTGGGTGTTTCGTATGTGCCGCCAAGTTTAGGACGCTTAATTAGGAAGGCCCAATGCCAAGAACTATTGCTCTAAAGCCAGAACAGGTGCCGGCCGATTCGAAGCCGGCTCTCGATGTATTCAGCAAGAACCTTGGGTTCACCCCAAATATGTTGGCAACCTTCGCACAGAGCCCAATCGCGTTCAACGCATGGGCCACCTTCCGTAGCTCCTTGAACAAGGTGCTCGATATGAAGACGCGTGAAGCCATCAGTCTCATTGTTTCCGAGGTGAATGGCTGCAGTTACTGCCTAGCGGTTCACACCTATGCTGCCAGTATGGCTAAGCTGCCGGCCGACGAAATCACTCTAGCGAGGAAGGGGCATTCCAGCGACCCGAAGCGCGATGCCGGCGTCCAGTTTGCGCACAAAGTCATCAATACCCGCGGCCATATCAGCGACGCCGACCTAAAAACCATCCGCGACGCTGGCTACACGGATGCGAACGTCATGGAGATCCTCGCGTTGGTGGCCATGTTCTCCCTGACGAACTTCTTCAATAACGTATTCGACCCCGAGAAAGATTACCCTGCCGTTCCGCTGACTGGCTCGATCCGAATGCAGCCAAGCTCAGGAGAAAGAAAGTGACACTCGATCATCTAGTTTTTACGCGCTGGCGGGTGCAGTACCCTGAACGGCTGCAACTATTTTCCCTGCCCACGCCCAATGGGGTGAAGGTTGGCATCATGCTTGAGGAAACGGGCCTCGCCTACGAGTCGCACCAGATCGACATCATGACGAACGAAAACCACGATCCGGCTTTCCTCGCGCTCAACCCAAACGGCAAGATTCCCGCAATCTATGATCCCAACGGGCCGAGCGGCACACCACTCGCGTTATTCGAATCAGGCGCAATCCTCCTCTATCTTGCCGACAAGACGGAGCAATTTATCTCGGCCGATCCAAATACTCGCTACGAAACAATCCAGTGGGTGATGTGGCAGATGGGCGGCGTCGGGCCGATGTTCGGCCAGGTTGGCTTCTTCAATAAATTCGCTGGCAAGGCCTATGAGGACAAGCGACCGCGCGACCGCTACGCAACCGAATCAGCTCGGCTGCTGAGTGTTCTCGACGATCGACTCACGGGTCGCGACTGGGTGATGGGGGCCAACTACAGCATCGCCGATATTTCGCTGCTCGGCTGGGTGCGAAACCTGATCGGCTTTTACGAAGCACGCGAGCTTGTTGGCTTCGACCGCTTTCTTCATGTACAGGCGTGGCTTGATCGCGGTCTCGCGCGTCCTGCAGTTCAGCGTGGGCTGGAAATCACGGTGACCTAGAAGAAACTCGGAAAGTGGAGATCCATACGGGGTGCAACGAACTGCATAAGCGTTGCCTTAGGAACCGGACCTACCGATGTCCCATGAAGGTAGAAGCGCTGAATAAGCCGCAACCTCACGCCGTAATCCAGCGTCACGCAGAGCTGGATAAATTGCTGGTGCAGCTACCTCCGAACGAACTGTACGTGCCCTGATGCATAAGAACAACGCAATAGGAAAGCAATCCGGCGCTGGCACTCACCTGAAAAATGGATGGTACGGACATAAGCACAGGTATTGCGACGGCAATAAAATCGTCCTTCGCAATTAGTGTCAGAAACTTCTACCTCGACTGGCCTACTTGTTACATATGTCCCTTTGAAGCGGGACGGAACGCTCAACTGAGCATAAGCTAACCCCTCGCATACCTCTTTGCCTGACACTCTCAGAGCCCTGCCCTGCCCTAGAGTAATCTGGCGCTCGGTGCGAGCACATCACTATCAATCGTCGTGCATATACCTTGACGGTTCCTCGGTCATGGGAGATTTGCCTCCATCCAAGTCTGAGGTTTAGCGTAGTTACCATGCTCCTTGGTATATCAAAATTATATGTTTTTGGTTCTTCTTTATAATCTTCAATGGATGCATCCTTCGTTTGTAAAAATTAATGGAGGTTGCAATGAAAAACCATATTTTGGTGTCACTACTGGTAGCTCTCTCTTTGACTTTGGCTGGCACGGCAGCAGCGCATGAGCCTAGTGAAACAGTCGAACCGAATTTCTCGCACATCATCCCAAACATTCCAGGTAAGTCGCTCATTGCCGTAGAAGTATCCTATCTCCCCGGCGGAGCATCAAAACCGCACTTCCACGCACAGTCGGCATTCATTTACGCCTATGTCGTCTCTGGACATATTGTCAGCCAAGTGAAGGGAGAGCCTGAACGAGTCTATGCACCGGGTGAGAGTTTCTTTGAAGCACCTGGCGCCCATCATTTGACAAGCCGTAACGCGAGCAATACTGAACCTGCCAAGTTACTTGCTGTTTTTGTTGTCGATACAGATGACACAGAACTGACTACCCCTGATAAATAGGACTATTAAATGCATCAACGACTCGATTACATGAAAGCTGCTCCTGGTGGCATTAAAGCCCTAGGCGGTGTTTATGGTTACGTCATGCAGTCTGGCTTAGACAGCGTACTGGTCGAACTGGTATATCTGCGTATCAGCCAGATAAACAGTTGTGCATATTGCCTGGACATGCACACACGTGATCTCAGCAAGAAAGGGGTCAAGATCGAAAAACTGGCACTAGTGCAAGCTTGGCATGAAGCCGGTGATCTGTTCAGTAAACAAGAGCAGGCAGCTCTTGCTTGGGCGGAAAGCGTCACGTTGGTCGCAAAAACGGGAATTCCGGACGAAGATTTTCAGGCGGCCGCTGCTGTTTTCAGCGAGAAGGAACTGGCAGATTTGACTATTGCCATCGGCCTCATGAATACGTTCAACCGCCTCGCTATCGGTTTTCGAAGAACTCCTGAAGCGGTGCTTGCCGCTACAACATAAATGATAAAAGTTGATGTCGTGACAATGGCTGGTGATTGGAGTGATTTTGACCCAAAGACCAGCCGTTTCAATGCGGCGCAAGCAAGTCTTCCGATGGATTTCGAGCACGGACGTACAAAGTACATACATATAACGAATCCGCGCTCGACTTTCACTTTATATGATGAGACTTGCAGTAGACTAACAACACCGTTTACCTCAAATATTGACACTTCAAATCGATTAACATTTATGTTTGTTTGCGGATCAGTTAATCCCTCCATTATTCACATGAGCATGTGTCGAAATTAAACTAAGGAAACGGGTGGTTAGTTATTAAGCGTTGAAAATTTGTCGCGAGCATCGAGAAGCGGATATCCCCATACGTGGACCCAATCAGTTTTCTTAACCGGAGTGTGGCAAGCAATACATGTACTTGTATCTTTGTTGGTTGTAACCAATGGGGCATCTTGAGCAATTAAGGCCCACCCCCAGCCATCAGTCCAGATTCCACTTTCTGGGTAACGGTCTTTTGTATCTTTTATCATCACAAACCAGCCTAACCCTTGGTCCCAAAATGAAGCATGGCCTGTGGTAAGATCAGCTGCAGCTGTACCTTGCAGCTCTTTAATTAGCATGGCTCCATCGGGAAAATTTCCGTGGGCACGATAATACTCAATCGAGTCCCTATCAACATATACTTGATGCAACTCTTTTAGCCCTCCTAAAGAGTCCCCACCAGGTACTGCGAAGGAGCCAAGAAATATAAACTCTGTCCTATAGTCTTCTGGCACTTTTATATTTCCATTCTTGTCTACGTAATTTTCAAATGTTTTTGAATATGTTGTAACACCGGCATCTGAGGGTGAAACTTTCGTCTCTGCTAGTGATGCATTCGAAAGTAAAAAAACAAACAATGCTGCCAAAACAGTAGATGTTACCATTCTATTAAAAATCATTTTGACATCCTTCTTCAGAATTATAGGCTACAGCTTTAGTTAATACACTGTATAATTTATGCACCCAGGACATTAACCAGATACAAATCTCACCTCTAAAGCATTAACTTTATTTTTAAAAGTATGAATTTAAAATCAAATCATAGATTCCTCCAAAATCAATTAAACCAAAGATCTCTGTATTGCCCAGGTGTTATTCCAACATGTTGTTTAAAAGCGGTGCTAAAGTGGGACTGTGAACTAAAACCACACTCCTGTGAGATTTGCGCTAAACTCAGATTGGATTCAGCAAGCATATACTCAGCACGGCGCAATCGGTGTCCTACAATATAGGCGTGAGGAGATTGACCTGTTCTAGCCTTAAAGGTGCGGGTAAAGTGGAAATGGCTCTGCGCTGCGATGCTCGCGAGCTCTCCAACGTGAATTGAGTAGTTAATGCGTTGCTCGATATACTCGGCTACTTTAGTAAATCTAGATTCTGGCAAACATAGTTTTGGAGACTTCACCTCATAATCACACTCATTTCGCTTTGGCCCTTTTAGCATCATTGCAATAATGAATCTGGCGGCACCCGGGCAGTGAAAACCAGTTCTAACTAAGCTGGCGTAAGTATTGATCCCCTCACTAATCTTCTCAACTACGCGACGTGCTACACCATCAAAACCAAACTCCGGCCCATAGTGAGGCACGATATGTTTAAGGCAAGTAAAGTTTAACTGCAAGGTTTCGAGGGTTCTTAACAAAAAACGGTCATCGATAACTATTTCAACAAAACTATTAGGAACTTCCCAAGTAACCAGTTGGTCGCTATCACCCCCCTTCAGCACTAGGCATGTACCACACTTTATTTCTATTTCTTTACGGCTTTCTAAATCAGCGATAGATAGTGAGCCGTTAGAAGTTAGGAAAATAATAATAGTCACTTGACCCGCCCGAGACGAATACTTCTGGTTTCCTTTTTGAATTAGAGATCTCGCACTGACAATCATATATATTGGAGCTACAGCTGAAGCTGAATGGGCAAAGGATAGCGTTGTCATATTAACCTCCGAGCATTTGTGGCTGCCAGCGTAAGCCACTGACTTACTATTATTAGTATATTCATCTTTTAATTATTCCGCACCAGTGCCAGTCAAACTCAAAGGAATACGTCTCCAATTTTTACGTATACGTAAAGTAAATAATCCGATAAACTTTCTTCCAAGAGTACAAACTAAAACACCTAAAAGGTTGAGCCGTTCTCTGCAGTCCGCAGAAAGGTTGTAAAATTCTCTATTAATAAGGTGAGCCATTCACTTGCTCCAGCGTTGTCGCGCATTTTCGCGCGGCATCTTGGTTAGCTTGACAGATTCAAAGCGCGTTAAAGAACGCACGCCACTATCGGTACAGACTCGTTTGCAATCACCTACAGCCCGCGGATTTCGGCCATTTGGCAGCTTTAGCCCTCTGGATCCGGCAGGTATTACTCCTGCCGGATTTAGTCAGGCTAGCTCAGGTTAGAGGGAAGAAATTTCAAAAACGTGCGCTTTTTGTATTCTTTTACAGAGCTTCGTTTTCGGGTGCAGACTGAGGAAAGTCGATGGGTGTATCATTTATACGATTAACAAAATTAATGAATTTTGTTGATGTAACAACAAGGCAAATTTCTATTAGATTTTTTTCAGTACAATTAAAATCGAGTAGTTTTTGAACGCAAGACAAATCTACTACCCCTCTCGTATTTATTAGAACGTGAACAAAATCTATTAGCGCGTCCAGCCTTTCAATTTTAGTTGACCGCAACGACCTTATGTCACTTACCGTGTCTTGTGACAACCCCGAGAACTGACTTAAAAATGCATGTGCAGCAATGCTGTATTCACAGCCGGCATTAACACTTGCCGCAAGCCTAATAGCTTCTATTTCCGATTTTGAAAGTGTGCTAGCTTCTATTATTTCGTCAATTTCAAGTATAGCTTTTAAACTTGTTGGAGCATGCGTTCCAATAGTTGCATATACATTTGGAACCATACCCGCTGTTTTTTGTATAGAAGCATAGATTTCGGAGACGGCGCCCGAGGCTGATGATGGATAGGTTGTTGACAAGCGAGGCATTAGAACTTTCTCCTGACCTGGCGAAATGATAGCTATTAGGCATCACTGAGAGTTCGCATCTATTATTATTAGTTCGAATTAACATCGGTAGAATCAATACTTTATGCTTAACACAATAGCTACCGAAGTGAATTTTAACTCCATGCAATTGATACTCGACAATCTAAAGGATCAAAGATGCACTCACATCATAAGTTATGATTCAATATTAACCTCCACGCCAATGCTGACTGACTATAAGATCATCAGTTATTATTCCTTGATAAACTAGCCATCAAACGCAGATAACAGAAATTTGGATTTTGCATGAGTGAGTATCTTTTCCCCTTTCGATTGTTCGTACGTGTCGCCTATACAGGTAGTTTTTCTCAGGCAGGCCGAGAGTTAGGTATATCTCAGTCATCAGCCTCGCGAATAATAGCCGCACTGGAGCGCGACTTAGGATCAATGCTCCTTGTTCGATCAACACGTGCGGTAGTATTAACACCGGTAGGTGAAATTTACTTGGCTAACTTAGAGCCTATATTGGCGGCTTTCGATGAAGCGAATCTTGCAACTCGCGGAGGTATTGAGCACCAAGGACGATTAAGACTTGGAATACATTCAGGTGTTTCACTGAGAGAGATTGTGCCGAGACTATCAGAGTTTCTTGATATTCATCCGGCTCTCAGTGTTGATTTGATTGCGGATCAACCTGATCGGAATGCGATAAGAGAACCTGTAGATCTCGCCCTTCAAGTAGCGGCACCTGAGGATACGACAGCATCAATGCGACTTGTTGATAGCACTCCAAGGATTTTAGTGGCTTCTCCTAAGTATCTGCTACGCAAGGGAGTACCAACCTCACCTGTTGAATTGATAACCCACTCAGTCATTGCCGGGCCTTCTCCATCCAGAGTTGGCTCTTGGTTTTTCTTTCGCAACGGAAGGGCTATATCAATCAGTATTGAAGGCAGAATGACCGCCAGCACAAATGAAGTAGCTATAGCGTCAGCTGTTAGCGGAGTTGGCATTATTGCGACGGGGCTTTGGTCGTGTCAGTCCGAGATAGAATCAGGCGTATTGGTTCGTGTTCTTGAAAACTGGGACATGGGGGATTTCAAGCTTTGTGCATTACTTCCTGCAGGCGCTGCATCTAAAACTGTCGCACGATCCTTTGTTAGCCACTTGGTATCAGCGTTTCAAAAGCAGACATAAAAATAATAAAAACTGGCTCCCTGCGCCACACGGCTAGGGAGCCGCTTACTTTAAGTAGCCCTAAAGTGTGTATTATTTTTTTTAACCATAGCTATTTATGCAGACCGATCTTCTATTGCTGTCAGCGAATTTCCAATTACCATTATTGACGCTGCTAACAAGCAGATATCTTTTAGTAGAAACTGGCCGGGAACAACGGATATAGCTGGAAAGCCCAGTGTAGGTTCAAATACCTGTGGGGTAGTTAACATAAATGAGAGTGTTGTGATGAATAAACCGGCAGATAGCCCCCCCCCAATAAATGACAGCCTTGGAGATATACACCTTGCAGCGATCAATAGCCCAATTGCAATTTCGAGAAAGCCTAGAAAATATGAGAACCCCATTACGCTTATAAAGCCATACATCCAAGATAACAACGGGCTATGACTTACAAAACCATAAATCCCGTTCGCCTCATACTCAGTGAATTTCATACCACCAAACCAAATATAAATGACAGTCAGCGCAGAAAAAACGAAGTACCATCCTACCCTAGTAGTTACCGCACCGAGAGAATTGTTAATCATTATAAATTTTCCTATTTTATCATTATGTGAAAGTGCCGAAATGTTCACAATACTCCTTTGGAGCAAAGTTATTGGTCGGCTTTAATTACCTATACGACTTTATCGTATATCAGTAAATATAATATTATCTAATAGTGATTCTTATGCCTCGATATCAATATCGGTACAACTTTAACTGATTTCAACCTAATATCATTTCAGAAACATGCGCTTCTTATGAGGATTACAAGAATAGCTTTACGTTGGCTGCCTGTTCAGCCTAGCGCAACGATATCGAAGAGGAATATTATATTAACAATCCCAGACAACGGCCTTCAGTACACTTTAGCTTACGGTAAGATATTTTAAAAACACGTTGTCTTTCTCTGCTCTCAGACTGATACAACGTTTCCGAATTAATTACCCGGCAATTAATTTTTGGTTGATAAAGCTGCATGCAGTTACATATTACGGATTCAGAAGTTACAATCTACACCCCTCTTTTTTGGCATTCATCGACACTTAGACGAATCATAACGGGCTAACGATAGTCAAGTCACAGGTGACCTGTATGAATCTTGAGCAGTTAAAAGAGCCGACTGCAATCGCCATCTACCTGGCGTCATGCCTAAGTGCTTCTTGAATGCTCGCTGGAAGGCAGCGTCTGATTTATATCCACTATCTTGGGCTATTTTCGATATAGAATCCGATGTGTGTGCAAGCTGTTTACTAGCATTTACCATACGTATTTCAACCAATAGATCATTAGCAGACCTGCCAACAGTCTCAGTAAATTGCCTTGCAAATGTCGCCCTAGACATAAGACACAAGGATGCCAACTCCGCCATTGTCCATGCCTTAGAGTATTCTTCAAACATTGCCGTAAAAGCGGGCTGAAGCCTTGAGCGCTGCGTGAGACGTAGCAAGCCCGCAGGAGGTTCTGCACTTTCACTTGCTAAACGCAAAGTCAAGCCAAAGAGAGCCCCTGACATATGGTTCATAATCGACTCACTACCAGGGCCATGCTCAACTACCTCTTCATGCATCAATGTAATTAAGCGAGCGAGTCGAGTGCTGGCGACTTGTTCTTCGGCTGAATGGATACAGTTATTAGATTCGTTAATCCCTTTAATGATTAATCGCCTTGGTAAGTTGTCTTTAATCATTTGTCGCGGAGACAACGGCAAAATAAATCGTCCACAAAGCAGGTTTACAGGCTTCACATCGCTTCCATTGGTTTTAATCTTAAGTCCTCGCTCGTTGCGCACCTTGCCTACCGCTGATAGAGCTCCGTCCCCTTCATATAGAACATGTGGTACACCAGAAGGGATCAGCAATATGTCTCCCGCTTGCATCGATAGAACGGGACTTTCACCATCGTCGACTTGAGCCGTACCGCGCAGGAGTATGTGGTACGGGATTTCTCTCGGCCCAGAGGCAGCATAATCTAGCCTCCAAGGCGGACTGAAATGACACCGAATATCCAATGTCCCACTCACCGGCATCAAAAACAACAACCTACTTAAGATATCCATTTGAGACGCTCGAGCATATAAATGATTAACTCTAGCATTAACAGGACGAACGTCCAGAGTTAGGCTGAAGACATCTTACGTATTGCTGCTGGATGGTATATCCAAAGGAACACTCAATGTCTCGCTTGACCACAATTGACCCAACTGAAGCTACTGGACTTGCGGCAGAAACCTTCGCATCTATAAAAAGAGCTGCCGGTATGATTCCTAATGCATATTTGACTATCGGAACACATAACCCTGAGGGATTAGATGCAATGCTGCGTCTTGATGAGGTTGTCGCCTACAGCGGTATTTCTGACGCAGATTTAGAAGCCATTCGATTGATTGTCAGCGAATGGGCTGGCTGTCATTACAGTGTTACGGCCCATAGTCTAAAAGCTAAATTCTCTGGACTTTCACGCGAAGCAATTTCAAACATTCGAGAAGGAAATAGCACGGGCGATTCCCGGCGCGACGTCCTCCTAGAATTTGTCCGAAATATCATGTTTTGTAAGGGCACGATCAGTCTGAGTCTTGTAGAGTCAATTATTCGTGCGGGATATTCTGAACACCAAATAATTGGAATATCTCTCGCCATTGCTTCAACTATGTTCACCAGTACAGTAAATCGCGTTAATGACACAATAATAGACTACCCCGAAATTTAATAACTTCATCGCAAACCAAAATAGTCACTTAGTTGAACGCACTATCATTTAGCAAACTATAGATTAGAGCATCTATAGAAAACTATCGATATTATATTCACAACCATTAGCAGACCTAAAGCCAAGTTAAATTTTATCTTAAACAATTCGGATTTAAGAATAAAAATCTTCACGAAAAACTTTCTCACACCGAGGAAGTAGCCACTTTAATATTAATCCCACTGAAACCTATCCACTTCAACCAGAAATGCCATACACCCCTCATTCTTGAAGGTGATCCATGTTACTAATAGCTTTTATAGGTGGAATACTCACCGTCTTAAGTCCCTGCATCTTGCCAGTTGTTCCATTCCTGTTCGCAAGTGCTAATCGCAACCGCTCATCTATTCTGCTCATGCTTTGCGGCATGGCATTAACGTATACCTTGGTCGCGAGTGTGGCTGTAGTCAGCAGTGACTGGGTGATTCAAACCAGCAACGCTGGTCGCTACATTGCTCTTACGGTGGTGGTGGTGTTTGCCATATCACTGATCTCCACTAAGGCCGGCGACTTGCTAATGTATCCGTTCGTATTGCTAGGTAATCGTCTCGATCCTAAAAACCGCAAAATATCCAGGCCGCTTAGTTCGCTAACGATCGGTGTAGCCACCGGCCTGCTCTGGGCACCGTGTGCTGGACCAATCTTAGGTATGATTCTCACCGGTGCCATGCTGCAGGGCGCGAACGTAAACACAAGCCTATTGCTATTGGCCTACGGACTCGGCAGCGCGTTGTCGCTAGGCATCCTGATCTTCGCCGGCCGCCGTTTGGTCAATCACTTGAAACCGACAATTCCTGTCACAAGCTGGCTGCGTCGTAGCGCCGGTGTCGCGGTACTTGCTGGGGCTGCAGTCATCTCCACCGGAACAGATAACACACTGTTCGCGGGCACCTCCTCGGAAGATATCAACAACGTTGAAAATGATGTATTGCATACAGTGCCGAAGGTCATTGACTACTTCGTTAATAAGGTCAGGGCCGAGCCAATAAGCAACATCCAGCCCCCTGGGCCGTCGCTAAACGGTGCCGTGCAATGGCTCAACTCACCAGCATTGAGCAACGAGTCTCTCAAAGGCAAAGTGGTGTTGGTGAATTTCTGGACTTTTGACTGCATTAACTGCAAACACACCCTGCCATACGTCAAAAGCTGGGCTAAGAAATACGAGAAGGCAGGATTAATAGTGATCGGCGTTCATACCCCGGAATACGGCTTCGAACGCATCGTTCACAACGTCAAGGACAAAGTAAAAGAATACGGCATCACCTACCCGATAGCGATCGATAACAACTACGCACTCTGGCGCAACTTCAACAACCGCTACTGGCCTGCACAATACTTGATCGATGCCAAGGGGCAACTACGTTTTAATCACTTTGGAGAGGGTAATTATGACGGGCAAGAGAAGATGATTCAGCTATTACTGGAAGAGTCCAAGATATGACCTAGCCGCCTATACATGAGATCGGTCGATTTATGGCTAAGCGGTCTTTCATGCTAGCCACCATTTATTGCGTAATCTTAATTTTCAACGATGAAGGTCGCGATACTGCCCAGGTGTAATGCCTATTCGTTTTTTGAACGTTGTTGTGAAATGTGATTGTGAGCTAAAGCCCGAGTCGGTGGCGATTTGTGACAAGCTAGTATTAGTTTCAGAGAGCAAAAACTCTGCACGACGAAGCCTGCTATCCAAGATGTAAGAGTGAGGAGAACGTCCAGTACTAGCCCGAAATGTGCGGGCAAAATGGAACCTACTTTGAGCTGCGATTTGGGCCATTTCGGAAACACTTATTGCAGATGATATTTCACTTTCAATATGATCTGCGATTGCTTTCAACGTCTTTTCTGATAGATGTGGCCTCTGTTTATTCGGTTTATTTCCGCCGGTGCTGCTACGTAGGTTAACCATCATTGCAATGAGAAAGCGTGCAGTGGGCGCGCAATAGAATCCATTCGCCACCAAACTGGCGCTAGTTTTTCGTTGCCCGAGCATTTTACGCGCCAAGCGTTTAGCAAGAGCGCCAAAACCTGCTTCCGGGCCATAAACCCCAATAACGTCTGAGAGCGCAGTTTTACTAGGCGTAACCATGGCGATCACATCAGTTACGAACCTATCCTCAATTGCTATTTCGAGTAATCTATTCGAAGCACTCCATGACATGGTCTGCTCTGTTTGCGCATTCTTGATCAATACGGTTGTGCCAATTTTTGCCTCAAGATCAATACTTGTTGAAGTATTTCTAAAAACTATGCGTCCGTTATCGCTAAGAAATATAATTATAGTGAAACGTCCAGTACTGGAACTGTAACTGCCTGCCGATTCGCAATTCAAGATACGTGCACTGACTAACACCATAGGGTGATAGAGACCTGCTTTAGGTGAGCGTACAAGCCTTGAGTGTCGCATTTTTCATCTCACTTTAACTGAGTATGGAATGCAGCTATATTATTACGCGCTTTTTTCTAACTGAAGCAATATTATCTAACACGACAAGAATCTCATGTACATTAATTAATTGAACATAATTCGTGTTGACTTCCGAGTACACAATAGCACCTTGCCGATCGATAATAAATAACGATATAACTGGTAGAAGATCACAATCTGTTCCGTTCAACTTATCGAGGTTAGCGCCTAGCTCGAAATACGTTTGCTTCAACTGGCTTGACAGGCGCCACGCGACCTTAAAATCAATGGCAACTCGACTGTAAGCATCACAGAGTAGTGGAAAGCTAATAGCTTGCTTTCTGTCTATATCTGCTTTGCGAAAATGTAACTGTGGCGATACGGCAATGATTGACACCCCTTTATTATTAAACTCACTATTAATAGCCTCAAGAGCAACTAGATTTGCGTGTGAGTACCAGCACCATAGCCCTCTAAAAAAAACGACAATTACAGGTCCTTTTCGGCTTAGATCAGTCGAACTTATTTCGTTTCCTTCCGTATCCGCGAGCGTGAAATCAGGCGCGCGGACTCCAGCTTTAATTGCGTTTGTTGCAACTCTTGATTCACAAAGCTCCATGATAGAGGTTGCTAGTATATTTTGGTCCTCGGGGGCAAGCGAACTCTCTTCTTCGGCTAAAAAATTAACTGGGTACGTACAGCAAGGCACCATCAATCTTCCCTAGTTTTGATTTCTTTAAAATTCGGAAAATGTGTAAATTGGAAATATAACTCTCTAGATTGTTGGCCGTACCTAATCTGATTAGAGTATCTAGGGTGATACAAACCAACAGTTGGTACGTGACCGTAACTCATTGTTTTATAGGCTTATTCCAAAAACGTGCGGTTTTTTAGCTTACAATGCCCCCTCTATGACAATTACATTTTGCCTAGAGACGCTTGAGACTACGTTCTCACCCACTGATTTAGAGCACTACGAAGCACAACATTGCGCAACGTATCAATTACACAGTAACTAGTCAGCCCTCAACGGCCGCTATAACTTCATCATAGCTTTCACTTGCCGCTCGCTCTTGAAACCAATGACTCTCGCCCAAAGCCCGGTTCATAAGACAAAACTTATGAACAGTCCAGATCTGGCACGTTTCCGAAATACCGTGATGACCCTCTGAAATACGATCGTATTTGTGTTGTTTGTAGGTATGTAAGTCGAGGATCCAAGAATGACCTCAGCTGCTCGACAGACAATTGACAAAACAAAATAATACTGTTCAAAAAGAAGGTTGCTAATGACACGTCTGTTTTGCTTGGCTGCTATTGCGGCCACATTGATAGGGCACAGCATTACCACGCAGGCTGCCGGTGTAGAATTCGCGATCGGCCAAACTGGCGAGTCGACCATGACTTATCGTTTGGGCCTGCAGTTCGACTGGGGCAAGAGCTGGTGGGAAAGCGACGTCGGTCGTTTAACTGGTTATTGGAGCGGTGCGTACACGTACTGGAAGGGGGATAAGACGGCTGGGGATAATAGCTTGTCCTTCTCACCCGTACTTGTTTACGAGTTTTCCAGTGAAGACGTTAAACCATATATCGAGTTAGGCGTAGGTGTGGCAGTATTTTCCGGCACCGAAATTGAGAACAACGACCTCGGAAGTGCCTTCCAATTTGAAGACCGCGTTGGCGTAGGGCTGCGTTTTGCTGGCGGACACGAGTTCGGAATTCGAGCGACGCACTATTCCAATGCAGGAATCACCAGTGATAACGACGGGATAGAGAGCTACGCGTTGCATTATTCACTACCATTGTAAGACCGCAGTTTCTCATGAAACCAAGTTACCAAGCATAGCCAGGGGCACAAGCCTAGCCAGCAAGCCGTGACAAGTAGACCCTGAAAGTTTGGGGGGGCAGCCTAAGCTAGATGCCCCTTTCTCCGAAACCTTCCAACCTAAACCTGCCCTCCCTGCCGTTGGGGCCTGGTAGAACCTATCTATATGGCTGTAGCGAAGCTTAATATTCTATCGGACTGCTTAGAGCCATTGGGCTATAACAATATTTGGCTAACGTTGAACGCATAGGAAACATCGCATAGAGCTTTGTACACTGAAATCCATATCCCGTTTATTCATTTATACATCACAAATTGTATTTGTACACAAAAATAATATTAATTTGCAAATCCATCTTTAACCACCAAACAAACGACTCTGCCTTAATGCCGCAATGGTGTAGCCGTCAGAGTGAACGTCGTAAAAATTTAAATAAATTAATCTAATCACGCCTAAGCAGTTACGGTTGCTGTATTTTTTACTCCCCCCACTATATATCGCAGTTTTTTGAAAGAACCATCATGACGACCAAGGTTAAGGTTCATCAGCTTACAATATGAGCGATTAGTTAAATCACGTGACACCGACTATTCGTCAGTTGTCACGCCTGATGACTTGAATCTGAGGGTATTAAATGAATTCTGATCTTAAAGTACTACAAACTACATTCATTGAGGTTTTTTTAAAGCTAGCATTAACCGGTATTACCTTGGGCATGATTTGGCTAGACATAGCCGTATTCAAAACTCGTATATTAGAAGTTTCCTTTGTAGAAATCACGCAAGAGGTGATGTTAGGTTTGTGTGCTGTATTGTTTTTGACAAGCGCAAAATATCAAAACAAAGGATTTAACGTATTGTTAGGTGGATTTTTTGGATGTCTATTAGCTAGGGAACTTGATGGTCTCTTGGATCCAATAGCTCATAGCGCATGGTACTGGCCTTTCACTGCGATCATAATGCTAACGGTAGGTTTTGTGTTCAATGAAAAAAACCGCCAAACCACCCTACATGCACTTGCCACTTTCACTCATATGCGTGCATTTGGAACCATGACTACCGCGCTAACTATTCTCGTATTTTCACGTGTGTTCGGCATGGGAAGTTTTTGGCATCTAGTTCTAGGCGAAGGTTATGTTCGTCTTGCTAAAACCACTGTAGAAGAAAGTATTGAACTTCTGGCCTATTCGATGTGGCTCGCTGCAAGTATTGAGATCTACTTAAGCGTTCAACCACAGAAAAAGAAAATCGCAGTGCGAAAATATACATATAAATATAAACCTTCTCAAACTCCGGTGGACAACTACAAGTAATTTTCTCAACTGTCGCTGCTGCCAACTGATACAGATTTTGTCGACTAATAAAGACGACAATTTGATGTCTTTCTGAAAAATTTCGCAATTTTCTGAAAGCATGCCACCTGTGCAAATGCTAGCGTATTTCAATAGTAGCATTGGGTTTAATTACAGTAAATCCTATATTCTAAATATGAAAGCTTGGTCTACCAATAAACTCACCTGAGGGTATTTCCATGAGCGTACTATCTAAAATATCTCTGTTTACTGCAGCTATTTTTTTAAGTTTTTCTGCTTTAGCAGCTAATGATAAAAAATTTCTTTACACGTTAACAAATAACATTTCAAAAAACGAAAATGCAGTCGCTCAATATCGTCGATTAGATGATGGGGCTTTGCGGTTTATCCGATTTTATAAAACTGATGGAACCGGAATTAATAACGATACATACGGAAAGCTTGGCCCACAGGATAATGATTCTCAAATCATTGTCACGAACGATAAAAAAAGACTTTATGCTGTTAACACTCACAGCAATAGCGTAGCGGGATTCAATATAGACGAAGGTGGAACTCTCACTAAAATAGCAGGTTCGCCGTTCCCTTCCAAAGGCATCGCACCAGTAAGTATTAATATTTCAGGAAACATTATGATTGTCGCTAATAGGAACGAGGACTATCATCAAAAGGATAGTTTATCCGACCCAGAGGGTGCCAGTTATACTTCCTTTATAATTCAAGAAAATGGAAGCTTGGTTTATGCCGACACTTTAAATGTGCCTGACTTCCAAAAACCAGCGCAAATTCATGCCTCGCCCATCGTAAAAAACCTATTTTTTGCTGATGAATTTCAAGTTGATGTCGACTTTGACGGAAATGAAACCAGGTCCTTTTTAGCCGGCCCTAAAGCCAGTGTTCAAGGTCAATTAAAAACGTTAACAGTCGATGATGAAGGAATAATATCACTTGTTAATCAGACAAAAATACCTGAGACAATTGAAGATTACTTATATATCGGATCGCCTGGTGTACCAACAATGCCTTTGGGCATTTGGAGTCATCCGTCGCAAAAAATTCTGTATGTTGGACTGGTAACGAGAAACCAACTTGGTGTTTTTTTATATGATGAAGTAGGCAATTTGCGATTTATCAATTCGGTTAGTAACAGCGGGCAGGATATATGCTGGATATTGGTTAATAAGCAAGCAACGCGGCTTTACACCGTAAACAATCTGCCGCGCCAAAACACTCAACAAACCGCCAGCACTATATCCGTTTATGATATTTCTGGAGAAAATGCATTGTCGCCCATCGAAATCCAGGTTGTTGATACCCCATGGCCTAGAGAGCCCTTCATCAACAATCGGGATGTCTTGCAACCTGGAAGTACTTCATTTGAGATAGCACTTTCACCCGAGGAGGACTTCATTTATGTCATCAATCAAAGAATTAACCAGACCGAAGAAAACTCCTCGAAGGTTGGAAATGCTATCCATAGTTTTTCAGTGAATAAGGATGGTCTGCTCAAGTCAGTATTTTCAGTCGACCTCCTAAAGGATGGATTTCCAGCAAATTCTAGAGCCCAAGGAGTTGTCGCTGTTGACTTTTAACTCATGAGCATATCTACAAGTACATTTATATGATGTTATAAACATTTAAATAATAGGAGGAAAGCATGACAGCCCTTAGTCTCAATCACGCCACCAATCTCATTAGCAATATAATCATTTACGCGACCTTCACAAAATAACAATTGATATTTTTTTGTTTTAAAATATGATTCAACTTAAACAAGTTGTGATGTAAAAAGCATTACGCACGTACAACGACCCATACAATAATTATTGGAGTACCTCATGATTAATAAAACCGCATTGTTTTTATCACTCAGCATATCAGCATTCTCAATTCAGTCTCGTGCTGATACTACTTTATGCGATATTAATTTACAGAAAATTGATGACCTCCTTCTTACTGCCGGTCAAAATCTAGTAGGTGGGACCGCAAAAAAACTTGAACAAGCTAAAGAAAATGCATTAGAAGCCAAAAAAGCTGGAGACACCAATAAATGTATCAACTTAACGCAACGCGCGTTAGTGGGAGCTGATAATAGAAGCATGGGTGGCGGAGGAGCTAACTAGTAGCTTAAATTTCAGGTGTAAACAGAGACGGGCCACTGATAAGAACGTAGTTGATATGTACTTATTACGCTCGTTTCACTTCCACACCATAGACTTTAAAGCTTAATCGACAATTATGACAATAAAATCATAAGCTGCTAGTACAAATATTCTGACTAATTATTTTTCTCGGCAACCAAGATTTGCTCAGTACTAGCAACGAAAGCATCCATTAAATAATTTGACCTAGCATGTTATTGGTTTGGCGGGCCCAATCAAGAGCAACCTCCATCTACTCGTGCGATGAACACATGACAGCATGATGCGCTCGAAGAACTTTGTGCCATTGACTGCACTGATTGTTCATGCGATGGACGGCTAGCCTAAAACTCGCAGTAAATTAGCTACAGACAATAGCTAAATGTGCTCGACTTGAAATCCCCTACACTACTTATCACCTGACAGGCCTCTAGGTCTCTTCGAATATTGCCGTAGAAGTTACGGTAGACTACTGGAAAGAAATACCAATGATTGAATTCCTTGATCGGTCACCCAGTATGAATTCTGTGTAGAAAATCAATGATCCGGCCTTCGACAACAAGCCTTTAGCCTTCAATTTATTTACCGTCGAAGCTGAGCCTAAAATTTAGCAACTTATATCAAGGTGTATACTAATTGGTTTTTATACATTTCTAACCTTATTTTCGTACAATATCCCTTCGCATTCAATATACTAACCAGGTATCTGGACGATCAATAGTTAGATCATGTTTTTCCAATTTATCTTCGCTGAACCGTGCCCTAAGCATTCTCCCGATTTGGCCGTCCCAGCTTTTGAGATTCGAGCAGTTATCTAAGCCTTAGATGCTTGCGATAGGACGTTATTAGCAATCATCGAATCAGCATCAGAAAATTCTACGTCGGCAGGTAGGTTTGAGATCCGTAGTCGCTTGACGGTAAGAGGAGCTTTGGAGCCGTATGGCATCTATGCAAATACAAATGAGCTGTCATCTTGATCAATCATAATTAAAATTTCAGAAGAAATTTCAACCCAAGCATGAAGCAGAGTTTGTTATATTTCTCCTGCATCGCTACTTATAGATTTATTGCTTTTGGTACCTTTTAAAATACCTTCTCGAGCTAGGCGAATTCCTTCCATTAAAGGGACACGTGATGCATCACCTGAATTAATTTGTGTTAACGCGTGACTCCAATACTTTAATGCGTTCTTATAGTCCCCATCCTCAAAGGCGGCCAACCCTAAAAGGTTTAAGCTCATGACCTCATTCGGGTTTCCCAATAAAGCCTCATCCGTCAAAGCCTTCATCGCTGGCGACCACTTTTTATTTTGTGCAAAATATAGTGCGTTAGCCCATGCCCCTAACAATTCAGGACGGCGACCGGCGATCGACACCGTTCGCTCGAACATTTGAGTTGCATCGTCAAATCGCCCCTGAGCCATATAGTTTTGAGCGAGAGAATAGGCGCTTTCAGCCAATGCTGGTTGAGCATTAACTGCACGTTCCAAGAGATTGCTCATCTGTGCCAAAGAACTTGGGGGCTGTGCAAACTCACGAGACAGTTTGACTTTGTCGCTGGCGCCGAAATGCAAGTACAGGAATAACCCGAGAGCTGGTACTAAGAAAGCAACTAACAGCGGCAGCCATTTACCTGTAGCCGAGGACTGTTTGATGTCAACTCCTTCGGTGTCCGCCAGTAATACGCTCGCTGCTTCAGCAAGGACACTATTTTTTTGCGTCACCGACAACACACCGTACTCTTGCTCAACTTGCATCTCATTCAAGCGCTCCTGATACAGTCTCACATTTAGGGCTGTACGACCCTCTTCACTTTGAGAGCGACGAATAAGTAACCCAGGAATCAATACGAAATTGAAAGCAACCAGCAACAACAAACCCACACCTAGCCAGAAATCACTCATTATATTTTTGTTCCAGCAAGTGGCTTAGTTGTTGACGCTTTTGCTCAGTAAGTACGTCGATTTGATCACCATGCCGCATACGGTGTCGTACAACAATCAAACGAATCACCAACAACCCTCCCAATAGAAAACCGACGGGCCCGAACCAGAGCAACCAGGTATGTCTATTCAGTTCGGGTTTGTAACGTACGAATTCTCCATAACGATCAACCATAAAATCAATTATTTGCTGATTACTCTGGCCCTCTCCAAGCATGCGAAAAATCTCTTTGCGTAGATCTGCTGCAATGGAAGCGTTAGAGTCGGCTATATTCTGATTCTGACATTTAGGGCAACGCAACTCTTGAGTCAATTCGATGTATCGACCCTGTTCAGTCTCATCATTGAACACGTAAGTATCACTGGCAGCCTGTACTGAACTGGCGAAACCTAATGCCAAGACAACTCCGCATAAAAACCGATTCATTTGGCAACCTCGTCTACCATCCATTGAAAAAGTTCAGTGAGCATTTCACTCCAATCACCCCATTCGTAACGCTACATGCTTGTTGATGTGCTTGCTGTCGACCAAGAAGGCTTTTAGAACGCCATGCATACCAAGATCCAAACTAGGCCCATCTCGTTCGTTGCGATTACTTAACTGATCGAACTCTTTGAACTTTCTGAACAGATTCAGGGCATAAGCATTTATGTTTTTATGGTTGACTCCGTAATTCTTTCTTTTGTTTGGCCTATATGCTCAGCGCTTGCGGGTGAAATCCAGCAATCAACGTATTATGTAACCTCTAAGTACTAACTAGTAACGCTTCCCAGAAAATCAATAACTTATCAATGGTGACTTACCGAATATGGACTGCAGGAAGCAAGCGGGAAATGGTTTGTCGATCAATGCAGACGGTAATGAGGACTTGTCGAAATACAGACCGCTGAGGAGAAATGCTGCCGTGCCAAGAAAAAACATCAGCGTAATTACCAATAGCAAACTCTTCATACGGGAGCTTTTATGAGGCCGAACGTTTCACAAACTTTTCTTCTCACCTTGACTCTATAACGCTTATCCGACGTCGACAGTAAGCCTCCCGCTGCGGTGATCAGCCCCCCGAACCATATCCATCGCACAAACGGTTTAATATGTATTCGTATCGCCCATGCCTCATTGTCTAGGGGCTCGCCAAGCGCAACGTAAAGATCGCGGGTGAAACTTGCGTCAATACTTGCCTCTGTCATCGTTGTACGTTGTACGGTGTAAAAGCGCTTCTCTGGATGTAACAAGGAGACTTCCTTCCCATTTTCCAGTACACGAATAGTGCCTTTGTCAGATATGAAGTTAGGGCCTTGAACGTGTTTGATGGCATCGAAGAAAAATACGTAGCCTCCCAACTCAACAGAGTCACCAGGCGTCAAACGAAGGTCTCTCTCGACGCTGTTTTGGCTGGACAACATCACCCCCAACGCAACCACAGCTACCCCTAAGTGCGCTAGTTGCATCCCCCAATAACTTCGGGGCAATGCACGCATACCTTTGAGTAAACCTTTATGTCGAGTTTTGTCCAAGAGATCACGCACACCTGCTAGCAGCATCCACGCCACTAGCAGGAAAGTGATAAATATAGCCCAGTTGAAATTTGCCAAACCAAATCCAGCAATCACCGCCAGAGTCGCACTACCAACCAACACCTGGGCGAGTCTGCCCAATAGCCATTTGGACGAAGTGTCTTTCCATCGTACCAAGACACCAACAGCCATTAATGCCATAAGCATGCCCATCAAAGGGACAAAGAGCGCATTAAAATATGGAGGTCCCACTGACATTTTCGCCCCGGTTAGAGCATCAAGTGCCAAGGGATACAAAGTCCCTAGCAATATCATCGAAGCCGTTACAACCAGCAAAAGATTGTTGCTTAACAACAGGGTTTCACGCGAATACAGACCAAAAGTGACACGACCTATGACAACCGGCGCACGAATGGCGAATAAGGTTAATGAACCTCCCACCACCATCAACAGAAAAACCAGAATGAATACGCCGCGAGCAGGATCGGAGGCAAAAGCATGCACCGATGTCAGTACGCCAGAGCGTACGAGGAAGGTACCTAGCAGACTTAAAGAAAATGCAGAGATGGCTAGCAATACTGTCCAGCTTTTGAACACACCACGTTTTTCAGTGACGGCAAGGGAATGTATTAGGGCTGTTCCCACCAGCCATGGCATGAAAGACGCATTTTCCACTGGATCCCAAAACCACCATCCGCCCCAGCCTAATTCGTAGTAGGCCCACCACGACCCAAGCGTAATACCTACGCCAAGAAAGGCCCATGCAATGATCGTCCAAGGTCTTGACCAACGTGCCCAAGCAGCGTCGAGACGACCACCAATTAATGCAGCAATAGCGAAAGCAAACGCTACTGAGAACCCCACATATCCCATGTACAACATCGGTGGATGAATGATCAAACCAATATCTTGAAGCAGTGGATTCAAGTCGCGACCGTTTTGTGGAGTCAACGGCAGGATTCGGCTGAAAGGATTAGACATAAGGATTAAGAACAACAGAAAGCCAACACTAATCATGCCCATTATGGCAAGTACACGGGCCAGCATGACCTGCGGTAATTGGCTAGAGAACACAGACACAGCAAACGTCCAACCGCCTAAGATCAATGTCCAAAGCAACAGAGACCCTTCATGGGCACCCCAGACTGCGCTGAACTTGTAATACCAAGGCAAAGCACTGTTGGAGTTTTCTGCGACATAGGCTACCGAGAAGTCATCCACCACGAATGAATAAGTCAAACAGCCAAAAGCAAACAGCAAGAACGAAAACTGTGCCCATGCTGTGGGTTGAGCCAATCCCATCCATAGTCGATTACCACGCCAAGCACCCAGCAGAGGCACTACAGCTTGCGCGCTAGCAAAGCACAGAGCGAGTATCATCGCCAGTTGACCAAGTTCAGGAATCATCAATCACCCCTAGTCACTGGTATTTCAGAGTCACTCTGCGCAGACCGGCCACTATCTTTTAAGGCTTTTGAAACTTCGGGCGGCATGTACCTCTCGTCGTGCTTGGCCAGTACTTCATCAGCGATAACCACCCCTCCTGCGTTAAGCCTGCCAAGAGCGACGATGCCCTGCCCCTCACGAAATAAATCAGGGAGAATTCCGTGGTAGGTAATGGTCACTGACTTGTTGAAATCAGTGACCACAAACGAAACGTCTAACGTGTCTGCTGACCGATGCACTGTCCCCTCCTTTACCATTCCGCCAGCACGAAGCCGCGTGTTTTTTGGGGCTTCGCCATTGGCTATTTGAGTAGGGGTATAAAAGAGGTTTATATTTTCCTGCAGGGCACTTAGTACTAGAGCGGAAGCGGTGCTAATCCCGGCGACCATGCTAAGCACAAAAAGCAACCGCAGTTTATGGACCGGGTTCATTTGTTTTCCTCCCGCCGTAATCGACGAAACTCATGCTGCAAGTACCGTCGATGTGCAAAAAACGGCAGCAATGCATTAATGGAAAGCACCAGAAAACAGATGCCATAAGCAGTCCACACAAACAGGCCATGATTCCCCATCGCAACAAAGTCACTAAAGGAGGAAAATGTCATTGAACTGCTCCCTTCACGTCGAGGCCCATAGAGCTTTTCATAACAACGTTTCTAACCCAGCTGGTTCGAGATTCACGCTTTAGTAACTCCAGACGCATTCTTAGCAACAACACTGCGCCAAAGAAGCAATAGAACCCAAGCATGGTAAATAATAAGGGGAGCCACATTTCAGCTGGCATTGCTGGCTTTTCAGTAAGACTAAAGCTTGAGCCTTGATGGAGCGTGTTCCACCATTCGACTGAGTATTTGATAATGGGGATATTAATCACTCCGACTATTGCCAGTACCGCGCATGCCTGAGCCGCACTGTTCCGGTTGGTAATAGCGCTACCCAGTGCGATTAGGCCAAAGTACAAAAATAACAAAATCAACATAGATGTAAGGCGTGCATCCCAAACCCACCACGAGCCCCAAGTCGGCTTACCCCAGATAGCACCGGTTGCCAGGGCAACAGCGGTCATCCACGCACCAACAGGCGCAGCGGCTGCTAGGGCAACATCTGCAATTTTAATTTTCCAAACTAATCTGATAATCCCGCATATCGCTAACATGACATAACACGATTGCGCCAGCATTGCTGCTGGAACATGGACATACATAATTCTAAAGCTATTACCCTGCTGGTAATCAGGAGGGGCGAATGCCAACCCCCAAATGACACCAGTAATAACTAACAGAGCAGCCAGACCACTTAACCACGGCAAAAAGTAGCTGCTCGTATCATAGAACCATTTTGGAGAACCCATTCGATGAAACCAACGAAATTCCATAGCCGTATGCCCGCGTTAATAAATGTAAAAATCGTCTTAGCTTACAATTCCAATAACCACTTAAGCATTATTAAACTTTATTGGCGACCATCTGAATAGTTAGATAATTATTGATTAAATTTTTTCACATAATCAGACGGATCACTCGTTGCTAAACGTCGAGATATACTCAATCACATCTCGGCGCGCTCGCTCGTCGCTAATTTTCACAGTCATCTTTGTAGTAACAGACTCATCATTCACAACACTCCTGATATAGCCTTGAGGATCAGCGAGCCAATTAAAAACTTTTTCCTTATTCCAGCTCATTCCGGCCTGAGCTGCTTTTTCCAAGCCTGTACCATAAGAAAAATCTGTAAATGATCCCATTTTCCGATTCAGTACACCTGTCAAATTTGGGCCAATTCCATTGCTCGCCATTGGACCAATTTGATGACAAATGGAGCATTGTTGAAAAACAATTTTACCACGCGTAGAGTCACCATCCTCCGCAAGTAAAGGCGAAGCAAAGACCAGGGCTAGCAGTCCAGCTAGTACACTCGAAGAAAAAAAATTAGTTGATTTACTGTTCATATTAGACTCCCGATAATATTTATTTATTGTTTCTATCAGAATTCAGTAGGCATCAAGCCCTGTTTACTGTTCCGACAAGTTTAACAACCAGTAGAGACGAGAAAGACAATAAGTAACTGGAGAACCTAAACAAAGCCATCAGGTAAGCGCTGTGCTAAAAAAATAATCCAGTATTCTTTTTGTCTATTCACTCCGCATATAGATCATGGGCATGTTTTACTTAGATTTAGATTTTATTCTCAGAATGTCAGCCACTAATGTCAAGCAGCTCCATCAGTGCGAGCTAAATTCCGCACGTTTTTGAAAGATGGACCTACGCTCGTTCGCTAGCCTTCAACTTGCATTACTATTAAATCATTTAGCAACGAAGATCAGAGGTTCGACTCAGTCCTACTGGAGATTACAAAATGAAAAGCCTGATACTTAATAGGTCAACTGCGCTAGCGATAACTGCCTGCATTGGGTTATATGCTGCTGGGGCGCACTCAGCAGACTATCCTGACGTAAAAATTGGCCCGACATTCAACGAGAAAGGTCAATTGGTACAGCCAAAGGATTTCCGTAAATGGGTATTTATCGGGGCTCCTCTAACGCCAAACGGACTGAACAATGGAAACGCTGGTTTTCCTGAGTTTCATAATGTTTACGTAGAGCCCGCAGCTTTCGAGCAATATAGGAAAACGGGAACTTGGCCGGAAGGCACGATGATGGTGAAAGAACTGCACCTGACCCAAAAAGGTCCGCTGCCGGATGGCTCAAGTGTCGAACCATCAGGTAGAGGTTATTTCCCAGGGGGGGGGCCAAGTGGACTAGATGTGTCCGTCAAAGACAGTAAACGCTTTGCAAAAACCAAAAATTGGGGTTACTTCAACTTCGGCCACCACTCGCCACCGTACTCCGCTGTTTCGACGGAGTCACCAAAGGAAGCCTGCGCCGGGTGCCATATTGATAACGCAAAAGAAGATATGGTGTATATCCAATTTTACGAACCGGTCCTAACGGCCCTTCCCCTTCCATAACAAATAGATAAGGTCTTACAAAATAAGCCTTATTTATCAAAATAAGGCTTATTTATTAACAGTAGAACATAACCTACCGAACATCGGAATGAATCAAGAGTGGTAACTCCATGCTACTGGGGGCAATATCACTAGCGTCAGTTATACACACCGAGGCTGGATTGACTCTTGCCAACACCCGAATACCAAGCAATATGCTGAGTAGATGGTTCGCGCGCACGATGACTGGGCATTGATTGAACATCTCTGGCGATAAAAATCTGGTTGAGTTTTCTCCGGATATAGAAGCGAACGGAGCTTACACCTAGCCCTCCATAACAAGCACAATGCTCTCTCAGCCTAGCCAAGGCATTCGCATAGCGGTCAACCTAGCCTGTCTCGACGACAGACCATCTTATCGAGCGCAATAAAAAGGCCCTTTAAGGGCCTTTTTATGCTCAACCGAACTCATTTGGTTAGCCAAGACTCAACTATGTCAGAGCCGTATTTTGCTTTCCATTCTTTCAGCATCTTGTGGTTGCCGCTTTTAGTTTCTATGATTTCTCCAGACTCAGGATTTGTGTAGACCTTCGCCTGGCGGGGCTTGCGGCTACCGCCTTTCTGCACAGTCACAGGAGTGCGACGACCGACTTGTGGATCAAGCAAATTAACGATGTCTTTCAAGCTGAAACCATACTTGGCAAGTAAAGCGCGAAGTTTGGTTTCGAATTCGATTTCCTGCTTGAGGCCAGCATCGTCCTTGAGGGCTTCGAGTGCTTGGAGTTGTTCTGCTAAATTTTTTTCAAGTTGACGAAATTCCGCGAGTTTTGACATCAGCCATTTCCTTGATATTGGGATAGCACTGGATACACATGAAATATTGTACAGCGTTTTATAAACCTAAATTGAAGATTTCACAGCAATCAGGTCGAGCATATGCCCAAGAACCACTACAGGCAACCGAATGGGCAATGCGATCATTGATCGGTTTACACAACTCTTTACCGCATCGAGCAGAAGGTCAAGTCGATGCGTGTGCGGGGGCCTAAGAAATTGATGAGGATGATGGCTTCAGACTAACATTGTAATTCAGTGTCACTGCGCTCAGACCGCCTAACCGGGTGGGTGGCGCTACGCCTTCAAATACCAACACCAAGCTATGCCAGCGTTGCAAGCAGTTGTCGTGACAACTGTCTAGCGCCTCCATGTAGTAATTATCCGAAAGGCCCTCCAGACGATCACCGTTAAGTTTCCATTCTCACAATGTAAAAATTTGGTTTGTGAAGCTGTACCTTATAAGTGGATTATTAATTATTTTATTCAATGGGTAGAAACCAGGGGATATCTAATAATATTCTGATCATAGAAATGCTACTGACTCCATGTCACTAGACGTTTTGAGGCGGATTCTAAGCGGTACAGCTTTAAGCATTATTTAGCTAATAATAACTGTACTAAAAACTCAAATATTCATAAATTTTTGAGTAACATCTCCACTTCCCTACTTATACCCCTGACATAAGCGCAGTTTCGGCGTTCATCACCCTTACAAAATTCGCATTTTTTTGAAAGCAAGTTCCCCAGATAGTAGCTAGCGTATGTACACACGCACCATGCTTGAATTTGTCAGTTTCAATTCAGATTTATAAGGACGGCCTACCCCCTCAATGATAAGTACACCAGATGACGTTTCTATGAACGCAACACCTTACTTCATGCTGTTAGCTTTAGTTATCCGCTTAAGTCATATTGCTTGCGTGAGCGGTGAGAGAAGCTATATAAACACATTATTCTAATTCGTCGAACACATCCTTAATGCACTTAGGCCTTTGGAGCTACCAGTCAAAAAATATATTGCACGGTGGGTCCGTCGATGTCACCAGAAATCAGCAGAGGATGTTTTTATATAATTACCTGAACCACCTGAAATTTATAATAAAATTGCATTTGTAATGTGCCAGATTTTTTATAAAGTTGACCCAACGACTTATTAAGTTATATCCATACTTGCTTTATTTAGAGACTTATAACTTTACCATTATCGAAGAACCTAGTAATTCAATAGGAATTGTTCATGAATAAATACACGCTCATAGCTCCACTGCTCACCCTTACGATTGCCCCATGTTTTGTGCACGCACATGAAGCTGGCGACATAATCATTCGCGCTGGTGCGATCACCGTTGACCCGAACGAAGATAGCTCTGGAGTGAAGAGTTCCCTTGGAAACCTGGGCGGCAGCGCAACCGTTGAAAGCGACACTCAACTAGGCCTTAACTTTGCCTACATGATGACTGACCATTTGGGTATTGAGTTACTGGCCGCTACTTTCAACCACGATGTGGGCGTACATGGCCTGCAAGGCGGCTTGGCTGGACTCAATGGAGATCTAGGTAATGTCAAACAATTGCCACCAACCCTAAGCTTGATCTATTACCCGCTAGACAATAATTACGCGCTCCAACCGTACGCAGGTATTGGCATCAACTACACCGCTTTCTACGACTCGGATACCTCAAGCAGCGCTGAAGCCAAAGGCTACAGCAACCTTGATCTGGACGATTCATGGGGCATGGCCGCACAAATCGGTGCCGACTACATGATAGACGACCAGTGGATGGTCAATGGGCAGGTGCGTTATATCGACATCGACACCAATGCCCATGCGGACTTAGCGGGTGTCGGCACCTTGAAGCTCAATGTGGATATCGATCCGTGGGTATACATGGTCGCTCTTGGCTATAAGTTCTAACCTCACCTTGCCAGCAATCGGTATAGGGGTCGAACGTCACAGGCTTCTCTCCCTGTCACACCACCCGGCATGCAATTCCCCACCGAGCTTCTCCTCCACTTGTCCCCAGTTTAGGTAACTCACGACAGATCATTGAACTTAACCCATTTCGGCAAGGAAGCGTTCACGGCGAGTTTGCTTCTGAGGACTTGTCAGATGCTTCCCTAGAGGTGTGGGTCCTTTCCAGTCTCTCTTGAATCACACCGCTCGATAAATGACATGTCGCCTTTCACAAAACCAATGTTGTTGGAAACACTCAATAACACTGGTGGGGTAAAAAGTGGGGTAAAAATGAGCAATGAGAAAAACCACCGCCCACAAAAAAATCCAATCACCGCTAAGTGATTGGATTTTCTAGGATTATATGGTCGGGACGGAGTGATTCGAACACTCGACCCCTTGCACCCCATGCAAGTGCGCTACCAGGCTGCGCTACGCCCCGACTAGGCGTGGTTACGTGTTGGCGTAACCTCGAAAACGTTGAGAATCATACAATAAGGTCCTGAATTATGGAACCTTTTGCCTTTGATTCTCTAGTGACGAAGCACATGTAAAACGTCTTCCAACTCGGTAATAGTCTGCTTGATAAGCTGCTTATACTGAGTGGTATCGTCTTTGGCTTCATCGCCGGACAAACGCTGTCGTGCGCCGCCAATGGTAAAGCCTTGGTCGTACAAAAGCGCACGGATCTGACGAATCATCAGCACGTCTTGTCGCTGATAATACCGGCGATTGCCGCGTCTTTTCACCGGATTGAGTTGTGGAAACTCCTGCTCCCAATACCGCAATACATGCGGTTTGACGGCACAGAGTTCGCTAACCTCGCCGATCGTGAAATACCGTTTGCCTGGTATGACAGGTAATTCGTCGTTATGACTTGGTTCCAACATAAGCCTCAACCCTGGCTTTAAGTTTTTGGCCGGGACGGAAAGTCACTACACGGCGAGCCGTGATAGGGATTTCCTCCCCTGTTTTTGGATTACGACCGGGACGCTGACGCTTATCGCGCAGGTCAAAGTTACCGAATCCTGAAAGCTTGACCTGTTCGTTGAGCTCCAGCGCTTGCCGGATCTCTTCGAAAAACAGTTCAACCAACTCCTTGGCTTCCCGTTTATTCAGGCCTAGCTCTTCATACAGACGTTCGGCCATTTCAGCTTTCGTCAGAGCCCCCATACGCTACTTCCTTAACGTGGCGTTGAACCTTTGTTCTAGGGAGGTGAGGATATTCTGTGTAGTAGTACTCACCTCATCGTCATTAAGAGTGCGCGATGGATGCTGCCAGGTCAAGCCAACTGCAAGACTTTTTCTATGAGGATCAATGCCTTTACCGTGATACACGTCAAATAGCTTGAGGTCTGTTAGCCATTCCCCTGCTGTTTCACGGATTAATGCCAGCAATGCAGCCGCTGGAACCTCACGATCAACCACCAATGCAAAGTCGCGACGTACTTCTGGGAAGCGCGACAACTCGGCAAACGCAGGCATACGCCCTTGAGCAACTTCGCTCAGGAGCAGTTCAAACATGAACACGCTTTGATCGATATCCAGCTTTTTAGCCAGTTCAGGGTGAATAGCACCCACATAGCCAACCAAGCGCCCATCGCGTTCAATACGTGCGGTTTGACCTGGATGCAGCGCAGGATGCTCACCTGATACAAAACTGAATGCATCCGCAGCACCGGCACTCGCCAGCAGCGCTTCTACATCAGCCTTGATGTCATAGAAATCAACATCATCACGACCATGCGCCCAACCTTCAGGCAAGCGGCGACCGGTGATAACACCCGCCAACATTGCTTCTTGCTTAAGCCCTTCCAGCTGACCAACAAAGCGTAGCCCGCTTTCGAATAAACGCACGCGCGGCTGCTGACGATTAAGGTTGTGCTCAAGCGCCTTGATCAAGCCTGGCCACAAGGACGAACGCATCGCCGCCATGTCAGTCGAGATAGGGTTGGCCAACATCAATGGTTTTACGCCCGGCGTGAACAGCTCGAACATTTTCGGATCAATGAAGCTGTAGGTAATCGCTTCCTGATAACCACGGGCAACCAGCAAACGACGCAGCGCCGGCAGCTCAACAGCAGCTTCGGCCTTGGTTTGCGGAGCCAGGCGCGCCTGCGGATAACGCACTGGCAAACGGTTGTAGCCGTAGAGACGCGCCAACTCTTCGATCAAATCAACCTCAAGGCTGATATCGAAGCGGTGACTTGGCACCGACACTTGCCACTGCCCTGCACCATCAGCGCTAACGCCAAGACCCAAGCCAGAAAGCAGACCAACCACTTCAGCGTCATCCAGCTTCAAGCCGAGCATTTGCTCAATGCGCTCAGAGCGCAGAGTTACAGGCGCAACATTAGGTAGATCAGCGTCGCTGGCCACTTCAATGATTGGGCCAGGCTCGCCGCCGACGATGTCGAGCAGCAACGCAGTCGCACGCTCCATCGCCTCGCGTGCTAGCTGTGAATCCACGCCGCGCTCGAAGCGGTGTGATGAGTCAGTGTGCAGACCATAGGAGCGCGCTTTACCGGCAATCGCAATGGTGTCGAAGAAAGCAGCCTCAAGGAACAGGTCACGGGTGGTCTCGGCAACACCACTGTGCTCGCCGCCCATCACGCCAGCGATTGCCAGAGCGCGCTGGTGATCGGCGATAACCAGGGTGTCACTGCGCAGCGTTACTTCTTGGCCGTCTAGCAGAACAAGCTTTTCGCCCTCTTCCGCCATGCGCACACGAATGCCGCCATTGATCTGCTCAAGGTCGAACGCGTGCATCGGCTGACCAAGTTCGATCATCACATAGTTGGTGACATCAACCACCGCATCAATGCTGCGGATATCCGAACGGCGCAGACGCTCGACCATCCACAGCGGCGTAGGCTTGGACAGATCAACGTTGCGCACCACGCGTCCCAGATAACGTGGGCAGGCTTGCGGGGCCAGTACTTCCACCGGGCGCACCTGATCATGAACAGCGCCGACTGCAGCCACTTCAGGACGAGTAACCGGCGCGGCATAAAGCGCACCAACTTCCCGCGCCAGGCCAGCGAGCGACAGACAGTCGCCACGGTTTGGAGTAAGGTCGACTTCAATGCTGGCGTCGTTGAGATTCAGGTATTCACGAACATCCTGGCCCACTGGCGCATCAGCCGGTAACTCGAGCAGGCCGTCATTTTCTTCGCTGATTTGCAGTTCAGCAGCCGAGCACAGCATGCCGTTGGACTCAACGCCGCGCAACTTGGCCTTTTTGATCTTGAAATCGCCCGGCAATACCGCACCAATCATGGCGAACGGGATCTTCAGGCCTGGACGCACATTCGGCGCACCGCAGACGATCTGGAATGTCTCAGCGCCATTGCTGACCTGGCACACACGCAGCTTGTCGGCATCCGGATGCTGCTCGGTGCTCAATACTTCACCGACAACGATGCCGCTGAACTCGCCTGCTGCGGCGCTGACGCTGTCGACTTCCAAACCCGCCATTGACAGGCGAGCGACTAAATCTTCACGACTGACCTGCGGGTTAACCCAGCTGCGCAGCCACTGTTCACTGAATTTCATCCTGCCTTCCTCATCAATTCGATTAACTACTTACAGCGTTTTAGCTAGCGGAATTGCGCTAGGAATCGCAGGTCGTTATCGAAGAACAGGCGCAAGTCATTAACGCCGTAACGCAGCATAGCCAGACGCTCAACACCCATGCCGAACGCAAAGCCGGAGTATTTTTCCGGGTCGATGCCGCTCATGCGCAGAACGTTCGGATGAACCATGCCGCAACCCATCACTTCAAGCCAACCCGTCTGCTTGCACACCCGGCAACCTTTGCCGCTGCACATCACACACTGCATGTCGACTTCAGCCGATGGCTCGGTGAAGGGGAAGAATGATGGACGGAAACGCACGCCCAGCGGCTTCTCGAAGAACACGCGGAGAAACTCTTCAATGGTGCCTTTCAGGTCGGCAAAGCTAATGCCCTCGTCGACCAGCAACCCTTCAACCTGATGGAACATCGGTGAATGGGTGATATCCGAGTCACAACGGTACACACGACCCGGGCAAACGATGCGGATCGGTGGTTGCTGCGACTCCATGGTGCGTACCTGTACCGGAGAGGTATGAGTGCGCAACAACATATTCGCGTTGAAATAAAAGGTGTCGTGCATTGCCCGCGCCGGGTGATGGCCGGGAATGTTGAGCGCCTCGAAGTTGTGATAGTCGTTCTCGACCTCGGGGCCTTCAGCAATGCCGTAGCCTATCCGAGTAAAGAACTGCTCTACACGCTCCAAGGTGCGCGTAACCGGGTGCAAACCACCCGATGTCTGGCCACGGCCAGGCAAGGTTACGTCGATACGTTCCGCTGCGAGCTTGGCACTCAGCGCGGCGTTTTCCAGAATATCCTTGCGACTGCTCAGGGCTTCCTGAACACGCTCTTTGGCCGCATTGATAAGAGCACCGGCTTGCGGGCGCTCTTCTGCAGACAGGCTGCCCAGGGTCTTCATCACCTGAGTCAACTCGCCCTTTTTGCCCAAATAGTGAACCCGCAGTTGTTCCAGGGCGCTCACATCATCGGTGTTGCGCACGGCCTCAAGCGCTTGCGAGACCAGCACATCCAGATTTTCCATTTACAGACTCCAGATACGAAATAGGGGAAGAGCTCAAGCTCTTCCCCTATCGGTGACGTTTCGAACGAGTTCAAGGACTACTGCGCTTGATCATACTGCGTTGGAATCCCGCTCGGGCTGCTCATTTACAGTTCGTAAACTCCGCACCCTCGCGCTCTTCCGCCTTGCCTGATCTTCGCTCGTGACGACCTTGACCCCGCTCTTGCACCGGGCGAGCCCGGTGATTGTCGGGGACTTAAGCCAGTTCGGCTTTCGCTTTCTCGACAATCGCAGCAAACGCCGCTTTTTCGTTCACTGCCAGATCAGCCAATACCTTACGGTCGATCTCGATGGACGCTTTTTTCAGGCCAGCAATGAAACGGCTGTAAGACAGACCGTTTACACGTGCGCCAGCGTTGATACGAGCGATCCAAAGGGCACGGAACTGACGCTTCCGCTGACGGCGGTCGCGGTAGGCGTATTGGCCTGCCTTGATCACAGCCTGCTTGGCAACACGGAATACGCGTGAGCGTGCGCCGTAGTAGCCTTTAGCCAGTTTCAGAATTTTTTTGTGACGCTTACGAGCAATTACGCCGCGCTTAACACGAGCCATGAGTTATTTCCTCTACCTAACCGAATTAACGAACGCGCAGCATGCGCGCCACTTTTGCCACGTCAGACGGATGCACCATGGTGCTGCCGCGCAGATGACGCTTACGCTTAGTGGACATTTTGGTCAGGATGTGGCTCTTGAAAGCGTGCTTGTGCTTGAAGCCTGAAGCTGTCTTCAGAAAGCGCTTCGCTGCACCACTCTTGGTTTTCATTTTTGGCATGTTCGGATACTCCGCATTCAGTTAATAAATATAATCGCAAGGCCTGCCGTGCCCTGTTGATTACTTCTTCTTTTTGGGGGCGATGACCATAATAAGCTGGCGTCCTTCCATCTTCGGGTGCTGTTCAACGGTGCCGTATTCAAGCAAGTCACCTTCAACTCGCTTCAACAACTCCATGCCCAACTCCTGATGCGCCATCTCACGACCACGGAATCGTAATGAAACCTTGGCCCTGTCCCCCTCACTAAGGAAACGTACCAGGTTGCGTAGTTTTACCTGGTAATCCCCTTCCTCCGTCCCTGGACGAAACTTGATTTCTTTGATCTGTACTTGTTTCTGGTTCTTCTTCGCCGCTGCTACCTGCTTCTTCTTTTCGAACAGGTGCTTGCCGTAGTCCATGATGCGACATACGGGGGGCAAAGCGTCAGCAGAAATCTCAACCAGATCCAGCTTAGCTTCTTCAGCTATGCGTAGCGCTTCATCAATAGAGACGATGCCAATCTGCTCGCCTTCAGCGCCTATTAACCGAACCTCGCGTGCCGAGATATTCTCATTGATCGGCGCTTTGGGTGCAGCTCGTTTATCTTGTCTCATTTCACGCTTAATAGTGATTACTCCAAATCTTGGCGACCACGCCGGGAAACCGCCTGCGTAACGAAATCAGCGAATTGGGATAGGGACATTGAGCCCAGATCAGTGCCTTCACGGGTACGCACGGCGACAGTTTGCGTTTCAACTTCCCTATCTCCAATAACCAAGAGATAAGGAACCTTGAGCAAAGTATGCTCGCGGATTTTAAAGCCTATTTTTTCATTTCTCAAGTCAGACTTGGCACGAAAGCCGCTTTGATTGAGAGTTTTTTCCACTTCAAGGGCAAAATCGGCCTGTTTATCGGTGATATTCATCACCACAGCCTGAACTGGAGCAAGCCACGCAGGGAATGCACCGGCATATTGCTCGATCAGCATTCCGACGAAGCGCTCAAACGAACCCAGAATCGCACGGTGCAACATCACCGGACGACGACGGCTGTTGTCTTCGGCGATATAACTGGCATCCAGACGCTCAGGCAAGTTTGGATCGTACTGCAAAGTACCGCACTGCCAGTTACGACCCAGACAGTCCTTGAGAGTGAACTCGATCTTCGGACCGTAGAACGCGCCCTCACCTGGCTGATATTCCCACTCAAGACCCGACTCATTCAGAGCATCGGCCAGCGCACCTTCCGCACGGTCCCATAACTCTTCCGCACCCACACGCTTAGCGGGACGCGTAGACAACTTCATGGCGATATCAGTGAAACCGAAGTCTGCATAAACCTGCAGCGTCAGCTTGATGAAATCAGCCGCTTCCTGCTTAACCTGTTCTTCGGTGCAGAAAATATGTGCATCGTCCTGAGTAAAACCGCGCACACGCATGATGCCGTGCAAGGCGCCAGACGGCTCATTACGATGACAAGCACCAAACTCAGCCAGACGCAGCGGCAAATCACGGTAAGACTTCAATCCCTGATTGAACACCTGCACGTGGCAAGGGCAGTTCATCGGCTTGATCGCGTAATCGCGGCTTTCCGACTCAGTGGTGAACATGTTTTCCGCGTAGTTGGTCCAGTGCCCGGACTTCTCCCAGAGAATACGGTCAACCACTTGCGGCGTCTTGATCTCCTGGTAACCGTGCTCACGCTGCACCTGACGCATGTATTGCTCGATCACCTGATACAAGGTCCAGCCATTGGCATGCCAAAACACCATGCCCGGCGCTTCTTCCTGCAAGTGGAACAGATCAAGCTGCTTACCAATGCGACGGTGATCACGCTTTTCAGCTTCTTCAATGCGCTGGATATAAGCAGCCAACTGCTTTTTATCCGCCCAAGCGGTGCCGTATACGCGCTGCAATTGCTCGTTCTTGGCATCGCCGCGCCAGTATGCGCCCGACAACTTGGTCAGCTTGAAGGCTTTGAGAAAACGCGTGTTCGGCACGTGCGGGCCACGGCACATGTCGACATATTCTTCGTGGAAGTACAGGCCCATCGACTGTTCGTCAGGCATGTCTTCGACCAGACGCAGCTTGTAGTCTTCGCCACGCGACTTAAACAGCTCAATGACTTCAGCGCGCAGCGTGACCTTCTTGATTACGTCGTAATCTTTTTCGATCAACTGCTGCATGCGTTTTTCGATCGCCGCTACGTCTTCCAAAGTAAAGGGACGTGGCGAGGCAATATCGTAGTAAAAGCCGTCATCAATGACCGGACCGATCACCATCTTGGCTTCCGGGAACAGCTGCTTAACTGCATGACCGACCAAATGCGCACAAGAGTGGCGGATTATCTCAACGCCTTCCTGATCTTTGGGCGTGATGATCTGCAGCGTTGCGTCGTGATCAATCAGATCACAGGCATCAACCAGCTTGCCGTCAACCTTACCGGCAACAGTGGCTTTAGCCAGACCTGCACCGATAGATTGAGCCACCTCAAGTACGGATACCGGGTGATCGAATGGACGTTGACTGCCGTCGGGAAGAGTAATGATGGGCATGGCGCCTCCTCTCCTAGTGGTGACCTCTACCAAAGGCCACATGGGTTGGGATGAGCCAGTAAGCGATTCGGCGGAATCCCTGCCTTACTATGGCAGTAGCATTAAGCCGACCAGACCGAACCGCAGTCACTGGAAGTTTACGTAACGTAAAACGTGAACATACAACACAAAAAACGGCCGCCTAGGCGACCATTTTTAGCAATTCTTTTATTAGATACCGGGTTCATACACCTGCAGAACCTTCAAAAAGCACCTAACTGATTGAAATAGCTCGAAAAACCAATCAATGATTTCAATCGAGGCAGCACTATAGCACATAAAAACCGGCAATTTAGAGCCGTTTTCAGTTTCATCAACATAGCCGCCTGAGTCGCTGCACCGCCAAAGCAAGCCTTACAAACACTCCAATCGGCTTTTTTCCGGCAATAAAAAAGGCGATCTTTTCAGATCGCCTTTTTCGCTCCCGTGCAGATCGGGATATGTTTGGTAGGCACAATTGGATTCGAACCAACGACCCCCACCATGTCAAGGTGGTGCTCTAACCAACTGAGCTATGTGCCTGCAATGGGTGCGCATTCTACGTCCGAGCACAAAACTGTCAATAGTTTTTTCGCTAACCGACTGAATAAAAGCATTTTTTAGCCATAAAAGGACTGCTGAAGATTTCTTAAAGACCACTAGCCGGGCATTTTTAACTCGGGTAGCATCTGGCTATTCGTAAAAAATAAACAACAGAGGTTGCAAAATGGCGCACACGGAATATCCACAATCCTATTACGCGGCTTCCGCGAATCCCGTCCCTGCCCGCCCGGAACTTAATGGTGACGTCGATACCGACGTGTGCATTGTCGGCGCAGGCTATACAGGCCTATCAACTGCAATCTCGCTGCTCGAAAATGGCTTTAAAGTTTGCATTGTTGAAGCTGCAAAAGTCGGTTTCGGTGCATCCGGCCGTAACGGCGGCCAGATCGTAAACAGCTACAGCCGCGATATAGACGTAATTGAGCGCACCGTCGGCCCAAAGCAAGCGCAACTACTTGGCCAGATGGCATTCGAGGGTGGCCGCATCATTCGTGAGCGCGTTGCCAAGTACAACATTCAATGCGATCTCAAAGACGGCGGCGTTTTCGCAGCCAACACCAACAAGCACATGGCCCACCTGGAGTCGCAAAAGAAGCTCTGGGAACGCTACGGCCACACTCAGCTTGAGCTAATGGACGCCAAGCGCATCCGTGAAGTGGTTGCCACAGACAACTATGTTGGCGGCATGCTCGACATGAGCGGCGGCCACATCCACCCACTGAACCTGGCGCTGGGTGAGGCGGCGGCGGTTGAGTCTCTGGGCGGAGTTATCTACGAACAGTCGCCAGCCACCCGCATTGAGCGCGGTGCGAACCCTGTTGTACATACGCCAAAAGGCCGAGTCAAAGCTAAGTTTGTAGTTGTTGCGGGCAACGCTTACATAGGCGACCTGATGCCCGAGCTCAGCGCCAAATCGATGCCATGCGGCACTCAGGTGATCGCCACCGAGCCGTTATCTGATGAAATGGCCAAGAGTATTCTGCCGCAAGACTATTGCGTAGAAGACTGCAACTACCTGCTCGACTACTATCGCCTGACTGGCGACAAGCGCTTGGTATTCGGTGGCGGTGTGGTCTATGGCGCGCGCGACCCGGCCAACATTGAGGCAATCATTCGCCCGAACATGATCAAAACCTTCCCGCAGCTTAAAGACGTGAAGATTGACTACGCATGGACCGGTAACTTCCTGCTTACCCTATCGCGCCTACCGCAAGTTGGCCGTATCGGCGACAACATTTACTACTCACAAGGCTGCAGCGGACACGGCGTTACCTACACTCACCTCGCGGGTAGAGTGCTCGGCGAAGCGCTGCGCGGCCAAGCGGAACGCTTTGACGCATTTGCTGGCCTGCCGCATTACCCATTCCCAGGCGGGCGCTTGCTGCGTGTACCTTTCACGGCGATGGGCGCGTGGTATTACAGCCTGCGTGACAAGTTCGGTTTCTAAACCTAGCTTTAGAAGCTCCAATGAAAACGGCGCCATTTGGCGCCGTTTTTTATACCCTCAAAGCGTTACTGCACGACCGAACAGGCCTGCAATACAGAACACTGCCCGGCAGCTTGCGGGGCGACTTTCAATGGCGAACTAAACCGTTCATCTTCAGGCGCCAACTGTTTTGCGCACGCCTGCGCCTGCGTAGCCTGTTGCCCACAGCCACGCTCTGCCAATACCTGCGACAAGTTGAACCAACCGGCAGCAAAGTCAGGTTTGTGTTGCACACTTTTGCGCAGATCGGCCTCAGCACCAGCAGCATCACCGCTGGCGTGGCGACTGTTGGCCATGGCAAACCACGCCAGGGACTCACTCGGCCATTGCCGAGTTGCCGTGCGGTAAGCGCTTTGTGCAGCCTGCTTACGACCGGTTTCCTCCAGATCATTTGCCGCCTTGAGCCAGGTTTGCAGCTCAGCACTGGCTGGCAATTTATTTGGCGGCATAGTAACCACTGCCCAACGCTGAGCACGGGCCCAGCTCTCATCAAAACCGGCAAAATCAGTAACCCAGCGACGTGTCGTGCCAGAGCGTAAGATCAGTGTTTTAGCGCGGGTGTCAAAACCCACAACCACTGCGAAATGCCACTGTGGATACCAGTCAAATGCCTGATTCTGCAGCACCAACACCGGGTTACCAGCAGCAACTTCGTTGAGTATCGACTCAAGCTTAGGTTGCAGTGGATACACCAGCATGTTGTGCGTTCGTGCAGCCGCCACCATTTCTATCTGCAAACTGCCTTCACGACCTGGAATATAAACCTGATCCTTGAGCACGCCTGGACTAGTCGCGATGCCGCGCTGAGTCAGCATGGTCGATAACGCCGCTGGGCCGCACTGGTATTTGGTCTGCGGAAAAAATGGCACATCACTAAGCTCCACTCGCTCAGGCAACTGCGCAATCTCCGGTGATAACACCGGAGATTGCGCACAAGCTGAAAGTAGAATAGTGAGTACGACTGGAACGAATAGCCTGGTTATCGATTTATACATTTCACAAAACTGAAGATGTCGGTAGCGCAGAGCATATCGGTAACGATGAAGATTACAAAGAACAACACAATGATGCCGATGACGCCGCTGCCCGCCGGCGCTTGATCCAGCTGTTGGTTGAACTGGGCAAGCTCAGCATTGGTCAGGCTGTTGATGCGTTTTTCAACTGTGTCGCGATCAACTCCGAGGTTATGCAGTTTTTCTTGCACGCCTTGCTCATCGAGCATGCCCAGCAACTGCTGACGATCTACTTGCTGCTGATGTTCAGCCAACACTTCAGAGGTACCAATCATCGCTGCATTTGCCAGCGGCACTTGCGCCACCATCAGCATATGGAACACTGCCAGGCATGCTGCTAATCGACGAAACACGGAACCTTTACTCATGACGCTTACCTCTCGATTTATTTCCCTTTATGACTAAATCAACAAGCAAGGGTTCATCGGCGTGAACTTAAATTAAGCCGGTGCTTAAAATGCGCTCTTTTGGGCAGGCAGCAGACACGTCTGCGCAATGAATGTGCTTAGCCAAAACGCGTTAGGTCCACAACGAACTGCAGCGAAGCGACTTACTAACATCCGCGACCTTTGTCAGTGAATCCCTTGACCATGTGAGAAGTCTAGCTAAGTTTTCGCTCATTCATCAGCCGATTTGCGACTTGCCTGACCTGCTCAATCAGCGCCTGCTGCGCCTTGGGATACTCTTCTCCCACGCGCCGCAAAAGGTACAAGCCAACCACCAGGTTTGGCTCCAGCACACGTATCTGAGCGCCGCCCATGGCTGCAACTCTCGCAGTCAAAGGATCAACCAAAGCCATGCCCTGCCCGGCCATAACCAGAGCGCCAGCCAGTTGATAGGTTTGCACCCAGGTATTAATTTTCGGAGCGGGTTGCAGTGCCCGCAAATGCTCACCGATCAAGCCGCCCAAGGCATCGCGAGTGTCCAAACCAATCAGCGGAGCCCCAGCAAGATCCTGTAAGTAAACCGGCTCATCGCACTGATCCTTACTCCAGCAACCGGCCGGCGCTATTAACTGCATACAACCCTGCGCGAGTAACTCGCACTGCAAGCCCGGATGCTCGACTAGTTGCAAGGTCAAGCCAATATCCGCCTCACGTAATAACAAACGCTGAATCATCTCGGCGGAATGCTGGGTCGCGAGCTCACAACTGACGCCCGCGTGCTTCTTGCGCCACTGACTTAGGGCCATTGGCAAAAGTTGCTGCGCCAAAGCCGGAGTCGACACTAACCGCAGCGTTTTCTCGACCCCTTGTTTGAGATTGCTTGCCAAGCGCCGCAGGCTCTGCAAGTCAGCCGACAGGCTTTCAGTTTTGTTACGCAAGATTCTCGCTTCAACAGTTGGTTCCAACTTACCGCGCACGCGATTGAATAACCTGAAGCCCAACTGCAGCTCTGCATGCTTCAGTGCCTTGCTGGCTGCCGGCTGCGAAATATTCAACAAATCTGCCGCAGCAGTGACGCTACCGGTTTGCAAAATCGCCTGAAACACTTCGATATGACGCAAGTGCATGTTTTCTTCCTCCAATTGCAGTCCAACAGCATAGCTTTTGGTTATGGCCTACCTGCAATCTTTCATTGGTTTGAAGCTAATACATTTACATACCCTGAAAACCAATTTGGTATGAGGTGTGTACATGCGAGTCGCGGTGATCGGAGCAGGTGTCATTGGCTTAACGACGGCCTATGCCCTAATACGCCAAGGTCATGAAGTCGATCTCATTGAACGACGTGACGAGGTCGGGCTGGAAACCAGTTTTGCCAACGGTGGCCAGCTTAGTTACCGCTATGTTTCTCCTCTAGCCGACGCAGGCGTGCCCTTGGAAGCACTCAGCTGGATGTTACGCAGCGACGCGCCTCTACGCTTCAAGCCTCAATTCAACCTGCAACAATGGCGCTGGTGCCTGCAATTTCTGGCAGCTTGCAGACGCTCGGTCAATCAACGCAACACAGATCACTTGTTGCGCTTAGCACTACATAGTCAAAAAGTACTGCGCACTTGGCGTGAGCAAGACGAACTCGATGACTTCGGCTGGCGCTCAAACGGCAAACTGGTGGTTTACCGTGACCCTGCCAGTTGGGCAAAAGCGAGCAAAGCGCCTGCTGACGAGAATCGCCAACTACTCAGCGCTGAGCAGTGTCTGGAGACCGAGCCCGCACTTGCAGGTATCGCAAATGAATTGCATGGCGGTGTTTATGCACCCGGAGATGAAGTCGGCGACTGCTATCGATTCTGCCAGCAACTGCTTAAACGGCTTCAAGCCAATAGCGCATTCAAGCTGCACGCCAACTACGACGTTAAAGGCTTGCGCATCAGCAATGGCAGAGTCAAGGCGCTGCAACTGAATTGCGGCGATGACCATCTGGTGGACCACCTTGTTGTCGCCGCAGGCGTGCACAGTCTGGCGCTGCTCAAGCCGCTGGGTATTGATGTGCCGCTCTATCCTCTCAAAGGCTACAGCCTCAGCCTGCAACTCGAAGCCGGTAAACGCGAGGCACAGAAGTCAGTGCCTGAAACCAACGTAACCGACTACGACAACAAAGTCGTATACGCACGCTTGGACGATCAACTTCGGGTGGCCGCCATGGTTGATGTCGGCGGCTGGGATAGCAATTTGGATGCTCGTCGAATCAAGCAGTTACGCGATCTCGCCGCACTTAGCTTTCCTGACGCGGGCAACTTTGCGGACGCAACAGCATGGGCAGGTTTACGCCCGGCCACTCCCCAAGGCACACCATGGCTGGGAGCGAGTGGCATCAATAATCTCTGGCTAAACCTCGGCCACGGCAGCCTCGGTTTCACACTTGCCTGCGGCAGTGCCGATGTATTGGCGAACCTGATTGACGCCGCGCCACCACCAATCTGCTTGGACGGACTCACACGCACATAAGTCCGTCATCATCACTTAATAGGGAGTTTTATGAATATCCAACGCATACAAACCAATGATCGTTTATCAGGCGCCGTCAACTTCGGTGAACTGGTATTTCTATCAGGCCAAGTCCCTACAAACCGCTCGCTTGATGTAGCCGGTCAAACCATTGAAGTTTTGGCAAAAATCGACAGCTTGCTGGCTGAAGCAGGTTCTGATCGCAGCCGATTGCTGAGCGCACAAATATGGCTTAAAAACATCGAGCAAGATTTTGCCGCGATGAACCAGGAGTGGATCAACTGGCTACCACAAGACTGCGCCCCAGC
>NZ_JBLXAP010000020.1:0-46792 GCF_048265905.1 Pseudomonas sp.
CTTCGTCGTACACCTTCAGTCATGGGACTCTCCTGAAAAAGAACCTAGAAGGTGTAAACCTTATTCAGGACGGGTCACCGCACATAAAAAAGCCTCGCGATTGCGAGGCTTTTTTTGTGCGTCGATGGGTTAACCAGCGACCAATACGCGGATAGCTTCGAGGCGTAACGCGGCTTTATCGAGCGAGGCTAACCCTTGCTCGCGCTGGCTACGCAGGGTTTCAATCTCGCTGTCGCGAACGCTTGGATTTACGGCTTGCAGCGCGGTGAGGCGTGCAAGTTCTTCATCCATATCGTTGGCCAGGCGTCGTTTAGCTTCGGCTACACGCTCAAGGTGGCGCGGCATTACTTTCTCTTCACCGACACCGATCTGCGGGTTGAGTGAGTCACGCTGCGCCTGAACGAATTTGTTGGCGCTGGCACGCGGCACGCTTTCCAACTGGTCATTGAGGGTTTCGAATGCAACTTTGTGGGCGAGGTCATTACCGTTGGCGTCGAGCAAACAACGCAGTGCCGCCGGTGGCAAGTAGCGGCCGAGCTGCAAGGCTCGTGGTGCGACGACATCGCTGACATAAAGCAATTCAAGTAGCACTGTGCCCGGTTTTAGCGCTTTGTTTTTGATCAAGGCAACGCCGGTGTTACCCATTGAGCCGGAGCGCACCAAGTCCATGGCGCCTTGCACCATTGGATGTTCCCAGGTCAGGAACTGCATGTCTTCACGGCTTAGCGCCAGGTTGCGGTCGTAGGTGATGGTTACACCTTCGTCGTCACCGAGTGGGAAGCTGGCGTCGAGCATCTTCTCGCTTGGCCGCAGTATCAGCGCATTTTCGGAGTGGTCTTCACTGTCAATACCAAAGGCATTGAACAGCTGCTCCATGTAGATTGGCAACGCGAACTGATCATCTTGCTCTTCAATATCAGCCGCCAGGGTTTGACCTTCACCGGCCCCGCCCGAGTTGAGTTCCAGCAGCCGGTCGCGGCCAGCATGCAATTCGCCTTCAAGACGCACTCGCTCGGTTTTGGCTTCGTTAACCAGTGCTTGCCATTCGTTGTCATCACCGCTTTCAAGCAACGGCAACATGCGGCTACCAAACTGGTGCTGCAATGCGTTACCCGTCGGGCAGGTGGCTAAAAATGCGTTGAGTGCATTGTGATACCACTGGAACAGGCGCTCTTGCGGGCTGTTCTCAAGGTACGGCACGTGCACCTGGATTTGGTGCTTTTGACCGATACGGTCAAGACGGCCAATACGCTGCTCAAGTAAGTCCGGGTGGGCTGGCAGGTCGAACAACACCAGATGGTGGGCGAACTGGAAGTTGCGGCCTTCACTGCCGATCTCGGAACAGATCAATACCTGCGCACCGAATTCTTCATCGGCGAAGTAAGCCGCTGCACGGTCACGCTCAAGAATGCTCATGCCTTCATGAAACACCGTTGCGAGGATGCCCGAGCGCACACGCAGTGCATCTTCAAGGTCCAGCGCCGTTTCTGCATGGGCGCAGATTACCAATACCTTGAATTTTTTCAGCATCTTCAAGGTATCAATCAACCACTCGACCCGTGGGTCGAAGCGCCACCAGCGCTGATCTTCGTCAACCTCAGCTTGCGCTTGATAGCTGACTTCCGGATACAGGTCCGGATGCTCGCCGATTGGCAGCTCCATATACTCATCCGGGCTTGGTAGCGGGTAAGCGTGCAGCTCACGCTCAGGGAAGCCCTGTACGGCTGCGCGGGTGTTACGGAACAGCAAGCGTCCAGTACCGTGACGATCGAGCAGTTCGCGGATCAAGCGTGCAGAGGCTTCACTGTCGCCGTCATTGACTGCCGCCAGCAGGCCTTCGCCTTCTGCGCCGAGGAAATCATGAATGGTTTTGTGTGCTTCTGCCGACAAGCGACCTTGATCCAACAATTCCTGAACAGCCTCGGCAATCGGCCGATAGTTGGCACTTTCAGCACGGAAGGCTTCGAGGTCGTGGAAGCGGTTCGGGTCGAGCAAGCGTAAGCGGGCAAAGTGGCTGTCCTGGCCAAGTTGCTCAGGCGTTGCCGTGAGCAGCAGAACACCGGGAATGACTTCAGCCAACTGTTCAACCAGCGAGTATTCAGGGCTGGAGCGTTCAGGGTGCCAAACCAAGTGGTGCGCTTCGTCGACCACTAGCAAGTCCCAGCCTGCTGCAAATAAAGCGTCTTGGGCCTTTTCATCTTCACGCAGCCATTCCAGCGCAACCAGTGCTAACTGGCAGTCTTCAAACGGATTGCTGGCGTCGCTTTCAATAAAACGTTCAGCATCGAACAGGGCGACGTCGAGGTTAAAGCGCCGACGCATTTCAACCAGCCACTGGTGTTGCAGGTTTTCAGGGACCAGAATCAGGACACGATTGGCCCGACCAGAGAGCAGTTGGCGGTGGATCACCATGCCTGCTTCGATGGTTTTGCCCAAGCCTACTTCGTCAGCCAGCAGGACGCGCGGTGCAATTCGGTCAGCAACTTCGCGGGCGATGTGCAACTGGTGCGGGATAGGTTGGGCGCGAACGCCGCCCAAACCCCAGAGTGACGATTGCAGGTGGTTGCTGGTGTATTCAAGCGTGCGATAACGCAAACCGAACCATGCCAGCGGATCAATCTGGCCGGCGAACAGGCGGTCGCTAGCCAAACGGAACTGGATGAAGTTTGAGAGCTGAGTTTCCGGCATGGTTACGCTTTGATGCTGCGCATTAAGGCCGTGATAAACCAGCAAGCCGTCGATATCGTCGACTTCCTGTACGGTCAGCTTCCAACCTTCAAAGTGAGTGATCTCATCGCCAGGCGAGAAACGTACACGCGTAAGCGGTGCACTGCGCGCGGCATATTGGCGGGTTTCGCCAGTCGCCGGGTAAAGTACCGTGAGCATGCGGCCTTCCTGCATGAGGATGGTCCCCAAGCCCAGCTCTGCTTCGCTGTCACTTATCCAGCGTTGCCCCGGTTCATACTGCTGCGCCATGCCTGTCTCCCGCGTGAAAAAGCCGGCTATGTTAACCGGAACACCCGGTTTAGGCCAAAGCCGCATTGATCTTTTAGTGTTTTGCTGGATATAAGAAACAATAAATGTGTAAAAAGTGTAGTGAGGCTACCCTCATGTTTACACAAAGTTGGCCGACAGACTGACCAAAGGAGGGCGAAGCTGTGTTGCCACCAATCCCGCAGAGTTTGGTTCCAGTCACTGCTAGTCAGGATGTGGTCAAGCCGAAACCGCTTACCCCGCCGGTTATGCCCGTTGCAGAAACCAGTAAGGAAAGCGCGCTTAACCTCGATAAGCGCCATCCGCAAGATGCTGAGGCGATCTTGCGCGAAGAGCAGCGCCGCCAACAAAAGCGTTATGCCGCTGCATTATTGGCTGAAACCGACGAAGAATCAGACGCCCTTGATCTGGACAGCGAGGATCTCCCGCGTCGAGGCTTGTGGGTGGATATTGAAGTCTGAGTGCTGACCTGTGCGCAATACCTCTTGCGCTGAGTGAATATCGCTGTGAGCTTATTTGCCGATTCTCCTTTGCAATTGCCCGATGCCGAATTGGATTTTCATCCGAAATGGCTCACTGCTGAGCTTGCAGATCAATGGTTGCAGGCAATTCATCAGCAAACACCTTGGCAGCAACCTCTGGTAAATGTGTTTGGCCGAGTGCACCCGGTGCCGCGTTTACTGGCCTGGTATGGCGATGAGGGAATTGGCTACCGCTATTCAGGCTTGTATCACGCACCACTGCCATGGACGCCGCTGCTGGCTGAGATCCGCGCGAGACTCAGTGCTTCTGTGGGGCAGCCGCTCAATGGCCTGCTGCTTAATTACTACCGTGATGGCCAGGACTCAATGGGCTGGCACAGCGATGACGAAGCCGAGTTGGGGCGCAATCCGATTGTGGTTTCGCTGAGCCTTGGCGGCAGTCGGCGCTTTGATTTGCGCCGTAAAGGCCAGCAGCGCATTGAACATTCGTTACAGTTGGATCATGGCTCGCTACTGGTCATGCGCGCGACAACCCAGCATTATTGGCAACACCAGATAGCCAAAACGCGTAAACCCTGCGCACCGAGGCTTAATCTGACTTTTCGTTATGTGCTGAACGGGGACGGCTTGGGTCATGAGTAACGACGACAATTTGATTGATTTCAACGCCGAGCGCGGCAAGCGCATTCACGACCTGCATGACAAGAAACTGGATGAAATGCGCAAGGCGTTTGAGCAGGCCTTGCCATTGCCTAAAGCCAAGAAAAAGACGAAAGGCAAACCGAAAAAGCGCTAAACAGTCCCTGGCTTTTGTCGTTCTATTGACCTGGATCAGTGTCCGCGACTGATCCATTCCCGCCTAGGGATCATTATTGATCCAAGTCAAATCTTGTTTGCCTGACGTTGCGTACCTTGGAGTCATTCCAGATCACGCACCGTTTTCGGAGGCAACCATGTTTATCGATACTGTAGTTCTTGCCGGTATTGGCACTGTACTGCTGATGTTCGCCTTCTTTGGCGGGGTCGGCATGTTTATTTGGAAAGACTCGCACAAGCGCAAGTAAGGCTGAGTCTTTCAACACTACTGCACGCAAGGCAGCTTCAGGCGACTTAGGTCGCCTTTTTTTCGTCGGTCATTGCCTGCAATGGGCATGGCTGAATAGTAGGCACAACCTTTGACCAAGTCGGTTCTTCGCGATTTTGGCGGTCTAAAATTCACAGCACGATTTTTCACTCAATTGTTAGCATGGACTAGACGAATTTAGTTAGCTGGCTAATAATTGTCACGCGAAGCGCTTTTTGTAAGCCTTTAGAACGTTAGCGCTTAGTAAAAAGTGCAAGATGATCGACCGCCAAAACGACTGGCATCGTGCCTGTTTTAACGGTCGTGAATGAGCCATTCTTCTAGCCTCGCAATACCTTGCGCGAAAGTTTTAGAGGCTTGTTGGTGTCAATCCGCTATTTTCATACGTGAGCCATCCTTCGGACGCAGTTATGCCCCACGCTTTGCTGGCCTTCATTGCGCCTAGCCGACAAGCCATACAATTTGCAATCAAAACCCTGCTCGGAGCAGGGCTGGCGCTGTGGTGCGCGATGCGTTTTGGGCTGGAACAACCGGTGTGGGCGATGATGACCGCATTCATCGTGGCCCAGCCCTTGTCAGGCATGGTTGTGCAAAAGGGCCTGGCGCGAATGGTTGGCACCATGATCGGAACCATCATGTCTGTGGCGTTTATCGGGCTTTTCGCGCAGACACCCTGGGTGTTCATCGGGGCGCTGGCGATCTGGTTGGCGATGTGTACTGCGTCTTCAACCATGCTACGCAGCGCCTGGTCATATTCCTTTGTGCTTGCAGGTTACACCGTTGCCATTATTGGCTTGCCTGCAATAAGTAGTCCGCTGACGGTGTTTGATCAAGCGGTAGCGCGCTGCACTGAAATCTCACTAGGTATCCTCTGCGCGACCGCGGCTAGCGCGATCATCTGGCCGCAACGGGTCGAGGTGCAACTGATCAAGCAGGCCAATGTTGCCTGGCGTGCAGGCTTGAACGCAGCCTCGTTGGCATTGGCTCAAGAGGGCCATGCGCGACAAGGCCTACTGCAAGTCTTGGGGCATGTTGTTGCGGTTGACTCACAGCGCGAACATGCCTGGTTCGAGGGCACGCGCGGGCGTCAACGCGCGGCTGCGCTGCGGGTCTTGAGTCGTGATTTGCTCAGTATGTTGCGCCTTGCTCGTGGAGTGGGGCGCCAGTTACGCCAGCTCAGTGCGCAAGAGCGAGAATGTATTGAGCCTTTGATTAGCGCTGCGCGTGAGCAGTTTGCAATGGAGCAGATGACTGGCTTGGACGAACTGGCCGAGCGGGTTCGTTTGGCCGCATTGAGCGAGCGATTGAATCCTGTTCAGCAGATATGCCTGGAGCGCTTATTGCTGTTGGTCACTCGCATGCAAGTTGCTGATCAATCACTGCATGCAGTCGAGCAAGGAGTTGCCCCGCGAGATGCGCCAGACCCTTTGTCATGGCACAGCGACTGGCAGACGGCATTGATTTATGGCACTCGAAGTGCCTTGGCCTTCCTGGCGTTTTCTGCGTTCTGGATGGCGACAGGTTGGACCTTTGCCTCCGGCGGTATTTTGATGACTGCGGTGGTCTGCAGTTTGTTTGCCAGCCGCGATAATGCGGCGCAGATCGGCATGATGTTCTTGCGCGGGATTTTTTACGCGATTCCCGTTGCTTTTGTGGTGGGCGAGATCGTCTTACCGCAACTGAGCAGCTTTGCCATGCTCTGCTTGGCCATGGGAGTCCCGTTATTTTTCGCTGCGTTAGGTATGTGCAATCCGGCAACTGGCGCCACTGCCACCTCTTTTGCGCTGCATTTTATTTTGCTTTGTTCGCCGCAAAACCAAATGAATTTTAGTGTCACTTATTTCCTTAATACCGCGTTGGCATTAATCGTGGGTGTTGGCTTTGCGGTGTTGGCATTCAAGCTGATTTCGATCCGAAGCCCACGCTGGTTGGGCGGTCGATTATTGAGTGCAACATTGAATGATCTACGGCGTTTGACTCGACGCCCTCTCAATGGCGCCGAAAACTGGTTTGGCGGACGTATTGCTGATCGCTTGCTACAGCTGGCGCGGCATTACCCTGCGCTGCCAGACGAAACCCGGACGCGCTGGGATGACGGCATTGCCAGTCTCGATCTGGGGGATGAGTTACTGCACTTGCGTGCCTGTCTTGAGGCGGGTAACAAGTCGATTGGCCTTGCTGAGCAGCATTTCTTGCAGCAACTTGATCAACAGCTACGAGTCGGCCCGGGGCCAGAGCGTGAACAACTTCTGGACGCAGCCGTTGACGAGTTATTGCGGGCGCTCGATGCCGATACTTCGAGTATCGACCGACGCTTGGCACGGGCTGCTTTGTTGCAATTGCAGTTAGGCTGGAAAAACTGGTGTGCTCACAAAGGAGAGCAATATGGGCTTGCATGAGTGGTCGATAGGCGGTGTTCTGCTCAGCCCGTTTCTTATTTATGTGGTGTTGGCGTTTGCGGTTACCGGGGTCTTGCGTTTGCTGCTTGCACGGCTTGGCGCATCACGCTGGATCTGGCATGAAGCGCTGTTTGATACGGCGTTGTTTGTGTGTGTGTTGGCAGGCATTGTTGCGGTGCTTGGGCGTTAGTCATGGAGAATCAATTTATGCGGTCAACTATTCGTGTGTGTATCACCCTTGCCGTTGTGTTGGCAGCATTGTTTGCGGGCCACTGGCTATGGAATTACTACATGTATTCGCCATGGACGCGTGACGCACGAGTACGAGCCGATATCGTGACCATTGCACCTGACGTTTCCGGAGCGGTGGTGGGGTTGTCAGTCAAGGATAACCAGCGGGTCAGTGTCGGCGATCTGCTGATGCAAATTGACCCCGAACGCTATGATGTTGCCCTTGAACAGGCCAAGGCGGTATTGGAGACCCGCAAGCAACAATTGAATTTGCGACAGCATGAAGCGTCCAGACGTGCTCGTTTGGGGCCGCAGGCAATCAGCGCCGAGTTGCGGGAAAACTCGCAGATCAGCGCGCAAATTGCTTTGGCTGAATACCATCAAGCACAGGCTGAAGTGAAACAAGCCGAGCTGAATGTCTCACGCAGCCGATTGCTGGCAACGCGCAACGGTTACATCACCAATTTGCAGCTGGCTGAAGGTAATTACGTGAATACCGGCCAGCCGGTGCTGGCGCTGGTGGATGAAGATTCCTATTACGTGCAGGCCTATTTTGAAGAAACCAAACTGCCCAAGATTTCAGTAGGTGATGAGGTCGAGATTTGGCTGATGAGTTATCAACATCCACTCAAAGGCCACGTGCAAAGCATCAGTCGCGGTATTACCGACCGCAACGCCAGCCCAGATACGCAACTGTTGGCCAATGTCGAACCGACCTTCAATTGGGTGCGACTGGCGCAGCGAATCCCGGTGCGTATCCAGCTTGATGAAATGCCAGCAGATGTTTTGTTGAGCGCCGGTATGACCGCCAGCGTAAAAGTGCTGGATAAGCGTTAAGTGCGGCGCCAAGGTGACTTGCTGTCACCTTGGCGTATGGCTTTAGAAACGTGCAACCTTGGCAGGCGTGCGCTGCATGATCACCTTACCTGCACGAATCGAGGTCAAGGCATAACCTTGGGTGCGGATCATTTCGTAGTCGCTTGGCGCCGATAGCAGCAGCAGATTGGCTGGGCGGCCAACTTCCAATCCATAACGCTCACCGAGGTTCAGGGTGCGGGCGCTATTGTCGGTAATCAGATCAAGGGCGCGCTGCAAGTCGGCGTAACCCAGCATGTGGCAGATATGCAGGCCTGCTTCGAGAATCCGTAGAATATTGCCATTGCCCAGCGGATACCAAGGGTCAACGATGGAGTCTTGGGCGAAGCAGATATTCATCCCCGCGCGATCAATTTCGGCAACACGAGTTAACCCGCGACGTTTCGGGTAAGTATCAAAACGCCCCTGCAAGTGAATGCTTTCGGTCGGGCATGAGACGAAGTTGATTCCCGACATTTTTAACAAACGAAACAGCTTTGAGCAGTAAGCGTTATCGTATGAACCCATTGCCGTGGTGTGACTGGCGGTGACTCGAGCGCCCATGCCGCGTGCTCGAGCTTCTTCGGCCAGCACCTCCAGAAAGCGCGAATGCGGGTCATCGGTTTCATCGCAATGCACATCCACAAGGCAGCCGGTACGTTCGGCCAAGTCCATCAAGAACTTGATTGAACTAACGCCTTGATCACGGGTGTTTTCAAAGTGTGGAATGCCACCCACGACGTCGGCGCCAAGCTCTACCGCTTGCTCCATGAGTGCACGACCATTGCTGAATGACTCAATCCCTTCTTGCGGGAATGCAACAATTTGCAGGTCGATCAGGTGACGAGTTTCTTCGCGCACCTCAACCATGGCCTTGAGTGCGCCCAGTGTCGGGTCAGTGACATCAACGTGTGTACGCACGTGCTGGATACCGTGCTCAACCAGCATGTCGATAGTTTTTTTAGCACGCATTTTGGTGTCTTCGTGGGTGACCTGAGCTTTGCGCTGGCCCCACAACTCGATACCTTCAAACAGGGTTCCGCTCATGTTCCACGCCGGGTCACCAGCGGTGAGTGTGGCGTCAAGGTGTATATGCGGCTCAACGAAGGGTGCAATAACCAGATTGCCACCCGCATCAAGGTCGTCCGATACCGCACTGATCGTTGGGTTGTGCAGGTTGATTTCTGCGATCCGACCCTGCTCCAGGACGATTCGGTATAGGCCTTCGCGACCGCGTAGTCTGGCGTTAATAATGTTCATGCAGTGCTCCTGGCTGAGCGAGAAGAGGAGAGCCGCCATATCAACAAAGCGAGGCTGATATTCAGGCGGTCGTGGGGATTAGTAAATGAACTGCCGGTTAGGGTTTCTATGCGCTGGGTCCGGTAACTCATGGTGTTTCGGTGCACGCCAAGGCGTTGTGCTGCGAGCGCGAGATTACCGTTCTCGTGGAACCAGGCCTCAAGCGTTGGCAGCAGTACGGGTTCGTGGCGGCTGTCATCGCTGATGATGGGGCCGAGCACCTTGTCGACGAATTGGTCGAGTACGCTGCGATCACGAATGGCACCAAGCAACTCAATTGCGCCCAACTCGTTAAAGCTGCAAACCCCCAGACGCTCAGGGAATGATTGCGCGGCAACCAAGGCTTGGCGGGCTTCACGCAAGCCGTGAGCAAAATGTTCTGGGCCATGACCGCCTGCGCTCAGGCCGAGGTAAAGGCGCAGGGGCGCCAGTTCTGGAGTGAGCTGTTCAATCAATTCCAGTAGCGCTTGGCGATTACGTTGCTGGTCAATCCTCGCGACGGCCGGAAGTAGGGCGATCCAGTGTTCGCCCTGGCATACCGGAGAAAGCGCCTCACCGAGAGCGTCCAACTGATGATGCAGTGCATGTTGCAAACGCTCGCGGCTACGTTGCAGGATGCGTTCAGCTTGATCCGCGCCAAAGGCTTCGATTAAACGTTCGCTGCCTTCGAGTTTAAGCAGCGCGACTTGCCGCGCGGTCGTTAATGGCAGGTCTAAGCTGCGCGCCCGTTGCAGCAGTGAGTCGAGCGACTGCACATCACCTTCAAGCAATTGTTCAAGCAAGTGTTGGCGTGAGCGGCCAAGCATCTGCGTTTGCACCAATGCTGTGCCGATGGCTTGTGTGACCACTACCATTTTCAGCGAATAAGGTTGTTCTATCAGCGGCACGCCCAACTGCTGCGCCGTTGCGATGACGCTTTGCGGGATATCTTTGATGTACTCAAGGCCGGTCAAAATGACCAGGCCGGCTGCGCCGCGCTCATGTGCCTGGCGCGTCAGCATTAACAGGTTTTCTTCATTGCGCGGGTGATTGATGCCCGTGACGAACACCAATTCGCCGCCCATTATCCACTCGGAAATGCTGTTGTTCTCGGCTACATAGGGCCAGCGTACGGGGTTGCTTTGCATCGCTTCGCCAGCCCGCAAGCGCATGCTGTCGAGGCCGGGAAGCGCCAGTACGTCGGCCACGGTGAGGCTCATTTAGCTAACTGAACCCGTGATGTTTGCAGCGCTTTTGGCTGGCGCCGGGCTGAGTATTTTTGACAGCACGATGTAAGCAAATGCAGCCACGCCAATCCCGACAATCGGTGCAACCCATGGCGACATGTACGCGCACACCGCGCCAATTACATAAGCGCTCAGGCCAATCCAGTTGAACGCCGGTAATTGAGTGTCGGCAAGCTTTGGATACTGGCCTTTATGGCCATAGAAGAAGTCCGCCATGATCACCCCGCCAATGGGTGGAATGATCGATCCGAGTAGAATCAGGAATGGAATCAGCATTTCGTACATACCGGCAATCGCCAGCAATGTACCGATGCCTGCGCCGGCAACAGTCACCAGTTTGCGGCGGCCAGTGCGCAGCAGGTTGCAGCCAGCGGCGGCGAAGTTATAGATGGTGTTGTCCTGAGTAGTCCACAAGTTGAGAAACAGCATCACCACCGCAGCCATCGACAGACCTTGCAGCACTAATACTTCAACCACGTCAGGCTGTTGGTAAACGATGGCGCCGTAAGCGCCAGCAACAATCATCAAGCCGTTGCCGATAAAGAAACCGAACAAACTTGAAAGCATCGCCACCCGGCCGCTTTTAGCAAAGCGGGTCCAGTTGGTGGCCTGAGTTGCACCGCTGACAAATGTGCCAAAAACCATGGTGATGGCCACGCTCAGGCTCATACTTTCCTTGGGTTCGATCGCCATCAAAGCGCTCATGCCGCCAGCATCACGGGTGGCAATCCACAATGAACAGCCAAGCAACACCATCATCGCCGGGACCGCCACCCGTGAAAGCATATCCAAGCCTTTGTAGCCGATGAATGCGGTGATGCAGAAGCCAAAACCAAAGAGCACCATTAGCGCTGTCGTCAGTCCTTCTGGTAGACCGAGAATTTTCACCAGAACGATGGCGATGGTTGCAGTGCCCCACGCGTACCAACCGATCTGGGTAAAGCCGAGCAGTACATCAGATAACTTGCTGCCGACTTCGCCGAAGCAAAAGCGGCCCATCAGTACTGAGTTCAAACCGCTGCGACAGGCGATCAGACCCAAGACCGCAGCGTAAAGACCGAGCAACAGATTACCAATTACCGCCGCCCAGATCAGCGATGTGAAATCAAACGCCATGCCGATTTTGCCGCCAGCAAACATGGTGGCGGTGAAGAAGGTAAAGCCAAACAATAAAATTGAAGTCGAAAACAGCCCTTTACGTGCGCCTTGCGGAACTTCGCTGAGCGGGTAGTCGCTATCGTTGTTGGTGGTAGACATAGGTTGAACTCCACAGGGGTCAGTGAAGTATTTGGCATAGCAGGTGGCGTGCCAGTCCGCTAATTCTTGAATACCCACTTCACGCAGAATGATAGTCACAAAGTATTTTGTGCATTATGCACAAGAAAACTGCGATATCAGTGGCGATTGCCAGGAAGTATTGTGGTGGATAAACAGCGGCGGTCAAGTGTGGTGCATGCAAAATATACATGCACACTCAATGTGCGCTGGCAAATGCGTCAAGCTCAGCGCACAGGCTGGTGCCCGTTCCGGTCCCTATCGATTTAGCCGACTGTAACCTGTGGCATTGGTGGCATTGCAACCGTTTGTTTTTTGCGTGGAGCCAGAATTTCGGCTTCGCCGTCAACCACTATTTCATCACGCTGATTGACCACGCGTGTAGCGATGCGTACGCGAAATTTTGGCAGTTTTTCGAGAATTTCCAACTGCACGGTGAGGGTGTCACCGAGTTTTACTGGCAGAGTGAAACGCATCGTCTGGCCCAGGTAAATAGTGCCCGGCCCCGGTAATTCACAGGCGACTGCTGCGCTGATCAATGCGCCACTGAACATGCCATGCGCAATGCGCTCCTTGAACATGCTTTCGGCAGCAAACTGGGCATCCAGATGCACAGGATTGTTGTCGCCAGAAACTGCGGCAAATAGCTGTACGTCACGCTCCTCGACAGTCTTGCTGTAAGTGGCTTTCTGGCCGACTTCGAGTTCGTCGTAAGGCGTATTGCTGAGTTGGCTCATCAGTGGATCTCCTGGATCTCGGAACGAAACGGGTGAGGCTGGCCAAGTGTTTGCTCCAACCATTCAATAATAAAACTGCAGACTTCATCGCGATTGCTCTCGTTGAGCAATTCGTGGCGAGCTTCAGGGTAAACCTTCAGTGCAACATGGCGCTTGCCAGCTTCTTTAAGTGCGCCCGCTAAGTTTGCTAGACGCTTGCCTTGGCTGACCGGGTCACGTGCGCCGCCAATTATCAGAAGCGGCAGGCTGGGTTCAATCTGGGCCAGTTTCTTGCGCGGGGTGATTGCTTGCAGCCCGCCTAGCAAGTCGAGCCACAACTGATTGCTACAACGAAAACCGCAAAGCGGATCGTTGATATATTTATCAACTTCGTCGGGATCACGACTCAGCCAGTCAAACCCTGTGCGGTTGGGTTTGAAGGTCTTGTTGAAAGAGCCGAATGAGAGAAAGTCGATCAGTGCGCTATGTCCGGTTGGCCCTTGGCGCCAAGCTTCAAATCTGGCGATTGCCTGTGCACTTTTATACAGCGCAACCGGTTGATAGTTAGAGCCAGACAGCACCACGCCGTGCACGCTGCTGCTGTGTTGCATCAGGTAAGCCTGAGCGATATAGCTGCCCATGCTGTGGCCGAAGAGAAATATCGGCACTTGCGCATGCTGATGACGGATCAGGTGATTGATACATGCCAGATCATTGACCACCAGATTCCAGCCGTTGCTGTCAGCGTAGTGACCCAGCACTCCATTTTCGGCGGTTTTACCGTGACCGCGCTGATCGTGCGCGTAGAGCTCAAAGCCATTTGCCACCAGCGTCTCGCCAAAGCGGGCGTAGCGGCCACTATGTTCAGCCATGCCGTGGGCAAGCATGACTATCGCCTTGGGCGGCTGTTGGCCAAACCAGTGGTTCACGTACAGCGGCGTGTTATCACTACTCTTATGCCAAAAAGCCTCGTGTTGCATGACGAATCCTTAGCTGACGTGAAAAGCTATTGTAGGGCCAGCCCGGGTGGTTTGACAGTCGAATGACTTGAGCCAAGATTCATGTCGTTGATGAAGGTTGTTTGGCTATATGCCTGTCGGTGAGTAACTGCTAACTTCCGTTCAGCCCGTGCAGCTCCAAATCGGCAATTAGCCGCTACGCTTATTGCATGCACTTTTATACAGGTTAAGTCGGGTTAACGATTTAACTTGGGCAGGCGTTTGGTTGTGGCGAATGAGCCCGCTCAGTGCCTGCTCTTAAAACGGGCAGATATCTTTCAGGGGAAGGGGATAAAAATAATGCAACCTGAGTTCTGGAGCGGTAAACGCGCCACTGGTGTACCCGATAACATCGATATGAATGCATTTCGCTCGGTCAATGAAGTGTTTGAGCGATCCTGCAAAAAGTTCGCTGACCGTCCAGCTTTCAGCAACATGGGCGTGACCCTGACCTACGCTGAGCTGGATCGTCTGTCTGGCGCTTTTGCCAGTTATCTGCAAAAGCATACCGATCTCAAGCCGGGCGATCGTATTGCTGTGCAAATGCCCAATGTCCTGCAGTATCCCATCGCCGTGTTTGGCGCGATGCGCGCCGGGCTTATCGTGGTCAATACCAATCCGTTGTACACCGCTCGTGAAATGCGGCACCAGTTTAAAGACTCGGGCGCGCGCGCGTTGGTTTACCTGAATATGTTCGGCAAGCTGGTGCAGGACGTGCTGCCAGATACCGATATCGAGTACTTGATCGAAGCCAAAATGGGTGACCTGCTGCCAACGCTTAAAGGCTGGCTGGTCAACACAGTGGTGAAGAAAGTCAAAAAGATGGTGCCTGACTACCATCTGCCGCAGGCATTAGCTTTCAAAAACGTACTCAAGCAAGGGCATGGCGGCGCATTGCAGCCTGTCAGTGTGGGTCATGATGATATAGCCGTGCTGCAATACACTGGCGGCACCACGGGAGTGGCCAAGGGCGCGATGCTGACCCACGCTAATCTGGTAGCCAACATGCTGCAGATTGATGCTTGCATGCAGCAGCTTGATGACGATGGTGCACCGCTGATGAAGCAAGGCCAAGAGGTGATGATTGCACCGCTACCGCTTTATCATATCTATGCATTCACCGCGAACTGCATGTGCATGATGGTTAACGGCAACCATAACGTGCTGATTACCAACCCGCGTGATATTCCTGGCTTTATCAAAGAGTTGGGTAAGTGGCAGTTTTCCGCGCTACTGGGTTTGAACACCCTGTTTGTCGCCTTGATGGATCATCCTGAATTCAAGAATCTCGACTTCTCCAAGCTCAAGCTCACCAACTCCGGTGGTACAGCCTTGGTTAAGGCCACCGCTGAACGTTGGCAAGAGATCACCGGTTGTATGGTTGTTGAAGGTTACGGCCTGACTGAAACTTCACCCGTTGCCAGTACCAATCCATACGGCAAGTTGGCGCGTTTGGGGACTGTTGGGATTCCAGTACCTGGCACTGCTTTTAAGGTGATCGACGACGACGGCGTTGAACTGCCTTCTGGCGAACGCGGTGAACTCTGCATTAAAGGCCCGCAAGTCATGAAGGGTTATTGGCAGCGAGCTGAAGCGACAGCTGAAGTGCTGGATGCTGAAGGCTGGTTCAAGACTGGCGATATCGCGGTGATTGATGAAGATGGTTTCACCCGTATTGTTGACCGCAAGAAAGACATGATTATCGTCTCTGGTTTCAACGTTTATCCAAACGAAATCGAGGACGTTGTCATGAGCCATCCACAGGTCGCCAGTTGCGCGGCGGTAGGTGTTGCCGATGAGAAATCAGGTGAGGCGGTCAAGCTTTTCGTGGTTGCGCGTGAAGGCGGTATTAACGAGGCTGAACTGAAAGCATTCTGCAAAGAGAATTTCACGGCTTACAAGGTGCCCAAGCAGATCGTGTTCCGGGATTCTCTGCCGATGACACCCGTCGGCAAAATTCTGCGCCGCGAGCTTCGCGATATTGCGTGACCGATAGTTGTAATCCTCAAGTTAGGGCGTAGATAAACAAGCTGGGCCATGGAGCAAGTTGCTTCCGGGTCCGGCTTTTTTATTGCGTGTCAGGCGCCTTTGATTGATTGACGAACAGCAAGACAAGCGCCGCAGCGTATTTGGCTGGGCAGGACGAGTGTTGCTTGATGTGGTAAGTTCGTGACTGATTTTACTGTAATCGTATTGTTTATGACTGAGTTGGTCATGCTTGGTGCTGGTCGATCTCTGGCAAAGCTGCTACTCTCGGCCCGCTTTTGGCCTGTGCGATGGTCAAGCTTCAGGCATATAAACAACAATACAACTGCCAAGACGGCAGTGATGAATAGATGTAACTGAGGAGTGGGCTTCCATGATCGAAAACTTCTGGAAGGATAAGTATCCAGTTGGGGTTGCTGCCGAGATCAACCCGGACCAATACCCTAATATCCAAGCGGTCCTGCAACAGTCCTGCCAGCGTTTTGCTGATAAGCCTGCTTTCAGTAATTTGGGAAAAACCCTGACCTACGGCGATGTTTACAAGCTGTCTGGTGAGTTTGCAGCCTATCTGCAAAACCACACAGATCTGCAGCCGGGCGATCGTATTGCCGTGCAGATGCCCAATATTCTGCAATATCCAATTGTTGTGTTCGGTGCTATTCGTGCGGGTTTGGTCGTGGTTAATACCAATCCGCTGTACACCGCACGTGAATTGGAGCACCAATTCAATGACTCCGGCGCTAAAGCATTGGTCTGCCTGGCCAATATGGCGCATTTGGCTGAGCAAGTCGTGCCCAAGACCGGGGTCAAGAGCATCATCGTCACCGAAGTGGGCGATATGCTGCCTATGTTCAAGCGCTTGATCGTTAATACAGTGGTCAAGCACGTTAAAAAAATGGTTCCTGCATACAATTTGCCGCAGTCCACCAGCTTTCTTGATGCTTTGGCCAAAGGCCGCGGCAAGACGGTGAAAGAAGCGAGTCCGGCCAATGGTGACGTTGCCGTGCTGCAATACACCGGCGGCACTACCGGCGTGGCGAAAGGCGCGATGCTCACGCACCGCAACCTGGTTGCCAATATGCTGCAAGTCAGAGAATTGATGGGTGCCAACCTTGATGAAGGTTGCGAAGTGGTGGTGGCCCCGTTGCCGCTTTATCACATCTACGCGTTCACCTTTCATTGCATGGCGATGATGCTGATCGGCGCGCACAATATCTTGATCACTAACCCGCGTGACTTGCCTGCGGTCGTGAATGATCTGTCCAAGTACAAGTTCACCGGTTTCGTTGGACTCAATACGCTGTTTGTTGCGCTGAGCAATTTCGATGGCTTTCGCAAGCTGGACTTCTCCTCGCTGAAGCTCACCGTTTCTGGCGGCATGGCCTTGCAGCAGGCGACTGCCGAACGCTGGAAAGCAGTAACCGGTTGTGCGGTATGCGAAGGTTTTGGCATGACCGAAACTAGCCCGGTCGCAACGGTTAACCCGTTCAGCGCTATTCGCTTGGGCACCATTGGTATTCCGGTGCCATCGACGCTGTGTCGGATTGTCGATGACGAAGGCAAAGTGCTTGAACTCGGTGAGACTGGCGAGATCTGCGTCAAAGGCCCACAGGTCATGAAGGGTTACTGGCAGCGTCAGGAAGCCACCGATGAAGTGCTTGATGCTGATGGTTGGCTAAAAACCGGCGACATCGGTTTGATTGAGCCCGATGGCTATTTGCGCATTGTTGACCGCAAGAAAGACATGATTCTGGTGTCGGGCTTCAACGTTTACCCGAACGAGCTGGAAGACGTGTTGGCAACCTTGCCTGGCGTTTTGCAATGTGCGGCCATTGGCGTGCCTGACGAGAAATCGGGTGAGGCGATCAAAGTCTTCGTCGTCGCTAAGCCGGGTGAAAACGTCACTAAAGAACAAGTCATGGCGCACATGCGCGCTAATCTGACCGGCTACAAAGTGCCGAAGTGCGTTGAGTTTCGTGACACGTTGCCGACCACTAACGTAGGTAAAATTCTGCGCCGCGAACTTCGCGACGAAGAGTTGAAGAAGATCAACGCCAAATAATAGGTGTTGATTGCTGACAAAGCCCCGCAAATGCGGGGCTTTGTTGTTTTGGTGCTGGTAAAAATTCCGTCGCAGCCAGCCGTTTGCTGGCGTTTACGCATCAACTACGGAAATCTGCGACAATTAGCGGCTGCAAGCCATTCCATGCCCCCTCAAAGAATTGCTCCGGTTCCGATGACTGATCACACTGAACGCCTGCTGAAAAATCTCGATCAAGCGCTGATTATTGACCGACATCGCTTGCGCAGACAGCTGCACGAGCTGCGTAAACAATCTGATGAAGCCAAGCTGGAGCAGTGGTTGCAACGCTTTCAGGCATCAGCGGCCAAGGTTGAAGCGCGGCGTTTGAGCGTGCCGGCCATGCGTTATGACGATGCCTTGCCAATCGCTGCCAAGCGCGACGAAATCAAGGCGGCAATCGCTAAACATCAAGTCGTGGTTATCGCCGGTGAAACCGGATCGGGTAAAACCACCCAGTTACCGAAAATTTGTCTTGAGCTGGGCCGTGGTATTCACGGTCTGATAGGTCACACCCAGCCTCGGCGGCTGGCTGCTCGCAGCGTTGCCATGCGTGTTGCGGAAGAAATAGGCACCCCGCTCGGAGAGCTGGTGGGTTATCAGGTGCGCTTCGAGGATCAGAGCAACGAGCGCAGTCTTATCAAGTTAATGACTGACGGTATCTTGCTGGCGGAAACCCAGCACGATCGTTTTCTCGACAAGTACGACACCATCATTGTCGACGAGGCGCACGAGCGCAGCCTTAATATCGACTTCTTGCTCGGTTACCTGAAAACCCTGCTGTCCCGGCGCCCCGATCTCAAGCTGATTATCACCTCGGCGACTATCGACCTTGAGCGTTTCTCCAAGCACTTTGATGGTGCGCCAGTGGTTGAAGTCTCCGGGCGAACCTTTCCGGTGGAAACCTGGTACCGGCCGCTCGCTGCCGAGCAGGACGAAGAGGGCAACCGAGTCGAAGATGACCTTTCGGTCGATCAGGCAATCATTGCAACAATTGATGAACTCAGCGCCTTTGAACGCAGTGAAGGCAAGCTCCCCGGCGATGTGCTGGTGTTCTTGCCGGGAGAGCGTGAGATCCGTGATGCTGCGGAAGTGCTGCGCAAGGCCCAGCTCAAACACACTGAGATATTGCCGCTCTATGCGCGCTTGACCCCTGCCGAGCAGCAGAAAATATTCAAACCAATGCCGGGGCGCAAAATCGTTTTGGCGACCAACGTTGCCGAAACCTCGCTGACGGTGCCCGGCATTCGTTATGTGATCGACAGTGGCACCGCGCGCATCAGCCGTTACAGCTATCGCGCCAAGGTTCAGCGCCTGCCGATCGAAGCTGTTTCACAGGCTAGCGCCAACCAGCGCAAAGGTCGTTGCGGGCGGGTTGAGCCCGGTATTTGTATTCGCCTTTACAGCGAAGAAGATTTCATCGCACGGCCAGAATTTACTGATCCAGAAATCCTGCGCACCAACCTGGCAGCGGTCATTTTGCAAATGCTGCATTTGCGCCTGGGTGAGATCAGTGCATTTCCCTTTATCGAGCCGCCAGATGGCAAGGCCATCAGTGACGGTTTCAATTTGCTGCAAGAGCTTTCGGCAGTCAGTCGTGACGGACAACTGACTGCGTTGGGCCGCCAGTTGGCGCGTCTGCCGGTTGATCCACGCTTGGCGCGTATGGTGCTTGAAGGGGCGAAGCAGGGCAGTCTTGATGAAGTGCTGATTATCGCCAGCAACTTGTCGGTGCAAGACCCGCGTGAGCGGCCATCGGATCGTCAGCAAGCGGCCGATCAAGCCCATGCGCAATGGAAGGATGTCGACTCCGACTTTGCTGCCCTGATCAATATTTGGCGTGGCTTTGAAGAGCAGCGCCAAGCCTTGGGTTCAAGCGCTTTGCGCAGTTGGTGTCGCAAGAATTTTCTCAACTACCTGCGCATGCGTGAGTGGCGCGATGCGCACCGTCAGTTACTGTTGATTTGCCGCGATTTGCAGCTCAAGGGCAAGCCTCAGGAAAGCTCAACCGCTGCCGGAAAAACGGGTAGGGCTAAGCTTGAGAGCAAGCAAGCTAAAGATGAGGCGCAGGCCCGGTCGGTCGATTACCAGAAACTGCACAAAGCCATTTTGTCAGGCTTGTTAAGTCAGATCGGACAAAAAACCGAGGATGGCGATTATTTAGGCGCCCGTCAGCGGCGCTTCTGGATTCACCCCTCAACGGTGATCGGGCGTAAACGACCGCAATGGATCATGGCGTCTGAGTTGGTTGAAACCACCAAGCTGTTTGCGCGTATGGTCGCCAAGATCGAACCTGACTGGATAGAGCCGCTGGCTGGGCATTTGATCAAGAAGAACCATCTTGAACCGCACTGGGAAAAGAAGCGCGGGCAAGTGGTTGCCTACGAGCAGATCAGCCTCTATGGATTGATTGTGGTCGGTAGGCGGCCAGTGCATTACGGGCCGATTGATCCTGTGGTGGCGCGTGAAATGTTTATCCGTGAAGGGTTGGTGCGCGGCGAGATCAACTCCAGGGCGCGTTGCCTGAGTGCTAATCGTCAGTTACTTGAGCGCCTCGATGAGCTGGAAGCCAAGGCTCGGCGCCGCGACATTCTGGCCGATGAAGAAACCCTGTTTGATTATTACGCGGCACGCCTGCCGGCTGATATTTATCAAACCGCGAGTTTTGAGTCTTGGTACAAGCGCGAAAGCGTCAAGGACGCGCAATTGCTGATCATGCGCGAAGAAGATGTGCTTGCCCGTGACGCCAATGAAGTCACCGCCGCGCAATACCCGGATACCTTGTATCTAAATGAATTGCAGTTACCGCTCAGTTACCATTTTGAACCCAATCACCCGCGTGACGGGGTCACGGTGCGGGTGCCGGCCCCCTTGTTGCCACAGCTTTCTGCGGAGCGTATCGAGTGGCTGGTGCCGGGCCTGCTTGAAGCAAAATGCATGGCGCTGGTGCGCGGTTTACCTAAAGCCTTGCGTAAGAACTTTGTGCCGGTGCCGGATTTTGTCAGCGCGGCATTGAGCAAAATCACGTTCGCCGAGGCCAGTTTACCGCTGGCGCTTGGGCGTGAGTTGCAGCGCATGACCGGGACACGGGTCGCAGATGAAGCCTGGGCAGAATCTGCTGCTGCGGTTGAGGATCACCTGCGGATGAATATCGAAGTGGTCGATAGCCACGGCAAGGTTCTCGGTGAAGGCCGTGATCTTGCTGAGTTAACCGTGCGCTTCAACAAAGCCAGCCAGCAAGCCTTGGCGCTACCACAAACGGCCAAAACCGAAGCGCCAATCGAGGCTAAAGCCTTTGCCGAAGTTGCCGAGAAAACTCAGCATAAGGTGGCGGGGCTGTCGATGACGGTCTATCCCGCGCTGGTTGAGGAGGCGGGCACGGTAAATGAGGGGCGCTTTGCGACGCAGGCTGAGGCCGAATATCAGCACCGTCGAGCCCTGCAGCGTCTGCTCTTGCAGCAGTTGAGTGAACCGGCAAAGTTCATGCGCAGCAAACTACCGGGGCTTACCGAGTTAGCTTTGTTGTATCGGGACATGGGCCGCATCGATGGTTTGGTCGAAGACATCCTTCTGGCCAGTCTCGATTCCTGCATTCTCGACGGCCAAGACCCCTTGCCGCGTGATGGCGCCGCATTGGCTGCCCTTGCCGAGGCCAAACGTGGCGATTGGTTTAACCACGCTGAGCGCCTGGCGCGGCTGACCTTGGAAATTCTCAAGCTCTGGCATGGTTTGCAAAAGCGTTTCAAAGGCAAAATCGATTTGGCCCAGGCCATCGCTCTCAACGATATCAAGCAGCAGCTTAGCCATTTGGTGTACCCAGGGTTTGTCCGCGAGACTCCCGCGCAATGGATCAAAGAGCTGCCTCGCTACCTCAAGGCGATTGAGCAACGGCTGGATAAAATTGGCAGCCAGGTGCAACGAGACCGTGTCTGGAGCGGCGAGTTGGCAGGTTATTGGGAACAGTATCAGGCCCGCTACGCCAAGCATGCCAAAGAAGGCAAGCGTGATGCAGAGTTGCAGCTGTATCGCTGGATGCTTGAAGAGTACCGCGTCTCGCTTTTTGCTCAGCAACTGGGCACCAAAATGCCGGTGTCAGATAAGCGCCTGAGCAAGCAATGGTCGCAAACCGAGGCATAAGAGAGCAGGCGTAACCTGGCAAACAGTTTTAGACGCTAGCTGACAGGGCTGGTTTGTGAGCTTTTTGCGAGAAGCTAGCTATAGTTTTCTGCATCTGTCACTGACTTGGCTTGCTACCTTTCAAATAGGCTTTCTGCAAATGATAGGGCGTGATTTCAATAAGATGCGTGGGTGTGGGCCGTGGGTTAAATCACCGTGCGCTGGCAATGTTCAGCGCAGCCATAGGCACCGCCGAAGAGTGGGTTAGGTGTTGCGGTTAGCGATTAAGGAATAATCATGAAAGGCGGCCGGACAGTAACGCTTCGCGTTTTAATTGTGGTTGCTATCGTTTTGCTGGTGACAATTGTCGGCTCGTTTATTGCCCTCGGCGCATACAACCGTGCATCGGCCTTTATTTACAGTAAGGCGCTAGTTTCTGCGCAAAACTCTGCTCTGCAGGCAACCACTGATTTCGATAATTTGCTCACGCCCGTGCATGCAGGCGTGAGGCGTTTGGCGCTCAGCGCCCACCTGCGTAAAGGCCGTTTCGAGGAATGGCAAAAAGCAGTGCCGGAAATGATAGAAGAATTACGTTCGGCAAAGGGCGCGGGGTCGTTCTTTGTCGGTGACCGTGCGGGCAATTACTTCCTGGTTGCCGATGTTTCCCGGCGTGCTATCGAAGTTGACTCCGCCGTACCAGTTATCGCCCAGTATTTGGTTTACGGGGTTGAGCGCTCGGGGTTTGGCTCTGGCCAGGCGCGTCTTTTTTATCTGGACAGTCAGCTCAAGCAAATTGGCAAGACAATCAAGCAGGCTTCGCCAAGTTTTGATCCGCGCAACAGACCTTGGTATCGCGAAGCCAAGAACCAAGGCGGGTTGATCAGAACAGAACCCTACAAGTTCTTTACAACCGGTGAGATCGGCTCAACCGTAGCGTTGGATACGAGGGATGGTGGCTTGGTCATCGGGGCTGATATCAGTCATCATGCATTGGATGAGATGCTGGTTCGCTACCGCCTTACACCCAGCAGTGAGCTGGTCCTGCTCGACTCAAGTGGACAAATTTTAGCCGCTGATCGTCCTCAGGTGTTTGCCGGAATCTTACACGATGCACCTGAAGTGCAGGAACTACAGCACCCTTCGTTGGCGATGCTTGGGCCAATGCTTGAGGCGCTCAAATCCTCTGCTGGTAGTAGTTTTGAGTTGCGCAGTCTTGAGGTCGACGGCCAGCTCTGGCACACCGAGCTATTGCGTTTGCCAGCAACGAGTACGGCGTCGATTTTTCTCGGAATTAGTGTGCCGAGTGATGAGCTCCTCAATGCTGCCAGGCTGATACGTAACGAGATACTGCTGCAAACCTTGTTGATATTAGTGCTGGCAGTGCCGCTGGCTGCATGGGCGTCTGGGTTTATCGCTGCACCGCTAAGCGTGCTGACACATAAGGCGCGCAGCATTCGTAACTTCAACTTTAGTGAGCCGATCGACACCAGCAGCTTTATCAGTGAAGTTCGCGAACTGAGCCGTGCGCTTAGCCAGAGCAGCACGACTATGGCGCATTTCATGGACATCATCACGCGCCTTAGTGGCGAGCCCGATCTTGAGAAATTCTTGCCCACCTTGTTAACCCTGACCTGTGAAGCCAGCCACTCGGAAGGTGCATTGCTGTATATGCAACTGGTGCCGAAAGGGCCCTTGGAACTTGTTGGCGGTCGTTGGCAACATCAACCCATAGATATATCAGCGGTTGACCCTTCCCAGAAATTTTTTGCCGTGACTGAGTCGATTGCATTACGCCGACCGGTTAAACAGGTTGCCGATGCAAAAAAATGTTCAAAGCTTGGTCTGCCAGCGACGGCGACCTTAAGTGTACCGCTGCTGAGTCGAGAAGGAGAGGTGCTAGGCGTATTAGTGTTGTTCAACGACAAGTCTTTGGATGAAAACTATGTGTCCTTCATTCAGGTGCTTTCAAAGTTTGCGGCCCTGGCCCTTGAAACACGCGGATTGATCGGCCAGCAGAAAGCATTATTCGAGTCCCTGATACGTCTGGTTGCCACGGCCATCGACGCCAAGAGTCCTTATACCGCGGGCCATTGTGAGCGCGTTCCTGAAGCCGCCAAGTTACTGGCTCAAGCCGCGTGCGATGAAACTCAAGGTGCCTACGCCGACTTCAGCATGAGTGACGATGATTGGTATGCATTGCATATAGGATCGTGGCTTCACGACTGCGGCAAGGTCACTACGCCGGAATATGTGGTTGATAAAGCCACCAAGCTGGAAACCATCTACGACCGCATTCATGAGATTCGCCTGCGTTTTGAGGTGCTTAAACGCGATGCCCAGGTTGAGTATCTGACAGCAATCAATGACGGTGCCGACCGCGCTCAGGCCTTGGCCACGCGTGATGCCCAATGGCGCCTGCTTGATGATGAGTTCAGCTTTGTTGCGCGCTGCAATACGGGTGCGGAATACATGGGCGATGAACAGTTGCAGCGCCTGCAGCAGATTGCTCAACGGCGCTGGTTGCGCACCTTGGATGACCGTTTGGGTATTTCGGGCGAGGAGCGTCAGCGTAAGGAATGTCAGCCAGTCGTCGAGCTCCCCGTGTGGGAGAACCTGATAGCCGATCGACCAGAGCAGCAGATTTTGCGTCCGTCCGATGAAACCTTTGATAAGGACAATGAGTATGGTTTCAATATGGCCATTCCAGAGTTCTTATATGATCGCGGCGAGCTGAAAAATCTATCCATCAGGCGCGGCACCTTGACCGAAGAAGAACGCTATAAAATTAATGAGCACGTGATTCAAACCATCAAGATGCTCAATGCATTGCCTTTTCCCAATGCCTTGCAACAGGTGCCGGAAATCGCCGGTGGTCACCACGAGCGCATGGATGGACAAGGTTATCCCTGTGGGCTGATCGGTGAGCAGCTAAGCCCGCAAGCGCGGATGATGGCAATTGCCGATGTGTTTGAAGCGCTCACCGCTCGCGATCGCCCTTACAAGCCAAGTAAAACACTCTCACAAGCACTGCACATTATGCGGGGGATGTGTGAAAGTGGGCATTTGGACTGCGAACTCTTTAGTATTTTTGTTCGTTCAGGGGCATGCCAGCAGTATGCCCAGCGGTTTCTGCATGATGATCAGCTTGATGCCCAGGATTTATTGACGTATCTACCTGCCAGCGATAAATCAGCCAGCAGTTGATTGCTGCGTTCGCTGTATCTGACTGTGCAAATGCGCTGGCATACTTTAGTTTGCTTGAGAGCCTTTGCCAGCTTGAGCGTTTACACGCGAGCGCCAATACTGAACCGGTGCTCAACAACAAGACTAATCAGCCGCCCATGGAGGGCTCCAATGCGATTGATGTATGCCGTGCTACCGATGCTTGTGTTGACGGGTTGTTCATCGTACAAAACCCATCCCGATCAAATTACCCAGATACCTGAAGACCGCATGTTTGAATATCAGCGGGCTGAGCAGGACTCAGGCAACATCATTATTAATCGAGACATGGGCTTTATTGGCGGCGGTTGTTATGTCGCCTTCAAGCTTGATCGCAAGCTCGCCGCCCGTATTGGTATTGGCGAGACCGCAACGTTCTCAGTGGCGCCAGGGCGGCATATTGTCGGAATTGCGATTGATGAAGAAGGGGAGAGCCTGTGCAACAACGGCCGTCTCAATCGAGAAGTGGCGGTAACTGTGACCAAAGGGCAGGACGAGCACTTCCGTATCGTCAGTGAATCCAGCAGTGGTTTTGATATTCGTGCCGAGACCCCTGAATAATATTACGTTGCAGTCTCTCACCCTTGGAACTCAGGCCGGGGTGAGAGGGTCGTAGCGACTCTTGGTTAAAACTCCATGCCAGATTGGGCAGGGCATCTGTATTAAAGGGGCGCAGGTGTCTGGCTTCTTCATGAAATTTTCTTTATTGTCGCGGCCCCGCGCAAAAGACCTGAGTAATCATTATGTTAGAAAGCAATTTGAAGCAGTTGGAGCAACTTGTCGGCACTCTTTTGCAGGACAACAGATCCTTGCTGGAACGTAACGAATCACTGGCACAAGAGCTGCAAACGTTGAAAGATGAAAACGAAACGTTGCAATTAAGCGCACTTGAGCAGGAAGAGTTACAGGGCCAGACAGCGGCACGTATTCAAGCTCTGGTTGAACTGGCCAGCGCAGGTCAAACATCTGAGGCAGCATTGAATCAATGAGCGCATCCACAGAGAACGTCTCGGTCATCAGCATCCTGGGTCGTGACTACAGCATCAAAGCCCCCGAAGGCAAGAGCGAGGCACTGAGCGCTTCTGCATTGATGCTCAAAAAGCTCTTGGCTGAAACCAAGCAAGCCTCACCGACATTGGTCGGTGAGAAGTTGTTGGTGCTGACCGCGCTCAAGCTTTGTGCCCAGCAACTCGAAATGCAACAGCAGCACCAAGCGCAGATCGAGCAGCTGGAAACGCAAATCAGTGAACGCGTTGCTGGCCTCAACAGTTTGATTCGAGAAGCTTAAAAGCCTGGGTGATCACTTAGGCTTATCCTGACAAAGGGCTAGCCGCGCTTCGTTTCGCTTGCCCATTCAGTAAATGCCGGCGATTACGGGTTGGCCTGTTCTTCGTGTTTGCCGACGTTCCACGCCCAGAAAAATACCAACAAGCCAGCCAGCGCAGTGGCTGCGCCAATGTAACCGGTCGATGTCCAGCCAAAGCCTGCACTGATGGCCAGGCCGCCAAGCCATGGCCCAAGCGCGTTGGCGATATTGAAGGCTGCATGATTTGACGCTGCGGCAAGTGTCTGGGCGCCATGCGCTACATCCATTAAATGGGTTTGCAAAGCGGGTGACAGCGCAACCATGGTGCCAACGGCAAATATTGCCGGGAAGACCGTCCAGGTCGAGTGAGCAGCCAGCGGGAATATCATCAGTATGGCTGCGCTCCAGAGCAGCAACCAGGCTACGGCCTTGAATTGCAGCTTGTCGAACAGCCAGCCTCCGGCAAGGTTGCCGAGGATTCCGCCAAGGCCAAACGCTACCAGTGCGAAAGGAATCCAACTGGCACTGAGTTGTGTCACTTCGAGCAACGTCGGCGCCATGTAGCTGAATACGCAAAACATCCCCGCAAAGCCAACCGAGCTGATCGCGAGTGCCAGCCACACTTGCGGACGGTTAAATGCACGCATTTCAGACAATGGATTGCTACGCGGCTGCTGTTTATCCAGCGGCATGAATATCGCAACCATTATTACGGTCAATAATGCGATCAAGCCGACTAAAGCAAATGCATAGCGCCAACTCAGCAACTGGCCTAGCCAGGTGGCAATCGGGTTGCCGACCAATATCGCGATGGTTAAGCCCATCAGTACTCTACTGACAGCTTTCGCACGTTTGTGCGGTGGAGCCATTGAGGCCGCGACCAGCATGGCGACACCAAAATAAGCGCCGTGCGGCATACCTGCAAAGAAGCGGTAGATCATCAACGTGTGATAGTCAGGGGCGAGGGCGCTGGCAAAGTTGCCAACCGCGAATACGCCCATCAACAGCAGCAGCAAATGTTTACGTAGCAAGCGTGAGCCCAGAATAGCCAGGATCGGAGCGCCAACCACAACGCCCAGTGCGTAAGTACTGATGACATTGCCCACTTGAGGTTCGGTAATGGCCAGATCCTGGGCCACATTGGGCATCAAACCCATGATCGAGAACTCGCCGGTACCAATCGCAAAGCCGCCGAGGGCTAACGCCAGTTCAATTAATATGATGGCGCGTGTGGTCAGTGGGGCAGAGGATTGCGGGTTTGAGTGGGGCACAACGGAGTTCCACAGACGGCTTGGCTTGGGGCGAGCATTATCGACTGATTTAACGCTGAGCGTAAGTCGTAAGCCTCTCTAGATCAGTACTTTTGCAGTCAACGGTACTGGGCAATGATTTCCCCAATCTCACCGTTGGTCATCATTGTTTTGATTGCCGAGAGTATTTCCTGTGTTGGAACCTCAGGGCCTTTGCGCACCATGCAGCGGATCTCGGATTGCTGGATCATCTGCAGTTTTTGGAATTGATCTCTGGCATCGTTGATTCTCTTGTACCAGTTGAAACTGATTTCATTGGTAATTGCGTAATCATAGCGCCGCATTTCCAGCTTATTGATGACCTGCTCTTGGGTGCGGGCGTCGTCACGTACCAGTTGGCCCGTGGCAAAACTACTGGCCAGGCTTGTATAGATATAGCCATTAACCGTTCCTACCAAAGCGCCATGGGGCGGTGCTTTAATCCTGGCATTGCTGGCACGTGTGATAAGGAAATCACGCTGTACCATAATCGGCACGCTCCAGGCATATTGAGTGTTGTTGGCTATCCAGTCTTTGCTGGCGTAGCAGTGCACGTCAATTTTGCCGCGATCCAGCAATTTATAAATTCTCGGACGGGGCAAGCTAACGAGTCGCATTTTGCGGTTAAGGTATTTAGCCAGTCGTGTTTCCAGCTCATACAGAACGCCAGTGTTCGCCACGCCATTGTCAAACCCAATCAGCGGCATACTCAGACTGCTGGATATTGAAAATGACAGGGCTGGAGATTCGGCCCTTGCCTCGCCGGGGAACAGCAACAGGCTGACTACAACGCCCAGCGCGGTGGCAAGATCATTGACTGAGCGTTGTTTGCTGTTGATGGGGCCCGGTGATGACTCTGCTGGTTTCATCGTGACAAGGGTAAGGCGCTGCCGATGGCTATAAACAGGACTGCGCAACTTCGATTAAACCCTTTACCACTGCGCTGCAACCACGGGCGGATGCGTTGTGCCATGCGTGCGAGGAGGTATTCGACAACACCTTCAACGACTACAAACGTCAGCGCCATGACTGCAAATTGCAGCCAGATACTGCCGCTCGGATCGAGAAACTGTGGCAGGAATGCGCCAAAGAACAAAATCACTTTTGGGTTGGAGAGTGCTGCGAACAAGCCCTGACTGAACATTGATGAAGCAGGTTTCGACTGAGCATCGTCGAGCCTGCCCAAGTTGGGCGGTGGTGCACGCCAGAGTTGAATACCCAGCCAGATCAAATAAGCACCGCCCAGCCATTTCAGCACTGTCAGAGCATTGGCTGATGCTTTTAGCAAGCTGTCAATACCGAACATCGATAGCGCCATCAGCAGGGTAAAGCCGATCACGCCGCCCGTTACAGTCCACAGTGCGCGTCGATGCCCATAAAGAGCACCATGAGTCATCGCCAACAAGCCGTTAGGTCCGGGCGTCAGTGATAAGCCGGTGATGGCAATCAGATAAAGCAACCAAGTGTGGAGCGCCATCAATGTTGTCCATTTTTTCTTTGAGTTTGCTGGATTCAGTTTGGGCCTGAACTTGAATTGCCCTGCGCAGATTCAGTTTGCGTCCGTGCTGTGCCCTTACATGACCTTGGCTTCGAAGCTGTTGCTCTGCGCCATGGCCCACATGCGTTCATAAAACTCACCTTCGATTTTTCCGCTCAACAATTCGCCGGGTTTTAGAAACACGTGTTGCTGAGAAAACAGCTTGATCTCGGTGGCGGAGATGCGTCGCACAAGATGCTTGGCATCTAACTGGCTTGGGTGTACGAGGCCCGCCGCAGCCAGCATTTCAGCCAGTGCATGCAACGTGTTGCGATGGAAACTGTGCACGCGCTGAGCCTTGTCTCCAACCACCAATGCGCGCTGACGCAGCGGGTCTTGGGTTGCGACCCCTGTCGGGCATTTGTTGGTGTGGCATGACTGACTCTGAATGCAGCCGATTGCAAACATAAACCCTCGTGCCGAGTTTGCCCAGTCCGCGCCAATGGCCAGGACGCAGGCGATATCGAAAGCGCTGACAATTTTGCCACTCGCACCCAACTTGATTTTGTCGCGCAGATTAAGGCCGACCAGTGTGTTGTGGACAAACAGCAAGCCTTCACGCATCGGCGCACCAATATGGTCGGTAAATTCCACTGGCGCTGCGCCGGTTCCGCCTTCTTTACCGTCAATCACAATAAAGTCCGGAAGGATGCCTGTTTCGTGCATGGCCTTGGCGATGCCCATAAACTCCCATGGATGCCCCAAGCACAACTTGAAGCCAACGGGTTTCCCGCCCGACAGCTCGCGAAGCCTGGCAATGAACTGAAGCAGTCCGATAGGGGTTGAGAACTCGTTGTGGCTTGATGGTGACACGCAGTCAACGCCCATCGGAATACCACGAGTTTGAGCGATTTCTTCTGAGATTTTATGTTTTGGCAAAATCCCGCCGTGACCTGGCTTGGCACCCTGACTGAGCTTGATCTCAATCATTTTTACCTGCTCAGATTTAGCCTGTTCAGCAAAGCGTTCAGGGTCAAACTTGCCCTCAGGTGTGCGGCAACCAAAGTAACCACTGCCCAGTTCCCAAATCAGATCGCCGCCATGTTGACGGTGATAAGGGCTGATGCTGCCTTCGCCGGTATCATGTGCAAAGCCGCCGAGCATGGCGCCTTTGTTTAAGGCTTGAATTGCATTGCCACTTAACGAGCCGAAGCTCATCGCCGAGATGTTAAATACCGAGGCCGAATAAGGTTGGGTGCACAGCGGACCACCTATCGTGACTCTGAAGTTCTTAGGGTCGCTGACCGGAGCGGGGCACATCGAGTGGCCGATAAACTCGAAACCGTCCTGATAAACATCGATCAAGGTGCCAAATGGTTTATCGCCACCTTGATTCTTGGCGCGGGCATAAACCAACGTGCGTTGTGAGCGCGAGAACGGTAGTTTGTCGCCATCGGCCTCGAGTAGATATTGACGGATTTCGGGGCGAATCCCTTCAACCAGGTAGCGAATGTTGCCGAGAATCGGGTAGTTGCGACGAACCGCCTGAGGTTTTTGCACTAAGTCGACTACACCGATAATGCTCAGTGTTGCGCCTATCAGGATTAGCGGCCACACCCACTCATGCTCGACAAACAGTAGATTGATCAGTGTGAACAGGACGCAGAAAGCAAAAAATGCGTAGCGGCTGAGTAGAGATAGATTCATACAAGGTCCTTTTGTCGAGAATGGGTCAACGCCTGACCGCAGATGCTGATGGAGCCGATTCTAGCGGATGTAGAATAAATGCTCTCGGAGGTCATTCTGCCACTCCAAATTTTGCAGTAAGTACACACGAATGAGTGTCTAAGACGCCAAACGATACGCGAAAGTGGCTGACTTTTGCGATACCACTGGGTGAGGTTGAAGCCGCTCGCCCGTTAGATAGTGGCAAATGAATGACATTTTCATCGATAAATGCATAATATCCGCACAATTGCTGGGTTAATTCATGTTTTCCGTCAGTCGAAGAGTTGCCGGTTCTGAGGACGAACTCAATCAGCTGTGGCAAAATCCGTGCTTTTATTATTGGGCAGCACTGCCAAGCGAATTGCTCCGAGTGCGCCCCGAATTGACACTTGTAGCCTATGGCTGCAAGTCAGCCAAAAATTGACCGCAACATGCGGCTGAGGACATACAGCAATGACCGTACATAACGTCGTAATTAGTGGAACGGGCCTCTATACCCCCGTGAATAGCATTTCCAACGACGAATTGGTCCAGTCCTTCAATAGCTACGTTCAGCTATTCAATGCTGAAAACGCACAAGCCATTGCTCGTGGTGAAGTTGAGGCTTTAACCGAGTCGAACAGCGCATTCATTGAAAAAGCATCTGGCATCAAAAGCCGTTTTGTGATGAACAAGGAAGGCATCCTTGATCCGCAGCGCATGGCACCACGCATTCCTGAACGCAGCAATGATGAGTGGGGGATACTCTGCGAAATGGCTGTTGGTGCCGCTAAAGAAGCCTTAGAGCGCGCCGGTAAAACCGCTGCGGATATAGATGGGGTTATTGTTGCCTGTTCAAACCTGCAGCGTGCCTATCCTGCGGTTGCTGTTGAAGTTCAAGCTGCACTCGGTATTCAAGGCTTTGGCTACGACATGAACGTTGCCTGCTCCTCCGCTACTTTTGGGATCCAGGCCGCCGCCAACAGTGTCCAGTTGGGTCAAGCGCGCGCAGTGCTGATGGTCAACCCGGAAATCTGCACCGGTCACTTGAATTTTCGTGACCGCGACAGCCACTTCATTTTTGGTGATGCAGCCACTGCGGTCGTTATTGAGCGCGCTGACCAAGCAACCTCGAAGTATCAGTTCGATATTGTCAGCACCAAGCTGCTCACTCAGTTTTCCAACAATATCCGTAATAACTTCGGCTTCCTTAATCGAGCTGCTGAAGAGGGTATTGGCGCACGCGACAAATTGTTCGTGCAAGAGGGCCGTAAGGTCTTCAAGGATGTTTGCCCGATGGTAGCGGAGTTGATTGCCGCTCACCTGAAGGAAAACAATCTTAACGTCTCTGACGTTAAGCGGTTTTGGTTGCATCAAGCTAACCTCAACATGAATCTACTGATTGCTCGCAAACTGCTTGGGCGGGATGCCGAGCCGAGCGAAGCACCAGTAATTCTTGATGAGTATGCAAATACCAGTTCGGCTGGATCGGTGATTGCGTTGCACAAACACCAAGACGACCTGGCAGGTGGCTCCTTAGGTGTGCTTAGCTCATTTGGAGCTGGTTATTCAATTGGTAGTGTAATTTTGCGAAAACATTAATGGATTATTCAGAAGATAGTGCGTTGCTCTCCCGGCTTTTAAGCGGGGATGAGAGTGCTTACAGGGAGTTGGTCGCGACCTATCAAGGTTCAATGCGTGCAGTAGCATTAGCTATTGTCGGGAGCCGAAATTCTGATGAAGTAGTACAGGATGCTTGGCTCGCAGTAGTAAACGGTTTAAAGGGGTTTCAAGGTCGCTCTAGCTTGAAAACCTGGCTGCTTACTATTACGGCTAATACCGCGAAGACTCGACTTAAACATAACCGTCGTGAAGTGCTGATGGACGATCTGCCAGGCCCCCACGGGACTGTTGGTGATGATCGCTTTGCCGATGATGGTCACTGGCTGCTTGCGCCACATGAATGGCATCAAGACACCCCAGAAGCTTTGCTCTTACAGGATGAGCTGCGTGAGTGTCTGGAAAAAACGCTAGGCAGCCTGTCGACCTTGCAGAGCAGTGTTTTGGTATTGAGGGAGCGTCAAGGGTTGGAGCTTGAAGAAATTTGTAATCTTTTAGACATCTCGCTCTCCAATGTGCGGGTGTTGTTGCACCGGGCACGCCTAAAGATGTTCGCCACCCTGGAGCATTTTGAGGAAACAGGTCAATGCTGAGTTGCAAGGAATTAGTCGAAAATTCCAGTGATTATCTCGATAAACGCTTGAGCTTGAATAAGGGGCTCGAAGTGCGCCTGCATTTGACACTTTGCGTTAATTGCAGGCGTTTCATCAAGCAGATGAAAGTAAGCCAAGCGGTCTATCGAAAGATGCAACAAGAGCAGGGCGATGAGCTTGATGGCCTTGCGCAAAAACTAGCACAGGCTCACCGTTCAAACCAATAATTGGTTTGGACGGTGAGCCTGGTTTTCTCGATTCAAAATAACCTTTAAAATCATGTGGTTACTTGGCCTGTTAAATCAGCGCCAAATGCATATTCTTTATTGGTTTAAAAAGTTCCGCTGTCATCAAATATTTATATATCAGCAATTTGGCTGACATCTGCCAGCGCCAAGATTTCCCCAGCACGAACGAGCACCACCGCTCGGGTGTTTTTAGACAATTTGTCCAAAGGGGAATTTTCGATGATCCGTATGCATTTCGCGGGCGTCGCAGCCAGCACGCTGGCTCTTGCCATTTCAGCTCAAGCATTCGCAGGCACAGTGACCACGGATGGTGCTGATATTGTAGTTAAGACCAAGGGCGGTCTTGAAGTAGCGACAACTGACAAGGAATTCAGTTTCAAATTGGGCGGCCGTCTTCAAGCCGACTACAGCCGCTTCGATGGCTTCTTTACCAAAAATGGTAATACTGCAGACGCAGCCTACTTCCGCCGTGCTTTCCTCGAAATAAGCGGTGTTGCTTATAAAGATTGGAAATACGCAATCAGCTACGACTTCGCACACAATGCCGGTAGCTCTGATGATGGCTATTTTGATGAGGCCTCTATCTCCTACACGGGTTTCGATCCGGTAAAACTGCGCTTTGGTCGCTTTGACCCGGATTTCGGTCTGGAAAAAGCCACCAGTTCCAAGTCGATTACTGCTATCGAGCGTAACGCCGCTTATGAAGTGGCTGACTGGATAAACGGTCACGAAAACGGCCTGGGTGCTCAAGCCAGCGCTGTAATGGGTGATATGGCTTACATGTCGGGCAGCGTTTCCTCCAAGGACGTTAACGACGATGACGGTGACAGCGTTAAGCAGTTCAACCTGCGCGGTGTGTTCGCGCCAATGGCTGAGGCTGGCAACGTGCTGCATATGGGCGTGAACTACGCTTATCGCGATCTTTCAGACGCCGCTGTTGATGGCCGTATTCGTCCTCGTTTGACCATGCGTGGTGTTTCCACTAACGGTGGCAACTCGGCGGGTGATAATGGCAACCGTGCGACCTTCGGTGGTTTTGATGCCGCGTCTGGCGACTTTGATGATGATTCTGTATGGGGTGCCGAATTCGCTTGGGCAGCAGGCCCTTTCTCAGCTCAAGCTGAGTACCTGGCCCGTACAATGAAATCTGCCCGCAGCACCATTGAAGACGTTAAATCTGAAGGCTACTACGGCCAACTGGCTTACACCCTGACCGGTGAATCCCGTGGCTATAAGCTCGATGGCGCCAAGTTCGACATCATCAAGCCTGAGAACAAGCAGATCGGCGCTTGGGAAGTTTTTTACCGTTACGACCACATCACAGTTGAGGATGACAACGTTGTTGTAGCCTCTCCAACTCGTGCGGTTGGCGACACTGAAGCCGACATCAACACCATCGGCGTTAACTGGTACGCCAATGACGCAGTTAAAGTTGCTGCTAACTACGTCATGACGACCACAGACAACATCACCAACGCTAACGGCGATGATGATGGCGATGCCTTCGTAATGCGCCTGCAATACGTATTCTAAAACCAGCCGGGCTGACGGCTTGGGTGCTGGGGCGGGATAACCCTTAAACCGTTTGCCAGTTGGTGAATGAGTACGAATGTAACTCCTTTGTTTAGCCTCGCTTAACGCGGGGCTTTTTTTCGTCAGCGCGAAAGGCCAGACTGCACAGATGCAGACAAAGACCTCTATTTCGCTTCCTGAACTTGATCCAACTGACTGGGACCGATTGGTTGCAGCGGACAACCCGTTTCTCAAGCATGGATTTCTCTCTGCGCTTGAGTTAAGTGGCAGCGTAGGCCCGCGCACCGGCTGGACGCCTGCTCATCAGCTTGTGTTCGAGGCCAATGGCAAGCTCAGCGCCGCTCTTCCCGCCTACTTGAAAACGCACTCGTTCGGCGAGTACGTGTTTGATCACGGTTGGGCTGATGCTTGCGAGCGAGCAGGGATTGACTACTACCCGAAGCTACTTGCGGGTATTCCGTTTTCACCGGTCACCGGGCCGCGCTTATTGGGCGAGCCACAGGTAATCAGCCAGGTGCTAGATAACCTGACTCAAGCACTGGACAGCCAGGGGTTATCGAGCCTGCACATCAACTTCACCGATGCGGCTGCCGACGCGCAGATGCGCGGGCGCGAAGGCTGGTTGGAGCGTCTTGGCTGTCAGTATCATTGGCGTAACCGCGAGTATCGCGACTTTCAGGATTTTCTCGATGCGCTGAATTCGCGCAAGCGCAAACAGATACGCAAAGAACGTGAGCAAGTGGCTAGGCAGGGTATTGAATTTGAATGGCGCGAGGGTCATCAGCTGAGTGAGGCTGAGTGGGATTTCGTCTACCTCTGCTACGCCAACACTTATCATATTCGCGGCAGGCCACCGTATTTAACCCGCATTTTCTTCAGTTTACTGGCTGAAAAAATGCCTCAGGCGATTCGGGTTGTTATCGCTAAACAAGGCACGCAGCCGGTGGCGATGGCGTTTAGCTTGATTGGTGGCGATAGTTTCTATGGGCGTTATTGGGGCTGTTTAGCCGAGTATGATCGACTGCACTTTGAGACCTGTTTTTATCAGGGTATGGACTACGCAATTGCCAATGGTCTACAGCATTTTGATGCGGGAGCACAGGGAGAGCATAAGCTGATCCGTGGTTTTGAGCCGGTTATTACCCGGTCTTGGCATTACCTAAACCATCCGGGCCTGCGCGATGCTGTTGCGCGGTTTCTTGATGAGGAGCGTGAGGGCGTCAGTCGCTATGCGCAGGAGGCGCGGAGCTTGTTGCCTTATCGGCAAACTGAAGGTTGAACCTAAGCCCTTGAGTCAGGGCTTAGGGCCTGGACGGTCTGTTTAGACGTTGTGTGGGCCGTTGCCCCACTCAAGGAATTGGATCTTGTGGATCTCGCCTTTGCTGTCTTCATAGACAACATTGACCGGCACCACACCGACTTTCTTGGAGTTGTCGGTACGGTGTAACACTTTGCTGATATCGACTTCCATACCGTATTGGTATTTCACCGCAGGAATCCCGGAGCCCGGCTCGCGATCGATGTCCTGAGCAAACGCGGAAGGTGCAAGGCTGGTGATGAACGCTGCTACGACTGACGCAATTTTCATAATGGTCTTTCCTCAATACTGGAAGTAACGCATCAACTGAAACTCGCAATTGTCATCGAGTGGGTCTGGATGGATTGCTCCAGAAGCCTCAGTTTCAAAAGCATGAGCAAAGCCCGAAGGCTCAAGCTAAGGGTGTGTGGTCTATAGTGACCAATTGTCACACCTTGTTACAGAGATTATTCAATATTGGATTACGAAGCAAGCTATCTATAAGTCGTAGGCTGGACGAGGCTCTTTTCGTCTGCCATTTTCTCGAAGAAGTGCGCTTTATGGCGAGATTTGGTGAAGACGTTTTGCCCTGTGCCATCCGAAGAGCGCCGCTGGTTATTCAACGCCGACAAAACCACCCGTCTGATGCTGCCAGAGTCGTGCATACAGGCCGCCGCGTGCAATCAGCTCGGCGTGTGTGCCCGTCTCGACTATCTGGCCTTGATCAATCACCACCAAACGATCCATCCGAGCAATGGTTGAGAGCCGGTGCGCAATGGCAATGACGGTTTTACCTTGCATCAAGCTGTCGAGGCTTTCTTGGATAGCCACTTCTACTTCAGAGTCAAGCGCTGAGGTTGCCTCGTCGAGCACCAGGATTGGCGCATCCTTGAGCAGCACCCGGGCAATTGCAATGCGTTGGCGTTGACCGCCAGAAAGCTTGACGCCGCGCTCGCCGACTTGAGCATCGAAACCAAAACCGCCCTGGCCATCGTCGAGCAGGTTGATAAAGCTATCTGCGCGAGCTTTGCGCACGGCCTCATTTAATTCCGCATCAGTGGCGTCGGGTTTGCCATAACGCAGGTTGTCACGAATTGAGCGGTGCAGCAGGGCAGTGTCTTGAGTGACCACGCCAATCTGCGCCCGCAGGCTTTCCTGGCTGACTTCGGCAATGTTTTGCCCATCAATTAGAATGCGCCCGCTTTGCAGGTTATACAGACGCAGCAGTACGCTGACCAAGGTCGACTTGCCTGCGCCGGAAGGGCCAACCAAGCCAATTTTTTCACCCGCTTTAACCGTCAGACTGAGACCGCCAATAACGCCGCTGGCTTTGCCGTAGTGGAAGTGGATATCCTCAAAACTCACTGCGCCATTACTGACCGTCAGCGGCGCTGCATCGGGCTGATCAATCACTTGCACCGGCTGGACAATCGAGCGGATGCCATCTTGTACGGTGCCGATGTTTTCAAAGATACCGTTGACTACCCACATGATCCATTCAGCCATGTTGTTGATACGGATGACCAAGCCCAAGGACAAGGCAATGGCGCCACTGGTGATCAGGTCCTGGCTCCAGAGCCACAGAGCCAGCGCCCCTGTTGAGCCAATCAATAAGCCGTTAATGCAGGTAACACTGACATCCAGGGCGGTGACGGTTCGGGTCTGGGTCCGCGCTTTATCCAGCAGGTGCTGCATGGCGCTGCCAGCATAGGCTTCTTCTTCCTGGGTGTGGGCAAACAGCTTCAAGGTGCTGATATTGCTGTAGCCATCGACGACTCGGCCCATGAGTTTGGAACGAGCTGAGGACACTGCAGCAGAACGCTGCTTGATACGTGGCACAAAGTATTTGAGCAGCAGGCTGTAAGTCACAACCCAGATCAGCAGCGGGGCGATCAGGCACACATCGGCCTCGGCAAAGAGGTAGATGGCGCTGCCGGCATAGACGATTACATGCCAAAGCGCATCAACCACTTGTATGGCTGATTGGCTTAAAGATGGACCTGTTTGCATGACACGCTGGGCAATGCGTCCGGCGAAATCATTGTTGAAGAAATTCAGACTCTGTTTGAGCACATAACGGTGGTTTTGCCAGCGGATCAGGTTGGTCAGGCTTGGCGATATGGCCTGGTTAACCAGTAAGTCGTGGAGACCGAACACAAGCGGGCGGATGAGCATGACCACGACCAGCATCCACAGCAGTTGCTGGCTGTAGTTGGCAAAGAACTCGCTGCTGGGTGTTTGCTGAGCCATGTCGATCAACTGGCCGAGAAAGCTGAATAGCGCGACTTCAATCACCGCGGCAAAGAAACCCACGACCAGCAAGGCGCAGAGCAGTGGCCAGGCTTGCTTTAGATAATGCAGATAGAAACGCAGTACATCTTCGGGTGGCGCTTGATTGGGAGCTGGTTTGAAGACGTCGATCAGAGATTCAAAGCGGCGAAACATAAGTGGCGTCCTGCCGGAAGCTGGCTGACCAGCTTAGCGCTTATGCTGCTCTGATTCGAGGCTTTCTGAGCAGAGCAAGGCGGACGACGCTTTGCCGTCCGCCAAAACCTTACAGCGGATGTTATAGGCGTTTAATGTCCAAAATCATCACCGGCTCACGCGGTACATTTTGCATGCCTGCACTGTTGCCTGTTGGTACTTGGGCGATCTTATCGACCACGTTCATGCCTTTGATGACTTTACCAAATACGGCATAGCCGAAGTCGCGGCTGCCGTTGTCGAGAAATGCGTTGTCTTTGTGGTTGATGAAGAATTGGCTGGTTGCTGAATCGCGTACTTGAGTGCGGGCCATCGCCAGCGTGCCGCGCACGTTGTGCAAACCGTTGTCAGCTTCATTGCGAATTGGCGCGCCAGTTTGCTTTTGCTTCATGTCAGCGTCAAAGCCTCCGCCTTGAACCATGAAGCCGGGAATCACCCGGTGAAATTGGGTGTCTTTATAAAAACCGCTGTCGACGTAGCCGAGGAAATTTTTAACGCTGATCGGTGCTTTGTCTGCATTAAGCTCGACTTCAATATCACCCAGGGTGGTGCTGATCAAAACCTTAGGATTTGTGGCTGCCCACAGCGTGGAAGCAAAGACGAGGGTGCAGGCTGCGAGAATTATTTTCTTAAGCATTGTTTGGGGTCCTATGAGGGAGTGACGGCCGTTTCGACTTCATTGAGAAATTCAAGCAGGCAGCTGTTGAAACGTTGCGGTTGATCCATTGGTGTTGCATGGCGCGAGTCTTCGATCACCACTAAACGGGCATTGCTTAACTGGTCGACGTAAGCCTGTTTTTGCGCGACGGTGGTGTAGTCGCGATCGCCACTAATCACCAGCGTAGGACAGGTGATCCGTGAAATTCGTTCGCGTACACCCCAGCCAATAATTGCATCAAGGCTGGACAGGTACGCGCGTTTATCATTCTGCGGCCAGCGTTGTTCAATTTTGGCACGCAGATCAGCTTGTTCAGGTTTCGGAAACAGGAGCTTGCCCAATGCCTTGCCAATGGTTTCAAGGCTGAGCAAGCGCGACAAGCTCCAACGTTTGGCGATTTGCAAATAGTCGTTGGCTGACTTGGCTTTGACTTCCGGGCCACTGTTGATAATGGTCAGGCTGGCGAGCAGTTCTGGGCGATCTACTGCTAGCTGAAAACCGATCATGCCGCCCATTGAGATACCGACCAAATGTACCGGGCCAAGCTGACAGTGTTCAATAAGCGAGGCAACATCATCGGCAAAGGTCGCCATGTTATAGCGCTCATGGGGTTTGTCCGAGCGGCCATGACCGCGAACATCTAGGGCGATGACTCGATAATGCGCAGCCAACTCAGGTATCTGATATTCCCAGTCGAGGGTGCTGGAACCCAAGCCATGGACCAAAACCAGCGGCTTGCCGTGGCCGTATACTTCGTAGTGCAGTTGGCAGCCGTCATTATCGAAATAAGCCATGCCAGACTCCTGTCAGTTGATTGGCTGAGGCGCCGCAAAACTTGGGTTGAACGGCGCTGCGTCAAAGTTTTTGATCAGCTCAATAAGGATCTGCGTCGCTGGTCCCAATGGTTTTTCTTTATCGGTATACAGATAGAAACTCGGGTTGCGGGTGCCGCCTTGATCAAGTGGTAAGGGCAGCAATTGGCCGTCTTTTAATTCGCGCTCGATGATATGCCTCGGCAGCCATGCGAAACCTAGGCCGTTGCTGACAAAGGTAGCTGCAGTATCCAGGCTCGCTACTGTCCAGCGGTGCTCGGCTCCAAGCCAGCCTACATCACGTGGTTGCAAGCGGCCTGAGTCCCGAATCACCACTTGCATGTGCGCCTGCAAATCCAGGAAAGTCAGCTCACGTTGCAGCCGGTGCAATGGGTGATCGGGGTGGGCAACAGCAATAAACTCGACACTGCTCAGTTCGCTACCGAGAAAACCTGAAATGTTAAGCCCGCTGATGGCGACATCGGCTGTGCCTTCGCGCAGTAAATCCTCAGTGCCAGACAAAACTTCTTCGCGCAGCCGCACTCGACAACCACGGCTTTGCGGCATGAAGGCGGTCAATGCGCGTACCAGCTTGGCTTTAGGGTAGGCCGCATCGACAACCAAACGTACTTCGGCTTCCCAGCCTTGTTCCATGTGATGCGCGAGGTGTTCGAGTTGGCTGGCTTGGTTAACCAATTGCCGCGAGCGGCGTAGCAAGACGTCGCCAGCCTCGGTCAATACCGCCTTGCGTCCGTCGATACGCAGCAACGGCACACCGAGTTGTTCTTGCATGCGCGCAACGGTGTAGCTAACCGAAGATTGTGAGCGGTGCAGCACTTCCGCCGCCTGAGCAAAGCCGCCGTTATCGACAACCGCTTGTAAGGTCCGCCACTGGTCTAGCGTTACGCGAGGGGCTTTCATGTCGAGTCCTGTTTATCTGTACCGTTCGGCGCTTGAATACCGGGTTATTTTTCTTGTTGCAGTGTGCAAGCTGCGCCCTCAAGCTGTTTGGGCGGAAACCTTGATACACAATAGAGACGCCTTTAAGAGTCCCAGTTGGAGATATGTTGCATGAATAAGCTGTGTTGCGCGTTGTTCGCGTTGTTACCACTTTATGCCTTTGCCTACCCGCTAGAGACCGAAAAACATCTTAACGGCGCCGAAATTTCGGTTACGCCAATGGATATCGATGACACCTTAGGCGCCGTTGGCTTGTATAACTATGGCCAGGCTGATGCCGAGTGCAAGGTTGTATTCCGCAATGGTCCGGAAGCGCCGCGTACACGTAAATCTCTTGTTAAGGCGGGTGAAGACATCAATTTGTCCGTGCGCTTTTCACGCAAAATTATCAAGCTGCGTATGCAGGTCGACTGTAAGCCGATCTAGAAACTTGGCTTGTGATCCGCCTCAGATCCTAAAGTGGAAGTTTTAATAAATCAAATTTATTGATGTTTATAGGCTATTTTTTGCGCTTTTCAATCGGTATGACTGTCCGTAATCTTTATCCATCGACGCTAAACAACCAATTGATGGAGCAGATTCAATGGCCCGTGTCCTCGTAATTGAAAGCAGTGCCCGTAAACAAGGTTCAATCTCACGCCAACTGACTGAGCAATTTATTGCCCACTGGCAAGCGAAGTACCCGGCTGATCAGATCAGTGTTCGTGACTTGGCGGTTGATCAGGTACCACACCTCGACATGAACCTGCTCGGCGGCTGGATGACTCCGGCAGAACAGCAGAGCGAAGCTGAGCAAGCAGCCCTCGCTTTATCCAACACACTGACCGATGAAGTTCTGGCCGCTGATGTGCTGGTACTTGCGGCGCCAATGTATAACTTCGCGATTCCAAGTACCCTGAAGTCGTGGTTGGATCACGTACTGCGGGCCGGTGTGACCTTCAAATATACCGATACCGGCCCGGTTGGCCTGCTCACTGGCAAGCGGGCTTTTGTGCTCACGGCTCGGGGCGGTATCTATGCCGGTAGTAGCATGGATCATCAGGAACCTTACCTGCGTCAGGCCTTGGGCTTTATTGGTATCCACGATGTTAGCTTTATTAACGCCGAAGGCCTCAACCTTGGTGGCGACTTTCAGGATAAGGCTTTGGCCCAGGCTAAAGAGAAGCTGGCCGAGGTTGCTTGATGGCTTGATTGTCAAGCGCTGTGGCTAATTGAGGAGCCCGTGCAACCGAAAGTTGCACGGGCTTTTTCTTGTGTGCGTTTTGCTGATTGTTGATTGGGGCATGACAGGCTAAGGTCTGCGCCTGATTTTGAGGTGATCATGCGCTATTTGCTTGTTGTAACCCTGTTGTGGGCTTTTTCATTCAGTTTGATTGGCGAATACCTGGCCGGGCAGGTTGATAGTTACTTTGCGGTGCTGACGCGAATTGTCATCGCAGGGTTGGTGTTTCTGCCATTTACCCGCTGGCGCGGCGTTGCCAATGGCTTCAAAGCATCGATGCTGGTGATTGGTGCGTTGCAATTTGGCGTGACCTACGTTTGCCTGTATCTGAGCTTCAGCGTTCTCAGCGTGCCAGAAGTGTTGCTGTTCACCATTCTCACACCGCTCCACGTAACCCTGATTGAAGATGCGCTGAACCGTCGATTCAACCCTTGGGCGCTGGTTGCCGCGGCCGTCGCGGTGATCGGTGCCGGGGTGATTCGCTTTGATCAAATCAGCCCTGACTTCTTCTGGGGCTTTTTGTTGTTGCAGGTTGCCAATGCGACCTTTGCTGCCGGGCAAGTATTTTACAAACACTTATTGCCGCGTTATCCCTCGACCATTGCGCCGTTCCAGCGCTTTGGCTATTTCTATCTGGGAGCTTTAATTGTCGCGCTACCAGCGTTCTTGATATTCGGTAACGCCGCCCATATGCCTGCCACCGCCACCCAGTGGGGTGTTTTGCTGTGGTTGGGTGTTATGGCTTCCGGACTTGGGCTTTACTGGTGGAACAAAGGCGCCAGCAAGGTCGACGGGGCGACATTGGCCGTGATGAATAACCTGTTGGTGCCTGCGGGGTTGCTGGTTAACTTGCTGCTTTGGAATCATCAGGCCGACTGGTTGCGCTTGGGCTTGGGGGCGGCGGTGATTGGCTTGTCGTTGGTGATCAGTCACTTTGCACGTCTGCCTGTGCGCGAACACGACTCGGGCGCGGCATCAACCAAGGCGCAGTAATGAATCTGTCAGGAAAAGGCGTCGGGCTTTCAGTCTTTGCATCGGTACTGTTTTCCATCATTCCCGGTTATGTGCAGTTGTTGGCACCGCTTGATGGGGTGCAAGTTTTTGCTCAGCGGGTGCTGTGGTCGCTGCCTGCAATTGTGTTGTTGTTCGTTGCTACCCGGCAGTGGTGTTTGCTTGGTGAGGCTTTTGTGCGTCTGCGGCGTGAGCCGTTGCTGCTGGCAGCATTGCCCTTGGCAGCGGTGCTGATTGGCGTGCAGTGGGGGCTGTTTGTTTGGGCGCCGCTGGCCGGACATATGCTTGATGTATCGCTGGGCTATTTCCTCTTGCCGCTAGCAATGGTCTTGGCTGGGCGCATATTTTATGGCGAGCGCCTGAGGCCCTTGCTCAAGGTCGCCGTGTTTTGCGCCATGCTCGGGGTTGCGCATGAGCTATGGCGTTCACAAGCTTTTTCCTGGGTAACCTTGGTCACGGTGCTGGGGTATCCACCCTATTTTATGTTGCGTCGCTGGATGAAAATGGATGCCTTATCTGGGTTCCTTCTGGAAATGCTGGTGCTGTCGCCGCTCGCCATCTACCTGATCATTGCTTGGGGCCCGGATGCTGCATTCAGCACTGCTCCGCAATTGTGGTGGCTGTTGCCGGGCTTGGGCATGCTCGGGGCGCTGGCATTCGCGGCGATGATTGCCTCCAGCCGACTATTACCACTGGGTTTATTCGGAATCTTGAGCTACGTCGAGCCGGTGCTGTTGTTCACTGTGTCGCTGGTGTTTCTTGGCGAAAATTTTGATAGTGCCCAGCTGTTTACCTATTTGCCGATATGGCTGGCCGTGCTGCTTGTGGCCTGGGATAGCGTGCGTCTGTTGACTAAGCAATGGCGCACCGTCAGCTAAAAAAGGATTTGTCTATATGGAGGTAGTTCATGCGTGTCAATGATGACCTGTCCGCGCGGGTGGTGGTCGATACCCGGCAGATTGAGTGGCTACCATCGCCGTTACCGGGTGTTGAGCGGCGGCCGTTAGAGCGCTTTGCCGCCGAAAGCGGGCGCACAACTTCGGTGGTGCGGTATGCGCCAGGCTCCAGCTTTCGTAATCACTTGCATCCGGAAGGTGAGGAAATCCTGGTGCTTGATGGTGTCTTTGCCGATGAGCACGGCGAGTATCCCGCAGGTTACTGGCTGAAAAATCCACCAGGTAGCCAGCATGCTCCGTCGAGTGCAGCGGGTTGCTTGCTGTTTGTGAAGCTTTGTTATCAAGAACCGGATGACCAGACGACGCTGCGCATCAATACCCGTGACGGTCATTGGCAGGCGGGGCAGGTCGAGGGCTTGAGTGTACTGCCGCTGGATAGTTTTGGTACGGTGCACACTGCATTGGTGCGTTGGGCTCCAGGTACAGAGTTTAAGGCGCACCGTCACTTTGGTGGCGAAGAGATTCTTGTGCTGGAAGGGGTCTTCCAGGATGAGCTGGGTGACTATCCAGCGGGTACTTGGCTGCGTAATCCGCACAATTCGCAGCACAAGCCGTTTTCAACCGAGGGTTGTCTGATCTATGTAAAGGTCGGTCACCTCGATGCTACCGACACGGGTAATCAATCCAGCACGTTTCTGAGCACTTCGTAAACGATCCCGGTTGCGATTGCCACGAGCACCACGTCGGTGCCAGCTTGTCTCCATTCGTAGCCATCGTAACGTGGCAACTTGCCGATAAGACGGTTATCGAATTTTTTCGCGATACCCGGCGGCAGTGGCTTGCCGCGAGCCAGGTTCTTTTGGATACCAGGCGGCAGCGAGCTGACATTGCCGATCAGATTACGGTTGTCACCCAGCACAATGCGTACTCGGCCAATATCCACCGTGGGCCCGTTGAGGTCTATTCGAACATCAGAACCATAATCATTTTGGTGCGGATTGCCTTTGTCATGTTTAGGCGCAGCTATGCTGCCTTGGCTTGCGAGTATAATTGCCAAGGCAGTGCAACTGACCAATGAGCGGGAGGCGAGAGTCATGATGTTCTCCATATCTTTCATGTGGTTTTCCCATGTCATTTGAGCGCTAAAACATCACGATGTTCAACTGCTGATGACAATTCTCAGTGCGCTTTTGCACAAAGCATTCGGCTCCAGCGCCGGAAAACGTTACGCTATACAACTGATTCCAGATTTTTTGTCGAGGTTACCCCGTGTTTTCCCAATTCGCCCTGCATGAACGCCTGCTAAAAGCTGTGGCTGAGCTTAACTTTGTTGAGCCTACACCGGTGCAGGTGGCGGCTATTCCAGCCGCGCTGCAAGGGCATGACCTGCGGGTAACCGCGCAAACCGGCAGCGGTAAAACAGCTGCATTTGTGCTGCCAATGCTCAATCGCTTGATGGGTGACCCAAAGCCGCGTCTGAGCATTCGTGCGGTGATCTTGCTGCCGACGCGGGAACTGGCACAGCAAACCCTGAAAGAGGTGGAGCGTTTCTCACAGTTCACCTTCATTAAGTCGGGTTTGATTACCGGCGGCGAAGATTTCAAGGTCCAGGCGGCCATGTTGCGCCGAGTCGATATTTTGATCGGTACACCGGGCCGGCTGATTGAACACGCCAACGCCGGCAACCTGCTGCTCGACGAAGTGGAAGTGCTGGTGCTTGATGAAGCCGATCGCATGCTCGACATGGGCTTTGCTGAAGACGTCCAGCGTCTGGCTGAAGCTTGCAGCGGTCCGCACCAAACCTTGCTGTTCTCCGCAACTAGCGGTGGCTCTGGTTTGCGTGAAATGGTCAACAAGGTGCTCAAAGAGCCTGTGCATTTGCAGCTCAACAGCGTCAGCGACCTCAATGAAGGCACGCGTCAGCAGATCATCACCGCTGACCACAACTACCACAAAGAGCGTCTGGTCGAGTGGTTGCTGGCTAACGAGACCTACCAGAAAGCGATTATCTTCACCAACACCCGTATCCAGGCCGATCGTCTGTACGGCAAGTTGGTCGCCAAGGACGTCAAAGCCTTTGTGTTGCATGGCGAGAAGGATCAGAAGGACCGTAAGCTGGCCATTGACCGTCTGCGCCAAGGCGCAGTAAAAGTCATGGTGGCCACCGATGTTGCTGCACGTGGCCTGGATGTTGATGGTCTGGATCTGGTGATCAACTTTGATATGCCGCGTTCTGGTGATGAGTACGTTCACCGGATCGGTCGCACCGGGCGTGCTGGCGGTGAAGGTTTGGCCATCTCGCTGATCTGTCACAACGACTGGAACCTGATGTCGAGCATCGAGCGCTACCTGAAACAGCGTTTTGAGCGTCGCAACATCAAGGATGTCAAAGGTATCTACCAAGGCCCGAAAAATCTCAAGGCATCCGGTAAGGCCGCTGGCACCAAAAAGAAGAAGGTTGATCCGAAGACTGGTAAAAAAGTAGTTAAGAAAGCCGCCGCGAAAACGCCGGGCAAGGCCAAGCGCAACACTATCAACAAGCCAAAAAGCGATGCGCCGCAATTGGTTAGCCAAGACGGTTTGGCGCCGCTCAAGCGTCGTACACCGACTGCCGAGTAAGTCCATCGGTTGGGCTGAGGCTGTCTAGTCCTGAAATAGGTTTACACCTGTTTCACCCTAACGCCCGATGCACCGCATCGGGCGTTTTGTATTTCAG
>NZ_JBLXAP010000021.1:0-28106 GCF_048265905.1 Pseudomonas sp.
TCTAGCAGCAGGGTAATCTGCAGGAGGTATAGGTAACCACCCGGCATGTTATAGACGCCTTCAGGCGGGAAGCTGCCTGTGCAAGGTTTTACTAGTAAGACTTACGATGTGCGGCGGCGACAGAGCTGTACCCGTATGCGATAAGTCAGACCTCTGGCCTTACGACAATTAAAGGCGCTGTTTTTAATGACATGCCCGGTTTGGCAGAGCAGTGCATCCGTTTGTGAATTGTTGTCGGCAGGTCAGGCGATACAGTTGTTGCAATTACTCCGCGATCATCGACAGCACAATAGAGGCAAAATTTGGAGTTAGGTGGACTGAGCAGGTAGCAGGCTGTGCACTCTGAGGCTCTCCCGCCCCAGTCACGTAATGCTTTCAGCATGGTTGCCGCGATGAGCTCAGATCTGCCAGCCACGGTGGCGTCTTGCGGCAAGGCGGGCTGATTGGCTGCCATTTCAGTTTGCATGGCGCGATGTACCTTCAAGGCAATATCATGCTCGGCAGCCTTATTTGCGATGGCAAGCTGCCGAGCTTGTTCTTTAAGTTCACGCTCGGCCTGCTCTTGTAACCAAGTAGCGTTCAGCTCAGATGCGCGTGATTGAAGTTGCTGCTCCGTAACGGCTTTTAGCGCTTCTCCGCGAAGACATCTAATCCATGAGCGATTCGATGGGTCCTGCAGCACGGCATGCGTGAAACTGTCATCATCATTGATTTGTTCAAAGCCTAGGTGATGCAGGTCTATCTCGATGCTGGAATGTTCGAGGGCTTGAAACTGACGGTAACGTTCATGCTCCATTCTAGAGGACATTTTGATGCGTACGATCAACTGTCGGCCAGATAGATGAAGGACCGCATGGCCTCTGAGCTCTTCCAGCTCCACGAATCGTTCGACTGACTCTGCCTTGACCATCACTGGTGGCAGTTCGACTTTCTCTTCCAGAAATCGACCGCCAGCGGTGGTGACTCTGGCCATGTCGAAAAAGGCCGGAAGCATGAGTTGCTTATGCTGCGCGATAAGTGCAACTGCGGCACGTCTGACTCCCTCTCGATAGCCTGTGGTGCAGTCATTCGATTGGGCATGGCGGAAATGAGGAACTACTTTTTCACCATTGTTAGCAGCATTCAGTGGCTGTCTGCAGCCAGGGCAAATGCAGCCGCAGAGAAGCCCGTTCTCGACCGAAAAGGCACGGAAAAGGATTCCATCTCGCTCCCCAAAAGGAATTTTGTTTTCGTGCATCATCCATCATCCATCATCCATGCTCCACGCTTGAATCGCTCCGCCAGATCATAGCGGGTGATCCGATGTGCAAGAAGATCAGATTGCCCAAATCCCGTATGATTATGGCTTTAGTCGAGCGAAGGATTGTCAATTGTGCAGACCCCGGAGCTGCGATGCCAAGAGTATTACCAAGCTCGTTTTAATGGTTACCTGAATCGGCACGATCCAGGTAGAGCACTCGACGAGTGTCTTCATGATTTTCTAGATCAGCGTCCGCAAGGTAAATACACCGCGCGCAATAGAGCGTCTGGATTGGTTGCGGCTGGATTTTGGTTGAAGCCTTCCAATCTTGAAGGGACTCAGATTGCAAGCCTAGCGCTCGCGCGCGTTCTGCATTTCGATGATGTGATCAGTAAGGAGCTGCTGGATCATTTGGCCGTTCATCATCCTGATGTATTGCGTTGGGCCATTCGTTACTCGAAGCTTTTTACCCGCAGCGGTTCACCCCTATGGAAACATCTTCGCGAGACGCAGAGCAGCTATGCATGGCAAGAGTTCTTTGGTGTCTGTGATCGTCTTCTGCAGCAGCTTGAACCTTTTGATGAGGCAATCCTTCAGGCTGAGCATCGGCTGAAGTCGCTCTCTCTGCTTGAGCTGCTTTCCTATCTCAGTGTGTTGGCTTATGGCCGTCTGGGCGAGGTGGATGATGATCCTGCTGGCAAGGATTGGGGTGTCTACGAGCGGATTGTTTTGCGCAAGCTAAAAGTTTGTACCGAATCTGATTTTCGATTATCCGAGGAGGTGCTTGGGCGCTCGCTTAAACGTCACCTTTCGCCAATGCTCTTCCCTCAGCCTGGTGGAGGGGCTGAATGTTCAACTCATTTGGAGTCTGTGGCTGTATTGGCCGCTGCGATGCGAGAGCGCATTGACTACGAAGGATCCATCGACTGGTTTTGCTACGACAGTGAGTGTGATTACCAGCTCAGGCCTGGGCAGTCAGTCATCTTCAATAAGACTGATGAGGGTACACAGCGTTGGCAGCATACTGAGCGCAAAAGCCAGTTGCTCTGGTGTTACTGGATGCGCCGTGCAATTGAACTGTTTGCTGCCTCAGATATGGCGGGGGAGACCATCGGTAGTCCTGAAAACCATGAGGCCAATCAGCTCGCTTATATAAAAGCCGTTCGTAGCCAGCTCTACTTACAGGTTGTCTTCGGGTTAGGTGAGCGTGTGAGGCTAAATGATGGGACTGAAGTTGCGCTGCATCACGCCATGCTCGCCAGCGAGCTGAGCAGGACGTTTTTCGAGCAGGCATTCCTGCAGCCTTATCACCGTTACCTAGATGACCTTGGAGATCCTATTGCAGCACTTAGGCGTTTGGCCTTTGAAGGGCTGCTGCAAGGCGAGAATCGCTTTCCCATGACCTGGTCGGAGCTACCAGATAAAGTTCGGCGGATCCGCGCATGGACGGTCAGTGATGAGCATCCGGAAGGTGACGCTGATGCAGCCAAAACGATTTTGCAGTTTTGGACCAGTGATCTGCAGATGTTATCTGCGCAGATCAAGCAAACGCAAAACATGCCAACGCCAAGATTGTACGAACGGCCTTTTTACAAGATCGGCCGCTATAGCTTTCAGTTCCCTTGGGTTGCTGGCCAGCAAAACAGTTTGACGGCTGCTGTGAATAACCTGCGTCGTGTCGAGCAGCGTCGGCCTGAGCTGCGCGGCGAAACCGAGCGTGTGGAGCACGAGCTCGCCGAGGCGCTCAGACAGAGGGGCTTCATTGTCGTAGTTGGCTACCAGCCGCCCAGCACTGAAGAGCCTGACGCCGGTGAGATAGATCTGCTGGCATACTTGGACGGTGTGATGCTCTTGTTAGAGGTCAAGTCTGGATTTATTCGCTCAACACCGCACGAAGTCTGGCTGCACCGGACGAATACCCTGCGAAAGGCTGCTAGGCAATTGGAACGTAAGCAGCCGGCTGTACTCCAGGCCTTGCAAGCTGACCCTGATTTACGTGCCCGACTTGGGCTCAGCGAGCACGAATCGATTCCAGCTCTGCATGCTTGGGTTGTCGATACGTCGATTGAGCTTGATGGTGAGGTTGTTGATTGCTTTCGTGTCGTGTCGCGCGAAGTCATTGAAGTGACCTTGCGCGATGAGCAGCATTACCTGAGGACGTTTGAGCAGGATGAAGAGCAAGAGCCTGCGTCGCTTTATTCACATGGGTTCAGCGCGCAGGCTTTTGTCCAGATTATTGAGCGCAACGAGATTTGGCAGAGCGTGCTTTGATGACCTCTATTTGGAAGAGGTCTTTAACAAGGCGCAGCTAGAGTTTGATGTGCAGTGTTTAGGTAGCACCTCTGAGATGCTAGGTCGTCACGATCAGGGCGCGACTTGCATTCCCCGCTTCATGAAAAAATTAAGTAATCAAAATGATTGCAACTATGCTTGCAAAATACAAATGTGGACGTACGCCTAAGGCGTGCAATAAGATCCGCTCTAACACTCAGATCAAGTGCCTCTATCTCATATGACGCCCATAACCCCTCTTGCAGAGCTTGCTCAGCCACAGCGCGATCGCCTGGCATTTATCGAGCTGCGTGTGCGTTTTGTCGGAGAGATTCGACGGCAGGATCTAGTGGATCGATTTGCCATCCAGTCAGCTGCAGCGACCCGGGACCTTGCGCTTTACAGGGAGCTAGCTCCCGGCAATATCGACTATGACCCCAAGGGAAAGACCTATGTCTTGGGCGCTGATTTCCATGCGCTGTTTAATTACCCAGCAGAAAGAGTCATGTCGTGGTTGACTCAGGCATTTGGCGATGGCGAACCGCTGCGCCTCAAAACCTGGGTACTCAGTGAGATTCCTTCCCGGCTGACTAACCCCGATTTGGATGTTCTGGCGAGAGTGACGCGCGCCATTCATCAGGGCTGCCCCCTGGCTATCGAGTACTACTCTATTTCCAGCGGTAAGTCCAAGCGCGAGGTCGTGCCTTTCGCTTTGATCGATACAGGCCTGCGCTGGCACGTTCGTGCGTTCTGCCGGAAATCAAAGGAGTTCCGCGATTTCGTCATTACTCGGATAAAACGCCCAGTAGTGCTTAATGGCCAGTCCGTGGCAGCTCACGAGATGAGCGATCAAGATATTCAGTGGACCCGTATCGTCGAGTTGGATTTGGTGCCACATCCAGACCAGCCCCGGCCAGAGGTCACCGAAATGGACTACAGCATGCAGGGTGGCGCGCTGCGGATGAAGCTGCGTGCCGCTACTGCCGGTTACATACTTCGCCAATGGAGTGTGGACTGCACGCCCGACCATAGCTTGCGCGGGCACGAATACCGGTTGTGGCTGAAGGACCACCTTGCCATCTATGGAGTGCGCAATGCCGTGTTGGCGCCGGGCTACCGTTCCCCTGACCAACAACGGCTCGAAGCCGAGTCGGACTGACGGGGATGAGCATGCTGGCAAAAATAGAAAGGCTAATTGGCGAAATCGACGACCTCAACAGCAAGTTGATCCTTCTGGTAGGTCCTAGCCACAGCGGTAAGACCCAACTGCTACGCCAATTGGGCGACAAACTCAGCATCGCACCGCTCAACGTCGGCTTAGAGCTAGGGCGAAGGTTGGCAGTAGCGCCAAACAACAAGCGTGGTTTCTCGGCAGGCGAACTGCTGCGAGAGATCGCAGGCAAGGAGCGTACCGGTGCCCCGCTGCTGCTCGACAACCTGGAGTTGTTGTTTGAGCCGAGCCTGCAGATCAACCCGCTTGACCTCGTCAGGCGGTTAGCTCATTCCAAGCGCGTCGTGGCCGTCTGGCCGGGCGAAATGCGCGGTGACCGACTGATCTACGCCGACATGAGCCATCCAGAACATCGTGACTACAGCTGCGACGGCGTGGTTGTACTCGAAATTTGACCAGAATTTGAAAAAGAGAATTGGGAAGAGGGAAGCATATGCCCACTAACATGAAATACGGAGATTTGATCCAGTTCGAGCAGATCGAGTCAGTTATTCAACTACTCGATGCTGAGCGCCCGGACGAGGCCAAGAAGCTTGTCGCGACCTACGTCATTTCCGACGACATGGCCGAGCGGATCTCCAAGCTCATGGTTCCCCAGCTCAGTTTTGAAGAGTCGGTCGATCACAAAGGCGTGTTGATCGTCGGTAACTACGGTACCGGTAAATCGCACTTGATGTCGGTGCTGTCGCTGGTGGCCGAAGACGCCTCTTACGCGCCGATGATTCGTCATCCCAAGGTTGCTGAGGCAGTTGCCCCAATCGCTGGTCGCTTTAAGGTGCTGCGCATTGAGGTAGGCGGACTGCAAATGCCGCTGCGCCAGATCATCACCCTGCAGTTGGAGCGTTTCCTCGAAAAGTTAGGCGTCGACTATACATTCCCTACAGCGGACAAGGAGCTCAACAACAAGGACTCCTTCGAGGAAATGATGGCCGCGTTCGGCGAAAAATTCCCGGGTCAGGGCGTGCTGCTCGTTGTCGACGAGTTCCTAGAGTACCTGCAGTCCCGTCGCGACCACGAGCTGGTGCAGGACCTTGCCATCCTACGTCAGATCGGCGAAGTCACCAAGCATCTGAAGTTCCGCTTCGTCGCTGGTGTGCAGGAGGCCATCTTCGACAGTGTTCGCTTCCAGCATGTTGCGAACAGCATGCGCCGTGTTAACGAGCGCTTTACTCAGATACTGATCGACCGCCAAGACGTTAGCTTCGTCGTTTCCGCGCGCCTGTTGAAGAAAACTGCGGACCAGCAGAACAAGATCCGCGAGTACCTGACGCCGTTCGCCAAGTTCTATGGCTCCATGAACGAGCGCATGGACGAATACGTGCGTCTGTTCCCTGTACACCCGGATTACCTGAAGACCTTCGAGCAAATCCACTTCACGGAGAAGCGTGGAGCGCTCAAGACTATCGAGTCCGCCATGCTTGCGATCCTCGACCAAGACGTGCCCACTGACCGGCCACAGTTCATAAGCTACGAAAGCTTCTGGAACACCATCAAAGCTAACTCGGTATTGCGTGCTGACCCGAACATCAAGGAAGTGATGCGCGTCTCCGAAGTACTGGAGTCGCGGGTCCAGCAGGCCTTCACGCGCCCGGCCTACAAGCCGATGGCGCTGCGCGTCATCAACGCGCTGGCCGTGAACCGTTTGACCACCGGCGGCGACATACACATTCCGATTGGCCCCACGGCCGCTGAGCTGCGCGACGCCTTGTGCCTGTTTCAACCGGGCGTGGAAGACATGCCGGGCGAGCCCTCCGATAATCTGCTGTCGATGGTGCAGACCGTCATGCGGGAGGTGTTGAAAACCGTCAACGGCCAGTTCATCTCCAAAGCCGCCGACACCGAGCAGTACTACCTCGACCTCAAAAAGGACATCGACTATGACGCGCAGATCGAAAAGCGCGCCGAAGCCTTGTCCGACGACGCGCTCGACCGCGCCTACTACAGCGCCGTCAAGGCACTGATGGAGTGCAGCGACGATCTGCGCTACCCCGGCTTCCAAATCTGGCAATACCAGCTCGAATGGCAGGAGCGCCGAGTCGAGCGCATGGGCTACCTCTTCTTCGGGGCTCCGAACGATCGCCCCACGGCACAGCCAGAGCGCGACTTCTACGTCTACTTCATCCAACCTTTCGATAAGCCGAAGTTCACCGACAACAACCTGTCGGATGAGGTATTCTTCCGCCTCACGGGCCTCGACGACGACTTCAAACGCCACTTGTCGTCCTACGCGGCGGCGCTGGATATTGCATCCACTGCCAGTGGTGGTGCCAAGGCTATCTATCTCTCCAAGGCGCAAGATTTCCTGAGAGCCATGAGCAAGTGGCTGCAGGAAAAGCAGATGACCGCCTTCGAGATCACCTACCAGGGCAAGAAAAAGAACCTGCAAGATTGGGTTAAAGGCGTTTCCCTGCGTGACCGGGCGAGGCTTGGTGCCGACGAGCGCATCAACTTCCGCGACGTGGTGAACGTCATCTCGGGCCTGGTGCTGGGCCAGCGCTTTGTCGATCTCTCACCGGAGTACCCCACCTTCTCGGTGCTGGTGACCGAAGCCAACCGCAAGCAACTGATCAGCAACGCGCTACGCGCACTGGCCGGCGGCCCTCGCACCAAGGATGCGCTCGCCGTGCTCGATGCGCTGGAGTTGCTCGATGGCGACCGCGTCGACCCGGCCAACTCCCGCTATGCGCAGGAAGTGCTGAACCGGCTCAAGGCCAAGGGCCACGGCCAGGTGCTCAACCGCAGCGAACTGCTGTCGGGAACGTCTGACGTCGAGTATTTCGCGCCGATCAAGTACCGGCTGGAGCCCGATCTGCTGGTCACCGTGCTGGGCGGGCTCGTCTACTCCGGCGACATCGTGCTGTCGATCACTGGCGACAAGATCGACTCCGGCAAGCTGACCCAGCTGGCAGAACGCTCGCTGGAGGAACTCAAGCAGTTCAAGCACGTCGAGGCGCCCAAGGAGATCAACCTCGCGGTGCTGCGAGCCTTGTTCGAGTTGTTCGATCTGCCGTCCGGCCTGGCCCAGAAGGCCAGTCAGGGCGATACCGAGCCGGTCATCAAACTGCAGGAGAAAGTCAGTGCACTGGTGCCGCGCGTCCTCAAGGCCGGTTCCGATCTGCAGCAAGGCAAGCTAGGCTTCTGGGGCCAGAACCTGCTGCGCGAAGAAGAAGCCAAAGACTGGCACGCCCGGCTGGATTCGCTGAAAAAGTTCACTGAGTCGCTGGCACCGTACAACACCGTCGGCAAGCTCAAGAATCTGCGCGTCACACAGGAAGACCTAGACGGTCAGAAGAAGAATCTGGAGGTCCTGGCCGCCGTCGAGCGTCTGCTCGAACTGGTGGTCGAGCTGGGCAGCACGGCGTCCTACCTCTCGCAGGCCGAGATGGTGTTGCCCGCCGAGCACCCGTGGGTGAAGCAGGCCGAAACCGCCCGCAAGGCGCTGCAGGAAAAGCTGAGCCAGGACCGCACGGCCGAGCACGGCGCCGAATACCGGCAAACGCTCAACCAGCTCAAGAAGGACTACATCACCGCCTACATCGCCAGCCACAGCAAGGCGCGGCTGGGCGTGGCCGAAGACAAGACCCGCAATGCCCTGCGCAAGGACGATCGCCTACTGACACTGCGCGTGTTGGCGGGCGTGTCGCTGATGCCCACCAGCCAACTCACCGCGTTCGAGGAGTCGCTCAACGGCCTCAAGAGCTGTTCGTCGCTGGACGAGCCCACGCTGACGACAGCGGCGGTATGCCCGCACTGCCAGTTACGACCGTCTGCTGAGCAGTTAGAGCTGATCCCGGCAGCCAACCGTCTGCACAAGCTGGATGACGAGCTGGACGAACTGCTAGCCAACTGGCAGCAGACCCTGCTGGAGAACCTCGAAGACCCGTTTACGCAAGACAGCCTCGGCTTATTGCCCCCCTCATCCAAGAAGCTGATCGATGCCTTCCTGGACTCACGCAAGCTGCCTGAGCCGATGACCGCCGAGTTTGCCGGCGCTGTGCAGGAGGCGCTGTCCGGTCTGGAGAAAATTGCTGTCAAGGGTGATGAGATCAAGCAGGCGCTGCTACAGGGCGGCTCACCAGCCACACCGGATGACCTGCGTAAACGCTTCGATACTTTTATGAACGAGCGTTGCAAGGGCAAGGATGTTACCAAACTGCGCTTCGTGATCGAGTGATGCCATGACTAGAGACGCACTGATTTATCTTTCATCTATATAAGACGGTGGCGGTGTAATTATGGACATTGAAACCTCTGGGGCGATCAGGCTGTTTTTCCCCAATCCGTCATTGACACTGGTTTATTTCGAAGCCCTTGCCAATGCGCTGGATGCGGGTGCGACCGAGATATCCATTGATATTGATGTACAGGCGTTCGACAAGCCGGACACACTGCAAATCACAGTTTCAGACAATGGAGATGGATTCACAGAGGAAAATTTTGAGCGTTTCAGGAAGCTGCTGAGGCCTAGGGATAAGTTCCATAAAGGCATCGGTCGTCTGGTATTTCTCAATTACTTCAGTCGGGTCGAGGTCACCAGCACTGGCGATAAATGGCGCAGAAACTTTATCTTCAAAGATGGTTTCGATGGCAACGCGCCACTCGAAGCCCTGACAGATCAACAGCCGGCCAAGACGGCATTGGTGTTCAATGGTTTTGCCAAAGATCGCGTCAAGTCTTATGACGATCTGAAACCGGATGCGCTAAAGCCACTCATGATCGAGCAGTTCTTGCCGACGCTGGATGCGCGCAAGCGCGACGGCATGGCATTCAAGATTTCTATCAATCTGAAGACCAACGAAAGCAACGCACAGAAAGAGTTTTTCCCTCACGAAACAGTCATTACCCCCGATGACTTGCCTTCGATGACAAAAATCACAATCCAAGATGACTCCTTGGACGCGATTTCAGCTATTGATATGTACTACCACATCGAAGCGGTAGCGGGGAGAGGCAGTTCGCTTACCGCGTTCAGTATCGATGGACGAACGATTCCGGCCAACCTGATACCTCCGGCATCATTTCCGACGGGCTACCTATGTGTATTTCTATTCGAGTCGGAAATCTTTCACTCCAATGCCGATAGTTCGCGGCAGAAGCTGGTGTTGCCAGAGGGCATTCAGGAAACGCGTCTTTTTCGTGTGCTGCGCCGTGAGCTTGGCAAAGTTCTGGCAGAAAAAATCCCGCAGATCACTGAAAGAAACGAAAAAATAAAAGAAAAATTCGAAGAACAGTTTCCGCATTTGCTCGGGTTTTTCGAGAGCGATACCGTCGGCCTTATTGACCGGGACGATGCTTTGGCAATCGCTCAACAGCGATTCTTTCGGGTTCAAAAAGAAATTCTTCAGTGTGAAAAGTTGAGCGAAGCTGCGTATGAAAAATCGCTGGAACTGTCTTCTCGAACTTTGACAGAGTACATCCTGTATCGCGACAAGATCATCGGCAAGATGAAAGAAATGACGGCCGATAACGCTGAGGCCGAAATACATAACCTGATCGTTCCACGGTTCAAAGAATTCTCCCAAAACACAATGTCTTCCGAGATTTACCAGAACAATGCCTGGTTGCTGGACGACAAATTCATGGTGTTTCGCACGATTCTGAGCGAGAAGAGTATGGACGCCGTGATCAACGCCATACGCCTGGATGATGGAAGTGTGGGCGATACCGGCAGGCCGGATATTGCCATGATCTTCTCGGGCGATCCGAGTGACGCAGCGCCGGTCGATGTAGTGGTGGTTGAAATAAAAAAGAAGACTGACGAAGAAAAAGATAATTTTTATGCAGTCAACCAACTACTCGATAGAGCCGGAAAGCTGGTGGCGCACTGCCCGAATATTCAACGGGTTTGGTACTACGCAATCATGGATATCAATGAAGCGACTGCCTTTCGGTTGCGGCAATTCAAATGGACGCCTTTTTTCTCGAAGGGCAAAGTCTTCTATCAGGAGTTCGAAACCCCACACCCTGATGGACGAATCATTCCCACGCCAACATTTGTAGTGTCTTTTGATGCGATCGTAGCGGATGCGGAATGCCGGAATCACACGTTTCTTGAGATTCTGCGCGATGGCATGAAGAAATACGCCGAACAACAGACTGCTGGCTCGAAGGTGGAGTCGCTATGAGCACCTTCGTGGCTCAAGGCCTGACGGACATTGATTCGTTGGCGCTTGCTGTACGCGACCCAGAGTCGAAACGGTTGATCATCGAAGCCATCTCGGCCTATCGCGGCGGAGCATTTCGATCCGCCATTGTCTCCACCTGGATCGCTGTTGATTACGACATCATTGCCAAGGCCAAGGAACTGGCTGCGCATGGCGATGCCGCAGCAATCGCATACGTACAGGACATCGAGCAAGCGATACAGAACCACGACGTGAAGAAAATGCAGGCTATAGAGTGTGTAGTGCTGACCACGGCAAATGAAAAACTTCAAATCTTCGCCCCACACGAGTTTGAGGATTTACATCGGCTGCAGAAGGATCGACATTTGTGCGCGCATCCGGCATTCGCCGCTGACGACGCCTTATTTCAACCAACACCGGAACTGGTGCGTACCCACATCACTCATGCGCTAAAGCATCTGTTGATCAATGCGCCACTGCAAGGCAAGAGCGCGATTGAGCGTTTTCATGCCGATCTGCTGAGCCCCTCTTTCCCCGTGGATGGCGATAGCATCGGTACGTTCGTTCGCACGAAGTATCTCGACCGCGCGAAGGACGTGATGGTCGTCAATCTAATCAAGTCGTTGCTGAGCGCGCCTTTCGGCAGCGAGTCCGCCAACTACATCGGACAACGACATCAGATTGCCCGAACGCTGCGGGAGATTGCCAATGCAAAAACGGCGATCTACGACAGCACGGCAAATAATCATGTCTCCCGCAAGTTCGATGCTATTCCAGACACGTTGCTCCTCAGCATAAGTGCCTTTGTAGAGTGTGATGCCCGCGTGTGGGAGTGGCTGTCGGAGCCGACCCGCATTCGATTTCGACAGTTACTTGGGGTTGTCGATGCTGACACTCTCAAAACACACTCTGCCTTCGATGTGTTTTGCATCCCTGAACTAGCCAGCGTTCTGCTCGCGCGATTCGACTCTTTCGAGCAAGACGTTCAAATCGGGATCATCTCTCAGTTACCAAAGCGCGAGTTTATTACTCAGGCCATCCACATTTATGGCAATTCCAGTAGTTGGCGAACAGCTGAGCAGCTGGGACGTGCATTGATGATTCCGCTCGCTCCTTTGATGAGTGCGGATGATTTGCGTTCAATGCTTGAGGCTGTGCAGGGGAATGGCCAAATATGGGGAGCAAGCGGAACACCTGTGATCCTTGAGACTGTATTCGACACTACACGGAGTCTTCTGACTACGTCCCATCCACATTGGCAGGCCTTTGTTAATGCTCGAGTTGCCGCCAGTCGGGATGCCACAAGCATCTACGCATATCCTGCACTGCAACAGCGGCTTGCAGTTAACGGGAATTAAAAAAGGAAAAAGTATGAGTGATCTTTTCCAGAACCACGCGGCTAAGTCCGGTCCCGTTGAATGTCTCGGGCAAACATTCCCGAGTGATGAGGCTCGACGCGAGCACTACTTGAAATTGCTTGCCGAGAAGCTCAAAGACCCTACGTTCCGGAGGATTGAAGGTTTTCCTGTCGGATCGGACGAAGACATCCTAACTTTATCTGATCCACCGTACTACACGGCTTGCCCGAATCCTTTTTTGGAGGATTTCGTGGGTCAGTACGGAAAGTTATACGACGCCTCATCGCCTTACAGTAAAGAGCCCTTCGTCGCGGATGTGAGCGAGGGGAAAAATGACCCTGTTTATCTTGCACATAGCTACCACACGAAAGTGCCGCACAAGGCGGTCATGCGATATCTGCTGCATTACACCAATCCGGGAGATGTCGTCCTAGATAGCTTCTGCGGCACAGGCATGACGGGTATTGCCTCGCAGCTCTGCGCCGACAAATCAGAAGTGCAGTCATTAGGCTATCGAGTAGATGCTGACGGAACAATCAGTTCTCTCGAAACAATCGAAGGCAAAGATTCCTGGGTGCCCTTCTCTATGGTGGGGATGCGCCGCCCTGTCTTAAATGATCTATCCCCTGCAGCCACATTCATTGCTTACAACTACAACAGCCCTATTGATGCATCATCGTTCGAGGTTGAGGCAACCGCCGCGCTTAATTCAGTCGAAAAAAGCATTGGATGGATGTTTCAGACGTTGCACAAGCCCTCTGAGAAAGATATCAATGATGCCATAGCGGATCTGGATAAAGAGGGTGGCTCAATATCTACGCTGAAAGCGCCAGTCGGGAGGATTAACTATGTGGTCTGGTCTGATGTTTTCATTTGTCGAGGTTGTGTCGGCGAGATTGTGTTCTGGGATGCGGCTGTCGAAAAAGAATCAGGTCAGGTGTCCGAGCCGTTCAGTTGCCCGCACTGTGGGGCATCGACTGCAAAGCGTTCATTAGACCGCGCGTGGGAAACGAAGTATGACCAACTGCTTAATCAGTCTGTAAAACAGGCCAAGCAGGTTCCTGTCCACATCAGCTATAAGGTTGGCCGTAGCAAATACGGGAAGTCACCTGATCAGTTTGACTTTGCTCTATTGAAGAAGATTGATGGGATCGATCCCAATGTCTGGATCCCAGCTTCACGAATGCCAAAGGGTGATGAAGCGCGTAGAAACGATGAAGCTGGAATAACTCACACCCATCAGTTCTTCACTCGCCGGAACCTTCTTGGGCTCGCTGTCTTTCGCCAAAGTCATGGGAAAATTTTCCGAGCTGTCAATCTGACATCCACAGCTCTGGTCGCTTCTAAGCTCTATCGTTTTCGTTCTCAAGGTGGGAGTTTTGGTGCAGGGGGGGGGCCGATGAGCGGTACCCTATACATCCCATCCCTAATTAAAGAAATACCAGTCACAAAGCTGTTGAAGGAGCATATCGTCAAACAGGCTCGTCTTAAGGCCTCGCATCCGCTGGTGGGTGGCGCATTCACTACTACTGGTTCGGCTAGCAAGCTGTCTTTGCCTTCAAACTCTGTCGATTACATATTCGTTGATCCGCCTTTCGGAGCAAATATTCAGTATTCGGATCTCAATCATCTTTGGGAGTGTTGGCTGGCAGTTTCCACGAAAGTTGACTGCGAAGCTGTTGAGAGCAAGACGCAAGGGAAGTCGATTGATAAGTATCGAATGCTTATGGCGGAAACCTTCAAGGAAATGCATCGTGTTTTGAAGCTGGGTCGGTGGATAACCGTTGAGTTCTCCAACACTCAGGCGAGTGTGTGGAACGCAATTCAGACTGCTATCCAAGAGGCTGGCTTCGTCGTCGCAAATGTTTCGGCGCTTGATAAAAAGCAGGGAAGCTTCAAAGCAGTAACGACAACAACGGCAGTAAAGCAGGATTTGGTAATTTCGGCGTACAAGCCGAACGGGGGGCTAGAGGACCGATTTGTTAGAACGGGTGGTACGGAGGATTCTGTATGGGATTTCGTTCGAACCCACCTTGGTTATCTACCTCGAATAAAAGTCAAAGGCGGCGAGCTGGAATTTATTGTCGAGCGAGATCCTCGGATAATTTTCGATCGCATGGTGGCTTGGTTTGTCCGGCACAACGTGCCTGTACCAATGTCTACACATGAGTTTCAGGCTGGCCTGGCTCAAAGATTTATAGAGCGTGACGGAATGGTTTTTCTGTCAGATCAAGTGGCCGAGTATGACAAGAAGCGTATGCAGGTTGCCGTTGCTCCACAGATGGAGATGTTCGTTTCTGATGAGCGTAGCGCGATTGATTGGTTGACCGATTTCTTGAAACGCCGCCCATCAACCTATCAGGAGGTCCATACGGACTTCATTGCTCAACTTGGTGCTGGCTGGAAGAAGCACGAATCGAAACCTGAACTTACCGCCTTGCTTGAAGATAACTTCATTCAGTACGACGGTACTGGTGAGGTACCGAGCCAGATCCACAGCTATCTCTCGACCAACCACAAAGATCTGCGCGGTTTGGAGAAAGATAGTCCAGCTCTTGTAGCCAAGGCGAAGGACCGTTGGTACGTCCCCGATCCGAATAAGGCACAAGACTTGGAGAAAAAGCGCGAGAAGGTGCTGCTCAAAGAGTTTGACCACTACCGAGCGTTCATGGGTCGTCGACTGAAGGAGTTCCGCCTAGAAGCTTTACGTGCTGGCTTCAGAGCAGCATGGGGCAGCAAGGACTACCAAACAATCATCGACATCGCAGCCAAAGTGCCCGACGCGGCGCTTCAAGAGGACGAGAAGCTGCTCACCCTCTATGACCTCGCGCTGACCCGTACCGAAGACGCGGTCTGATGCGCTGGATAGGAGCGAAAGTATGACTCAGGACGAACTGCTGGCACGGTTAAATGGCATCGAATGGAATGACTTTGAGTGCAAACGCGCTCAGCGCGGCGTGCCGGAGGATGCATACAAAACCGTGTCGGCCTTTGCCAATACGGCGGGTGGCTGGTTGGTATTTGGTGTCAGCGAAGTTAATGGTCAGTTGGAAGTAACCGGTGTCGAGGAGCCAGACAAGGTCCAGAACGAATTTTTATCGGTATTGCGTGGAGGGCAGAAGCTCAACCGAGTGATCGCGGTGGAAGCACACCGCTTTGAGATCGATGGCAAGCATGTGTTTGCCTTCCACGTGCCGGAGTCATCACGCTCGGAGAAACCGGCCTACCTCAAGGGCGATCCGCGCCAGAGTTACCTTCGGCGCGGCGCGGGTGACGAACAATTTACCCAAAGTGAACTGGAGCGATTTTTGCGCGATGCGGCGCAGGATCGTTACGACGGTATCGCCCTGACCGACATTCCGGTGGATCAGTGCTTTGATGAGATAACGGTCAAGTGGTATCAGGCTCAGTTTGCAAGGCGCAACCCCGAGCATATCGAGATTACCGATCCGATCGAGTTCTTGCTGAACTGGAATTTTCTCATTGAGCGGGATGGCCAGGTTTTACCGACCCGCGCGGGGATCTTGTTGTTTGGCATCGCCCGATATGTGCGCCAGGTTCTGCCCCGGCCAGTACTGGATTATCAGCGCATTGATAGGCCATTTGAGCAATGGTCTGCAGACGAGCGCTGGCATGACCGTTACGTATTTGAAGAAAATATTTTTCAGACTTGGCAGGGGCTGGTGGCGCGCTATATGCGTATTGCTGAGCATCCGTTCTCACTCGATCCGGCCACGCTCCGCCGCAATGATGATCCGCCGGATTACGTGGCCTTTCGTGAGGCCGCCATTAACCTGTTGGTCCACCAGGACTACGGCGACCACGGTCGCAAGGCGTCTATCAAATTGTTCACCGATCGCACGGTGTTCTGGAACCCGGGTGATGCCTTCGCCACGGAAGCAGAGCTGCTGGATCCCACCGAAAAGGAAGTACGCAACCCTGCCATCGTAAAGGCGTTTCGCCGTATTGGCCTGTCGGACCAGGCAGGTACCGGTATTCGTGCTATCTTCCGCAACTGGCATGAATTAGGGCGCACTCCACCGCAGTTGAAGAACGACAAGGCACGTAAGGCATTTGAATTGGTGCTGATCAACAAGCCGTTGGTCACCGATGGCATGCTCCGCTTCCGTCAAACCCTGGGTACCAACTTGACGCCTGAACAGGCAGATGCGTTAGCCCTGGCACTGTCGCTGCCGGAGGGCGAGCCCTTGACCCTCACTGCTATCCGCAGCCTCGGAATCAGAACCACCCAGCAAGCCCGGTTGGTAGCCGACCATCTAGTGCGCCAGCAACTGTTTGATCAACTCAGCGACACGCAGTTTCAGGTGCGAGAGACGATTCGGCAGCGCTTTGCTCGTGAGGTGGAAGCACAACCGATAGACCAAGCCGGGACTAAGTCGGGACCAGGTCGGGATCAAGTCGGGACCAAGTGTGAGCTCAGTGCAGAGCAACGCATTGTGCTAGCGCAAATGGCCGAAGAGCACGATATCGCCACCTTGATGCAGTGGGTTGGGCGTAGCAATCGAAGTAAGTTTCGTGAGGTGGTGCTGTTGCCATTACTGGCATTGGAGCTAGTTGCAATGACCATTCCGGACAAGCCCAGCAGCAGTAAACAGCGCTATCGGCTGACTGATCAAGGTAGAGCAATGCGCGAAGAGATCGGCGAATGACTCAATCCGGGCATAACTTCACCGTCGGCGACTGGTGCTGGTTCACACGGCAGGCATCCCCTTGCCGAGTGATCGAGCGTCAGGACGTGTGGGGTGAGGTTGCGTACCGCGTCTGGCTGCCGGTTAAGGAAGCGGTGGTGCGTGCAAAGGCCGTGGATCTGGCACCGCTGGGAAGCGTGCGTCCGAATGTGGAGCAGGTCCTGCACGCAACGGCGGCGGCCAAGCTGCTGGATGCGCTGGAGGACAACCTGCTACTGGCGCCGATCCAATCTAGCGTTGTGCCGCTGCCGCACCAGCTCTACGCGCTGAACCGCGCGGTCAGCCGTGATCGCATCCGCTACCTGCTGGCCGATGAAGTCGGCCTTGGCAAGACCATAGAGGCGGGACTGGTATTGCGCGAGCTGAAGCTGCGTGGTCGGGTGAAGCGCATCCTTGTGGTGGCGCCCAAGGGGCTGGTGCGCCAATGGCAGGCCGAAATGCGCCTGCACTTCGGTGAGAAGTTCCAGTTTATCGAGCCGTCCGAGTTGGCTGCCTTTCGTCAGTGGCGCAACGATGGCGTCGGCGAAGAAGAGAACCTATGGCGCATGCACGACCAGGTGATCTGTTCGCTTGACTCGGTCAAACCCATGGAGAGTCGTCGCGGTTGGAGCTTGGAGCAACTGCAAACCTACAATCGCGAGCGTTTCGAGGATTTGATTTCAGCATCGTGGGATTTGGTCATTATCGATGAGGCCCACCGCATGGGCGGTAGCACCGAACAGGTGGCCCGCTACAAGCTGGGCGCTGCCTTGGCAGAGGCCGCGCCCTATCTCTTGCTGCTGTCGGCCACGCCACACCAGGGCAAAACTGACCAGTTTATGCGCTTAATGCAGTTGTTGGACCGGGAAGCATTTCCGGACGAAAGCAGCGTCAGCCGCGACCGGGTACGGCCTTTCGTGATCCGGACTGAAAAGCGGCTGTCGATCAACGCCGAGGGCCAGCCGTTGTTTAAGCCGCGCGTCACGCGGCTGCAGGTGGTGGCCTGGCAGGCACGGCATGGCCCGCAGCAGCGCCTATACGAGGCGGTGACCGAGTACGTGCGCCATGGCTACAACCAGGCGATGGCCGCTCAGCAGCGTCATATCGGTTTCTTGATGATCTTGATGCAGCGATTGGTGACGTCGAGTACCGCAGCCATCCGCACCACGCTGGAGAGGCGGCAGGCCCTACTCGATGTAGCACAGCCCCAAGCGAACCTATTCGAGAGCACCAGCCAGGACGAGTGGGCGGATCTCGATGGGCAATCTCAGGTGGATCTGGCCATGCAATCTAGTGGCTGGGAGCTGGAGAAGTCCGAAGTCGAGATGCTACTGGAACTGGCGCGCGAAACCGAAGCGGCGGGCACCGATGCTAAGGCCGAGGCGCTGCTGGAGCTCGTTTACAAGCTGCAGCAGGAAGAAGGCGACCTGGCGCTGAAGGTGCTGATCTTCACCGAGTTCGTGCCCACCCAAGCGATGCTGGCCGATTTTCTTTCGAGTCGTGGTTTCTCGGTGGCGACGCTCAACGGCAGCATGAATCTGGAAGCGCGGACTCGCGCTCAGCAGGTGTTCTCGAAGGATGTGCGCGTGCTGATTTCAACAGATGCCGGCGGCGAAGGTCTGAACCTGCAGTTCTGCCACGTCATCGTCAACTTCGATATGCCGTGGAACCCGATGCGGATTGAACAGCGCATTGGCCGCGTCGACCGTATCGGTCAGCACCATGTGGTGCGCGCCATCAACTTCGTACTGGAAGATACGGTCGAACACCGTGTGCGTCAGGTGCTGGAGGCAAAGCTCGAGATCATCGCGCAGGAGTTTGGCGTCGACAAGGCGGCCGATGTTATGGACTCGGTCGAGGCCGATCCGATCTTCGACGAGTTGTTCTTGCACGGCCTGCAGAACCCGGATGCGATCGAGCAGGAATGCGACGCCGTGGTTTCGCAACTGCGATCCACGCTGGCAGAGTCGAAGAAGAATAGCGATCTGCTCACAACGGAGCACGATCTAGACGCGGACGACGCCCGTAAATGGCGTGATCATCCGGCCCAGTTCTGGCTGGAACGCGCCATCACTAATGGGTTGGCCGCACGCGGTGGTTCAGCCACCAAAGCTGGTAGTGCCTGGCGAGTGAATTGGGCGGATGGCAGCGAGTCGGCGCAGGCGTGTTTCGACTCCCGCACGGCGGACGAGAACCCGGAATTGGAGTGGGTGACGATGGAGGACCCGCGCGCCCGCGCCATCATCAGCGAACTGCCACGCTTTGTTGCCGGCCAGCTGCTGCCGGTGATCCGAGTGACGGGTTTGCCCGATTCGGTGCGCGGCATCTGGTCCCTGTGGGAGATCAGCCTGGCAGCGGAAGGCTTAAGCCGGAAGCGCTTCTTGCCGGTGTTCGTCAACGAGGAAGGCCGTCCCTTCGTGCCCACGGCCAAGCGTGTGTGGGACCTGCTGCTGACCGAGACCGTAGACGTGCACGCTGTGACAGGCACCGAGGAGTCGGTGAAGTGGTTTGAGGCATCGCATGCGGGCGCCAGCACTCAGGGCGAGCTGATCTTTACCGAGTTGGTGAATGAACACCGTGCCCGACTGAAGGAGGAGCGCGAGCGCGCGGTGTATGCATTCGAAGCACGAAGTCAGGCGATCGGGCGAATCGGCTTGCCAGCCGTGCGCGAGCATCGGCGCAAGCGACTGCAGCAGGAACACGACGCACGTATGGCTGCTCTGAATGACATGGAAGCTAGCGTGCCGAATTTGAATGCCGTGATGATGGTGCGTGTCTCCGGCGATGTGATGCCCGGAGCGAATATGAAGAAAGAGTGTGTGGCATGAGCCAGTGGTCAGAATGCATTCTCAGCCACTTCACGGCCGACCTCAATCGGCTGTGGGTGGCCTGCGACCCCGACGACGTGCTGCTCGACGGGAAGCTGTTGTCTGAGCTGCGTGGCCGGGGTTTCGAGGTGATGCTGTACGAAGACCCGTTTGCCTTCCGGGCGGAGTTCGAGGAGCGTTACCGCGCCGCATGGGATCGGGGTGAACAAGGGCCTGCGCCCTCGTTGGTGCTGCATCTGCGCAGTGCTGATGCGAATGAATTGCCGTGGGATCTTGTTCACCACGGGCGTGTAGTTCGGCTAAGTCTTGCTGAGCTTTTCCCCAGGCTGGCGTACAACACGGTGCAGCAGCTCGAATCGGAACATTTTGCTGGGTTGTTTCATGCCCATCAGACCGAGTTGCAGTCGGCACGTGGTGATCACGAGTCCAAAGACTTCATCCTTGAGCACGTCTATCAACTGACGCCGCGATCCATTCGCAACCCGGTGGACTTCTGGCGTGAGCTGCTGCGGATGCATTTCGCCAACCGTTCCTTGCCTCTGCTGTTTGCGCAACATGCGGCGGGCATCATCCAAGGCAAGGGGTTGTTCGCGGATCAATCTGTCGCTACGTGGTTGTCTTCCAAGAGTGCGCTGCTACGGGTAGTTCAGGATGCGTGGTATCACTACCTGTCGAGTTTGGGGCTAGATGGCACACGCACAGGGGAACCGCCGCCACCAGCTTATTTGGCAAAAGATGGCGTCGCTAAGATCGAGATCCCCTTCGATCACTCCGATGTGCAGGTGTTGGTCGACTCCATGTTCCTCGATGGCAGCTTGCATCCGTTGGCGGTGCACAGCGTTCCGACAGGCATACCGAGTTGGATCAAGGCCGGAATCGTCCAGGACCCCGCTGCATTGCAGGTTCTGGTGCTTAAAGGCATCAATGGACTGATCGAGGCAACGCCTACAGCGGCATCTTCACACAAGGACTGGAGTGAGTTCGCCAAGCGCTACGGGGAGATTCTGGCTCGCACACACGGTCTGTCTGGAACGGATGGCAGTGAGCATCTTCCGGCCATTCGCGATCGCATCAAGACTCTGCAGGCGCAGTCAGACGAGCAGCTGCAGGCTTGGGTCGCGGCTAAGCATTACGCTGACCTGATCCTGCAGCCGGTCACCAAGGGGCCAGTGATGGTGCATCACGTTCCACGCTTCTTACGCCATCGGCGGTCCGCAGGAGAAACCAGAGTGGCCTTGCTGGTGTTTGATGGATTGGCATTCGATCAGTGGGTGCAGATCCGAGAGAGCCTGGTCGCTTCAAAAAAACGGTTCGAGTTCGACGAGGGAGCCGCGTTCGCGTGGCTGCCCACTGTGACATCGGTGTCACGACAAGCGTTGTTCTCCGGCCTGAAGCCGCGTGAATTCGACGATTCCATCGATCGGACGGACAAGGAGGAATCCTTGTGGAAGACGTTCTGGCAGAACGAGGGCGTCAACCCCAATGAAGTGATGTACCGCCGCGCGCTGCGCCAGATCAATCAACTCGACGCACTGGAAGCGGATCTGATTGACCGGTGTCCGAAAGTGGTCGGTCTGGTGATCGACGAGGTGGATGACCGGCTCCACAAGGAACGATCGAAAAAAGACGTGGCCATGTGGATTGGAAACTGGCTTGCGACTGGCTTTGTCGATCGACTGTTCTCGCTGCTGCTGGACAAGGACTACCACATTTACCTCACCGCAGACCACGGCAATGTCGAGTCAACCGGTGTCGGCAGACCCAACCAGGGCGTGATTGCAGAGACGCGTGGCGAACGCGTGCGGGTCTATCGCAGCGAGCCTTTGCTGGCCGACTCCGCTAAGGCCTATCCGACCACGGTCAAGTTGGACATCGCTGGACTACCAACAAACTTCATGCCCCTATTCGCAGGCGGACGAACCGCCTTCGTACAAGAAGGGGAGCAGGTCGTGGTTCACGGCGGGGTATCGGTCGAAGAGTTGATCGTGCCCTTTGTGAAAGTTATTTATTCAGGAGATGTGGCATGACAACCAAGGTGCCACTTATCGGCTTTGATCGATTTGTAGACATCGTGTGGTGTCGAGGCGCCTTTGATGCCGCCACGACTCAAAGCTCTATCGAGGTCGTAAGGGCTCAGGTTGCTACGATGCTACCGGGCTCTGAATCACAGAGGAAAACATTAGATATTCTCAAGCGCTTGAGTACCAAGCCCTTCGAACATCTGAATGATTTCATTGATCGGGGTATCGCGATCTACAAAAAATGGGGTGAAGTCAGTGTCCTTCCTCTCGCTTGGGGAGCATCGATAGCCAGCTACCCATTCTTCGGGAAGACTGCTGAAACAACCGGTCGTCTTCTATCTTTGCAAGGTGATTGCTCGATTAAGGAACTTCAGCGTCGGATGGCAGAGCAGTATGGTGACCGTACTGGGATAGAGAGGGCTGTAAGCAGAGTGCTGCAATCTCAGGCAAGCTGGCAAGCCTTAACGCGAGATGAGACCGCTAAACGAGTAATCAAGCGAGACGCCATTTTAGTTGAGGACGACGAGCTCACTGCGTGGCTAATCGAAGCGGCTGTTCGCTACGCTGGCAGGCCAGTTTCGGTGACCAGCTTGCAATCGCTGCCTGTACTATTCCCGTTCAGCTTGACGCGACCCCTAGCTTACGTGGTATCGAACAGTTCGAACCTCAGCATCCGATCGGAAGGACCGAGTAATCAGCTCGTCGCTTTGCGGGAGAAAGTCTAATGCGAAGTTACAGCCAATGGCCCGGCACCTCGATTCCGAAGTTCTTCGACACAGTAGTCAGTGAGGCGAGAATCTCTGTGTGCCGTGCCTGATCGTTTAGCTGCCAGGTCGCTCGTCGTTCCAGCAGGCTCTTCAGCTCGCCCAGGTTGTACATGCCAAGACGGTGAAAATTGCCCCAGCTGGGAATGCCGAACAGGTTGTATATGACCACGGTGGCGTCGCGTTCGCTGGCCAAGCGCTTGTCGCCAGTCAGCTTCTCGGCTGCTTCCTCGGCTTCGTCGTGATCGTCGTAGGTGTTGAGTAGTTTCATCGGAATCTTGTCTGTGTGTTCGGCAGAATTATACCTGAGGCAGATGCAGAGCTCTTTGGCCAATGCGGCAGAGATATAGGCATCGATCAGCTTGGACAGTCGGAGCATTAATCTTGCTAATTAATACGGAGAGCCGAACCATGAGTCTGCCTAATCTAGAGCCCTTAGCCAGCGAATCCTTGTGTGCGTTTGCACAGATTGCCGATAAGGCCGAGGAAAAATTGAAAGCACCGGCAACGGCCAGCGAGGATAGCTTCGCTGTAAGCAACAGCCTCACAGGTGGCAAGGCTATTCAAAATTTGCAAACCATCAGTAAAAGTAATCAAGACGGCTGGCGCGCTTTGATTGATGAGCCGGCCATTGCTCGTCTTTTGCTGGAAGATGAGAACGGCGAGCAGAAGATTTTCTTTATCTCTCGCCAAGCCAGCCTTCCACTGGCAGGTGATACTCAACTTGCCAGTTATGCGTCTCCCATTGGCCGAATGGCTGCGCTGCCGGTCGGTGACGAGGGTGAGATAATTATTCGAGGCGTGTCGAAGCGCTTCTATCTGGTAGAGAAAACAAGCTTCCATACCTGCAAGGTTGAGGGCGAATGGGACTCCCGGGGTAATGAATATCGCCATGAAAGTTTGGGCGTATTTAGTGTTGAATCCCTGCGTGCGCTGCTGGCGCTTGAAGGCGCAGATGCTGGTGATGAGCTTGATCGACTGCTGGAGCAGGATGCTGCCACCAGTGGCGTTGTCCCGGGCATCACCCATCAGAACCGAACGGCCATAGGGCTGCGTGATCAACCCATCCTGGACAAGTTTCAGGACGATATTTTCCGGTTACCACTTGATAGCCAATTAATCATTCTCGGACCGCCCGGTACTGGTAAAACCACCACGCTGATCAAACGACTAGGTCAGAAATTAAATAAAGCCAACTTGGATGAAGTTGAGTTCAAGCTTGCTGAAGCAAACGTTCAAGGTCTGCCGTTTGAAAGCAACTGGTTGATGTTCACTCCCTCAGAGTTGCTTAAACATTATTTAAAGGAGGCTTTCAGTCGAGAGCAGGTTCCGGCATCTAATGAGCACATCAAAACCTGGGATGCGCACCGGCATGATTTGGCGCGCAATAGCCTAGGTATTCTGAAAACCCCTAATGGTGGCAAATTCACTCTAAAGGCCAGTATGGATAATCTGGCCGCTGCGGTACTGAAAGATCCGCGGGCGTGGTATGAAGCATTCCGGCAGTTTCATGTGCAGCGGTTACAGGCTCAATTTAAGCAAGGAGCTGATATTGTTGTTGCATCTGATGACAATCACCCATTGGCTACGACCCTGACGAGATGGGTTGTGGATCTTTCGCACCGCCAGCTTGCAGATTGCTATCGTGACTTGAATGCGCTGGAGCCAAGTATCAAATCCAGCCTGGATGCAGCGAAAGCCAGCACGGATGAACTGCTTACGAAAGAGCGCAACCGCATTTTCAACCATGACAAGGACGTGTTTGCACAGCTCGCAAAATTTTTAGCTACGGTTCAGCAGGATGATGATGAGCTGAGTGAGGATGATGATGAGTTTGATGCAGATGAGGCTGAGGAGGCTGCTAGTGCCACCTCTACCGAGCTGAAAAAAGCTGTTGCAGCTTATGTGAAGTGCCTTAAAGCATTGGCGCGATATAAATACCTCAAAAGAAGCCTACCCAAAAATGGTGTGGCTGCAAAAATCCGCGATTGGCTCAATGACAGACTACCTAGCGATGCGGTTCTTCAGACAATTGGCCAGAGCATCAGTTTTCAGAATGGATTGCGTCGATTTGTTAATGCGAGCAAGCGCTATGCGTTTGATGTGCCGACCAGTTATCGGTTGTTCCGTAAAACCGAATCCGGGAATACCAATTTTTATAAGCAGGCTACGGTAAACCAGCTTCAGTTGAACGATACGGAAGTGGATGCCGTTGTGCTACTGATGCTCAGAAATGGCCGGAAACTCTTGGGGCAAACCTTTATTGCTAGAGAGCTGAATGCCCCCCGGTTTGAAAGCCTGCGCAATCTGGCAAGCCTATTCAGGCACCAGATCATGGTTGATGAAGCTACCGACTTTTCGGCATTGCAATTGGCCTGCATGGAAAGCCTGACCTCGCTGGAAGCGTTGTCATTTTTTGCCTGCGGCGACTTCAATCAGCGAATCACTCAGACGGGAGTACGCTCGTCTGATCAGCTTGAGTGGGTGTCATCAGCGATTGAGGCGAAAAAAATAAATATCGTTTATCGGCAAAGCCGGATATTGAACGACTTTGCCGCATCCCTGCTGACAATGATGGGCGGGGATGAAAGCGCTTTGGGTGTGCTGCCCGAGCATTCAATCCATGAGGGTGTACCCCCCGTTTTACTTGAGCATGCAACGGATATCAGTACGGCAGCCCAGTGGGTTGCGGAGCGCATTTTTGAGGTAGAGCAAAGGGTAAAGCAAATGCCTACCATCGCTGTGCTGGTGAATGATGAAAATGATGTAAAGCCAATGGCAGAGCTATTAACTACCTACCTAGAAGACATAACTCTCAAGGCGGTAGCCTGCGAGGAAGGTAAGGCGCTTGGAGAGGGGGCTGATGTTCGGGTTTTTGACATCAAGCACATCAAAGGGTTGGAGTTCGAGGCCGTATTCTTTGTTGGTGTTGACACACTGGCGCAGCAGAAAGCAGCTCTGTTCGACCGTTTTCTATATGTGGGCACAACCCGGGCTGCGACCTATCTAGGGATGGCTTGTTATGACGTTCTGCCTGATAAAATGCACTGCTTGCGTGGTTCTTTTGTGGATAAATGGTGAGGTTAAGTAGATCGATAAAGCTTAATAAATCTGGCAGTCGAGCTGATTTTTACAGCCTACTAATCGATCAGTACTGAGGCCATGACATGAGACGTGAGGTCCTGTATTGTCTGTTCCGCCCTTCGTGACTGGCCGCTGTCGACCCGGCGTGGACGTGTATCGGTAGCCAGCACTCAATGTGGCGTGTGGTAGATTGCCGCTCTGATTGTGTAGGAAAGGAATTAAAGGTGACATCAGAGTCCAATCGAATTTCCGGTGCAAGTACCGCCTATGTTGAATCGGTGTGCCGTGCATGGGGCTGGTCCTGGCAAGAAATGGGACAGGTCGATGATGACGGTGTGGATGGACTGGTGTACCTGCGTACCATGCGGGTAAACGAGGTAAACCCAAAGGATCGGCGTTCATGGAAACACGAATTCACAGGCGGCTTGATCCATGTGCAGATCAAGAGCGGCGCTAGCTATGTTCACTGTTCGGGTGAAGGCTTTCTCGAAATTAAAATCCCCAATTTAGAGGCGAAGCGAGAACTTTGGAATAAATCCCCACTTCCCGTTGCGCTCTTGTATGTGAAGGAGGCATCTCCTGGAAAACTTGTTAGCCAAGCTTGGTGGGCCGATCTAAAACGAACCGACTCCTACACAGAAAGGGGCACGGTGGTCGTGCAACTAAAAAACAGGTTTCAATCAGGCCTTGAGTGCATCCGCCCTTTTTCTCGACTCGCTACGGGTCAACATCGAGCGCTGGGCTTAGCGGAAGTGGACATGATGAAGCTGGGGAACCTGCCAAGTCGTCTCAATTTGCTTTCCAAGCCTATCAAATCAGCCGCCTGGGATTTTTATCGAATATGGAAGAGCGTTGGGGCTACGCACCCCACACTCGGCAGCATTCTAATCAACCGGACTGGCTGGTCTCACATTACTCGCGTGAAACGCCCACTCTCTCGAATCCTCGCGAGTTTTGATTTACTACCAGCCGCTGCGCGCATCATTGAGACAGTCGAGACCTGGCACAAACTTCGGCGAGGCTTGAAGTCTCGCCAGTTTCCGGATGGGTCATGGGCGGAATACGACTACTTGGGCGTCTCGGCAATGGTGAAATGGCCAGCGCGAGAAGCTTCAGAGGTAATAGTGATCCTCAAGCGAGAAACAACTCTGATTGAGGATTCGGCTGACGAGGGTCATGAGGCGAAGGGGCGGATTCGAATCTTAGGAACCAAAACGTGGTTCTATTCCGTCTATGAACCCGGTAGACGAAAAGGGAAAACTTGATCGGTGCGTCACTCTCAGACTGATCCAGACGTACCAGAAGCTCCAGTACCGGCAGGCTAGGTAAGAGTTAGCCGCTCTCTATTGTGTGCACACCGATCAATTATGAGGGTAGCACAAAAGCTGAAAAAGAATCCACAGCCAGCTTCTGTAGAGGGAGGAGTGGATAGCTCCGGCGTTCATAGGTACACAATGGCCGGTTTTGTCTGTTGCACCGGCTGCTTTTGAGGGGCCGCTCAGCGTATCGCGACTATTTTTCTGTCCCGATTTTCCTTGATAGCGGATACCGATAGGTTGCCTGTGGCTGCTTCCTGAATGTGCTCACTCCACCAAGCCATCATCGGCCGTCTGCGCTCAATGTAGTCGGCTCGGTTGTAGGCGCTACGAACCTCGTCCTTATCGACGTGGGCAAGCGCCACTTCAATTAGTTCTGGATCCCAGCCGTGTTCGTTGAGGATAGTACTAGCCATTGAGCGCATGCCATGGCTTACCAGACGATCTTTGAAACCCATACGTTTTAGCGCCATGTTAGCGGTCTGGCTGTTGCAATGGGTGCGAGGGTTGCGGTCTGCAGGGAATACATATTCTCGGTGCCCGCTATAGGGTTTGATTGCTTCTAGTAATGCCAGGGCTGGCTCACTGAGCGGGATAATGTGCGCGCGGCGTTTTTTCATGCGCTCAGCAGGAATCGTCCAGATCTGCTTTTCGAAATCGATGTCGACCCAGCGGGTAGTCGCAGCTTCTGCTGGGCGGGTCATGGTGTTGAGTTGCCATTCGATCAGACAGCGAGTGGTCCTTTTTATGCTGGCATTGGCAATTGCTACCATGAGCTCTTTCAGCTCATCGGGAGCAAGCGCTGCCATGTTCTTCTTTTTCGGTTTTTTAAAGACCGAGCGAATCCCGCTTAGTGGGTTTGCGTGAATCAGCCCCGAGTTGACCCCGTAGGTCATTATCTCGTTGAGGCGCTGTGAAAGCCGTTTAACGGTTTCCAGACTGCCTTTGGTTTCGAGTGGCCGAAGCAGATTTATGACTTGTGGTGCGCTGATGGTGGAGATCGGCGTGGTGCCCAAATCCGGGAAAACGTGCAGTGTCAGTGAGCGCCAGATATCTTCAGCATAAGCTGGTGTAACCGAGTCTTTTTTGAGCTCATACCAAGACGTCGCTACGTTCTGAAAAGTATGCTCGGTTTCAGCCTTCTTAGCCTGCTTCAGGGTATCTCGCTGCTCTTTCGGAT
>NZ_JBLXAP010000022.1:0-27282 GCF_048265905.1 Pseudomonas sp.
CAACTATCGACCGCCGTTTTGATCACAGATGAATATTCATCTGGCGCCAGCGAGAAGAACTCGCCAGTACCACCAGCAGCAAACAGTGCAGTGGCGCCGTATGGCGACAGCCATTCAAGACGGCGGGCATAAGTATCGGCACGGAAATTACCGGCAGCATCGAAGTCGGTCACCGGGAAAGACAGCAGACCGGAAGAGAGGATGGACTTCAGTTCTTGTGGATTCATTGTTTGAACACCCTGGACGGTTGAGTATGTTTGTCAGCCTTAGCCAAGTGATACGTTATCGTACAACTATAAAAAAGAATACTTATTTTGATTAGACCAAAGCCCAACATCGTGGAAATAATCGAAAAAACCCATCTAGAATGGGCATTACCGCCTCAAAAAAATGCAGTCATGTACTACCTTGCATCATTTCAGCACACAACATCGTTGACAGTTGTGCCAGTGATTGGTACAAATTTGCCACGTGGTACGACAACACATAACCACATCAATAAAAACAAATACGAGAATCCTTCTATGCCTGTGATTCCTAAGCATACTCAGGACACACCCTCATTACGGGGTCACCTGAACGCCTCATTCCAAGCGCTCTTCAGCCCATGGAATACGCTGTAATGAGCCAGCCAGGAATGCACCAGACCCCAACCGTAGCCAGCATGCAGGTGATCCCGGTCGCCGGCCAAGACAGCATGTTGCTCAATCTTTGCGGTGCTCACGCCCCCTACTTCACCCGCAATCTGGTGTTACTCAAGGACAACGCAGGCAACATGGGCATTGGTGAAGTGCCAGGCGGAGAAGGCATTCGCCAAGCGCTGGAACGTATTCGCCCCTTGGTTGAAGGTCAGCCAATCGGCGCCTACAACCGTATACTGCGCAGCCTGCAGCACGCCCTTTCCGGCAAGTCTGACGGGCCACAGACCATTGCCCACCAAGTGACATCGGAGGCTGAAGCCGCCGTTCTGCGCCAGCCTCACGAAATCAATCTGCGCCTGGATAACGTAATCACCGCAGTTGAAGCCGCCCTCCTCGACTTGCTCGGCCAGTACCTCAACGTTCCAGTCGCTGAATTGCTAGGCGCAGGCCAGCAACGCGACAGTGTGCCGATGCTGGCCTATCTGTTTTATATCGGCGACAGCAATCAAACCGATCTGCCCTATGTAAAAGGCACGGGCGCTGATTGGTACAAGACGCGTCACAGTGTTGCGATGAGCCCGCAAGCCATTGCTGATCAGGCTGAGTCCGCTGCCGCCCGTTACGGTTTTAGCGACTTCAAACTTAAAGGTGGCGTTATGCACGGCAGCGAAGAAATGGCTGCAGTCGCCGCGATCAAGTCACGTTTCCCACAGGCCCGCGTCACCCTTGACCCGAATGGCGCCTGGTCGCTGGATGACGCCATTGCCCTGTGCAAAGGCCAAAACCATCTCCTGGCGTATGCCGAAGACCCTTGCGGCCCGGAGAATGGTTACTCAGGCCGTGAAGTCATGGCTGAATTCAAGCGCGCAACCGGCATCGCCACTGCGACCAATATGATCGCCACCGACTGGCGCCAAATGGGTCACTCATTGCGCCTGGAAGCGGTGGATATTCCGTTGGCTGACCCGCACTTCTGGACCATGCAAGGCGCTGTACGCCTCGGCCAGGTCTGTGCCGAATTCGGCCTGACCTGGGGCTCGCATTCCAATAACCACTTCGATATCTCGCTGGCCATGTTTACCCATGTTGCCGCCGCAGTACCTGGACGCATCACGGCTATCGACACTCACTGGATCTGGCAGGAAGGCCAGGAACGCCTGACCCGCGAACCGCTGCAGATCATCGGCGGCAAGGTTCAGGTTCCACAACGTCCGGGCTTGGGTATCGAACCTGATCTGGACCGTATAAACAGCGCCCATGAACTCTATAAGCGTGTCGCCACTGGCGCGCGTGACGATGCCATGGCCATGCAGTACCTCGTAGCGGGCTGGCAGTACGACCCGAAACGTCCAAGCTTAGGTCGCACCCGCTAAGGCGCGCCTATTTACAACCACCCGGAGAATTCCAATGAAAAAAACAATCCGTGCCTCCCTAATGTCTGCAATGATCGCCATGGGCGTCTTAAGCAGCCCAACAAGTGTTTTGGCAGCAGACGCAGCCAGCTGGCCAACACGTCCGGTGCAAGTGGTGGTAATCGCTAACCCAGGCGGTGATACCGATTTCAACGCCCGCATGATGGCCAAGTACTTCAGCGAAATTACTGGCAAAAACATGGTCGTGACCAACGTCGCTGGTGGCGGCGGCACTCTGGCTGCCGAGCAGGTCAAAGGCGCCGCGGCAGATGGCAACACCATCCTGTTCACCCACACCGGCCAGTTGATCGTCAACGAAGTCGCGGGCCTGTCTAAAGACAGCTACGACGCCTTTGATGTCTCCTGCATCGCTGGCGTAGATAAAGGCGCAATCTTCGTTGCCAGTGAACAAGCAGGCGTAAAAAGCCTCAAGGACCTGATCGAAAAAGCCAAGGCCAACCCAAACACCATCGCCTACGGCACTGAAATCGGCAGCTTCTCGCACATCCAGGGCCTGATGTTTGAGCAGTTGGCGGGTGTGAAGTTGAAAATGATCGACGCAGGCACTGTGTCCGAGAAAGTGGTTTCCTTGCTGGGCGGCCGTATGGACTTGGGCGCGATCAGCTACGGTTCGGTACAGGACTACATCAAAGGCGGCCAAATGGTTGCACTGGGCCAACCAAACGCCGAGCGTAACCCGCTGCTGGGCGACGTTAAGACCTTCAAGGAGCAAGGCGTCGACTTCACTATCGACAAGCCTTATGTAGTTGCCTTTCCAAAAGGTACTGATCCGGCAATCGTGAAAAAGATGGCCGACATCATGAAGCAGATCACTGAGAATCCTCAGTATGCTGAAGAACTGAAAAAATCCTTCAAACAGCCAGTCGCCTATTTCAACACTGAAGAAGCCATCGCAACCCTGAAAAAGACCCGCGAAGACTTCATGCAGTACAAGGACGCTCTGCGCCAGTCCAAATGATGTAAAGGTCGGGCCGGTCTGCTGACCGGCCCGCGCCAAGCGACCATCACCAGAGGTTTATGATGGCTACAAACAAGAAGAGAGAGTTTGCAATTGCCGGCTGCATGCTGGCTGTGGGTATTGGCTACATGCTGATGACCGCACAGTTGCCTCAGCATAGTGGTATCGACGCAAGTTTCGCCCCTTATCTGTTGGCAACACTGCTGTGCATCTTGGGCGCAATGCAACTGCTTGCGGCATGCAAAATGCCACAAACCGAGCAAGGGCCAAGCACCGCTGACGAGGTTACAGGCGAAGCACCGGACTTTAAAGCAGTGGTCAAAACCCTGGCCTTGATCGTCGCTTACGTCGCCCTGTTGAAAACAGTCGGTTTCCCGATCATGACCACGGTTTACCTGTACCTGCAGTTCATCGTGCTCACCCCTGTCAACCAAAAGGTCAACCATGTGGTTTACGTGCTGATTGCGCTGATTACCTCAGCAGTGGTTTACACGCTGTTCCATGAGGCCTTCGACCTGATGCTGCCATCCGGCCTGTTTGGCTTCTAGGAGAATCGACCATGCTCGACTTATTGCAGCAAGGCTTCGGTGCTGTTTTTTCAATCCATATCATGTTGCTGATGTGCATCGGCGTGGCCGTAGGTATCGTCTTCGGTGCAGTGCCTGGGCTGTCGGCAACAATGGCTGTTGCACTGTGCCTGCCACTGACTTTTACCATGGGCCCGCACGCTGGCTTGTCCTTGCTGGTGGCGTTGTTTATCGGTGCCACATCCGGTGGCTTGATCTCAGCCATTTTGCTGAAGATCCCCGGAACCCCCTCCTCTATCGCCACGGTGTTCGACGGCGGTCCGATGATGGAGAAAGGCGAAGGCGTCAAAGCGCTGGGTGTCGGTATTGTCTTCTCGTTCCTGGGCACCATCTTCAGCATCATCGCGCTGATGTTCCTGGCCCCGCAGCTGGCTAAAGTCGCCTTGCGCTTTGGTCCGCAAGAATATTTCTCCATTGCCGTGTTCTCGCTGACCTTGATTGCCACGCTCTCCGCTGGCTCGATGGTCAAGGGTTTGTTCGCCGGTGCATTGGGCTTTGCCGTTTCCACCGTGGGGATTGCCCCGGTTGAAGCGATTCGCCGCTTCACCTTCGATTTCGCCGAACTCAATGGCGGCTTCGCCATGCTCACGGTAATGATCGGTATGTTTGCGGTTGCCGAGATCATCAAGGTGGCTGAGCGCGGACGCCGGCCCACAGAGGCCAAGGCTGCGTCGGTCAGCATGAAAAACATCAAGGGCTTCGGCTTCTCGATGCGCGAGTTCCGCGAGCAGATCCCCAACGCCACGCGCTCTGGCTTGATCGGCCTGGGTGTCGGGATTTTACCGGGCATCGGCGCTGGCACCTCGAACCTGTTGGCCTACATCATTTCGAAGAAACGCGCCAAAGATCCAGACAGCTACGGTAAAGGCAACATGGGCGGCGTGGTTGCCAGTGAAACCGCCAACAATGCCGGTATCGGCGGCGCCATGCTGCCCCTGATGACCCTGGGCATTCCAGGTGACACAGTGACTGCGATTTTGCTCGGTGGCTTTTTGATTCACGGCATCCAGCCCGGTCCACTGCTGTTCATCACTCAAGGCCCGCTGGTTTACACCATCTTCGCCGCCTTGCTGGTATCGACCTTCCTGATGCTGTTCATGGAATTCTACGGCTTGCGCATCTTTATCAAGCTGCTGGACATCCCCAAGCACATCTTGCTGCCGATCATCCTGGTGCTGTGCGTCGTCGGTGCATTCGGCCTTAGCAGCCGTCTGTTCGACGTTTGGTCGATCCTGCTGTTTGGCGTGCTGGGCTATGCCTTCGTCAAAGCGGGCATTCCACCAGCGCCGTTTATCATCGGTTTCATTCTTGGCCCGATGGCGGAAACCAATCTGCGCCGTGGCTTGATGATGTCCGATGGCAACTTCGGCACCTTCCTCACCAATCCGATTTCGGCAACGTTCCTGGGATTGGCGTTGGCGTTTGTGGTCTGGCAGTTGGTCAGCGCCATTCGCCCGAAGAAAAGCGTTATCAACGAAATCATCCGCACCTGATGGGCGTGTGACCTCGAAAGGCCAGCTCCTGTAGCTGGCCTTTTTTATTGGCTGATCCTGGATACAAGACTTGGCAAGAGCCTGAAACACGTTGCATGAACGCAGCCGAACTCGGGCGATTGAGTCTTGTGCATACATGTCAAAGCGCATCGCGACATCTCGTTGTGCGGATTCTCAACAAGAAGAATGACGGCATGGATTAACAACGTCTATTCTAATTAACCATTCCATTGATACCTGAATTGAATCAATGTTCGAACTCGCCCAACTTCGCTGCTTCACCATGGTTGCCACGGAACTCAACTTCCGCCGAGCAGCCGAACGACTGAACATGACCCAGCCGCCGTTGAGTCGACAGATCCGACTGTTGGAGCATCAGCTTGGCGTCAGCTTGTTCAAGCGCAGCACCCGTTCAGTCAGCCTTACAGCCGCGGGGCGCGCCTTCCTGATTGAGGCCAGCAGTTTGCTTGAACGAGCCGAACAGGCCACGCAAAGAGCACGCAGAATTGCTGCTGGCGATATCGGTTCGGTGGCGTTGAATTTCGTCGCCAATGCGGTTCATGGATTGCTACCGCGGGCGCTCAACGATTTACGCGAACGTTTGCCGGACATAGAGGTAAAGCTGCAGGAGATGACCAGCTTCGAGCAAACCGAGGCGTTGCGCGAAAGGCGCATTGATCTTGCTATTGTACGAACGCCGGTGACACAGCCAGGCATTACCAGCGTGAACCTGTTGCAGGAGCCGTTCGTGCTCGCCGTGCCTCGCCAGCATCCACTGGCCGGACAAGCGTTGATTCGAGTCAAAGACCTCGATGCCCAACCGTTTATCCTGTCGTCCTGGCAGCCGTTCAATGAATTGATCAATGGCTTGATCCGCACCCACGGTATTCAGCCTAAGGTGGTGCAGGAACTCAGCTCAACCCTGACCATTCTGACCCTGGTCAACTCGGGCATGGGGCTTGCGCTGGTGCCCTTGGGCGCCTCACGTTTGCGTCAGGATAACCTGTGCTTTCGCCCCATCGAATTACCGGATGGCATGCACAGCACCCTGCATCTGGCCTGGCGCGAGGACGACGACAACCCAGCTTGCGCGGCGGTCAGGCAAGCCCTGCTTAATGCCGCGAAGCTGGAAAGCCATGTCCTCAACGAACCCGATCAAGGGCGCTGACCGACCTCGGCCTGCTGAACAGTCCAACCTGCTACTTGCCCGCTTAGCGTCAAACCCAGACCCGGACGAGTCGGCACCAGCATGCGACCGTCACGTGTTTCCAGGCGCTCCTCGAACAGCGGCTCCAGCCATTCGAAGTGCTCAACCCAAGGCTCGCGCGTATGGGTTGCAGCCAAATGCACATGCAACTCCATGGCGAAGTGCGGTGCCAGCGTCATACCCGCCTGCTCAGCCAATGTCTGCACCCGTATGTACGGGGTAATACCGCCAACACGCGGCGCATCGGGCATCAGGTAGTCTGCAGCGCGTTGACGAATAAACTCCCAGTGCTCGGCAGGGCTGGTGAGCATTTCACCGGTGGCGATTGGGGTATCGAACTGACGCACCAGATCGGCGTGCCCCTCAGCGTCGTAGCAATCCAGCGGCTCCTCGATCCACACCAACTGGAAGTCCTCCAGACGACGACACATACGCCGAGCCGTCGGCCGGTCCCACTGCTGATTGGCATCAACCATTAACGGGAAGGAATCACCAAGATGCTTACGCACTGAGGCGACCCGGTGCAAATCAAGCGCGGAATCAGGCTGGCCGACTTTAAGTTTGATTCCGCCAATGCCCTGCTCGCGGGAGATATCCGTGTTCTTCAGCAACTGCTCCAGCGGTGTATGCAGAAAGCCGCCAGAAGTGTTGTAGCAGCGCACCGAGTCCCGCTGAGCGCCAAGCAAGCGCGCCAGCGACAGGCCCGAGCGGCGGGCTTTGAGGTCCCAGAGCGCAACATCAAATGCACCAATGGCCTGAGTTGCCAGACCGCTACGCCCCACGGATGCACCGGCCCAACACAGCTTGTCCCAGAGCTTGGCGATATCGCTGGGATTCTCCCCGATCAGGTTCGGTGCGATTTCCACGGCGTGAGCAAACTGGCCAGGCCCACCGGCGCGCTTGGAGTAGCTGAAGCCCATGCCTTGATGCCCGTCACGAGTCTCAATTTCGGCAATCAGAATGGCAATTTCAGTCATTGGCTTTTGTCGGCCGGTCAGAACTTTGGCATCACTGATCGGGTTGGCCAGCGGCAAAGCCACGGAGCGCAAACGGAGCCAGGCAATACGGTCATCATCGGCGCAAGTCATAGCGGGCTGTTGGTTCATTGGAGTCTCCACGTTGACGAATCAAATAGCGCCCGTGACTCAGTCGTGAAGCCAAATCACAGGGCATGAAAAAACACAGCCCCTTTGATTCTAAAATGATTGCGCAATCATTCAACAGCCAAAAAAAATTAAGTGGTGCTCCGCTCAATCACTTCGAAGCCAGTATCTAAACGCAACGGCGTGCGCGCTAAAGATGGATCAGCAAAACGCTCCAGCAATGCTTCGGCAATCGACCGGCCGATGCGCAGGCCATCGACGCGTACGGTTGAGAGAGGCGGATGCATGTGCGCCGCGCTGGATAAGTCACCAAAGCCCATCACCGCCAGTTGTGCAGGCACTGTTATTTGCCGGCTGGCCGCCTCCGCCAACACACCCTGAGCAATGGTGTCGGAACTACAAACCACCACATCGCCCGCCTTATGCTTGGCCAATAGACGACTCAGCCCTTCCCGGCCGGTGGCCAGCGTTGCCGGTGCAGGCAACCGTTCAACCGCCACCGCAGCTACTCCATGTTCAGCAAGCGCTTGAGCCAAGCTATCGCTGCGCCTGATACCGCGCGGGTCGTCGAGGGTGATGACGGAGACGCGCCGGTAACCTTTGTTCAGCAAGTAAGCCGCCACTGCGCGTCCAACGGCTTCATGGGAAAAGCCCACCAACATGTCCAGCGGGTGATCGCAAAGGTCCCAAGCCTCAACCAGCGGAATCCCGACCCGGGCCAGACGTTGGCGGCTTTCCAGCGTGTGCTCGGTGCCGGTCAGGACGATACCGTCTGGACGGCGCCCCAACAATGCGCTGAGCAACGCCTCTTCTTGTTCTGGCGCGTAGCCAGTCAGACCAAGCAAGGTTTGATAACCCGCCTGCGCCAGCCGCTCGGTGAGCGCTTGTACAGTGTCAGAGAAAATTGAATTGGCGATGGTCGGCAACATGATCGCCACCAAGCGGCTGCGGCTCGACGCCAATGCGCCTGCGGCAAGATTGGGTACATAACCAGTAGCGCGCACAGCATCAAGCACACGTCGGCGCGTCTTATCGGCAACCACTTCAGGGCGCCCCAGCGCACGGGATACAGTAATTGGCGAAACACCAGCGACCCGCGCGACATCAATCAAGGTGGGAGTGCTGCCAGGAGCAAGATTTGCGGGTTTACGACTCATCCAGCCCCCATGATCAGGCAACTTGGTGGCTGGGTTGTTTATGGCGCAGCGGGTTGCAGCGCTTCGCTTTCAGCTTGCTCGTGGGCCTGACGCAAGCGCTCGCGGCTATTGGTCAGGTGTAAACGCATGGCTGCTCGTGCTGCTTCCGCATCCTGACGCTCGATAGCTTCGAATATCTGCTCATGCTCACGCTCAAGGCGAGCCATGTACAAGCCTTTATCGTCATGGGCCAAGGTCGCCGAGTTCACCCGCGTACGCGGAATGATATTGGTGCCCATGTGGCTCATGATGTCTGTGAAGTAGCGGTTACCCGTTGCCTCGGAAATCGCCACGTGAAACTGGAAGTCAGAGGCGACTGCATCACTGGCATGAGCCACGCTGTCTTTCAATGCATCCAAGGCTGCACGCATTGCCTGTAGCTGAGCAGGACTGCGACGTTGCGCAGCCAAACCGGCAGACTCAACTTCAAGACTGATGCGCAACTCAAGGATATTCAGCACATCGCGCAAAGTGACGATGGTGGCAGGGTCAATCCGAAAACCGTTAGAGGTAGGAACATCGATGACAAATGTACCAATGCCGTGACGCGTCTCAACCAGACCCGAGGCTTGCAACCGCGAAAGCGCCTCGCGAACAACCGTGCGACTCACCCCCTGTGCAGCCATGATCGCTGACTCAGTTGGCAGCTTCTCACCACGCTTGATTTCACCATCGCGAATGCGCTGCGAAAGCTCGGCGACAAGCTCTTGAGCAAGGCTTCTGTGCTTACGACGTGGAAGCTGTGGGTTGTTTTGATTGAGCATGAATCTTCAGGCCTATGGTCAATATGTATACATCATAACCCAATAGTTGTATGACAACAGCGCAATGATGGCAAGTCAGTTGCAATGCTTAATTCTGACGCTAGCCAAAAGTCTGGTGCAAGCGCACCAGGTCTGATCAGCAGCCCAACGCCACGTCATGCGCGGGCAAATAAAAGCTTCGCTAGCGTATCGGTTCCGGCCTTTACGATAACCAGGCGTCTGCACAGCCTTACGCTAGGCGATAAGCCAGCGTTTGGACCAGATGCCAGCCCTCGTCACCTCAGTAACATTTATCTTTCTGTTGCAGCCTGCCATGCTTGCTTGATTTGCACTCAGGCACAGCCAAATTGATCCAGTATTTAACCGAAGCATGGCGTCATAGCCCAACTCATAAGCGCGTGTGGGCACTGGCTGCACCGATGATCTTGTCGAATGTCTCTGTGCCGATGGTCGCCTTGGTCGACAGCGCCGTAGTCGGTCATCTACCCCATGCGTACCAATTGGCTGCCGTAGCCGTTGGCGGTACTTTATATACCTTGCTGACTTGGGCCATGGGCTTTCTGCGCATGGGCACCACCGGTTTTGCCGCGCAAGCTGCAGGCCGCGAGGATGGCGGAGCCCTGCGTCAGGTACTGTGTCAGGGCTTATTACTCGCCGGTGCGTTGGCTGTAATGCTGATTATGCTGGCAGTACCCTTTAGCGAGTTGGCCCTGAGTTTAATGCAGCCCTCGGCCGAGCTTAATCAACTGGCCCGCGACTATTTCCAGATCCGCCTGTTTGGCCTGCCTGCTGCCCTTGCGACCTATACCTTGATTGGCTGGCTACTTGGCACCCAGAACGCGCGCGGTCCACTGGCGATCCTATTAACCACGAATATATTGAACGTCGGGCTCGACCTGTTTTTGGTCCTTGGCCTGGAGTGGGGAGTTAGCGGCGCGGCATGGGCTTCCGTCATAGCGGAGTGGACTGGCGCCCTGCTCGGCTTGTGGCTCGCGCGCAAAGCGTTGCGCCCCTACAGTGGCTCGGTGAATTGGCTGGCTTTACGCCGCTGGTTAAGCTGGCGACCACTGCTGGCAGTCAACCGCGATATTTTTATCCGCACCCTTGGCTTGCAACTGGTGTTTTTCCTGGTCACGGTGCAAGGCACGCGCTTGGGTGATGCAACCGTTGCCGCCAATGCCCTGCTGTTAAACGGCCTGCTGCTCACCGCCCATGCTCTGGACGGCCTCGCCCATGCAGTCGAAGCACTTTGTGGCCATGCGCTAGGCGCAAAGGATCGCAATGCCCTACGTCGCAGCTTGATCGTGGCAACCGGTTGGTCATTAGCCGCAAGCCTGTTATTTGCGTTATTTTTCTGGCTGGCAGGTGACTGGTTTATTCAACTGCAGACTAATATTCCGTCAGTACGTGAAACCGCCCACAGCTATTTGCCTTATCTGGCACTACTTCCGCTGCTTGCGGTCTGGAGTTACTTGCTCGACGGGCTGTTTATCGGCGCCACACGGGCCCGAGAAATGCGTAACGCTATGCTTATTGCTGTCGGCGTAAGCTTGCCGTTGGGTTGGTTGCTACAGGGGTTCGGCAATCACGGCTTGTGGATGGCGTTTTTATGCTTCATGGCAATACGCGGGATCAGCCTTGGCGCCTATGCTTACTATATGAACCGGCACAACAGTTGGTGGAATACGGACGAGACAAAGACCCATGATGCTAAGTAGCAAGTTGCCCGAACGCGAAATGCACCGACAAGCTATCCTCGACGACCAAGAACTGCTGGACACACCAGCCGATCCATATTTGGACACGATTGTGCGAATAGTGCGTGAACTATTCTCGGTACAAACGGTGTTGGTTAGCCTGATAGACCGTGACCGCCAATGGTTCAAATCACGTATTGGCTTAGATGTCGCAGAGACCCCGCGCAGCATCTCCTTCTGCGATCAAGCGATCAAAAGCGCAGAAATGTTTGTAGTCAACGATGCCCATAGTGACCCACGCTTTCGCGACAACGAACTGGTCACCGGCAATCCCTACGTCCGCTTCTATGCAGGCCAGCCGCTGTTCTCCGAGGAGGGCCAGGCACTGGGCACCCTCTGCTTGATTGATTCGCAGCCGAAAAAGCTCAGCCCCAGCGAGATGCAACTATTCAAAGACATGGCGACGCTGGCCGAAGGTTATCTAAAACTGCGCCGCGTCAGTCATCAGACGGAACAGTTACGCGCCGCCTTAAGCCGTGAACAACGCAAAGCCATGCTCGATCAACTCACCCAGTTGTGGAATCGCGCAGGCTTGGAACACTTTCTTGAACTCGAACACAGTGCAGCGCTCGATCGCGGAGGTTATCTGGGCGTATTGTTTTGTGATCTCGACCGCTTCAAGCAGGTCAATGACACCCACGGCCATGCCGCCGGTGATCAAGTGCTGTGGCAATCCGCACGCAGGATCTCATCTGCAGTACGTCCACATGACATCGTCACGCGTAACGGCGGTGAAGAGTTCGTCGTACTGGCCCAAGTAAATGACGAACATGAGCTGGCGCAAATAGCTGAGCGCATCCGTAGCAAAATCGGCGGCAGCGACTTCAGCCTTGAGCAAACCGAGCTGCCACTGACCGTCAGCATCGGCTGCGCCCTGATTGGCAACAGCGAAACCGGACATGATGCGATGAAGCGTGCCGACCGCGCGCTCTACCGAGCCAAGAATAATGGCCGCAATCGGGTTGAGATTGCCGCACCGCTATAACTGGGAACCCTTTGTTAATCATTCAACGAACAATCACAGAGAAGACCACATGGGCGAAGCAATTGCGGCTTACCTGCATTACCTATCGATTTTTGGCTTGTTCGCGCTGCTCAGCATTGAGCATGTGACGTTCGGTAAAGAACTGGACGTAGCACGCGCACGACGCCTGATTTTCACTGACATTGCCTATGGTATCTGCGCAGGCCTGGTCCTGCTTACAGGTTTAGTCCGGGTCATTTGGTATGGCAAAGGCTGGCAGTACTACCTTTCCAACAGCCTGTTCCACACGAAGGTCGGGCTGTTTATCCTGGTTGGGTTGCTCTCGGTATACCCGACTTACGTCTACCTCAACTGGCGTAACTCATTGAACGCAGGGCAACCGCCGGTCATCAGCCGTCGGGAAAAATTCCTGGTGACCATGACGATTCGCGTGGAATTGTTGCTGCTGCTGGCTATCCCCCTGTTCGCCACGTTCATGGCGCGCGGCTTTGGGGTGATGAGTTCAGGCTAAGGCTTATGCGGGTCCAAGTATGAGCGAAGCCGTTGAGGAGCAGCACACTGCTCGACGAGGCGCTGGAAGTTCCTGCTCCACTCTTAGCAGTCCGTGGCTAGAGTAAATCAATATTAGACCGACTACTGTTTCAGCTAGAAACCGTGGTCTGTCCCCCTATTGCTCCTGAGGCTAGAGTAAATCAATCGTCAGGTCGAAGGTAAACTAGAGACAGAGCTATTACCGTTTCGACTAAAAACGTGGTCTGTCCCCTATTTACGCTATTTAACGCCACCTTTTGCACCAACTGAACTTTAAATATTAATAGCTAACAATTTTCGATTATTTTTAGATTTTCAGGTCCGCACCATATTACTTTTCGATAAACTCCAGCCAGCATATTTTGATCTCTTAAAAATTCAAACACGTCGGCTGGACACCAATCCGGGCCAGCGGAAAAGCAAACCCCCTCATCTCGTAATTTTTCGAATATCTTTATCTTAAAAGTTTGATCGGGAGCCATTAATGATAGTGTTTTCTGTTCCTTGCCTGACACAGCGACGAACCCTAACTCTCCGAGTAGTTCAATCAGACTATCATCTATGACTTTTACTACTATTTCCGATAATGCTCCTTCCGAAACAAAGGCTTTCATAACAGAACTCATTTCACTATCACCGTAGTAATGGTTTTCACTTTCGCTGAATCAACCGTCGGAATTGATTCGACAACCATCTCTGGGCCGCCTCCTGGAAGATGTTGACCTGCACCTTGAAAGTATTCATTTCCTTGCAGAGGGCTATTCGGAGACATTTCGGTAATTCCGTCCACTTGGCGTACCTTGAATCCACTAGCCATAGAACCCGGTTGCAACCCCATTGCCTGCTCAAGCTGAGTTGCCTGTGATCTAGTTATCACCGTTTCTCCTCCTATATTCAAAGGCCCGGTGATGCTAGAAATTGCCTCTCTATCAGGGCGGAAAATAGGGGACAGAAAATAGGGGACAGACCACGTTTTAATCTAAACCCTGAGTGCGTCTCGGCCTACCAGGCTTCCCGGCAACCACCCTCCTCCCCAAAGCATTCGCCACTTCTGCCGCAAATCTTGGACTGCCTAGCGCATAATTACTATTCGTAGCTGAGCGGATCTGATCGACCAAACCCGGATCCAACTCATAGCGAAAAAGCTCACGGTAAGCACTAGCCCTCTGCTCACTATCCTCACCCAGCCTACTGAACAACAAATGCGGCTTGATCAAAGACGAAGACTCGCCTTGGGCGTTCACTCGATAACTCGACCATCTATACTCGGCAGGATGATCAACCATGCCCGCTCGAACCGGATTCATCTCAATATACCGATAGCAGGCAAGCACATAGCTTTCCTCGTTCAGTAAACAGGAGCGATAACGGCCTTCCCAGAGTGTGCCACTACGACGATATGTTCGATTGATGTACTGCACATAACGCTGACCAAGCCCCTTCATCAGCCGCCCAACGCTTTCGACTGTGCTTGGGGTTATGAGCAAGTGAACGTGATTGGTCATCAGGCACCAAGCATGAACGGCACAACCATGCTTTTGCGCCTGATCTGCCAAGTGCTCCAGATAGAATTGATAGTCTTCATTGCTATAGAAACAAACCGAGCGGTTGTTTCCCCTTTGAATCAGATGCAGCGCCATTCCGGGTAACAGTAACCTTGCTCGACGTGGCATTGGAAACTCCTTTTCCATTCGCAACAGTCTGAGGCCACAGTAAATCAATAGTCAGGTCGAAGGTAAACTAGAGACAGAGCTATTACCGTTTCGACTGAAAACGTGGTCTGTCCCCTATTTACACTCGACGTGGCATTGGAAACTCCTTTTCCATTCGCAACAGTCTGAAGCTAGAGTAAATCAATAGTCAGGTCGAAGGTAAACTAGAGACAGAGCTATTATCGTTTCGACTAAAAAACGTGGTCTGTCCCCTATTTAAGAGTTCGAACAACAGGTCAGGCTCGTCGTTTCCAAAGCAACAGTATTAAGCATAAAACTGTGCTGTCGCTCTGGCGAATCGGCCTCGAATACTTGGGGCGCTCAGAAAGTGATTTTTCCAACTCTGTACTTGCTGAAATGGAACTACTGCTGCGTGATGAAGTGCGCCGCCAGGCTCTCCAACTGGAGTAAATTTGTGGGGATTCCTCAGGGACAGACCACGTTTTAATCCAAATCCTAAGTGTGTTTCGGCCTGCCGGGCTTCCCTGCAACCACTCTCCTCCCCAAAGCATTCGCCACTTCTGCCGCAAATCTTGGACTGCCTAGCGCATAATTACTATTCGTAGCTGAGCGGATTTGATCGACCAAACCTAGGTCTAACTCATAGCGAAAGAGTTCACGGTAAGTAGCAGCTCTCTGCTCACTATCCTCACCCAGCCTACTGAACAGCGAATGCGGCTTGATCAAGGACGAGTACTCGCCTTGAGCGTTCGCTCGATAACTGAAACAATAGGGGACAGACCAGAAACCGTGGTCTGTCCCCTATTTACACTATTTACACTCATCTGCCCCCTATTAACTCGCTGCATCTGCTTGGTTATTCGCTTAAGATCAAGGCCATTTCTTTCATGAAGACTTGTTCTGCAACAGGCTCTCCATCGTGGTATCGCTCCCAAAACCCATCAACTTGCCATGCATCTGGCGCTAAGTATACGAATCCCTGAGAGTCAAGACTAAATACCCAGCGCTGCGACATGCGTTTATCTATCACATCAAAGTCTGCCCCGGGAAAGAGAGCCACTGACTCTTGCAAAGAAGACCACAGGAGAAAATTAACCCCTTCAAATCGTGCAACACTCACAGCAAGAACCGTTAAAACCTCACCTCCATCCAACCATCCAACAACACTCGCCGCAGAGCGTTTGGCAGTAACCTTCACTGCACCACCTCCTTAACTTTAAAGTCAATATTCAGATTGAGTTCGCCAGTCACTTTGTTCATATAGAGAACAATAGGGGACAGACCACGTTTAATTCAGAAATATCTGCTAATAAACGTGGTCTGCCCCCTATTTACTACGACGTGGCATTGGAAACTCCTTTTCCATTCGCAACAGTCTGAGGCCACAGTAAATCAATAGTCAGGTCGAAGGTAAACTAGAGACTGAGCTATTACCGTTTCGACTAAAAACGTGGTCTGTCCCCTATTTACGTTCAGGTTTAACGAGGAAAACACCCTGCTGTTAAAAAGCAGGGCGGGTAGACTTTGGATCTTGACGCAGGACCGGCTAATGGGTGTCCCCTATTTACAGAAATTCAATCGGCTTGAATAAATTTCTTCCAATCTAATAGGGCCTTCTCAAAATCATCAAGCGCAATAGTTGCAGAGCAACTCTCATCATACAGAGAATATACTCTTGCCATTCCACTTCTCAGTTCAACACCCCAGCTATCACGACTCCAATCAGAGCATTCAATAGCACCACGCCTTACCTGATTAACCCTGGATAGGCCTTCATCCAACCAAGCTATGGAGCTTTCATATTTTTGCCCCCCATGATCGGTAAGCAAACATGCTAAAAGGTCTAGGCCATCACCACTTAAAACATCAGACTGGCAACCAGGCTCTTTATTATCACTTTCGCCAGACCAAAAATATCTAATTTTCATTTAATTCCGACACCTATAGTTTCGGATAAACCGTTGTCTTAGGGCTAAGATAACCTTCGACCCTTACGCCACTTGGCGTAGTACCAGTCCATTTATTTCCTGTGATCTTCCTATTTTGGAAAGCAGCATCAACCTCTACCTTTATCCTATCTGCAGTCCAAGATTTGGGGAACATTGTAGACACTCCACCATTGTTTGTCTTTGGCAAGAGAACAATAGGGGACAGACCACGTTTAATTCAATATCTCAGCTAGAAAAACGTGGTCTGTCCCCTATTTACTCTTGACGTAAGCCTTGCCGGGCAAGCTTCTACCGAGGCTGGTCAGCGTTAAGCGATGACCGCGAAGCAAAGATGCGACACAACTCATTAAGGAGGTAAGGCGTTTAGCGTGAACGGTTGAGAGTGCTTGAGAAAGTGACTTGTGTAAAAATCGTACGGCCTGCATGAGTCTCGGAAGTTGGTTTGTTTGGCGACTACCAAACTGCCCGAATCATGCAGGCTCTTTCAAGCTATCCAACTGATGCAAAAGGGAATTTTGTGGGGATTCCTCAGGGTCTGTCCCCTATTTACGATATCTCCATTAGATCTTGCTTTTTCAAGCACGCCCGCAGGCCTCGAGGCTGTTAAGAACTTATCAGCTTGCGCTTGATACTCAAGCGTATTTTTCGCGCCAAAGTCACCGCCATGACGTGAAAAGTGATCATCAAGCTTGGCTTGGTCAGCAAACTTCGCTCCGCTTCCAACGCCTTTTGCACCAACACGAAATCACTCTTCACGACGAAGAAAGATCCACCCCCAATTATCTACTTTTTCAATCAGACTTTCCGACACCGGAACAACAGAAAACACGAGATCGCTTTGATATTCATGATGCGATACAAGCTCCGCCTCAACATCCCGCATATCTTCTATATCCGACTCTGATGGAGGGGTATCAAAAAAAACAACTAATCTGATAGTCTCACCATCGAACCCAATAGTTATACCTCTTACTGACTTGGAAATTCTTCCAGCCAAAGAAAGTACAAGATTTACAAACACCAACTTCCACAAGTCTTTATGGTTAGAAATATCTGTCGCTGTCATTTTGATGGCCTCGCAGGAATAATATGGACGCCACTCTTACTATATCGAATTGTGAAGCTCGTTGTTGGACCAACAGCTACACCATCCTCATAATATGTCCCTACTATTTTATTCGTTGTTACTCGCTCAACTGAGCCCGGTTGACCCAAGGGTACCTTATTAGCCGCCTGGCCAGTTCCTGCATATTGATTCACCAGACATTGGGGGTCAACATCGGAAGCTAATGGGCTTCTCTGGGTAACTTGGCTTGCCGTTTTGTACTCATTCGTTCCCACGACATGCTTATTCTGCTGCCCCATGCTTACGGAAAGAACAATAGGGGACAGACCACGTTTAATTCAATATCTCAGCTAGAAAAACGTGGTCTGTCCCCTATTTACGCTAGTCCCCTATTTACTATTTACGGAAGTTGGTTTGTTTGGCGACTACCAAACTGCCCGAATCATGCAGGCTCTTTCAAGCTATCCAACTGATGCAAAAGGGAACTTTGTGGGGATTCCTCAGGGTCTGCCCCCTATTTACTCGCGACCGGTTCAACTGTTCAGGTTTAACAAGAAAAACACCCTACTGTTAAAAAGCAGGGCGGGTAGACTTTGGATCTTGACGCAGGACCGGCTAATGGGTGTCCCCTATTTACTAGTTGACCACTACACTCCCAGAGGCGCCTATCCTTTTTCCAACAAGTCAAAAATCACTCTTTTCGACGATAAACGGCCCTATCAGCTTCCGATAAGCTAGGTAGATCTTCGTTGCCAACCAAAATTTCTGACTTACATTTTAAATCCGAGTCCTGATATGCAGTATATTGACAGATGATGTCTTCTATCTCACCAATATCATCTTCTATGTTTTTCTCAAGATAAAACCTTATTACCCAAACATCACCTTCACAAGACAACACCACCATCCTGAAGTTTGGAGTAACTGCCCCTAGCAACGCTTGAGCAAGCATTAATACTTGGAAATTCCAAGCTTTCAATTCGGCTGCCGTATTCATTTCTGAGTCCAATTAGGGTTAGCAGGGACGATACTTGGGCTTTTCGTACCTTTGATGATAAAAACATTGGTTGGCTGACCGGTTATACCAACGCCTGCGTTAACGTTGGTTCCGGTCACACCTTCGAACTTCACCACCGGAAACCCTTGCGCATTCTTACCTAAAATCTTAACCTGCCCTACGCGGTAAGCATCTAGTACTTTTTGAGCATCATCAACACTATTCAAGAACCCTCCGCCTCCTCGAGCCTCAAGCTCAGGCCTTCCAGCGATATGCCGAAGCTGTTTCTGACTAATTTTGCCAGCCACATCTGGAAAGTCTTTAGGTGTAAGATTGCCTTTTGCACCACCCGGTGCATCCAACTTACTAAGATCACCAACAGCCCCAGCCTGTGCTCTCCAGCTTCCTGTCACAGGTGCCTCAGCAAGGGCGTTCACTACATTCTTCGCTGCCGAGGGCAGCTTAGCGGCAACTTGCGCAGTTCCTCGAACCGCCGTCAGCACACCGACAAGTTCGACAGCAAACTTCCCACCCTCGACACCCGCAGTGACTGAACCTCCCCAGCCCGCATCATTATAGGCTTGCGTCAGTAGAGCAGCACGCTGTTCAAGATCGCTAAAATAGCTGTCACCGAACTGTTGCCTAAACTCGGGGGAATTTGCAAATTGCTTTATTGCGTCCAACGTTTCGGGGAGGTGCCCCATAAGCTGATACAAGCCCTCAGCCGTTTCATAAGCAGAAAGCCCTATCCCCCCACCCACACCAACAAGCAACCCCGCATTCTGCTGAGCGCTGATAAGGTTCCACTTTGTCTCATTAGCAACTCGACACGTCAGGTCATTACACCCCTTAAGTTCTTTATCCTTCTGTTCTTCTTGAGCCGGACTAAGATAGTTATTCTCTACCGCATTCTTCCCGCTCTGCGCACCAGCAATTGCGCTTGCCGAGTCTCCGCCAACCGCACCGCCCAATAAACCGGCAGCTAAAGTCGCCATTGCCGACACGCTCTGCTTTTCTTGCTCGGAAAGGTCGGCCACCTTTTTATTCGGATACAACTGAGCAGCGATGTACTCTGCGGCAAGCTCACCACTCACCGCACCCGCCGCTCCAGCAGCAGCCGAGTTATTGTTGCTTTGAGCAACGATAGCGCCTAATACCGCATGGGCCATCAACCGAGCTTCTTTATTGTCGCCAGTAATTTGTTTGATTTTTTGGGCCAGATATGGCGCTGAAGCACCTGCGAGAGCAGAGCCTAGGTTATTACCAGCCAAGCCCTGAAGGGCTGCGGTGGCTGCCTGCGCTACAAGCTGGTAACTACCACCTGTACCGTATGGCTCCATTTCCTTTTTGTAGGCAGCAGAATTTGTTAACCGTTCTTGGTAGATTTTGCGCTCATCTTGCGTTGCGCCGGGGCCTGGTTCGTATATTCCAGATTGGGCCAGTTCTTCTTTGCCTTTACGGGATGCTTCTATCTCGCCCTGCGTGCGGACTATGTCTATTGTCTGACGGCCTATATCACCAATTAGCTGAGCTTCTCTGAGACGCCGCTGCTCTTTTTCTTTATCGAAAATAGGGCTTAAAGCATTGTTGGCATTTTCAACATCTCGGCTTAGCGTTGCGGTGTCTTGCTCCTGATTTTGCGCATCGCGAACAACCAGTGAGCCTTCAGATATAGCTGAGTGAGTTGTACTGCTGTCTTCACCCTCGTTACCAGCACCGAGTAACGTGGTCGTGGCGAGGTTGCCAATAAACTGCTCGCCAACCACACCACCTGAGCTGAGGTTTACACTTTGAGTTTTAGTTTCAAACTCAGCTCTATTAGAAATATCGCCCCACCCAAGTGTTCCGGTACTGAGCACATTTTTGTCTGCTGTCGCGGTGCTCGCTATCACGCTACCGTCAAGCTGAGTGTGTTCGCCTACGTCAATTTGGTAGCCACCATTACCTGCAAACAACCCGGTTTGCTCTTGCACGCTGTCGAACTTGGAATTGAGCTTGTCTTTGCTGACGCCCAAATATCCACTGCCCGTCATCGTCCCGAACGTGAAGCTACCTCCAGCACTAACATTGCTTTGCTTAGCGCTGTAGTGATCACTGTCCTGCAAGCTTTCCAGGGACAAGTTACCAGCAACCAAAGCCTTGATCTGGTCAGCACTGACTTGAGCCCCTGCCAAGGTAGTGTCACGCCCACTCACTAGGCTTACCTGGTTGCCAGCATCCAGAGTGGTTTCAGTCCATGTGGTTGCGTTACCTTTTTCTTTACCTAAGCCTGAGTTTGCATTGGCAAATATACTCAGCCCTGCACCACTGTCGCTCACGCCTAGACTGACTCCGACTGCACCGCCACCACTGCTGTTTTTACCTTCAATTTTCTGAGTGTTTGCAGCGGCTAGTAACTCGATGTCACGATTAGCCTGGACAAGCAGATCTTTACCAGCCTGTAGTTGGCTACCTATGACTTTCACGTCACCATCATTTGCAGCTGAGCTGCCTGTGGCAACGATGGTGATATTGTCACCTGCGGTCACTTGACTGCCTTGGCTAACCCGCTGCTCCTGCACCTGCTTTGACTTGGACTTCTGGCTCCCAAGCGAAAGACTAATGCCTACAAACTGCCCTGCATTTTCTCCTGTGATTCCGCCTGCTTGCTCTACCGCCTGCATTGCTTGATAGCCGGTAAGCGCTGCCTTTACTCCTTGCAGTGCAGCGAGCCGACCGCTTTCTTCATCGTCGACCTGTCGACTTGTCTCATAGGCAGTATTAATAGCACTGCCAACCACGCCCGAAAGCGCTAAGGTCAGGCCGCTTTTCTTACTTTTGTGTTCTTGTTGGTTACGGGAAAGGTTTTCAGCCGCGCTAATCTCAACATCTTGGCCATAGAGCGATACATTCTGACCTGCAACAATGTCTGAACCCTTAATCTTCAGCTTGCCGCCAGTCAATATCTCGACATTGCCCTCAACGCTTCCCACCGTGCTACCACGCGTGGTTTCGATGACGGTTTGTCCCCTACTTTGCAGGCTGCTACTGCCAATTGTGACGCCAATCCCACCACTGCCCATTAGTCCAGATTTGGTTTTTTTCTGATAATGCTCACTGGTACTTGTTTCAGTAACTCCCTCAATATTGACCGCTTGACCACCTTGCAAGGTGGTTGTTTGAGTCGAGACAACATCACTACCACGTATGTTGAGCGTATTGCCTGCCAACACGGTGGTCTTATCACCACTGACTAAGCTGCCTTGAGCGAAGGTGTCACTCGTTGAATCTAATCGCGTTTTGGTTGAGCTAGAGAAGGTCCCACTTTTCTTTTTCTTTTTGTAGTAGTAATGCGATTGGCTGTCGAAGCCTGCATCAATATCAATGTCATTAGCTGCTACAAGATATGCTTCATTACCCGCATCAACGCTGCTCGCAACAAGCGCAATATCGTTACCCGCCCCCAAGCTCAAGTTGTTACCCGCCTGAATCAAGCTGCCTTGCTGTTGGACTTCGTCAGCTTGTTTGGTGGTCTTGGTTTCGCCCTGCTTGCGATAGGAGTATTGATGCTCTTCATTGGCGGCTGAAACGATGCTCAGGTCGCGTCCGGCATTAACACTGACATCACCCGCTGCAGTGACTTGGCTGCCAATCACTGCAATATCACGCTGCGCTGACAGGCTCAGGTCGCCGCCAAAATCGACGTTTGAGGCGTGTTGAATGGTGCTGTTGTCATAGCCATGCTCGCGCTTGCGTTGATATTCATAGGTATCAACTTCTGCTTGGCTGGATACGACTAAGTCACGGCCTGCGCTCAGACTGGCATTACCTTTGGCTTCGATAGCGCTGCCGCGGTTGCTGATGTCGCGTGCGGCATTGATTACAAGGTTGTTACCCGCTTCGATACGCGAGGCGTTGTTGGCGATGTCATTGCGCAAACGATCACCGCCACCGGCGGCGGTTACCCTGGTGATGGTGCGTTCATTGATGACATCACCATTCAGGGCGGTGAGATTGACATCACGCCCCGTAATAATGCCGCCCCGGGCGTTAATAATGCTGTCTGTGGCTAGCAACTGTAGGCGTTCATTTGCCTCTATCAGACCTGCGTTGTTGATATTGCTGGCGGTGGCGTTGAGGTTGCCGCTGGCACGCAAGGTGCCAACGTTGTTGAGGTCGCCGCCGCTAATCAGGTTTAAGTCGCCACCTTGGATTAGCGCGCCATTACCGGCCAAGCGGCCTTCAGCTTGAGCCAAATACAGGACTGGCACCAAGACTTTCTCACCCAGCACTTCGTGCTCTTCCATCCAGACGATGTCATGGGTCAATGCGGCAATCTGCTCGGCGCTCAGCGCTACACCCAAGCGCAAATTCAGTGCGTCTTTGCTGGCAATGGCGTTGTCCATCAGGTAGCGGAACATGGCTTCATCGTCGTACAGACCTGCCAAGTAGCGCTGACCGGTACGTTCAACTATGGCTTGGCGAATTAAATGCTGTTCGTAGAGGCCGTCGCCCAAACGCCTCTGTAGCCGGTCTGGGTCGTAACCGAGCTCGCCCAGCAAGTAGTCTGAACCGAGAAAATCCTTAAGATTGGTCAGTGCTGGATTGGCTTCGATCAGGTACTTATGAGAGCCAGCGGTGTGTTCTGTGCTTGGCAGACCTCCAACTTTCTGTACCTGCTGTGCAAGGGCGCTGCCACCAAAGCTGGCACTGATTACCTGATCGCCAAGGCTCTTACCATTTGCGCTCTGGCTGGCTGTCCCGTCATAGCCTTGCTGCCCTGTGTGAGCGCTTTGATCGCTCAGGCGGAAGAGACCATTGTCGCCAGTCGGCAGGCTAAAGCCGGGTAAGTTGAGGGGGTTGACCTGTTTTTGCGCAAGGTCCGGCGGCAACTGAGAGGTAATCGCCCAGTTGCCGGTATTAGCGCGGGTGTCCACAGCCGTATTTTGTGAGCCGATCTGCCCCACACCGTCGGCATATTCACGCACAACGCTATTATCGAAGCGCTCCGCTGCGGTGATATTCACCGCACCGCCCGCCTGAACAATCGCCGATGCGACCACTGCACCAGAGGTCGGTACGGTGTAGGACGTTATATTAAAAAACTCCCGATCATCCTGACTCGTTACCGCCAGTACATCTGCAACTGAAAGCTTGCCAGGCTGGTAGTCTGCGGAAGTCGGATCGTTGTAGTGGTTGAACTGATTTTTGGCGTCGATGAACTGCCAATACACTGCCTCGCTGCGCGTGTAATAGCCGGCGTTGTAATGCCGCTGCTCACCCCCGCCCATACCGAGATTTCGAAAGGTGACCACATTGATGTTGATATCACCTGCGGCCGATACGGTGCTATACAGGTTGTGGAAATTTTCACCTTGGAAGTTCAGATCAGCGCCGCTGGTGATAAAGCCTATTGGGCTGTCTTGCCCTTCAGCGATCACATCTTCGTAGTTTTCTACTGAGTTGAAATAGAATTCACAGCCTTTACCGTCGCAGACATCATCCGAATAAATGTCGAGATTGCCCGATACCAAGCGAAGTTCAGCGCTGAAAGCTTCCCGTTGATTGAGCAAGGTGCCAGCCAAAATGCGCATGTCGCCTGCACTTTCAAGCGAGCCGGAGGTGTTCTCTACCCGCGTGGCCCAACCATCGTTATCATCGGCTGCGATATCCAGATCGCCTAAACTGTAGAGGTTGCCGCGCAGATTGGTAAGAGTGGCCGTACGCAACGCCATGTCCGCGCCGCTGAAAATCAAGCCACCCTCGTTACGCAGGCTTCCGGCGTACAGCTTCAACCCTTTAGCACCGCCCAAGGTGCCGTAGTTGTTCAGATTGGCGGCGCGCAAAGTGAAGTCGTCGCCAGCGCTCAGCACTCCTCGGTTATTGACCAGACCACTGAAAGTCAGTTTTCCAAGCCCGCCTGCTGCAATACTCGCCATGCTGCTCAAATCAAGGTTTGCGCCTTTTAGGCTCATATCCCCAAGACTGGTCAAGCGACCCTCACCGCTGTAACCACCGCTAAGGGTTACATCGAGGCTGCCGTCGCTGGCAATCAGTCCGGCGTTACTCCAGTTACCGCCGCTGGCGATTAAGCGTTGCTTGGCCAACAACTGGCCTGTGGCACTTTGGTTTAACGTGCCTACGTTGAGGGTTAAGTCGCGCGCCTGCACCGTGCCATCATGGTTCCAGGTACCGGCATTTACGGTTAAGGCTCCATTGGTTACCAAGGTGCCGCCGGCCTGAGTCAGGGTATCGCTGGCCAGCCCAAATTTACCGCTACCTACATGCAAGATCGTGCCGTCGGTATTGAGCAGACTGCCTACGGCAAAGGTCAGGTCGTTGTTGGCAACTTCAATGCGGCCATCACTGTTATCCAGCAATGCACTGGTGGCCAGACGGCTTTCCCCAGTAAGCCCCAAGGCACGAAGCGCACCCTGCTGATTATCGATACTGGCGCTGTTCAAGCGCAGTACGTCACCCGCCTCGATCAAGCCATAGCGATTGTTCAACGCATCGCTCAAGTCGAAGTCGATTGTGCTTGCCGAAACCTTGCCGCCAAGGCCCGTGCTCAGACCTTGGTTGGCAAAACTGATTGCGTCTACATCAAGAAGATCGCCTGCAAACAAACCACCGCCCTGATTATTAAAGGTGCCGGTTTTAATACGGTTATGACCTGCAACAGCGGAAAAATGGCCTTTGCTGTTAAGCACCTGACCATTGCTGGCGGTGGTACTGAGGTCAACATCCTGCTTGGCTTGCGTGGTACCGCCACGGTTATCGAATAGGCTGTTTAAAACCAACTTAATGCTGCCCAGCGTGCTGGCTAGAACACCACCTGCGCTGTTATCAACACGCTCAGCGCCTATTTCAAGATCGCCAGCTTCAGTGAGAACTGTCCCAGCCTTGTTGCTCACTGCTGCAGTGCCTTGTAGGTCGAGCAAGGACTTGGCTTGTAGAGTACCGGCATCGTTATTGATGCTCGCAGCCTCGATGTTCAATCCGCCCTGACGGCTATAAATCAGGCCATCGTTGCGGTTATTAAGCGCGCCATTAACATTGAGCGTCACTTCATCTTGAACGGCCAAGGTGCCAGAATTCGAGTTATCCAGACTGTTAGCGAAAACCTCCAGCAAACCTTGGCTGGCCAGCTGTCCTGCGCGGTTATTGAGGCTATCTAGTTCTAGCAGCATATTCGTGCCACTGACTATTTTGCCTGAGCTGTTGTTGCGTAGCTCTCCGGTTAGCTTGGCAGTCAGCGCTTGGCTAGCACTGATGCTACCACCGCTATTATTGAAACTGCCGCCGCTGAGCAAGAGGTCACCGGCCGAGTTGATACTACCACCCTGATTAAGCGTTTGAGCGGCTTCGACACTCAGTATCGGCGCACTAATCAGCCCCTGATTACTGTTGTTGAGCATGCCCGTCACATCAATAACCAGGCCGCTGTCACTGGAAACAATACCCTTATCACTGTTGTCCAGGCTGCCAGCCAAAATCCGTTGAGCCTCTTGACTGACCAAGGCACCTTCGGCGCTATTATCGAGCGCACCGCTAAGGGTCAGATCAAGGCCACCATCACGACTGGAAACTGTGCCTTTTTTGCTGTTATCTAACTGAGCGCCATCTATACGTACGCCCTGCCAACCAGAGAGCAGCCCGGCACCGGAGTTGTTAACTGTGCTGGCATCAATTGCCAATTGCCCGGCCGCAATCACCCGGCCGTTCTGGGTGTTGTTAAGTGTCGCAGCAGAAACTGAAATATCGCCAGAACTCGACAATTCACCAGCCAAGTTACGCAACTCACCCACTTGCTTCAGTTCAAGTCCATCACGGGCGTTGATCAGGCCGTCTTGATTGTCCAATAGGCCGCCGTTGAGATCGAAGCTGATATTGCCTCCACCTATCAACTGCCCATTGTTTTGTACCAGTTCGCCAAGGTTAAGGTCGATGTCCTTCTCAGCAGATAGCTCGCCTTTTTGTGATGAGTCGAGCCGGTCTGCGGTAAGCGAGAGCGCTCCGGCTGTATTGATCAACCCTTTGTCACTGTTGTCGACAGCCCCGGCAAGCAGGCTTAAACCTTGTCTGCCGTAAATAACACCACCGCGGTTGTTCAATGCACCGCCATTAAGGTCAAGGCTAACACTGCCCTCCCCAATCAAACGGCCTTGCTGCTGAATCAACTGAGCTATACGCAGTTGAATATCGCCTTGAGCTGAAACCTCACCCTGATTGGATGAGTCAAGCTTTTGTGCCGTCAACACCAGCAGTCCATTGCTGCTGATCAAGCCCTGAGTACTGTTATCAATGTTGTCAGCTTTTAAATTAAGTCCCTGTTTGCCATGAATCACACCTCCCTGGTTATCCAGCAGGCCATCCACATCTAGGGTTACACCAGACTGACCAAGCAACCGGCCATCATGTTGCACCAACTCAGCCGCGTGCAGATTGATATCGCCACTGGCCGAGACTTCACCTTGGTTTGATGAGTCCAACCGCTGAGCGTCAAGCATGAGGCTGCCCGAACTGCCAATCAATCCCTGGTTGCGGTTATCAATTTGCTGGGCACTGAGTTTGAATTGTTGCTGGGCACTTAGTGTGCCTGCCCGATTGTCCAACTGGCCGACATCAACCAATGTCAGTTGTCCTTGAGCCGCTATCACGCCGCTTTGGTTATCCAGCTTGCCGCCCTTGAGATCAAGGCTGACATTGGACTCACCGATCAGACGACCGCCCTGCTGCTGCAATTGGCCGGCACGCAGGCTTATGTCGCCCTTGGCGGAAATTTCACCTTGGTTGGCCGCTGCAACCTGCCCAGCATCAAGGGCTAAAGTGGCGCCACTACTAATCAGGCCTTTATCGCCCGTATTTACGCTGTCAGCGTTAAGTGTCAGGCCTTGTTTAGCGCTCAGTTCACCGCCACGGTTATCAAGACTGGCAGCGTCGGCCTTGATCACGCCTTGGCT
>NZ_JBLXAP010000023.1:0-25689 GCF_048265905.1 Pseudomonas sp.
TTAAACTGAGTGATAATTTTTTATCCGAGCGAATTTGCTTGGTTATTTGATTTGCAACCAGCGGTTGCTCTAGTTTGTTGCCAGTAATAACCTGTCTGTGCGGGTAGTATGTTTATACATCTATCAATCTCTATACACACCATCTTTGTTACTACCAGCTATATACATCGTAGGTAAGCCATTGGGAAACAATCCCAATGGTCTGAATAGTAAAGTCAGCTTAAGAAGCAAGTAAAGAATTACTCAGCATGTTGTTGATATGTACAACAACCGAGAGTAATTCCTATGCAACGCCATCTATCCAACAAAAACCTGAACCTTTACTACGGTGAGACTTTTAAAGGGCTACCAATAATGGCCGACAAAGGGCCATTCATCTACCAACACCTCGATAGGCTGAAAGCGACCATAGAACTCACTCTGGGTGAGTATCCACGTGTTTTCGCATTTCGTTGTGATTTACGCTTTCCTGTAGGTTTGCAGGCTTACACGAACACAGTGATTAGTAAGTTCTTTGAGTCGTTTAAAGCCAAGATTGCACATAACCGTCGTATGGCAGTTCAGCGAGGTGGGCGTGCTCATCCATGCAATGTCCGTTACGTATGGGCCAGGGAACAGGGGGAGGGTAGCCAAGTACACCACTACCACTTGCTGATCCTGCTGAACCAGGACGCGTTCTTCACACTCGGCAAATTGGAGTCCGACAACGCAAATATCTTTCATCGGCTTGAGGAGGCGTGGGCCAGTGCCCTGGGGTTACCGGTGCACTACGTGAGGGGGCTAGTTCATATACCTGACAATGCAACGTACCGTATCCATCGAGATGAGCCGATGGGGCTGGTGGCCCTATTTCATAGGGCAAGCTATCTCTGCAAAGCAGCAACGAAGGTTTATGGCTACGGTCATCATGGGTTTGGATGCAGTTGTAGCTAGGGCTACCTCCTGAAATACCGTACCGGTTTGTCACTGGCATCGTGAGTTCCCTATCTGAAGCCTCCCTCCTGGAGCTTAGGCTACTCCTGTTACGATTCCTTTGGGGGGATGGATATTGATCCGGTTGGTAAAACTGTTTGAGGCTGTTTTCAATCCTGCGTGAAAGGCGTTTGTTGGTAGCCCGCAAGCGGGCTTATCACAAGACGACCGACAGTCATCATCGCTTTCGACGCCATCCGAACCTGCTCAAGCCAGGGCCTGACCAAGTTGTTCCAACAGAAGATTTAACTCAGGCAAAGAAGATGGTGAGCGAGTCGGTGGCGATCTATAACAACGAGCGTCCACACCTGTCGTTGAAATACAAAACGCCCGATGCGGTGCACCGGACGTTAGGCTGAAACAGGTGTAAACCTATTTCAGGACTAGACATAAACAAAAAAGGCCTTCTAGTTCTACTAGAAGGCCTTTTTAAGTACTACCGTTTTCGTCCTAACCGATTTCCTGTTCAAGCGCAGTAATCGAGGTACCGGCAATAAAAATTGAAGCTGCAAGAAGCCCCAGATCCTTCAGCAAGAATTGGCCGGGAACCACTGAAATCGCAGGGAAACCGAGAGTGGGTTCGAATACACCTGGAGTGGTCAGCATGAATGATAGCGTTGTGATGAATAGGCCGGCCGACAGGATACCACCCAAAATCGACAACTTGGGTGAGAGGATTCGGGCTGCGATAAGCACGCCGATGGAAATCTCCAGAACTCCGAGAAAGTTTGAGAAACCCTGAATACTCATGAAGCTGTACATCCAGGAAAGCAGTGGGCTATTACTGACAAACCCGTAAATTGCGTTCGCTTCATACCCGGAGAATTTCATTCCGCCGAACCACAAGTAAATAATGGTCATAGCAAAGTAAATGCCCCCTGCTCCGAATCGGGTGACATGTGCGCCTATACCTTTTTTGAGGGGGCTGAGGGCATTAACGTGACTGATGCTAGAAGTGGTCATAATGTTGCTCCGGAATATTAATGGTTTTAGTGGTTTAGTTCGGTGTGCCGCGCACCTTTCGTACGTCATTTCCAAAAAGACGCTTTCCAGTGCAGCTATGAGTCGAACGCATGAACAAATGAGTGACAGGAGTTTCCTTATAAAACATCAGTAAAAGCGTGAGGCCTGATGTTTTTTTGGCTACCTCTGCTGCATCGTTTGACGGATGCATTGAGCGACTTTTTCAAAACAAGTACAGGTTTACGTAGCACTATTGTTCTCCAGTGAGGATGCGCATTGCGCGTCGAGTACGGTGCTATAGTGCAACGGAAAGTAATCGTTTTGGATGCAATTAGTCCATAATATGCTGCAGATCGTCTGTATTGAGATGGGCCATGGATCGTTTATCCAAGCTATTGGCGTTATTCGGTGTCCGCGCGGACCTGTTTTACAGTGGCGGACTTTGCGGGGTGAGTTCATTCGACGGAGCGAATCGGAGAGGGCACATACATCTGCTGCAGGAGGGAGAGCTGGGGTTGGCAATCGCGGGTCGGCCGCAGGTATTTCTGACCGAGCCGAGCCTGATTTTCTTTCCCCGGCCGAGCCAGCACCAGTTGGTCGGCACCGAGTCCGGTGGTGCTCACTTGCAATGTGCATCTCTGGAGTTCGCAGGCGGCGCGAACAATCCGTTGGCAGCGTCGCTGCCTGATATGATCGTGCAGCCTCTGACCGAACTCTCAATGCTTTCAGACACGGTTAAATGGTTGTTCGCCGAGGCTGCCAGTGATCATTGCGGTCGCCACGCGACGCTGGATCGATTGTTCGAGCTTACAGTCATCCAGTTGTTGCGGCACCAGCTGGATCATCAGCAACTCAAATCCGGGATGATGGCGGGGCTGGCGGATGTTCGTCTGGCCCGTTCACTGGTAAGAATTCACGAAGAACCGCACCATCCATGGTCGATCTCGGAACTGGCCGGCGAGTCGAATATGTCGCGGGCCAGCTATGCAGCGCATTTCAAGGTTGTCGTAGGGCAGACCCCTGCCGAGTATCTGTTGAGCTGGCGGATCAGTCTTGCTCAGAAACTGTTGCGAGAAGGCCGCTCTGTGGCCTTGATTTCCGAGCCGGTGGGATATGACAGCCCTTCCGCCCTGGCTCGCGCCTTCCGGCGAAGAACTGGCTTGAGTCCTCGTGAATGGATGAAGCCCGTTAGAGCGAATGGTGCCTCCCTGAACGAGGGCGCTGACCGCTGAAGCGCGGATCTTTTGCGGGGAGCTGAACGGTTCAGGTGGCTTCCTAGAATTCGTCGTCGAAATTGAACAGGGGCGAGATGTAGTCGAAGCTGTAGCCGCCAAGAGTGCCGGACTGCTCACCCTTGGCAGTTTTGGAGATAGCCTGCTGAAGCCCGTTCTCGTCCATGCTGCTTAGCTTCAGCTCAAATAAGGCTTGCTCCAGAAGCTTTTCTAGGGCTTCTGGAGTGCTGGCCTCTACAGTGCTGGCGACTTTACCCGGTGTTTTTGCCTTGAAAAAAGGGGACGGATTTATTTATAGGATAGACCATCCGCGCCTAGCCGGTTATAGCCTGCCGCAACCGGTAGCTGTGGGTCAGCTTCAGTCATTCGTGACGGGCAGCTAGCGACCCGGAGCAGCTCTTCAGAGAGGGCCGCTTCGGTTCGAACCCGTCCAAACTTTATTTACGATGCGATGCGTATACCCGTTGCTCCGTAACGCCGGATTAGACCTTGATCGACTTCAGCCACGAAGCGATCTGGACGCACTTCTAGCATTGTCGAGGTCAGCCTCTGTACTGCCTCAACATTCTTGGCTCGGAGCGTTTGGTTTTTTACTAATTGCACCATCAAAACTAGATTCGTTGGTTTAAGAAAATCGGCTATCAATTTTTTCTGGGTTCCAAGCTCCCTTTCGATTACTACTATCGTCCCAAGCTCTCGAAATATTGCCTCAACTTCATCCTGCTCAATCTTTGATAGACGCTTCCTGGTAGGGATTGCTTCAACTCGATGCAGAAAGGCGTATAGGGTTTCTTGAAAGTTTTGAGCGTTCAAGTCCAGCCAAAGGCCTAATCCTGTCATGGAGCCACAAATGTGTGGATACCACCGGCGCTCTATAGCATTCTTACCTGTTGAATTCTCGTCCTTCTTGGTGATCTGGTACTCCCAAACAATCTGGAGGGATTTGCGGCGCCAGCGCTCTACTAACGCACTGAACACTACCTCGGGAAACGCTTCACGTATTTGAAATACCTGGAATTCTAGATCACGTAGCTGTTTGAGTGCGGTTTTAACGCGTGTTATCACTTCAGTTCTTTCTTTGAGTCTTTCGCTTATTTTGTAAGCACGAATAGAAATACGCTCTGCTGAATCCAGTTCTCGAAGTTCATTTCGCAGTTGGCCGTCATCAAGGCCTAGGTGATTGAAAGCGCAACAATTGCCAATCAATACTCGCTGCCCTTCTTTGCACTCAACAGCGTAGCCATGAGAGTGCTCTTGCCCGCACCGACTATTTTTTTTGAGAAATTGGCACTGCGCTTCTGATTTGATCAGATGATAGGAGCGTAAAGGACGGCTGTAGTCCTCTTTCGAAAACACATAATCAAAATCAATAGCGAAAAGGCTTTTGATTTCATCCAGATATCGAATTTCGTGAGTGGCTATGAGAGGTGACGACATGGGCTACTCCACAATTTATGGGCGAGGCTTGACCATCATTGATGATGGTATCGTCACATTGGTGGTTATGCAACCAGCATGTAAATACATACAGTTCTAGCAATTCAGACGTCGATCACTTTCCACTGGCTCCTTCTGGTCGACAGCTGTGTCAGGTGGCTAGCTGCCGCATGACTCCACCATGTATGTCGTCGTTGAGCAACGGTTGTATGTCGCCAATTGAACGTTAACGTAGAATCATAAGCGACGATCGCTCAGGCTCGGATTAGGTTATGCAAGGCAAGCAGCAAGACATGGCGGTTTTGGATGGTTGGCGTGCATTCGTTGACGCGGCCGGGATAGCCAAGAGCCGCATCAAGGATGCCGATGTCCACGAGCATCAGCAGATTAAGCTCAACAGGAAAAGCCTTCAGGAGGACGACCAGGGGTTCTGTTTTTCTCTATCTGGCGCTCAAGCGTCTACCCTAAAGGGTCGTTTCACCAAGCCGAATGAGCAGGGGGGCATGGAGTCCGTCCCCCTGCAGCTCGGCTTTCCGTTGCTGCGCGTCACTGAAGGCTCGAAAGCCTTTTTCATTCCGCTTTTTCGCTATTCGTTGCCCGATACCTGGCATAGCGAGGACTCGCAGCTGTTCACCGTACCTGTGAAGCAAGGCTCCGAAGTCGCACCGAACATTGAGGCTTTTCGCCTGTACTTGGATATTGATGTTCAGGAGCTGGGGTCCGAGCGGCACATGATGAGTATCGCTGCCGCCTGCTTGGAGGATGCGCAGGCGAGTTTTGGTGAGCTTTTCAGTGCATTTCTGCGTTGGGTCAAACAGCGTTTGTACGACTTGGGCGAAAGCTCAGCCAAAAACACTACGGCTTCCCTAGAGCTGGCTTTCACCGCGATCATTTGTCCGGAAGCGAGTTCTGACTTCAACACCAAGGAGCAGTTGAAGGATTACGAGGTGCTCCTGCGGCGCTCCAACCTGCAGGGATTGCCTTTACTTCGGCAGTACATCGAGCACCGCTCTGCCGATACAGCTTTAACGCCTTCATCACCCTTGCGTCCTCCCTACGGCCTGTTCGAGCGCCAATATCCCTTGGGGCGTGGACAGATGATGGCGCTTGCTCAAATTTCGAGTGGAGCGTCGTTGTCGGCTGTGCAGGGGGCTCCGGGTACGGGAAAAACAACCCTCTTCAAGTCACTCATTGCCAGTCAGCTCGTAGAGCGGGCTCTAGCATGCATTGGTAGCAATGATCGTAATCTGGGGTTGATTGTTACCTCCACGGCCAAGAAGGCCGTAGAAAATGTTATCGATGATCTTCGCGACGATGCTTACCTAGAGAACATCAACTGGCTGTATTTCCAAGGAGGAGACAGTGGCCAGGTGACTAATGAGCTCCAGCGTGTAAGCGCGTTGCTACGGCAGCTTGATACTGAGCTCCACGATCAGGACAAGCAGAAGGTGTTAGCAGCGAGGCTCACCGAGAGTCGGCGCTTAATTGACGTCTGTCTGAATCGATTCGAGGTGCTGAAAAAACAGCTCGATGTGGCGACTGCGCCCTTGATGGGGGCGTCGCCTGAAGACTATGAGGCGCAACTAAGACTACTCGGAAGGGATGTATCTCGACGGTGCTCGGAGTTAGGTTTCTCCGTTGAGCGGAGGGCAGACATTGCTCAGCAATGTACCGATGCTCTCGCCAGCCTCGATGCTCAAAGGGTGAAGTATGCAGACGCCCAAAAGTGGCTGTCTGGCGGCTATGGCAAATTGGTTGGCGCTCCTTTCCCAATGGAAAACTACCATGACTGGTTGAGCAGTTCACTGAGCGAAAACCTTCAGCATCATTATTCTGAGCACCCAACGAGTGGATTTAGGCTACTACTGGCCAAGTGGTTCGGCGCCAAGTACCGAGCGGCACGGGAACATCTACACAAGGTCTACTCTGAAGATTATTTGAATTACGGTTTGAGTGGCCTCGATCAGGTGCAGTTGGCGAAGCTTGCACACAACCGCAAGGAGCTGCTCACAGCAGTTGACACTGATCTGCTATTGAAAGCCGCGAGTAGGGAAGAGACCAATGCAGAGAAGGAGAGGGAGCGGGCTTTAACGCAGCTTTCAACTGACTTATCTGAACTCACGTCTCGCATCGGTAATTTGCATCGCTATAAAGGGGCGAAACGTGCCCTGCAAGACGCGTTTCCTGAAGGCGATTGGTTCGAAGTGCTGCGTAGGCGCTTCATCGTGGAGCAGCGTGTGCTATTCGAGTGTGCGATTGACTACCTCTGGCAGGAGTTGCTGCGGCATAAGGCTTCAGTGCGTCAGGTACTCTCGCTTTGGAGCAGCATGCTAAGTGGAAAGCAAGACAGTGGGTATTACCGGTGGAAGGACAAACTGGAGGAGTTTTATCGCTATATCACCCTGGCCTATCCGGTGATGGCATCTACCTTGGCGTCGGCGCACAAATTAGCCGGCTACAAACTCTCTGACTTGAACGGGTTCACACCTTACCAACTGAGCCTTGTGGATGAGGCAGGTATGATTTCGGTGGAATCGCTGGTTCCGCTGATGGCGCGCAGTCAAAGGGCAATCGTTGTCGGCGACCCCTTGCAAATCGAGCCCATACGCTCGTTGGATAAGGCGGCGGCAGAAAAGCTGAAAACCCAGTATTTTGAAAACAACACGCTCTATGAAGCGGTCTCGCCAATGCTAGTCACGGCCTATCACCGGGCAGCTGGTACCTTCACCGGAAGCGTTACTGATATTGGAAATGGCATAGTTCTAGACGAGCACCGACGTTGTCAGCCGCCAATCGCCGCGCTGTTTATGAGCATTGCCGAGTACAGCGGGGTGCAGGTACGCACCGCGACAGCTGACGCCAGAATTCAGGCTGCCTGCGCCAACATGGGGGGCTTCAATCTGATGTTCTACGGGGTCCAAGGGCGTCGAGGACTTATGCCCAATACCAACCAAGATGAAGTGGACGCCATCGGTTTGTTGTTGGACAAACTTGAGGCGGCTGGGTACGACCTGACCCGAGACGTGGGGATCATCACGCCGTACTCCAACCAGAAGAGCCTGCTCATCAAAGCCTATGGTGAGCGCCTCAGGCACCGTCAGGCACTCAAGATCGGTTCAGTACATCAGTTCCAGGGTGTTGGATTTGAAGTGATCATCTACTCACCTGTGATCTTCTTGCGTACCGACAAAGATGCCTTCCAGAACAGCAAGCCCAATCTCTTGAACGTTGCGGTGTCGCGTGCTAAGCAGCAGTTCATTGTGGTCGGTAACCAGCAGCGTCTTCTGGCAGCAGGCAAGTCTCTGGCCCGGATGGCCGAGATTTGTGCAGAATCGTTCATCGTCAACATGGAGCATCAGAGCCCTTCCTTCGAGAACGCCAGTACTCGTGGTGTGAAGCACTATTTTGACTGCGAGCACATTACGGCGTTTGAATCGCTGGTCTCCTTAAGCCGGCATTCATTTACGGTAGTCGTCCCCTGGATTCGTCAAGGTTCGAGCTTTAATCATCCTCCATTGAAGTTACTTCGCGCAGCTCAGGAGCGCGGTGTTGCGGTCACTGTTTATTACGGCTATGACTGCGCTGACAGGGTGGATGCTGATGATGGAGATCCGGGCCTTATCCTGGCTTATCGTCGTCAGTTGGGGGAGGAAAATGTCATTCGTCTTCCAGGCGGGACTCACGAGAAAATCCTTCTAGTCGACGAACAAGTGGCGACTGTGGGAAGCTGGAATTGGCTTTCGCACAGTTACTATCGCTATTGTGAAGCTCCTGATTGGCAAAGTTTGTCTTTGCGGCGGGAGACCAGCGTGGAGCTGCGAGACCTTCATTTGATTGCACAGCTGAAAGCGCGCATTGCTTGATAGTTGAGTGAAGCCTGAGTCACCCTCAGTTTTATAGGCAGTCTCAAGTAACAGCTTTAGATCCGATTTTTTCAATTGCGAGCGTTATCATTCGGCCCTGAGTGTGTAAAAACACTTTCGCATCTTGGGTGCCTCAGCCTAGCGTGCCTGGGAGAGACGATTAGCCAAGCATCTGCCAAGATCAGCAGCGATAACGTTCCAAAGCGTTTATGAAGCGCTTGAGGGCCTCTTGGAACAACGAAACACGGGGCTTTTACGCCGCCATCGCCTTCAACAGACCCACGGTACCAAGGATTTTCATAACCCGCTTCATGTTGTAGGCGAGCACATTGAGGCTCATTTCTGCGCTGAATCCAACGAGCTTACGCGTCAGGAAATGCGTCGAGCCCATCCATTGTTTGAGCGTCCCGAAGTGATGCTCAACAGTCCGTTTTCGGACTCGCATCATGTCTGGTGCATGGTTCATTCGACGCTACATTTCTTCAAGCACGGTTTCGTGTTCCCAGCGACGGATCCGCCGTTGCTTACTCGGCGTGCACTGCGTCTTCAGCGCGCAACTCTGGCATTTAAAACTCCAGTAACGGTGCAGTAGCAAGCCCTTTTCTATGCTGGAGAATCGCCAGATCAACGCCTCTCCAGCGGGACAAATGTATTCGTTTTTTGCCGCGTCATAGATGAAGGCATCGTTATTGAAACGCCCGTCAGCCTTGGCTCCAGAGGTCATCGGTTTGGTCACATAGGCGGTGATGCCTGCATCGTGACAAGCTAGGATTTGTTCGCTTTTGAAGTAACCTCGGTCAGCCACTACCGACAACGTATCTGACGCCATCGCCTCGCGGGCCTGCTTCGCCATTGAACTGAGTTGGTCACGGTCAGAACCTTTGTTGGTGACCTCGTGAGCAACGATCAAATGGTGCTGCGTGTCGACTGCTGTCTGCACGTTGTAGCCGACGGTGCCGCTGCCGCGCGTCATCATCGAACGGGCATCCGGGTCGGTCAGCGAAACCTGTTTGTCCGGCGATTCGTTGAGCTGAGTTTCAATCCCTTGAAGCTCTTTCATCTGTTCTTTGAGCTTTGCGATTTTCTCTTCCAGGCTCGCCGTGTCTGGCTTAGAGTACGCTAGGTACCTGTCGATCAGCCGCATCGAGCGCGGCCAAATAACGGCTGATGCTCGCCTCGATTTCTTCCATGCGCCGCTTCAGTTTGGCGCTGGTGAAGTTGCGGTCACGGTTGTTCACCGCCTTGAATTTGCTGCCATCGATAGCGACTAGGTTTTCGCTAAACAACCCCAACTGCTGGCAGAGCAAAATGAACTGGCGGCAGGCGCCGCGAACGGCTTTGCTGTTGTCTTTTCGGAAGTTGGCAATGGTCTTGAAGTCGGGCATTAACCGCCCGGTTAACCACATCAGTTCGACGTTGCGCAGAGCTTCTCGCTCAAGACGGCGACTCGATTGGATGCGGTTCGGGTAACCGTAGATATAGATCTTTAGCAGGACAGCGGGATGGTAAGCAGGTCTGCCGGTTTCGGCTGGAATGACGCCATCAAAACCTAGCGTGGCTAGGTCGAGTTCGTCGACGAAGACATCGACCACACGTACCGGATTGGTATCGCTGACGTAGTCGTCGAGGCTTTCGGGAAGTAAGGTGCTTTGACCTCGGTGTTCACCCTGGATAAACCGCTTCATGGGCGTCCCTTGCGCTGAGATTCTCGGAAATCATAGCAAGGGTTTACCTGTGCGTTTTTACACACTCTGGGCCGACTCCTGCCTGCCAAGGCTACGATGCCTCTTGGTCAATTCCTTGTAATATCCAAATAAAGGCTGCGGCCGAGGGCGGTCCTTAAAACAAGCCCAGCTGGCCGCCAATCAGAGTGCTGAAGTCGTCATCAACAAACGGCAGAATCGCGTCCGCAACCGGTTGCAGCTGGCGAGTCAGGTAGTGGTCGTAGTCGATTGATGCGCGGCGAATTTCCAGTGGCTCGGGGCCGTTCTTGCTGATGACGTAACTGATCCAGCCGCCATTCTGGTATTGCATCGGCCGGCCCAACTCGGCGTTGTATTCGTCCGCTGTGCGGGCGGCGCGTACATGTGGCGGTACATTGCGCTGGTAATCATTGAGCGGTCGGCGCAGGCGCTTGCGGTAGACCAGCAGGTCATCCAGCTCACCCGCCAGCGTGCGTTGCACGTAGTCGCGAACATAGGCCTGATACGGTTTCTGGTCGAAGATCAGTTTATACAGCTCGCGCTGAAACTGTTGAGCCAGTGGCGACCAGTCACTGCGCACGGTCTCTAGGCCTTTGTAGACCATTTCCGAGGTGCCGTCGCTGCGCCGCACCTTGCCGGCATAACGCTTCTTGCTGCCTTCCTCCGCGCCGCGAATTGTCGGCATCAGGAAGCGGCAATAGTGGCTCTCGAACTGTAATTCCAGTGCACTATCAAGGCCGTAGTGCTGCTGCAAATGCGTCTTCCACCATTGATTGACAGTGGCTACCAGCTCGAGGCCGATACGGGTTGCATCGGCCTCGCTGTGCGGGCGCTTGAGCCACACAAATGTCGAGTCGGTGTCGCCGTAAATCACCGCGTAACCCTGAACCTCGATAAGCTCGCGGGTCAGGCGCATGATCTCGTGGCCGCGCAGGGTAATAGAGGAGGCGAGGCGCGGATCGAAGAATCGACAGCCACTGGAACCCAGCACCCCGTAAAACGCATTCATGATGATTTTTAGCGCTTGCGACAGGGGCGCGTTGTGCTCACGTTTGGCTGTCTCGCGGCCATCGGCAACCCGCGCCACTATCGACGGCAGGCAATGGGTTTCGCGCGAGAAGCGTGCGCCTCTGAAACCGGCGACCGAATGTGCATCATCCGGCTGCTGCAGGCCTTCGATCAAGCCGACCGGGTCGATCAGGAAGGTGCGGATGATTGATGGGTACAGGCTCTTGAAATCGAGCACCAGCACTGAGTCATACAAGCCCGGCTGCGAGTCCATCACAAAACCGCCGGGGCTGGCTTCGGGCGGTCGCTCGCCCTGATTGGGCGCGACATATCCCTTGCGGTGCATCAGCGGCATGTATAGGTGTGTGAAGGCGGCCACCGAACCGCCATTGCGATCCGCAGGCAGGCCGGTGACACTGGCGCGCTCGAGCAGAAAGCGCAGGAGTTCGGTCTTGGCGAAGATGCGGGTTACCAGTTCGCAGTCCTTGAGGTTGTAGTGCGCCAGCGCCGGCTTGTCTTCGGCGAACATCCTGTTGATTTCATCCATGCGCTGGTACGGCGTGCTGATCGACTTGCCCTCGCCAAGCAGGGTCTGCGCGACGCTTTCCAGGCTGAAGGAAGGAAAGCTCCAGGTGGCTGAACGCAAGCCTTCGATGCCGTCGATAATCAGCCGGCCCGCCGCTTCTGCGAAGTAGTGGCTGCGGCTGCCATGTTCGCGCCAGAGCACTTCGCTGTTGCCACGCCCAAGCAGCAGGGGTACGGCCAGCCTGCGAGCGTGCTGGTGGAGAATGCGCAGGTCAAACTGCACCACGTTCCAGCCAATAATTGCGTCGGGATCGTGGGCGGCAAACCACTGGTTGAGCTGCTGCAGCAGTTCGACTCTTGAGGCGCAGTACTGCAGGTTGAAGTCGAGCGGGGTCGCATCGCCATTCGACGGGCCGAGCATGTACACATCGCGCTGGCCGCACCCTTCAAGTGCTATCGAATAAAGCTCGCCATGTTCGGTAGTTTCGATATCTAGCGAGACCAGCCGCAAGGTCGGGCGATAGTCTGGGGCCGGCTTGAGTTGCGCGTTCGTCACGATGCCATCTGCATCGACAGTGCCTGCAAAACTCACCCCTGCGGTGATGAATCGCTCCATAAGGTAACGTTCGGGCGGACGAATGTCGGCCTCGTAGACATCCACGCCGGATTTACGCAGCAGTTTGTCCAGCTGCATGAGTTGACGATATTGCTGGCAGTACAAGCCAAGCACCGGGCGTTGCTGAAAGTCGCGCAGCCCCAGCGTGCGTAAATCGCAGCCCGCCTCGTTGGCGAGCAGGGCTTCAACTTGCTGGCGCTGCTCGGCCGGAATAAATGCAACCGAGGTTTGCAGCGGCAAGCGCAACTGGCGCGGGCCCTGATCGGTTGCCAGCCAGAACTCCACCACGCTGCCGCCTGGCGTATCACGCCAATGTCGCGACAAAATAAAACCGTGTTGAAATTCCACTAAGCCCATCCGCATATTGCATTAACTGGCTGATTCTACCTGTCTGGCGCGGCGCCTGTGTACTAACCGGGCTAACGGCGAAACTGCACTCCAGTTGACCAGCAGCTTGCATTCGACGTGACTTGTCATTTGCAGTTTTACGGCCACCGATTGCATCGGATTTGACCCGTAAACTTTCTGGCCATGATCGGCCAAAAGCGGCCGGTATATCCGATAAATAAATACGTCCCATTTTCGCTGAGCGCTCCCAGGAGACGGGCGGACGTCAGGCCTAAGTCTCCGCTCTGCGATTTTCTTGAGTCAGGTCTTCACCATCTGTGCTGCGAAGGTGGCAGGGATTGAATGGCGGGCATCTGTATTCAGAGTGGCGTGATCGATTCTATGCCTGTCGGCAGCAATCGGGAGGGCCAATTACCTTCATGGAAGGCATGGCATGTTGTAAGCTGTTCTACGATGTTTTTCCCCTCCCTCCCAGTAGTTCTATGAGCTATGTATGAAAGTGCAAGGATTGCCATGCTGATCAAATGCCCAGGCTGTTCGAAATCAAATGATCTGAATTTGGATACCAAAATTAATTGCGGGCACTGCAAGAAGCCTCTGGCTGGACACACCTACGGCAAGATCAAAAAGTCGGTAGGAGCTGTAGTTGTGGCTTTTGGAGTTGGTGTGGTTGGCACTAAACAGCTGGTCGACTACAAGGGTTATATGGATCGTTACTCTATAAAGAATGAGTATGCGATTATCGAGATGTGTCTTAATTCGTCGCAGCAGCCTCTGGCCAGCTACCAATACGCAAGCAAGAGGGATGACTGCATCTGCGCTTTGGGAGAGGTGCAGAAGTCTTTCAAGGTCGTGGATTTCAACAAGAATACGGATAAATACCTAGCTGCCTTTGAGTCGGCAGCCAGGCAGTGCAAGCTTACTAGGTAGTCCTTGTCCTACTAACGCTGAGTATTACTTCTTCGGAGCTGGCGGATTGTTATCGCGCCCGCCACCGGAAGGCATGCCGTCATGCTTGCTCGGCCAGCCAGCATCTTTGCTGCTTGCTGTCGATTGAGCGCGAGAGGCGAAAGGGCCTTTCTGGATCTGGCCGCCATTCTGCTTTGCGGTAGCGGCGGTAATTCGCGAAGCGTCGGCTTGGGTCATTTTCTTGGACATTTTCATTTCCTTCCATCAGTGGTTTTAGGTGTCCCCGCTGGGACGATTCGAACATTAGCTAGGTGCTTGGAGACAGATGGGGACGAAAACGGAGCAGTTGCAGCGCGAGATCAAAAATCTGATCAAGCAGTTGGGATGGTCGCAAAAGCGGTTCGCCCGTGAGCTTCTGGCGATGACTGATGAGGGCGACTGTGCGAATGAGAAAGAGGTGGGGCAGTACGAGGAGCGTGTGAAGAAATACCTTTCAAGGCCTACTACTAATCCAGAGCTCTTGCAGCGATACCTCCACCAGCTTCAGCATCACGATGCGTTCTCGAATCTGAAGGTGGTAGTTCCCCACTTCGTTCCCGTGGAAGGTTTCAACATAGATTTAGTGAAAGGCATGCAGTTGATTTCGATGAGACTCGATGAGACGCTGCTAAAGGACGAGGTTGACGATATAGGCTGAATCCCCCGGACTTCTTTGGCCCTCGGCGACCGCTTTTGGCCGGTTTCTGCCTGCCGCCAAACGGCAGGCGTCGGCCAAAATCAGGCGTTCACGTCCTGAGACCGTCCTGCAGCATAATTATACATAGCTGAGATTGTTCAATATGCCACGGGTCATGAAGTATCTTTGGTATAGATATTGAGACTTTTGGCTCCCAATACTGATTTGCTTCGGTTGCCGCTTTGAGCTGGGCTTGAGCGTGGGTCGGCTGTCGGTTGAAGCGACGACATTTGGCTTTGGTAGCTATCTCGCTGGGCTATCAAAAAGGTTATTTTCTAGTTGCAAAAAGCGTTGGCAACGACCCGAGTTCGTCGAAGAACGCCTCGGGAAGATCGGGAAGTGCCTGCTTCAAAGCGCCGATCGGATCCTCCATGAAAGACTCCATGCGTGATGCATCGCCACCCAGCCATGAAAAAAAGAGCTGTTCGTTCGCTATCATTTCTTGAATCAGTCGCTCAACTTTCTCAGCTGTCGCCGAATCGGTCTCTGCGAACTTGCGGATGAGTGGGTGGTTCTCCTTGGTGACGAATGCTCTTGGCGCGCGCGATGAGAAAGTGACGTAATGCTCACCCATTGAGTCGTCTTTCAGGCGGTACTTAACGAAGTGGCTCTGCTGGACTGTCATGGTTTGCCTCCTATTTGTTCCGTACGAGTCAATGAGTTCTGCCATTGGAATTAATAGCCCAGATCACCTGTGTCATTTGAGCTAGACGAACAGCGGATCGCCGCCCAGCTGCAAGGAAATGTTCGGGTGAGCGTAGTCAAGTTTAAGCGAGTCGCTGCCCGTCCATTTGATCGGGTCGACGGCGTTGACCATGAGCAAGTCCACGGCAGGAGATGTGTCCATGTTCACCGATTCGATCGTCGCCGTCGTGATTTGTGTGGCGCCCAAGAGCAGCCCGATTACCAACCCCCCCAGCATGATTGACGCACCATCCGTGAGCGGCGCACAGATCAGTGAAACTAAGCCGATGATGATGGACAGGATCACTTCGGTGATGATCACACCAGGATCCTGATGGACGGCATATTGCTGATCCGTAGGTTGTGTCTGGATGAAGGTAATGGTCTGTCCGTTGTTCGAAGTCCCAAGGTTAAGTGTGTACCAGTTGGTGGCCGTCGTTTCCGACGTCACGCCGAAGGTAATGTAAGTGTTGGTTGTGCTGGTGACGGTGTAGGTCTCGCCGTCAGTCTCTACAGTGAGTGCGGTGAGCTTCGGGTAGTACGTCGACCCGTTGTGATCCACTGGTGGCATGTCGACGCTGACGTCTGGTACAAGATAGAGACGGGTCTTGTCGTCGCTCATCAGGAAGGTGGCGTCGGTCAATCCCGGATAGGCAACCATGATCGCCGGTCGCACCAGGTCATAAAGCGTTCGCTCTTGGGACACCAAAAAACCGGCCTCACTGCCTGAAGGAATTGCCGATGGAGATATCTGTTCGCTCAGGTCTTCACCGTTTCGATCGCCGGTCATGGTGAGCACGCCCAAGATGCTGTCCTCCAAGGTGTTGCCGTCCAGATAGGCGTAGCTGGTGTAGTTGGGGGTCACAAAACCCCATTGTTGCTGGTCGATCATCCGATTGAGATCAACGACTGAAAAGATGTGGTTGAACTCCCCCAAGTTACCATTGATCCAGTCCAGCAGCGCCTGGCCAAAGACTGCATTGCTGATCGTCCCTGGGTCCGGGGAAAGTGTCACCTGCCCGACGAGGGCGGCGACAGGTGTCGATGGATCGTCCGACGTGGTTTTCGCTGTCAGTGCGACAGGATTGGAAGGGACGTCAGTCGATGTTTCATGAGGAATGTAGTGGAGGTTGATTTCGATGATCGCGGTTCCCGTTGCACAGGTCACACGTGTCCCACTGCTGTAGTCGATCACGATCCCGTTCATGGGGATGGAAAAACGCACGTTCTTTCCATCGCCTCCCATGCATATCTGCCAATCACCAAAGTCAGCCGAAACGGTGTAGGAGTCAGCCGCCGTAGTGGTGAAACCCGGCGGTGATGACTTTTGATCCACAATGGTCTTGTTGACGTCCGGAATCGGGATGGCGAACGCGGTATCCCAATTGTAGGTATAAACCCCCGCAGTGCTGGTCACCATGAAGCCTCTCCTTATCCCTTCGTCGTTGATTTCATTTCGTCTTTAGGCCGATCTGAAGTGAGTCGGCAAGCCAAGCCGACTTCAGGTCATAACCGTTGACGCCCGGTAGGGTGTACGGCTCAATGGCATCATCAGCGAACTCATCGAATCCAGGCACATTGTCCCATTCGTTGTCGTACACCGAGGCCAAGATGGCGGAGACAGCGAGTTCCCCACCAGTGGCGGCTCCCACGACAGCCGTGATACTGCCAAATATCTTCCAGCGAGTTGAGTTAAAGGCATTTTTGATCCGGGTCATGCGGCCTGAAGCCTGCTCAGCCCCATTGGCCAAGGCATCCTCCTCGTTGGCAATGTTCTGCTCCTCCGCTTCTTCGCTGCCACTGAGTTCCTCGACGAAGGACACTTCATCGATGATTGCCGTGCCTTCTTCTGTGGTGATGGCCGTCACTTCTGCGGTGCTGGCCAAGCCCTCCACGACCGGACCGAGCACTGCGACCAGAGCAAGGCATGCAGTGACTGCACCCATCACGATTTCGAATGTAATCTCTGCTTGGGTCTTGGTTACGACGACGGTCATGTTGCGCACTGATTGGGTGAAGTTGAAAATCTGCTTGGTCGCACCTGTAGACGTCGTGACTGTCTTCAAGCCAAGGTTGACCTGCTCTGTGTAGTTAATGTGCACGTCGTATTGCCAGCTTTGCGAATATGTCAGGTCGATGAATTTGATTTCGAGGAAGCTATGTTCCAGGTTCATCTCGAACTGCCCGGCGGCGATGGTGACTTGGGTCGCCGTATAGAACTCGAGTTGGCCATTGTTGAGGTCAACGATGTACTCGGTACTGTTTCCACTGAGAAACCATTGACTGCCCGCCACGTTTACCTTGACGGAATCGCCGCGCAAGTCAGGGTTATAGTAATAACCGCCGTTGCCATTCTGAAATTTGAAGGCGTCGACGAGGCCTTGAGGAAGTATTCCCGCGTCCAACTGGGACGAGTAGCCGTCGTCAGCGGTAGTAGCATCGGGGTCGTCCTCCATTTTGAAATAGCCGTACGTCAGCTCTTTGACGTTCTGAATGGACAGCCCGTCGTTAAATATCGAGAAATCATTATCGCTGGCACCATCGAACAGGTTCTTGGCCCCACCGAGCATCATGTTCTTCATGAAGTTCGATCCGCTGATCAGCAACCCCACGTCGGCGCCGTTAGCATCGCTACCGGTAGGAATGGCGTTGGGGGATACCTGGTGATTGGAACCCGGTGTGTTGTCCTGGATCATGGTCAGTACACCCATCACCGAGTTGGCCATGTCCTGCTCGTCGATAACGGCATAGCTGGTGGCTGTCGGGTCAATCCAGGTATAGCTGGGGGATTTTCCGATCTGGAGCGTCAGGTCGATGGCGGAAAAAATGAAGTTGAAATAGCTGATGTTGCTGTTGAACCATTCGCTCAGGAGCTCAGGAAGCACTGCGTTGCCAATGCTGCCAGCGTTTGGTGCGTTGAGGATATTCATCACCACAACGGCTGGGGTTCCGCCAGCTTCGTGGCTTAGCGCACGAAGCTGGCTGGTGAACGACTGGGTGTACTGATACACCGAGAGGAATTGGTTCTGATCTTTGTCTTCGCTAAAGAAGAGATAATAGTAATTGTTGTCGGCGGCGGCGATTGTCCAGGCGGCTTGGGGGGTCACCGTCGAGAGAGTCGACTCACTGGTGATCGTAATTCCGTTAGTCGCAAAGTCAGCAATAAGGGCGGCGTCGATAATATTGTTGTTGAGGTCGGCAACAATGCCATCCACGCCGTTGTCGATCACAAAGGAAATCTGATCAGGGTCGGGGATCCAGTCCATGTTGATCTGGATTATTACGCTCATGCCCAGATCGTCCAGCGTGTAACTCGTGGCACCAGCCTGATAGACCCCGCTGGCGATCGGAACACTCATGTTGATGTTTTTGCCGTCCCCGCCAGTGGTCAGCTGCCAGGCGTCCAAATTCGCTTGAATCTGATAAGTGGGATCATCGCTGGCTGCTTGCGAGAGTGTCTTCGCCCGATCGTCGACGGTGCTCCAGTTGTTGGCGATCGCAGTATTGGTGGTATCGAAATGCGAGGCAACCACCGTATCCCAGTTGTAAGTATCGGCTGTCGGACGAGTGGCGATTTCTGATACGGCTACAGGGGCAAGCGAGGTGTCGTCGGTAGTGTTGGCCATTGGCTGTTTCCTCTTGGATGGTCAGATCGGGTGCCCGGCAAGAAGCTCAATGCGGGCACTTGGACGCTCAGGAAAGGTTTCCACGGAAGTAGAGGGCACCGTCGAGCCCGCCGTCGATCAACGCAAAAGTTTGACCGTTGGCCTGCCAGTCAAGGAGGTCGGTGACGTTGACTGCATTTGTTCCAATTGCAGATTGCATCGCCTTGTTGATGTCCGACATGCCTACATCGTTGACTTGATCGCCGAAGTCGTTGACAGCATCTGTAATGTCCGCAATTAAGCCGACAAGCGTCAGGCCCAGGCCCACCAAGATGATGTAGTCATACCAAGGAATGTCCTGATCGTGGGTGGTTTTTGGGTTCGGGTCTGACATAAAGGCCATTGAACCGTTCGACACATTCAATGAGAGCGGGTTGACCGTCTTGACGGTCCAGCTATAGGTCGCATCGGGGAGATCTGCCAGGCCAAAAAGGAAGGTCAGCGGGCCGCCGCCCGCGGAGGAAGTCTGCAATCCGTCCCCGGCGTCCGAAGGCCACAGGGAAAAGCTGTTGGTGTTGATGTCGTCGCCATCAATCGTGATGGTGAATGAGCCGTTGTTGGAAATCAGTGAATGCTGGTTCGATTGACTGACGGAAAACGTTCCATTCGGGAAGGAGGACTTAACACTGGGCAAAAGTATATTTTGGAAGAAGACGCTCTGGGAGATAAGGGCGACAGCGTTGGAGCCCGCCTTGAGCGCCGTCGAATCGAATGCGGGTGTGGACGGAAATGGCACGTCGCTGAGCATTGATAAAAAGCACAGGGCTTCAATGTCACCCGATGCAACGTAGTACTGCCACTTGTACGGGCGCAGCCATGTTGTAGTCCCCGCGGGCACCGGGACGACTCCGGCGAACACGTACTGCAGGTTGCTTCGGTTCTCATAGAACGCCGCCTGGACGATTTGCTTGAGCATGCCGATGGCGGCGCTCGTCAACGTTCCAGAAGGATCTGTCACCGTCAGAATCGAAACGTAGCCGGGATTATCGGGCGTGGCGTTTTGAGTGGGGGAGAATACCAGTTGGGTGAGCGACCCTTCGCCGCTAAGCTCCTGTTGATTGCCAGGACCCATCCAGCCGAGTGTTATCTCGAGCAATAGTGAAACCCCGGACATATTCCATTGGCCGTTGATGCCGGGGAGGTTGGAAATGCTCAAACTACCATCCTTGATCGGCACGTTGAGCTTCATCAGGCTGTTTTGGCCGCCATTTGCCATACTCCATACGCCCAGCTCGACATCGAGGGTAGTGATAGCCCCGGTCATTGGGTCGTGGTCTGTATAAGCGATGGGCATCGAGACAGATGCCAGATTCTTGCTCATGACGTCGTTGACTTTGTCTTGGGTCAACGCATAGGAATAGTCGTATTGATAGGTATCCATGAGAGCATCTCTGCCTCTAAATTATGGCGTTCAGTCAATTAACAACGAATGGTGACGAAGGTTAGTTGCTTTTTATCGAGGGTCAAACTTTCAGCTTAAATAAATGACGCCAATAAAATGTCATTTACTGGTAACGCCTTTAAATTTATCCGGACGATTGCTACTGGCCGGGCAGCGACTATTGCTCTGGCTAGCCGTGCTTGTTCTCCCGCATGTGGAGGACTTGCCATGAAAATCATTGCTACTTGCAGCAGTCAGCCTTGGAACAAAGGAAAGTTGGTCGGGCAGAAACCCCCGCTCCGATTGAAAGATATCTGGGCCATCCGAGTAAGGCTTCAAATTGCAGAAAGAACACGGGATTTGGCTCTCTTCGATCTGGCCATCGACAGCAAGCTTCGAGCCTGCGACTTAACCAAACTCTTTGTGCGCGACGTTGCCTATGGCAAGCACTAAAAATGGGAGAATTACCAGTGGAGCCCTGCACTTGGTGAGTCTTTTGAAAAATCGTTGAGGGGCGACTTGGACGCTGGATGCCTCGATATTGGATGCGTTGCCTCTCATGGCCATTTTTACTATCAGTGCCAGAACGATCAATTCTGTTTCGAATGAGAAACCAAGCCAGTCACAGGCTTTCCGTTCAAGCTGATAGCGCAGCTTCAGTTTAGTGGCACAGTCCCGATGATCGACATTGATGCCTATACGATGTGGTTAACTAAAGACTAATTGATCTGCTCTTGATTCATTCTCATGATCACTGTCGGAAGGCTTATAAACACAGCCATGTGTTGCTGGTGAACGCTGACTATAGGTTTGGAGTTTTTCAAGAAGATCTCGATTGCCCGCAACTGCTTTAAGGAGTGAGGAATGGCACTGTCAAAAAAAATCAGAGTAATGATCTCAAGCCGGTGCCTTGATCACTTCCCTTTGGGTAGCGATCAGAACCTCAGTGAAATCCGACTGCAGCTCAAGGCGGAGATTGAGTCCAGGTTTTTTTTTGGAAAGCAGCTGTTTGAGGTGTGGATCAACGAAGATGCTCCACCTGAGGATGGGACACACGACAGCTGGGACGCGTGCCTAAAAGCGGTCAGGGATTGTGATGTTCTGATCGTACTATCCAATGGTAATGCGGGGTGGGCAAAACGTGCTGGCGAGATCGGAGTATGTCATGCGGAATACATGGAGGGTTTGGCAAGCTCGCGTGGGAAAGTTCGCTTGATTGCCTTGCCTAACGTGCCCGTTGACACCGCACAGGCTGAATCTACGCAGCGGAATAAACTTTTCCAGGACTATGTTGCGTTGCAATCCCCCTTTAGAGGCGGGACTGTCGCTACGGTCGAGGAGTTACGTACGCGCGTACATGAGGCGTTACTAGACGCGCTCGTTGTCTTTACTCAACGCGGTGTTTCCTCCGCTGCATCTAGTCGTTTTGATATGGGCCAGGCTCTAGATTGGACGCGCCTTGACTTTCGCCAACGCAAGTCCGTGATGGAGAAGGTCTTGCACGAAGCACTGGTCGCATCTGGTGGTAAAGCAAGTGGCCCGGGCGTGATCTCGGAGATCGCTGGCGTTAAAGTCGCGATTCTCGTCCACGCAATACCTGCGGCATTCACGGTCGCTGCTGCCCGTGAACTCGTGGGTAAACCCTTCTTACGTGACCACGAGCAAGCCGACCTCCTAGAGAGGGCAGAAGGGCCACTGCATCTAATTGCATGCCATCGGGGAGCAACAGAGACCCAGGCCGCTGCGTTATTGGGTTTCGCTGATGCTACTGTCGTCAGTGGCTCCTTCGGTATATTCGTGGCGGACGATGTCCAGAAGATGCAGTTTGCCTTTCTTGCCAACTGTCGAGACGAGTCGCATACCCGCCATACTCTTCAGCGATTTCTGGAGTGGCTGGAGCAAACAGGTGAAGCGTCAAATGTAGCTTCCAGAGCGACCTCCCGCGCCAAAATTGTCAAGGTCATCGCCGCCGAATTGACAAAGGACTAACAGCAATGCCTAAAGCGATTTTCACTGTGGGACCTGTGCTTTCTTTCAGAGGCATCAAGGGTGATCAATGGCAAGTAACGGCCTTGATTGGCATTCGCAGAGGATCAAAAATTCCGACTTTGCATGTCGACGGGCATAAGTGCCCTGTGCCCAGGGTTCTTCTCGCAACCTCAAAAGAGACAATCCTTCGGTATGACTTGAGCTGCGATCTCGGCCAGCAAGAACGAGTCGTGCAGTACGGTATCGCCGAAGATGGCCCCGCATGGGAATTCTCGATTCCTGGGCGGGAGTACGCGCCAAGGGTCGCTTATGTATCTTGTAACGGTTTTACCGATTCCAGCGGGTTAAGGAAGCTTGCCCTTCCTGAGCATGCAGTCTGGGCTGACCTGTTATGCAATCACGACAGGAAACTTCGCCCTAAGAAGGACTATGTGCTGGATAAAGAGCAGCTCTGGCATGAGGGGCGCATCCACGATAAAGGGCTGAAGCGCTTCCATCTTCTGAGTATGGGCGGAGACCAAATCTACTTCGACTCCATCTGGGAGGACATCAAAGCGCTCAAGCGGTGGGTCGGTTTATCACGCAAAGAGCAGCTTGAGTTCAAGGTGAATAGCACCTTGGAGAAGGAAATCGAGGCGTACTATTTAGGTCTGTACTCAACGCGTTGGTTGCCGGAAACCAGGCGTGATTGGGGACGTGAACACAATCTCGATGCTGCAGATGCAATGGCTCGAATCCCGACTGTGATGATGTGGGATGACCACGACATTTTTGACGGTTGGGGCTCATATAGCCCGGCTATGCAGAACTGTCCGTTGTTTCAAGCACTCATACGGCATGCGCGCAGAGCATTCTGGGTTTTTCAGATGCAGCACTCACTGGAAAACTTGCCTCAACTAGAGGCTCTAAAGCGTGCGAATGTATCTATACAGGATCCCCAGTTCGAGCCCATACAGTGGGGCGAGCAACTGAAGGATGACCCCCTGGCATTACCTCTTTTAGATTCCCAACCCGGTTTCAGCTTCGGCCATCACCTTGGGCCACTGTCTCTGTTTGTCGCTGATTTGCGTACTGAACGATCGCGCACTCAGATTATGGGTTCCTATACCTGGACAGCTTTTCAGCAATGGCTTAACACCCTCCAAGTTGGAGAGCCTAAGCATCCAGGTAGCAAATGCCAGCACCTGATTCTCATGTCCTCGGTTCCGGTCGCTCATCCCAAATTATCGTTGGCGGAAGGGTTACTAGATACGTTCGGCCAAGATCACGTACTTGATAGCAATGCCGATGATTTGAAGGACCACTGGTCTCATGGCGATCATGAGGGGGAGCGTAAGCGACTGCTGGAAACCCTCACCAAGATTGCCGAAGACCGACTACTACGGGTGTCTATCGCCTCGGGTGATGTGCATGTGGCTGCGTGGGGTAGCTGCTACAGGCGTGACATTCCACCGACGTCGAACTGGGCGCAAATTCAGCAATTCACGTCTTCTGGCATCGTGCATCCATCGCTCATTGGTGTGGCGGAGCGGCTCTTTTTACAGCTCCTCAATAGCACCGCCAGTAAAGTTCAGTCCATTGACGTCCAGCACTGTGTAGAAATGATGATTTTCCCGGGCCATAACCGCTACATCATGCCTGCAAGAAACTGGATGGCGTTCGAACTGGATATGGGAGGCGAGAGGGGATGCAAGCTTTGGACAACCTGGAGGTGTGAGAACGAGTCTGGGTTTTCGAACCACCTTCAAGCGGTGCACCCAGCTCAGTTATGAGGTCGTGCGCATAGATACCTGACTGACCAACCGCTGGTCCAAGGCAAACCAGCGATATTGCCTTCAGTAGCGTGGTCTTGCCTGCACCATTATTGCCCAATAATAGATTGACGTTTTTCTGCTTGGGAGTCGGGATGAATGAGATCCATTTGGGCTTTCGGAAGCTGCGGAAATTCCGCAAAACTATCTTGTCGATGTACATACGAAACCCTGACGGCCGCTCCCCGGAAAATATTAGAAGCGGATAGCGTAGCAGCTTAGATAGGCCAAAGTTACCGATTAGCCCCAAGCCTCCTAGACAAATCTGATTATCAACCAAGGGTAAGAAGATGGCATCAGTCAACGGTTGCTTTTGGCCGATTCTGTTGAAAAAGTCGGTTTACCCAAACGGCCCTACTAGTGACTGATGAAAAGGCCTTTTCAGCGCGTCGCTACGTGAAATCTGAGCCCGAAAACATCTGCCGGATTTTAGGATTTCAATCTCAAACGCCAACTTTTCCGCCGTGGTAACCAAAGCCGACTTTTTCAACAGAATCGGCCGTTCTCTGTCCGTCACAGCCCAGTTGCATGCCGTTGGAGTAGCGTGCGAACTTGCATCTACGTGGACGCAGTTGACCTAGATTGATCTGGACGCAATTTGGCTCGACTTACCGCAGCAAGAGCCATACTTGATCCAACGGAATAGGCATCGCTTGAATTTAGATTTCTTGCGCCGTGGCTTTACTTAAAAGAAAAATAAAGTCTGACTGCAGCCAGGTACCCCATTTCAGGGTAACCGGCTGCAGTCGATGGGGAAGGTCATTCTTGTCGACAGGCCATGGCAGATGCCATTAGGTCTTTGACAAGTTGCTTTGACGGCGTGCTGTACTGATTGTTGAACGCTTTCATTTCAGCGGGTGAGTACGTCTTCTCCAGATTTTCGAACATACAGGAACAGATTGATTTTGATGCACCGCCTTGCATGCAGCCTGAGAGGAATTGCCCTCTGATTTGTGAGCTTTCGTCGGAGCATCCCGTCAATGCAATCAAGGCAATGACGGTCATAAGTGCGAGTCGCATGTGAGCTCCTAGGCTACTTGAGTACGATGGCAGCACCAGTGAACACACCTATAAACAGACCAACGACTTGCGGGCCAAGCGCCCAAAAGACCTTGATCCAGATCAGGCTCAAGATGCCGCCATTGGTGAACACCGCATCAGGGTGAGCAAAGCGGCGAATGGCGTCACCTATAAGCGCGCCACCCCAGCCCAGCGCCGAGCCCACTAGAGCCGCCATGGTTTTGGCGAATAAACCAGCGCCAAGAACCATTGCTGAGGTGTTGAAAGTGACGGAGAAAATTGCGAGCGCCACTGCGGCGATGCCCCAGCCAATTACAGCAGGGCTGAAGCTAAAGGCCTCGGTTGCGTCTTCGTCTAGGTGATCCTGATCATCTTGGTTGTATTGGCTCATGGTGTTTTCCTTATTGTGGGCAGGGGCTTACTGCGAGTCGGGTTTTACCAAGCGGCTTGACAGCTGTTGTCTTCGTCTTCGAGTGCTGGCAAAGCGACTTTGATATTGCGCGTGGACAGGTTGATGACTTGTCCTTGGGCGCTGAGTTGCAGGCGATTGGCATCACGCAACGCTTGCCAGAACTCATGCCTAAAGATGTCGCTGCATACGCGGCATTCGGTATTGAAGGGGTTGCTGAAGGTTTTGCCGTCGATGATCACATCAAATCCCTGCTCGCTTTCGGAGGTATATCCGCGTCCCTTAATTGCAGCGCTTGCTGAGATGTAGCGGTTCTCGTCATTCGGGCAGGCAATGATCAACTCGTTACCGTTGCCATCATCGACGGCATATTCGCTGGTGCCCATGGCCCAGCCTGAAGTCCATTCGCCTGAGCCAG
>NZ_JBLXAP010000024.1:0-19813 GCF_048265905.1 Pseudomonas sp.
TTCGTCGTACACCTTCAGTCATGGGACTCTCCTGAAAAAGAACCTAGAAGGTGTAAACCTTATTCAGGACGGGTCAACAAAATTAAAAAGGCCCAGCCTGAATATCAGGCTGGGCCTTTTTATGCTTCTGAATAAGGCTTTAGTCCTTACTCAACTGCCTTGACCATGTCTTCAATGACTTTCTTGGCATCGCCAAACACCATCATGGTTTTGTCGAGGTAGAACAGTTCATTGTCGAGACCGGCATAGCCACTGGCCATCGAGCGCTTGTTGACGATCACGGTCTTGGCTTTGTAAGCCTCAAGAATCGGCATGCCCGCAATCGGCGACTTAGGATCGTTCTTGGCTGCCGGGTTGACCACGTCGTTGGCGCCCAACACCAGCACCACGTCGGTCTGGCCGAACTCGGAGTTGATGTCTTCCATCTCGAACACTTGCTCGTAAGGCACTTCTGCCTCAGCCAGCAACACGTTCATGTGCCCAGGCATGCGCCCGGCAACCGGGTGGATTGCGTACTTAACAGTGACGCCGCGATGGGTCAGCTTTTCAGCCAGTTCCATCAATGCATGTTGGGCGCGGGCAACGGCCAAGCCGTAACCCGGCACGATCACAACGGTGTCGGCGTTGGTCAGCAAGAAGGCGGCATCGTCGCTTGAGCCCGACTTGACCGGGCGCTGCTCTTTGCTACCGGCTGCAGGGCCTGCATCCGCTTCGGCACCGAAGCCACCGAGGATCACGTTGAAGAACGAGCGGTTCATGGCCTTGCACATGATGTACGACAGAATCGCGCCGCTTGAACCGACCAGGGAACCGGCAATGATCAGCATCGAGTTGTTCAGCGAGAACCCGATACCGGCCGCAGCCCAACCCGAGTAGCTATTGAGCATCGATACCACAACCGGCATGTCTGCACCGCCAATCGGGATGATGATCAACACGCCGATGATAAACGCCAGAATCAGCAGCAGGACGAAAGCAGTCAAGCTGCCGGTAAAGGTGAAGTACAGGCCCAATACCAGAATGGCGATGCCAACAATAAGGTTGAGCTTGTGCTGGCCGCTGAACGATACCGGTGCGCCTTGAAACAGGCGGAACTTGTACTTGCCTGACAGCTTGCCGAAGGCGATCACCGAACCGGAGAAGGTCACGGCGCCAATGGCTGCACCAAGGAACAGCTCAAGGCGGTTGCCCGCTGGAATGGCGTCGCCCAGTGCTGCAACGATACCCAGCGACTGAGGTTCAACCACAGCAGCAATCGCAATAAATACCGCAGCCAGGCCAATCATGCTGTGCATGAAGGCGACCAACTCAGGCATCTTGGTCATTTCAACGCGCTTGGCCATGATCGAACCGGCCGTGCCGCCCACCAGTAAGCCGAGGATAACGTAGCCAATGCCGGGTGAGTCCGCTTCGGCGCTGAGCTTATACATCAGGCCTACGGTGGTGATGACAGCCAGACCCATGCCGATCATGCCGAACAGATTGCCGCGGCGTGAGGTAGTCGGATGTGACAGGCCTTTAAGTGCCTGAATGAAACAGACCGAGGCGATCAAGTAGAGAACAGTAATTAAATTCATGCTCATGATCAGTGCTTCTCCGTCGGCGCGGCTGCTTTAGGCGCCTTCTTCTTGAACATTTCGAGCATGCGTCGGGTGACTAAGAAGCCGCCGAATACATTCACTGCCGCCAAGGCGACGGCCATCGTGCCCATAAACTTGCCAAAGGGGGTTACGGTCAATGCGGCAGCCAGCATGGCGCCGACAATTACGATTGCCGAAATAGCGTTGGTCACCGCCATCAACGGCGTGTGCAGCGCCGGGGTGACGTTCCAGACCACGTGGTAGCCGACATAAATAGCCAGTACAAAGATGATCAGGTTGTAGATACCGTCGGAAATTTCCATGTCTCTACTCCTTTAGCCGTTGCTGCGTACGATTTCACCGTCGCGGCACATCAGGCATGCAGCGACGATATCGTCTTCGAGGTTGACGTTGAACTGGCCGTCCTTGTCGAGGACCAGTTTGAGGAAGTCGAGCAGGTTGCGGGCATACAGTGCCGAAGCATCCGCGGGCACTAATGCCGCCAGGTTGCTATGGCCGACGATGGTCACGCCGTGCTTGATCACCACCTGCTCGGCTTCGGTCAACGGACAGTTGCCACCTTGGGCCGCAGCGAGGTCGATGATCACCGATCCTGGCTTCATTTCCTGCACCGTCGCTTCATGCAGCAAGGTTGGCGCCTTGCGGCCCGGAATCAGTGCTGTGGTAATTACGATGTCGGCCTGTTTGGCGCGCTCGTGCACCGCTTTGGCCTGGCGTTCCATCCACGAGGCTGGCATTGGCCGGGCATAACCACCAACACCTTGTGCGGCATCGCGCTCTTCATCGGTTTCGAATGGCACATCAACGAACTTGGCGCCCAAGGATTCGATTTGCTCTTTAACCGCAGGGCGCACATCTGATGCTTCAATCACAGCACCCAAGCGCTTGGCTGTTGCGATGGCCTGCAAGCCTGCAACACCGGCACCGAGAATGAGAATCCGCGCAGCCTTAACGGTACCGGCAGCGGTCATCAGCATCGGCATAAAGCGTGGATAATGATGGGCAGCCAGCAACACGGCTTTATAGCCCGCAATGTTGGCTTGTGATGAAAGCACATCAAGGCTTTGCGCACGCGAGGTGCGCGGCGCCGCCTCAAGGGCAAAGGCGGTAATGCCGCGCGTGTTCATCAATGCGATGGTTTCGTTGCTGAAGGGGTTGAGCATGCCAACCAGAACGGCACCGGATTTCATGAGCGCAAGTTCAGCTTCAGATGGGGCGACCACTTTCAGTACAAGTTCAGCACCAAAGGCATCGCTGTCGCTGCCAATGGTTGCGCCTGCAGCTTCATAAGCTGAATCAGTCACACTGGCACTAATGCCTGCGCCACTTTGCACTGTTACCTGATGGCCTTGGCCAATCAGTTTTTTAATGGTCTCGGGAGTCGCAGCTACGCGCGTCTCTCCGGCATGGGTTTCGAGAGGAACACCGATGTGCACTTCAAATCTCCTGCGTGATCTTTTTTTGTGAACCCAGACGCTACGTTGGCATTTGGGCGAAGGGAGGATCAGCACAATCCCGCTTAAGCATGGTTCTAAGTATTGAGCGGGGTCGGCATTTTGCAGGTGAAGCGCGGCCCCTTCAAGACGTTCTGAAGTAAAACATTGCAGTAACTACAGGTCATCCGGTGACTATAGGTTCATGTATTGCAGTCAAGGCCTTGTGTTTAGGGGCTTTGTGGCAATTTATAGGTGGTTTTTAGGATTCTGTAGCCGGCTAAATAATTTGCAATTCAGCAGATCAATGGTTACCAGTGTAATTACAGTCCGCAGCCCTTAACTAGCGCGTTAGCGGCCTCTACTGTGCAAAAAACGCAACACTTAAAAGCATGGTTACAGGGTTTATCTGTAGCGGAGCTTAATGCTGACTACGGGGTCAACTTACGTGTGCTGGCCGCTGATTTTAAAGGCTTCGGCATGTTGTGAGAGGGCGGTCGATGCTGACTAAATGATGAAAATCGTTCGGTTGCTGTCATTTATTCCAGTCCACATCGTTGTGCGTACTCTTTTGTTTGCTCAATCAGCCAGTCACGCAGCGCTTGCAGGGCTGCTGATTCGGCCTTGCGTTCGGGGATGATCAGATAATACGCCTTGTCACTTGGGTAGCTGTGTGGGGAGGCAATCATCAGGCGACCTTCGCTCAACTCGCGCTCAATCAGGAAGGGCGGTATCAGTGCGATGCCCATCTCATGGATAGCCGCTTGTGCGAGCATCGAAAAAAGTTCGTAGCGAGGCCCGCTCAAGTCGCGTGCGACCGTTATGCCTTGGGCATTGAACCATTGTCGCCAGCCGTAGGGGCGGGTTGTTTGTTGAAGCAATGGCAGGTTTGCCAGTTCATCGGCAGCCAACTCTGAGCGGCCGTCAAGTAATGCAGGGCTGCAGACTGGCATTGAGTTTTCACGCATCAGTCGATAGGACGCCGTGCCCGACCAGTCGCCATCACCAAAATAGATAGCGGCGTCAAAGTCGGTATCAGCAAATAAAAAGGGGCGCGTGCGGTTCGTCAGGTTGACCGTAACTTGTGGGTGCAGGCGCTGAAAATCCTTGAGCCTTGGCAGTAGCCACTGAGTACCAAATGTTGGCACAACGGCGAGCTCAATCGTCATCGCGCCTTGCTGACCAATCACTGCCAGAGTGTCGCGCTCGACAGCATCCAACTGGCTAGCTACGCGACGTGAGTAGGATGCGCCAGCTTCAGTCAGCACAACCCCGCGCCTTGAGCGGCGAAACAGTTCAACGTTAAGAAATTCCTCAAGCCCAGCAATCTGCCGACAGATTGCGCTCTGCGTCAGTGCAAGCTCTTGCGCGGCTTTGGTAAAGCTCTGATGGCGGGCGGCTGATTCAAAGGCGATCAGTGCAGCGGTGCTGGGGATTTTTCGGCGCATGGTCGGCTATCCGGTGGCGATCTGGTCAGGGCATTGATCGGGTCGTATGCCTTGGTAACATGCCAGAAAGTTATTCTGTGCAGCAGCAAGGTCGGTTTGATTTTTGCCGCATTACCACTAATTCAGCGTGCTCGTCGCATGCATCGATGTGCTGAGTGGTGGATTTACGAAGTGAGTATTATGCACAGGTTAGTGCGAAATACTCGTTTGTGTCCTGTGTTTAGCGCGTCTAGGATCAATCCACACGATCATTTGTGGAGCGCTTTGATGCTCCCGTGCTGAACAGAGGATTACCCGATGGCCAAGGCAAGCTTTAACTGGATTGACCCCCTGCTGCTGGATCAACAGCTCACTGAAGAAGAGCGCATGGTGCGTGACAGTGCCCAGCAGTTTGCCAATGACAAGCTTGCGCCGCGGGTGTTGGAGGCTTTCCGTAATGAGCAGACCGACCCGGCTATTTTCCGTGAAATGGGTGAAACCGGATTGCTCGGCGCCACCATTCCTGAGGCTTACGGTGGCAGTGGTCTCAATTATGTGAGTTATGGCTTGATCGCCCGTGAAGTCGAGCGGATCGATTCGGGCTATCGCTCAATGATGAGTGTGCAGTCGTCCTTGGTCATGGTGCCGATCTACGAGTTCGGTAATGAGGAAACCCGGCAAAAATATTTGCCTAAGCTGGCCAGTGGCGAATACATCGGTTGCTTTGGTCTGACCGAGCCCAATCATGGCTCTGACCCAGGTGCGATGATCAGCCGGGCGCGCGCTGTCGACGGTGGTTACCGTCTGACGGGTAGCAAAATGTGGATTACCAACAGCCCAATTGCTGATGTTTTTGTGGTGTGGGCCAAAGACGATGCGGGCGAGATTCGCGGTTTTGTTTTGGAAAAAGGTTGGGAAGGTCTGAGCACTCCAGCGATTCACGGCAAAGTCGGCCTGCGCGCTTCGATCACTGGCGAGATCGTGATGGACAACGTGTTTGTGCCCGAAGTTAACGCTTTCCCGGATGTGCGTGGCCTTAAAGGCCCGTTCACTTGCCTTAATTCCGCGCGGTATGGCATTAGCTGGGGCGCCTTGGGTGCGGCTGAGTTTTGCTGGCACACCGCTCGCCAGTACACGCTGGACCGTCATCAATTCGGTCGTCCGCTGGCTGCAACGCAGTTGGTGCAGAAGAAGCTTGCCGATATGCAGACTGAAATCACCCTGGCGCTGCAAGGTTGCCTGCGGCTGGGGCGCATGAAGGATGAGGGCACTGCCGCTGTCGAGATTACCTCGATCATGAAGCGCAATAGCTGCGGCAAATCGCTGGAGATCGCGCGCATGGCGCGTGACATGCTCGGTGGCAACGGCATCAGTGATGAATTTGGCGTGGCGCGGCATCTGGTCAATCTGGAGGTGGTCAACACCTACGAAGGCACCCACGATGTACATGCACTGATTCTTGGTCGCGCGCAAACCGGTATCCAGGCGTTCTTCTGATCGGTGACAAGAGGGCAAGGCTGTAAAGGTCTCGCCCTCTATCTGACCTTACTTGTGTTATGCCTCGTCTCGATTACGGAGTCTGAAATGTCCGGTGCTCTGTCGCATTTACGTGTTCTCGATCTATCTCGTGTATTGGCGGGGCCCTGGGCGGGGCAAATTCTCGCGGATCTGGGTGCCGAGGTGATTAAGATCGAGCGCCCTGGTGTCGGAGACGATACGCGTCATTGGGGGCCGCCGTTCTTGCGGGATAGCGCCGGGCAAAACACCTCTGAGGCGGCTTATTACCTCAGCGCTAATCGCAACAAGCAATCAGTCACCATCGACTTTACTCAGCCGCGCGGACAGCAATTGATCCGCGAGCTGGTAGCCGGGTCGGATATTCTGATTGAGAACTTCAAGGTCGGTGGTTTGGCGGCTTACGGTCTCGATTATGCGAGTCTGAAAGCGCTTAATCCGCGATTGATTTATTGCTCTATTACCGGCTTTGGTCAGACTGGGCCATATGCCAAGCGTGCTGGCTATGACTTTATGATTCAGGGATTGGGCGGGCTGATGAGTCTGACCGGTCGCCCTGAAGGTCAGGCTGGTGCCGGGCCAGTAAAGGTTGGGGTGGCGTTGACCGATATCCTCACCGGGCTCTATTCCACCTCGGCAATTCTGGCTGCACTGGCCAGTCGCGGTGAGACCGGAAAAGGTCAGCACATCGACATGGCGCTGTTGGACGTGCAGGTGGCATGCCTCGCCAATCAAGCGATGAACTACCTTGCCACCGGCATATCGCCGAAGCGCTTAGGCAATGCTCATCCTAATATTGTGCCGTACCAAGATTTCCCTACGGCCGATGGCGACTTTATTTTGACGGTGGGCAACGATGGACAGTTTAGAAAGTTCTGTCAGGTTGCCGGGAAAGCTGAGTGGGCGGATGATCCACGCTTTGCAACCAATCAGGCTAGGGTCGCGCACCGGGCTGAATTGATCCCGCTAATACGTCAGGTCACAGTGTTTAAAACAACCACGCAGTGGGTGACGGATTTAGAAGGCGTTGGTGTGCCATGTGGCCCGATCAACGATGTCCAACAGGTGTTTGCTGATCCTCAGGTTATTGCACGAGGGTTGCAAATCGAAATGCCGCACGCACTTGCGGGCTTAGTGCCGCAGGTCGCCAGCCCGATAAGGCTATCCGAGACTCCGGTGCAGTATCGTAATGCTCCGCCCCTGTTGGGCGAGCACACTGAGCAGGTGTTGCAGCGCTGGTTGGGCCTGAGCGCCGCAGATCTGGCGGGTCTGCGTGATGATGGGGTGCTTTGATCAAGATTGATGAAGCGCGCAGGTGCCACAGTTCATCATTTGGCTAAACTCTGCCCTATCTGAAAGTGATGCCAATATACTGGCGCCGTTTTTTTCGGGAATCCTTAGACAGCGAATTTATAATTTAATTTCACGCCTTCTGAAATAACGCCTAACCTTATCTCTTTGGGTTGACGGATAATTCCTACAGGGCTGTAGATGATTAGATTTTGTCGTATTCGATCTGCTGTAATCTTGACCGTCTCATTCTTTTCATCACTGCTTCGCTCGACACTTACTCTGATTAGTCAGCTTCGCCATCTGTTGATGTGTCTGTGCTTGCTACTTTCAGGTGTTACATCAGCTCAGCAGCAAGCGCCCAAGAGTGTGGTCTTCTGGTATGCAGTTTCACCACCATTGGCCGAGCTTGCTCAGTTCGACTGGAGTGTGGTCGAGCCTGTTCATCTGTCCAGCGACGATGTTAAATATTTGCGCGCCCAAGGCTCTCAACCTTTTGCCTATTTATCCGTGGGCGAATTCGATGGCGATCTTAAGCAGCTGCAAAATAAAAGTTTGCAAGCCGGAGCCAGCCCGACACGCAACGACGCTTGGCAGAGTCAGGTTATGCGACTCAGCTCTGACGTTTGGCGTAATCATTTGTTGCAGCGAGCCAAAGCGCTCAAGGCCCAAGGCTATAGCGGGCTGTTTCTCGATACGCTAGACAGTTTTCAGTTGCTACCTAAAGACCAGCAAGAGGCTGAACGTGTTGCCCTGCGCGACTTCCTCAAACAACTGGCGAAGCAAGAACCTGATTTAAAACTGTTCTTTAACCGTGGTTTTGAAGTTCTTCCAGAGTTGCCAGGTGTAGCGGCTGCCGTGGCTGTGGAGTCAATCCATGCTGGTTGGAATCCATCCAGGCAAAGTTATCGTGAAGTGCCCGCCAGTGATCGTGAGTGGCTTGAAGGCCATCTAAAGCCGTTACGCGAGCAGGGTATTCCGTTAGTTGCCATTGATTATCTGCCCGCAGAGCGTCGCGTCGAGGCGCGCAAACTAGCGAAGCAACTTCAAAACGAAGGCTTTATCCCTTTTGTAACCATGCCCGATCTAAACTATTTGGGCATCAGCTCCATTGAAGTAAAGCCACGCAGAATTGCGCTGATATATGACTTGCGTGAAGGTGCTCTGTATCAGTCAACCGGCTTCAATGTGCTTGGTGGCTTGCTTGAATATCTAGGGTATCGAGTCGACTATTTCGCCGCTGATGAGCTGCCGAATATCCCCGCAGCGGGTCTCTATGCTGGGGTTATTACATGGATGAACACTGGGCCGCCGCTAGATGCCAGCGTATTCAACAAGTGGATCAGTCAGCGCCTTGATGAGCAGGTGCCGCTGGCGCTTTTCCAGGGACTGCCAATTGCAGATCCACAGCTTTTGCAGCGCCTTGGCTTGCAATCAAAAACTGTCGATCTTAGTAAAAACGCCGAGTTAGTCAGCTACGACAAAACCTTGTTGGGCGGCTTTGAAGGGCCCGTCAAAATGCGCACGCGTGAATTCACGGCGGTGACTGCGTTGGCGAATGGCCCCACGCCTGCGCTGACAGTCAGCGATAACGGCGAGTTGTACACGCCTGTTGCGGTGGGTGATTGGGGGGGCGTGGTGCTCAGTCCGTTCGTGGTTGAGGACACTCCCGATCAAAAGCGATGGATTGTGGATCCATTTGTCTTTCTGCAGCGCACATTGAAGCTAGAAACCATGCCGCGCCCGGATGTGACTACTGAGAATGGTCGACGTGTAGCGACTGTACATATCGATGGCGATGGTTTTGTTTCGCGTGCCGAAGTGCCGGGCAGTCCTTATGCTGGTGAAGAAGTTCTCCAAAGCTTTATCAAACCGCATGATTTCCTGACTTCAGTTTCCGTCATTGAAGGTGAGGTTGGGCCCAAGGGGATGTACCCGCATCTCTCGGCTGAACTGGAGCCGATTGCGCGCAAGATCTTTGCTGAAGACAAAGTTGAAGTGGCTACACACACGTTCAGTCATCCATTTTTCTGGCGCCCGGATGATGCGCTTAAGAGTGAAGGATTTGACCCCGAATACGGTCTGATGATGAAGATTCCGGGGTACAAGAAAATTGACTTCAAGCGAGAAATTAACGACTCCACGGATTACATCAACCAGCGCCTGACCACACCGCAAAAGCCAGTAAAAATGGTTTTTTGGTCTGGCGATGCGATCCCGGATGCAGCCACCATCAAGCTGGCTTACGACAAAGGCTTGACCAACGTTAATGGCGGTAACACTGCGCTGACCAATGCCTTTCCTTCACTGACCAACCTTTACCCGTTGATTAAACCCAGCGCTGGGGGCATTCAGTATTACGCGCCAGTTATCAACGAAAACGTATACACCAATCTCTGGCATGGCCCGTACTACGGGTTTCGCGATGTGATGCAGACGTTTGCCTTGACCGACAAGCCAAGGCGCTTACGCGGGCTGCACCTGTATTACCACTTCTACTCCGGGACCAAGCAGGCCTCGATCAAGGTCATGGGTGAGATATATCGCTCCATGCATGCTGAGCATCCGATGTCCTTGTGGATGAGTGATTACATCCCGCGTATGCATGGCTTGTATCAAACCAGCATGGCTCAGCTCAGTGATGGCAGCTGGCAATTTCGCGGGCTGGACAAGTTGCGCACTGTGCGTATTGATCCTGCAATGGGGTGGCCTGACTTAAGCCGTTCCAAAGGTGTTGCCGGTGTGAGGGATTTGCCGCAAGGCCGCTATGTGCATTTCAGCACGGAGTTTCCGGTTTTGGCGCTGCGTAAGACGCGTGACCCGCGCCCGGCGCTTGAGGAGGCCAATATCCCGCTGACCGGTTGGGAGTATCAAGATGACAAGGTGGTGCGAGTGTCATTTTCCGGGCAATTTCCATTGCAGTTCAGCGTCCGTGCTAACTCTGCTTGCACCCTTGAGCATGCGGGTAAGCGCTATGTAGCCAAGGCTGTAAAGGGTCTATGGCAATTTAAGATTGATAAAACACAGGTGAAAGATGCGCAGCTCACCTGTCGTTAAGAAAACCCGCTTACTTAGCCCCTGGACTCTACTGTTAATAGCCATTTTGGTCGGGGTGTTATTGGTTGTCAGCTTCTCGGGCAAGGACGCGTTCTTGCCTGACGATAACAAGCCTGATGCGGTTTCGGTCAACTACGCAGAGCTACTGCTCAAGGCCGACCCAGATAACCAGGAGTTGCGTGAGAAACTGATCGGGCAACTGATTGCGCTGGGCAGCTACGACGCTGCGCGCCGTCATATCGATGAACTGCCCGCAGCCACGCCTGATCTCAAGCATTTCTTCACGTTGGAACTAGACACCCTGGAAGCTTTGGCCAGAACTGAGGGTGTTGATGCAGCGACCAAGGCCGCGTTGGTGGCGCGAATAGAGGCCTTGCCGCGCACGACACTTAGTGATGAGCAGCTTAAACGCGAGGCGAGTTACGCCCTTGCCTTAGGCGCACCAGCTGTTGCCGCACCCATCTATGACGAGTTAGCCGTGCGTCAGCCGGAGCAGAAGACTGAGTGGTTGGGCCAAGCTGCTAAATGGTTTATGGCGGGGTCAGAGCCAGAGCGCGCGGCAGAAGTCTACAAACTGCTACTCGAGGATGAGAAGGACCCACAAAAGCGCCTCGACTTGGTTTATCAAACGGTACGCGCCCTGCGCGGCGCCAATCAGGAAGGCGCAGCGGCCGTGTTTCTCAGCGAGCACATGGCCGCGCTGAGCGGGCAAGACTCCGCGTTATTGGATGAAGGCTTTCAAGCTGCGTTGGGTAGCAATCGTTATGACTTGGCAGCGCAGTTTGTCCGTGCATGGCGTGATCAGCAGCCAAACGACATGCGAGCGGTCCAGGCAGAGTTCGATTTATATATGGCGTCGGGTGATATTGAAGCTGCATGGCCGCTGGGCCAAATGCTAGTCGCCCATGATCCCGATAATCCAGAGCTTCTCACCACCATGGGCAAACTGGGCGAGTGGGTTGAGCAATCTTTAGATGCATTGGACTACTGGGAGCGCTTGCTAGCATTGAGTGAAGACCCAGCAATCCGTGAGCATTCATGGCGCTTGGCGGCTCAGTTGTTCAAGTTTGATCGAGCCATTCCTTTGCTAACCGAGCTGAGTGAGATGCGCCAGCTCAGTACTGTCGAGCTCGACTCGCTGGTTTACAGCTATGAGTCTTTGGGCGAGCCTGAGGAAGAAGAACAGTGGTTGCGCAACTATATCAAAGCGCACCCTGGGCACGAGCTTGCGTGGGTGAGATTGCAACAATTGCTTGAGCGGACTCAGCAATTTGAGGTCGAAACACAAGTGTGGGTGCAGCTGGATAAGCGCTTTGGTGTGTCCACCAGTGGGCGTATCCATTGGGCGCAAGCTCACTGGCAACTCTTCGATGATGAGACTGCTTGGCAGGTCTTGGTCGCTAAAAATGCACATGCCGAGAAGATCACTGATCCCGAATATTGGCGCTTAAGGGCCGAGCTAGCCTGGGTGACAGAGAATGATCAGGACACACAAGATTCGTTTGAGCGACTGCTGGCGCTCAACGAGCCGCTCTACAGCTCCGATCGCGAACAATTATTGAGCATTTATCAAAAGGTAGACCCGCCCAAGGCTTTGGCTTTGCTGGTGTCTTTCTGGCACGCACGTCACCAGCCTGAGCGGCTCGCCAACGCTTTGGATTTAGCTGAGCAGTTGGGCGAGTGGGAGCAGTACGCAGCCTTGGTTGAGAGCGCCAACAAAATACCCGGCATGGAAAACTTTCCAGCATTGTGGAATGCCCGTGCGCAATTGGCTGTTCGCGCAGGCGACGACGCCAAGGCAGAGCGTATTTATGAGCAGGCGCTGAGGCGTTTCCCTACGCAGAATATCTACCGCGAGCAGTTATTGTGGCTATATATCGCGCAGGGGCGACATGAAGATGTCGAGCAGTCGCTGAATAAGTGGCAATCAATTGCCCGCGCTGACGGCATTATGTGGTTGCCGTTTGCCAGTGCCAATTTGATGCTCAATCGGACTGAGCGTGCGCTGGCTTGGTTCAAGCTTTATTTACAGGCCAATCCGGACAACCTGCTGGTCAACGCAGCCTACGCCGACGCGCTAGAGGGCGCCGGTTATCAGGAAGCTGCATTGCGCCTACGCAGCAAGCTGCTCAAGCAAATGCAGGCGCAAACCTTACCAGCAGACCCGGATACATTACGCACCTACTTGCGCCTGCTCGGCAGCGCCCAATCGCAGAATGCAGCGACCGCGCAAGCGACCAAGCTGGCGGGCGGTTCCAAAGCGATGCTGCAAGTATGGTTCGAGCAGTTCACCACTCAGCTCAGCGCTAATGGTCAGACTGATATGACCGGCCAATGGCTGGCATGGGCGGGTGGCCAGGGTTTAAAGGTTGAGCGATATGAGCAGTTGAGCGAAGCGCTGCGCACCATGAACCGGTCACGCTTGCAAGCTGAGCTGGATCAAGGTGGCTTGGATCCTTTGCAAGAAACTGAAGTACTTGCTGCGTTAGGCAAAGACGGTCTGGCCCACGCTTATGCGCTGAGCCATCTTTCCAATCAATATCCAAATGCCGTGAGCAACCAGCTTCGAGAAATGCTCGCTGGTGTCATAGAAAATACACCTCAAGGCGCTCAGTTGGGCTGGCAAAGTCAAGACTTTGGGGGCCTCAAGCTGCAAGGTACTCATGCCGCAATTGCACGCAATGTCACCGATGACTGGTACGCGCGGCTCGATTTGTTCGACGGCCGTTATGACTCTAAAAGCCTCGATGAAAGCGTGATTGGCACTGAGCGTAATGCCGAGCTGCTGCTGCAGCGCGAAATGGACAACGGCGTGTTCGGCATTATCTTTGATGGTAGCTGGCGTGATGATGAAGACCGCTTGGGGTTTGGTCTTTTCCGCACGCTACAGCTGACTTCACGCGACTTGCTGCGAGTTGATCTCGACGTCCACCGCGAAGCCGATGACAGTGGTTTGATGCGCGCGCTGGGCATGCGTGATGGCTTGACTGTCGGCGGCCAACATAACTTCACCGCGCGTGACCAGATTGCATGGTCGATTGGCCAACAACGCTTCCAAACCCGCCAAGGCGATGACATCGGTTCGGGCCAGAAATACAACCTGGAATACAACCACACGCTATTTTTTGCGGGACCCGCGTGGGTGCTGCGCACAGGCGTGGATTATCAGCGCAATAACCTCGAAGACACCTTGCCTGAAGATCTGCTGACACGCAGAGAAGTGGTTAATGGTGATGGTGATGCGTTCTTCGTGCCGCTTGGTGGTGCGTTAGCCGAAGATGACGCGACGCCAGAAACCCTCCTCGAAGAGCGTTATGGACAGCTTTACTTGGGAACCAGTTGGCAGCGCGGCTTGCCTGGTTCATTGAATCGCAGCCATCCGCAGTACACCTGGTTTGTAGATATGCAGGCGGGCTGGCAATGGGTTGAGCAGGAAATTAACTACGCCATCAGCACGGGCGTGGGCGTGGAGGTGCTTGGCGATGATGAGCTGGCATTTTCCATGGGTTATCAATCGGCACCACAAAACGGCGATGGCGAGCCGGGTGGTACCGCTGCAATAACTTACAGCACCCGTTTTGGGCGTTGAACATCGATTTAAATGGAGGAACTGACAATGTTGAGTATTCGAAAGCTGGCCTTGTTGGCCGTGGTTGTCGCGATATCGGGCTGTTCAAGCTTCACCACGCCAGATAGCCAGGTATTCCCGCGAGAAGCGCAGTGGGGCGTTCTGCCCTTGGTCAACTATTCACAAGCGCCTCAAGCGGGGCAGCGCAGTGAGCAGATTTTGCTCAGTGTGTTGAACGAAGAAGGGCTGCACCCGCGCTTGTATCCGGCGAGTACGCAAAGTGAATTGCCGCTACTTGATGATCGCGCACGTCTTGATGAGGCGTTGAACTGGGCGCGCAAAGAAGGTTTGGATTACGTTATTAGCGGTAGCGTTGAAGAGTGGCAGTACAAAAGCGGTTTGGATGGCGAGCCTGCTGTAGGCCTGAGCTTGCAAGTTCTTGAGCCTGCTACGGGGCGGGTACTTTGGAGCAACAGCGGTGCTCGTGCAGGTTGGTCACGCGAGAGCTTGGCTGGCACCACCCAAAAAGTCCTGCGTGAACTGGTCGGCGAATTACAGGTTGAATAATGGCAACTGAGTCTGCTCACAAGGACTTTGCCTTGGCGCCTCGCGCCAGTGGTCATGTCTCCTGGATCGAAACCCTGTTAATCAGCGTGGTTGTAGTCGCGCTTGGTTATTGGCTGTCACCCAATGATCCATTGCTGGTGCATGGCTCGTTTCCATGGCTGATTCTGGCGCCATTGTTGATGGCTGTCCGTTACGGCTTTATGCGTGGCTTGATCAGTGCATTGATTATTGTCGCTGCGCTCTTTGTCTACCGGGCCAATGGTTGGGAGCTTTATCAGGATTTGCCAGCATCATTTATCGTTGGTGTCTTGATTAGCGCGATGCTCATTGGTGAGTTTCGCGACATCTGGGAGCGACGCCTGGAGCGTCTCAACATGGCCAACGAGTATCGCCAGTTGCGCCTTGATGAGTTTACCCGGGCGCATTACATCCTGCGTATTTCCCATGATCGTCTGGAGAAGCGGGTTGCTGGCAATGATCAAAGTTTGCGCAGTTCACTGCTGGGGCTTCGCGCAAAAATGCGTGAGCTGCCGCGCGAAGGTTTGGCTATCTCGGTTTTGGCTGAGTCCATCCTGACGCTGCTCGCGCAATATGGCTCATTTCGGGTGGCCAGCCTGCATTTGGTCAATGACAGTAAAACAGTGGTGCTCGAACCACTGAGCAGCATGGGCGAAGTGCGTCCTATGCTGGAGGATGATCTGCTGGTCAGGCAGTGCCTCGCGCAAGGTCAGTTGGTCAGTGTGCGCGAAGAGTTGATGGAGCGCGGTGAGCACCGTCGGCATTCGCAATATCAGGTTTGTATTCCGCTGATGGATACCGAGGATCGAATTGTGGCCTTGTTGGCGGTTGAGCAAATGCCATTCTTCTCCTTCACCCAGCGGGTACTTAGCCTGTTGATGATTCTTTGCGGACATATTGCCGACCTGCTGCAAACCGATGCGAAAACCCTGCAGCTAGCTGACATGGATGCACAGGATTTCAGCATGCAGATCAAGCGCTCGATCAATGATGCTGTCGAGCATGAACTGGAAGCGCACTTGTTTGTGATCGAGGCCGATCCAAGTGAGCATCAAGCCGCGCTGTTACGTCTGATTCAAGACAGCCGTCGCGGTCTGGATGTGCAGTTGCGCACCATCAATGAGCGTGGCCACGAATGTATTCTGGTGCTGTTGCCACTGACTTCGGCAGATGGTGGCCAAGGTTACTTGACGCGGCTCAATAACATTATTCATGAGCACTTTGGTCTGGATCAGAGCTTCGAGTCGTTGGGTATTGTGATTCGCGAGTTCGATATCGACGGCCAGGATGGGGGCGAAAGCTTACGGCGTTTTCTGTTCAATGAGTGTGGGATCAATGATCAGCAAGTGGCTATTTAGCGGGGCGGTTCTTTTCGAGCTGAGCAGTTTTGCTGCTTTTCTCGAGCACCTATCCACAGTTGAGGCCACGCTGCTTTATGTCTCGGCGCATGGTTTGGCGAGCTTGATGCTAGGTGCTGGTGTGTGGTTACTGCTGCCTCGTCGCTACAAACGCCCGCTACCGTGGAGCCCGCTGCTGCTCTTTAGCCTGGCTTTCTTTATTCCCATACTTGGCACCTTGGGTGTGATTCTGGCGGTATTCCCGGCGCTTTATCTGCCTCGCAAACAGAAGCCGCAGGTCTGGCATTCAATGGGCGTACCAGAGCTGCCGTTTCGCGCCCAGGAACTTGGTCGTGACTTAATGTTCAGCGATGGTGGTTTGCAGGATGTGTTACGTCACGCGCCAAGCCCTGAGCGTCGCACCATGGCTTTAATGGCCACGCGCCGGATGAATGGCAAAGACTCTATCCCGATTCTCAAGTTGGCGTTGCGCGACCCGGCGGATGATGTGCGTTTGCTGGCGTATTCGATGCTTGATCAGCAAGAAAGTCAGATCAACCAGCGAATTGAAAAGACCCTCAACCAACTGCAAGGCGCTCCAGAAACACAGCACGCCGCGTTGCACTCAACCTTGGCGCGTTGGTATTGGGAGCTGGCGTATATGGGGCTGGCGCAGGGCAGTGTGCTTGAACACGTGCTCAACCAGGCCCGTGAGCATGTTGAGCGCTCACTGAGCCTGGGTGCGGGGGATGACATGCATTTGCTGGCTGCACGTATTGCCATGGAGCAGGGCTTGTTAGTCGAGGCACGGAGCCATTTATTGGCGGCCAAGGCTGCGGGGCTGGCGCAGGAAAAAATTGCGCCATTCGAAGCTGAGATTGCATTTATTCAAGGGCGTTATGCGGATGTTCCTATGCACTTGTCGCAGCTTTCTAGTGAAGCCTTGAAGCGTCCACCCTTTGGTGCGCTGGCGAGATATTGGTTATGAAATCTAAAGCGCAAAATACAGCGCCTATTGCTGATGTCTGCTTGTTGCTTGAGGGCACTTGGCCATATGTACGCGGGGGCGTTTCGAGTTGGGTTAATCAACTGATTCTCGGTTTGCCTGAGCTGACATTCTCGGTGTTTTTTATTGGTGGGCAACAAAGCGCATACAGTAAACGTCAATATGCCATTCCGCCGAACGTGGTCCATATTGAAGAGCATTTCCTAGAAAGCTCATGGACCGCGGGTCGCGCAGTAATGTCGGCCAAGCGTGAAGGGCCAAGAGCTGAGATCAATATTCTGCATGAGTTCTTCCATCACCCGGACGAGCCGCTCCCTGAGCAAGGCGAGCGAGTGCTTGAGATTCTCGCCGCAGGCGATGTGACGCTGGATGATGTGTTGCACAGCCGCGCCAGTTGGGATGCGGTGACGGAAGGCTATACCAAACACTGCAGCGACCCTTCCTTCGTCAATTACTTCTGGACGCTGCGCACCATGCAAGCGCCATTGATGATGTTGTGTGACGCCGCCATGCGCATGCCGCGCGCTCGTGCGCTGCACTCGATCTCCACTGGGTATGCCGGGCTGTTGGGCAGTATTTTGCAGTCACGTTGGAATTGCGCATACGTATTGAGCGAGCACGGTATTTATACCAAGGAGCGCAAGATTGATCTGGCGCAGGCCAGTTGGATCTCTGACAGCCCGGACGAAGCGTTGAAAACAGGCATCGACTCTGAGGTCAATTACGTTCGTCGCTTGTGGATCCGCTTCTTCGAGCGTATCGGCTTGCTGGCTTACCGCTCGGCCAATCCAATCACGGCTTTATATGAAGGCAATCGTCAGCGCCAACTTGCCGACGGTGCCGACCCTCAACGCGCTCGGGTCATCCCCAACGGGATTGCGATGGATGTCTGGAGCAATGCTATTGAGCAGCGGCCTGCTGGGATTCCACCGATTGTTGGTTTGATCGGTCGAGTTGTACCGATCAAGGACGTGAAAACTTTCATTCGGGCGATGCGTGGAGTGGTCAGTGCGATCCCCGAAGCTGAAGGCTGGATTGTGGGGCCCGAGGAAGAGGACCCGGATTACGCCAGCGAGTGCCATAGCCTGGTGGTCAGTCTTGGCCTGCAAGACAAAGTGAAGTTTCTGGGCTATCGCAACATTCGCGAGTTACTGCCTGAGCTAGGCATGATGGTTCTGACGTCTATCAGTGAGGCCCAGCCGCTGGTGATTCTTGAAGCCTGGGCTGCCGGAACACCTGTAGTTAGCAGTGATGTGGGTTCTTGCCGAGAAATGATTGAGGGGGTTGCAGGTGAAGACCGGTCATTAGGTCGTGCCGGAGAGGTGGTCGCCATTGCTGATCCTCAGGCAACTTCGCGGGCTATCGTCAGCTTGCTCAATGATGAACAGCGCTGGCATGACGCTCAGGCTGTCGGTTTGAAACGGGTTAACACCTATTACACAGAGACTCTGATGCTGCAGCGCTACCGCACACTTTATCGCGATGCGATTGCCATGGGGGGCCAATAAAATGGCTGGCATTGGTTTTGAATTGCGTAAGATTCTTTCACGAGACTCCTACACCTCGACATTGCGCGCCTACGTCTACGCCGGTTTAATTGGTTCAGGCCCGTGGGTGCTATCGATTCTGAGCGTGATGATGATCGGCGTGCTCAGCCTCGGTATCGTGGTGCCCGAGCTGCTAATCAGGCAGTTTCTGATTACGGTCACCTACTTGATGGCAACTTCGTTGATCATCACTGGCGGCGTCCAACTGATGTTTACTCGCTTCATCTCAGACCGTCTATTTGAGAAGGCCAATGACAAAATCCTGCCTAATCTGGTGGGTATGTTGCTGCTGGTCACCATCGGTGCGGGGGTTCTTGGGTTTGTGCTGCTGGCGACGCTATTCGACACATCCTTCACCTACCGCCTGCTGGTGGTGTCGAACTTTGTAGTGCTGTGCAACCTGTGGTTGGTGATTACCTTCCTGTCTGGAATGAAGGCCTACAACCGGATATTGCTGGTGATGCTTACGGGTTACACGCTGATGGTGCTGTGCGCCCTGTTGCTGCGTTTCCTGAAGATGGAGGGCTTATTGCTGGCCTTCCTCATTGGTCACGCCAGCCTGCTCTTTATGTACCTGTTCGATATTCTGCGTGAGTACCCGGCTAAGCAGTTGGTCGCCTTCGACTTCTTCAAGCGTCAGCAAGTGTTTTACAGCCTGTTGGTCACGGGGCTTTGCTACAACCTTGGCGTGTGGATCGACAAGTTCATCTTTTGGTATACGCCGGTTACCTCAAGCCAAGTTATTGGGCCGTTACGCGCCTCTATTCTGTATGACCTGCCCATCTTTCTTGCGTACTTGGCGATTATTCCAGGTATGGCGGTATTCTTGGTGCGAATCGAAACTGACTTCGCAGAATGGAACGAGCGGCTGTATGTCGCTATTCGAGGAGGGGAAACCCTGCAGCATATTGGCCAGTTAAAAGAACAGATGATTTTGTCTATTCGCCAAGGCCTGCTGGAAATTTGTAAGGTGCAGGGTGTAACCGTAACGCTGCTATTCCTGCTGGCACCGCAACTGCTCGAATGGCTGGGCATGTCCAGTCATTACCTGCCCCTCTTCTATATAGACTTGATAGGGGTGAGTATCCAAGTGGTGTTCATGGCCCTGCTGAACGTGTTCTTCTATTTAGACAAGCGCGCCATCGTGCTGGAGTTGTGCATCCTGTTTGTCGTGCTCAACGCCGCGTTGACCATATTAAGCATCTATATGGGGCCGAGCTTCTTCGGCTACGGCTTCACTCTGTCCTTGCTGGTCTGTGTACTGTTGGCCTTAGGCCGCTTATCAAGCTCGCTGGATGATCTGGAGTATGAAACCTTCATGCTCAGCCGTTAATACGCGGGTTTGAAGGTTTTTTGGATTAGATTCAAATAAACCCTTGACGGCAAATCTGAGGTGCCTATAATGCGCACCTCTTCCGGCGTAGACCTCTCGGAAAACCTCTTGTAA
>NZ_JBLXAP010000025.1:0-15585 GCF_048265905.1 Pseudomonas sp.
ATCAAAATGGTTGTTACCCTGATTGCTCCAATCGCCATGGAAGATGGTCTGCGTTTCGCGATTCGCGAAGGCGGCCGCACCGTTGGTGCTGGTGTAGTTGCCAAGATCATCGAGTAATCGGTTGATTTGTCACTCTTAGGCCGACATAATGGTCGGCCTAATTTTGTTCTAGGTCAGTAGCTCAATTGGCAGAGCGACGGTCTCCAAAACCGTAGGTTGGGGGTTCGATTCCCTCCTGACCTGCCATTTTCTCATGAATTTGGCGCGTCTTTTAACAGGATCCTCGTAAATGAATGCAAAGGCTGAAGCCAAAGAAACTCGCTTTGACCTGCTCAAGTGGCTGGTTGTTGCTGCTCTTGTAGTAGTTGGCGTGGTTGGTAATCAGTACTTCGCAGCTGAGCCGATTCTGTATCGTGTACTGGCTCTGCTGGTTGTTGCTGTGGTTGCTGGTGTTGTTGCGTTGCAAACCTCAAAGGGCCAGGCCTTTTTTGTTTTGCTGAAAGAAGCTCGCGTCGAAATTCGTAAAGTTGTTTGGCCGACGCGTCAGGAAACCACGCAGACCACATTGATTGTTGTGGCTGTTGTTTTGGTAATGGCTCTGTTGTTGTGGGGATTAGATTCTCTGCTCGGCTGGACTATTTCGTTGATTGTCGGCTAAGGGTGTCCCGTGGCTAAGCGTTGGTACGTCGTGCATGCTTACTCGGGTTACGAGAAGCATGTTATGCGCTCGTTGATCGAGCGTATAAAACTCGCTGGTATGGAAGATGGCTTTGGTGAAATTCTCGTGCCTACTGAAGAAGTGGTCGAGATGCGCAATGGTCAGAAGCGTAAAAGCGAGCGCAAGTTCTTTCCGGGTTATGTTCTGGTTCAAATGGACATGAGCGAAGGTACTTGGCACTTGGTTAAAGATACGCCACGTGTCATGGGCTTTATTGGTGGTACGGCTGACAAGCCGGCCCCGATCACTGACAAAGAAGCGGAAGCGATTTTGCGTCGCGTCGCTGATAGTGGTGATAAGCCTAAGCCGAAGACTCTGTTTGAGCCAGGTGAAATGATCCGGGTTATCGATGGGCCATTTGCTGATTTCAGCGGTGTCGTCGAAGAAGTTAACTACGAAAAGAGCCGTGTCCAAGTGGCAGTTACCATCTTTGGCCGCTCTACGCCGGTAGAACTGGAGTTCAGTCAGGTCGAAAAGGCATAGTTGACATAAGCATCCCTTACCCCGCAGTTATTGACTGCGGGGTTTTGTCGTCACTGGGATAAACGCGTAAGTAACTGGGGAGCCGTCAAGGCGTTTGAACCCAATATTGGAGTAGCTCATGGCTAAGAAGATTTCAGCTTATATCAAGCTGCAGGTAAAGGCAGGTCAGGCTAACCCTTCGCCACCGGTAGGTCCGGCGCTGGGTCAGCACGGTGTGAACATCATGGAATTCTGCAAGGCGTTCAACGCCAAGACTCAAGGCCAAGAGCCAGGTCTGCCGACTCCAGTGATCATCACTGTATATAGCGACCGTAGCTTCACCTTTGAAACCAAAAGCACCCCGGCTTCGGTTCTATTGAAGAAAGCAGCTGGCTTGACCAGCGGTTCTGCTCGTCCGAACACCGTTAAAGTTGGCACCGTGACTCGTGCTCAGCTGGAAGAGATCGTTAAAGCTAAACAAGCTGATCTGACTGCCGCTGACTTGGATGCAGGCGTACGTACTATCGCCGGCTCCGCACGTAGCATGGGCCTCAACGTGGAGGGTGTGTAAATGGCTAAGCTGACTAAGCGTCAAAAGGCAATTGCTGAGAAAGTTGAAGCTGGCAAAGCTTACAACTTCAACGAAGCTGCCGCTCTGCTGGCCGAGATTTCGGCTGTCAAGTTCTCCGAGTCTGTAGACATCGCTGTGAACTTGGGCGTTGATCCGCGTAAATCTGACCAAGTTGTTCGTGGCGCTACTGTGCTGCCAAACGGCTCGGGCAAATCTGTTCGCGTGGCAGTGTTCACTCAGGGTCCAGCTGCTGAAGCTGCTCTGGCTGCCGGCGCTGATCGCGTTGGTATGGACGATCTGGCTGCTGAAATGAAAGGCGGCGACCTGAACTATGACGTCGTTATTGCATCACCTGATGCAATGCGTGTTGTGGGTCAGTTGGGTCAAGTTCTCGGTCCTCGTGGCCTGATGCCTAACCCGAAGGTCGGCACTGTTACTCCTGACGTAGCAACTGCTGTGAAGAATGCTAAAGCTGGTCAAGTACGTTTCCGTACTGACAAGAACGGCATCATCCACGGTTCCGTCGGTAAAGTTGGTTTTGAAGCCGAGAAGTTGAAGCAGAACGTTGAGGCTCTGATTGCAGACCTTAAGCGTTTGAAGCCATCAACTTCTAAAGGTATCTACGTTAAGCGTGTGACCCTGAGCACTACCATGGGTCCTGGTTTGATCATTGATCAGGCTTCGCTCGACGCATAAGGAATAGAGCGGGCGTGAGTTATGCGCCCGTTTGCAAAAATTGGGGTCCCTGCCTGGCGGGGGCTATCCAAGACCGTAGGTGGCGCAAGCCTTAAACAGGAAAACCTACGCAGATGGTGCTCCCGGTTCTTTACCGAATCAGACACCAAAACGACATCCGGCCTCGGCCAGATGAAACGGTAACAAGCAGGAGTTTTACCCGTGGCAATTAAACTCGAAGACAAGAAGGCCATCGTCGCTGAAGTCAACGAGGCTGCCCAAGCTGCCCTGTCCGCTGTCGTGGCTGATGCCCGTGGCGTGACCGTAGCTGCAATGACCGGACTCCGTAAAGAAGCTCGTGAATCAGGTGTTTACGTTAAAGTTGTACGTAACACTCTGCTCAAGCGTGCAGTTGAAGGCACTTCGTATGATGTGCTGAACGACGTCTTTACTGGCCCAACCCTGATTGCGTTTTCTAATGAACATCCGGGCGCTGCTGCTCGTATCTTCAAGGAATTCGCCAAGGGTCAGGATAAGTTCGAGATCAAGGCCGCCGCGTTTGAAGGAAAGCTGATTGCAGCCAACCAGATCGACGTACTGGCAAGCTTGCCGACCTACGACGAAGCGATTTCTCAGCTGATGAGCGTGATTCAAGGCGCTACCAGCAAGTTCGTTCGTACTTTGGCAGCTGTTCGTGACCAGAAAGAATCCGCTGCTGCCTAAGGCATTCAGCACTCTTTCGATCATATTTGTTTATTTGATAGCCGCGAAGGCTGTCCCCCAATACAGGAAATTAGAGTCATGGCTCTGACTAACGAAGACATCATCAACGCCGTATCCGAAATGTCCGTGATGCAGGTTGTAGAACTGATCACCGCTATGGAAGAAAAGTTCGGCGTTAGCGCTGCTGCAGCTGTTGCTGCTGGCCCAGCTGCTGGCGGCGCTGCTGCTGCTGAAGAACAGACCGAATTCAACATCGTTCTGCTTGAAGCTGGCGAGAAGAAAGTAAACGTAATTAAAGCAGTTCGCGAACTGACTGGTCTGGGCTTGAAAGAAGCCAAGGCAGTAGTTGACGGCGCTCCTGGCGTTGTTAAAGAAGGCGCTTCGAAAGAAGAAGCCGAAGCTGCTAAGAAAGTTCTGGAAGAAGCAGGCGCCAAAGTCGAGCTTAAGTAAGCACGACCTTGCGTCTACAGCCCGAGCGACTCGCTTAAGGCTGATGGCTGGTGGCTTTGCCACCGGCCTTTTTCCGTTCTAGGTTGGCTCTCGTACAGCTGATCTAGGGCTGGAAAACCCCACCCGAAGTGGTGGCGCAAACCAAAGGGGTTTGCAAGAGTTTCTGGCTGCTCCCGTCGGAGAGGCCAAATAAGCAGGTGACCAAGCTGGGGAACGCTGATGGCTTACTCATATACTGAGAAAAAACGTATCCGCAAGGACTTTAGCAAGTTGCCGGATGTCATGGATGTGCCTTATCTCCTGGCCATCCAGCTGGATTCGTACCGCGAATTCCTGCAGGCGGGAGCGACCAAGGATAAGTTTCGCGATATCGGCCTCCATGCCGCCTTTAAGTCCGTTTTCCCGATTATCAGCTATTCCGGCAATGCTGCCTTGGAATATGTCGGTTATCGCCTGGGCGAACCGGCTTTTGACGTCAAAGAGTGCGTCCTTCGCGGCGTGACTTATGCCGTGCCGCTGCGGGTAAAAGTTCGTTTGATCATTTTCGACAAAGAATCGTCGAACAAAGCGATCAAGGACATTAAAGAGCAAGAAGTTTACATGGGGGAAATCCCCCTGATGACTGAGAACGGTACCTTTGTTATCAACGGTACCGAACGAGTCATCGTTTCCCAGTTGCACCGTTCGCCAGGCGTGTTCTTTGATCACGACCGCGGCAAGACGCACAGCTCTGGCAAGTTGCTCTATTCCGCTCGTGTAATTCCTTACCGTGGCTCTTGGCTCGATTTTGAATTCGACCCGAAAGACGCTGTATTCGTACGTATCGACCGCCGTCGTAAGCTGCCGGCCTCGGTACTGCTGCGCGCGCTGGGTTACAGCACTGAAGAGATGCTTGACGCTTTCTATGTCACCAACGTATTCCACGTTAAGGGCGAGTCCCTGAGTCTGGAACTGGTGCCTCATCGTCTGCGTGGTGAAATTGCTGTTCTCGATATCAAAGACGAGAAGGGCAAGGTCATTGTTGAGCAAGGCCGCCGTATTACTGCGCGCCACATCAACCAGCTGGACAAAGCCGGCATCAAGGAACTTGAAGTTCCTATCGATTACCTGATTGGCCGTACAAGCGCCAAGGCAATCGTGCATCCGGCAACTGGCGAAATTATCGCTGAGTGCAACACCGAGCTAAACGTTGAAATCCTCGCCAAAGTTGTTAAGGCGCAGGTTGTACGCATCGAAACCTTGTATACCAACGACATCGATTGCGGTCCGTTCATCTCTGACACTTTGAAGATTGATTCGACTACCAATCAATTGGAAGCTTTGGTCGAAATCTATCGCATGATGCGTCCAGGCGAGCCGCCAACCAAGGATGCTGCCGAGACCTTGTTCAACAACTTGTTCTTCAGCCCAGAGCGTTATGATCTGTCGGCTGTAGGCCGCATGAAGTTCAACCGTCGTATCGGTCGCACCGAGATCGAAGGTTCGGGCGTGTTGAGCAAAGAAGATATCGTCGAAGTCCTCAAGACTTTGGTTGATATCCGTAACGGTAAAGGCATCGTCGATGACATCGACCACCTCGGTAACCGTCGCGTTCGTTGCGTCGGCGAAATGGCCGAGAACCAGTTCCGTGTAGGTCTGGTACGTGTTGAGCGTGCGGTTAAAGAACGTCTGTCGATGGCTGAAAGCGAAGGCTTGATGCCGCAAGACCTGATCAACGCCAAGCCAGTGGCTGCCGCGGTCAAAGAGTTCTTTGGTTCCAGCCAGCTTTCACAGTTCATGGACCAGAACAACCCGCTGTCCGAGATCACGCACAAGCGTCGTGTCTCTGCATTGGGCCCTGGTGGTTTGACTCGTGAGCGTGCAGGCTTCGAAGTTCGTGACGTACACCCGACTCACTACGGCCGTGTTTGCCCGATTGAGACGCCGGAAGGTCCGAACATTGGTCTGATCAACTCCCTGGCTGCCTATGCGCGCACCAACCAGTACGGCTTCCTTGAAAGCCCGTACCGTGTGGTTAAGGACACGCTGGTAACCGACGAAATCGTCTTCCTGTCAGCAATCGAAGAGGCCGATCACGTGATCGCCCAGGCTTCGGCTCTGATGAACGACAAAGGTCAACTGGTTGATGAGTTGGTGGCTGTACGTCACCTCAACGAATTCACCGTTAAAGCACCTGAAGACGTAACCCTGATGGACGTCTCGCCGAAGCAGGTAGTTTCGGTGGCCGCCTCGTTGATTCCGTTCCTCGAGCACGACGACGCCAACCGTGCGTTGATGGGTTCGAACATGCAGCGTCAGGCTGTTCCGACCCTGCGTTCGGACAAGCCGCTGGTGGGTACTGGTATGGAGCGCAACGTAGCGCGCGATTCCGGTGTCTGCGTAGTTGCACGTCGTGGCGGTGTGATCGACTCGGTTGATGCGAGCCGTATCGTTGTTCGTGTGAACGACGACGAAGTTGAAACTGGCGAAGCCGGTGTTGATATCTACAACTTGACCAAATACACCCGTTCTAACCAGAACACTTGCATCAACCAGCGTCCGCTGGTGAGCAAGGGTGACAAGGTCAAGCGTAGCGACATCATGGCTGACGGCCCGTCGACCGACATGGGTGAACTGGCTCTTGGCCAGAACATGCGCGTCGCGTTCATGCCGTGGAACGGTTACAACTTCGAAGACTCCATCCTCCTGTCGGAGCGTGTGGTTCAAGAAGATCGTTTCACCACGATCCATATTCAGGAACTGACCTGTGTGGCGCGTGACACCAAGCTTGGGCCTGAGGAAATCTCCTCGGACATCCCGAACGTTGGTGAAGCAGCTCTGAACAAGCTGGACGAAGCAGGCATCGTGTATGTCGGCGCTGAAGTAGGCCCAGGCGACATTCTGGTTGGTAAAGTGACGCCGAAAGGCGAAACCCAGCTGACTCCAGAAGAGAAGCTGTTGCGCGCTATCTTCGGTGAAAAAGCGTCTGACGTTAAAGACACTTCCCTGCGCGTGCCAACTGGTACCAAAGGTACGGTCATTGACGTACAGGTCTTCACCCGTGACGGCGTTGAGCGCGATGCGCGTGCACTGTCGATCGAGAAGACTCAGCTCGACGAGATCCGTAAGGACCTCAACGAAGAGTTCCGCATTGTTGAAGGTGCAACCTTTGAGCGTCTGCGTTCAGCTCTGGTTGGCAAGGTAGTTGAAGGCGGCGCTGGCCTGAAGAAGGGCGCAGAGCTGACCGACGAATTCCTTGACGGTCTTGAGCGTGGCCAGTGGTTCAAGCTGCGTATGGCTGACGATGCACTGAATGAGCAGTTGGAAAAGGCTCAAGCCTACATCTCCGATCGCCGTCAGTTGCTCGACGACAAGTTCGAAGACAAGAAGCGCAAGCTGCAGCAAGGCGATGACCTGGCTCCAGGCGTGCTGAAAATCGTTAAGGTTTACCTGGCAATCCGTCGCCGCATCCAGCCGGGTGACAAGATGGCTGGTCGTCACGGTAACAAAGGTGTGGTTTCGGTCATCATGCCAGTTGAAGACATGCCGCACGACGTACACGGTACACCGGTCGACATCGTACTCAACCCGCTGGGCGTACCATCGCGTATGAACGTAGGTCAGATTCTCGAAACTCACCTGGGCCTCGCGGCTAAAGGTTTGGGCGAGAAGATCAACCGCATGCTCGAAGAGCAGCGCAAGATCGCTGAACTGCGTAAGTTCTTGCAGCAGATCTATAACGAGATCGGTGGCCGTCAGGAAAGCCTTGACGAGTTCAGTGATCAGGAAATTACCGATCTGGCCAAGAATCTGCGTGGCGGTGTGCCAATGGCCACTCCAGTATTCGACGGTGCCAAAGAGAGCGAAATCAAGGCCATGCTGAAACTGGCAGACTTGCCAGAAAGCGGCCAGATGCGCTTGATCGACGGTCGTACGGGTAACCAGTTCGAGCGTGAGACCACTGTCGGCTACATGTACATGTTGAAACTGAACCACCTGGTGGACGACAAGATGCACGCGCGTTCCACTGGTTCCTACAGCCTGGTTACTCAGCAGCCGCTGGGTGGTAAGGCGCAGTTCGGTGGTCAGCGCTTCGGTGAGATGGAGGTCTGGGCGTTGGAAGCCTACGGCGCCGCTTACACATTGCAAGAAATGCTGACCGTGAAGTCGGACGACGTGAACGGCCGTACCAAGATGTACAAAAACATCGTTGACGGCGATCACCGTATGGAGCCAGGCATGCCTGAGTCCTTCAACGTTCTGATCAAAGAGATCCGTTCACTCGGTATCGACATCGATCTGGAAACCGAATAACACGTGACGCGAATCGGCGGTGGAGCACTTTGCTCCATCGCCAGCTCCGCCAGGAGGAAAGGCCTTGAAAGACCTACTGAATTTGCTGAAAAACCAGGGTCAAGTCGAAGAGTTCGACGCCATCCGTATTGGATTGGCATCGCCTGAGATGATCCGTTCGTGGTCGTTCGGTGAAGTTAAAAAGCCGGAAACCATCAACTACCGTACGTTCAAGCCTGAGCGTGACGGCCTGTTCTGCGCCAAGATCTTTGGCCCGGTAAAAGATTACGAGTGCCTGTGCGGTAAGTACAAGCGCCTCAAGCACCGTGGTGTGATCTGTGAGAAGTGCGGCGTTGAAGTTGCACTGGCGAAAGTTCGTCGTGAGCGTATGGCCCACATCGAGCTGGCTTCCCCGGTTGCTCACATCTGGTTCTTGAAGTCCCTGCCGAGCCGTATCGGTTTGCTGATGGACATGACCCTGCGTGATATCGAGCGCGTTCTCTACTTCGAGAGCTATGTCGTTATCGATCCAGGCATGACCACCCTTGAAAAAGGTCAGCTGCTGAACGATGAGCAGTATTTCGAAGCACTGGAAGAGTTCGGTGACGACTTCGACGCACGTATGGGCGCCGAGGCTGTTCGCGAGCTGTTGCACGCTATCGACCTGGAGCACGAGATTGGCCGTCTGCGTGAAGAAATTCCGCAAACGAACTCGGAAACCAAAATCAAGAAGCTGTCCAAGCGTCTGAAGTTGATGGAAGCCTTCCTGGGTTCCGGCAACTTGCCAGAGTGGATGGTCTTGACCGTTCTGCCGGTTCTGCCGCCAGATCTGCGTCCGTTGGTACCGCTGGACGGTGGTCGTTTCGCGACTTCTGACCTGAACGATCTGTATCGTCGCGTTATCAACCGTAACAACCGCTTGAAGCGTCTGCTTGATCTGTCTGCGCCGGATATCATCGTGCGCAACGAAAAGCGCATGCTCCAGGAAGCTGTTGACGCATTGCTTGACAACGGTCGTCGTGGTCGCGCCATCACTGGCTCGAACAAGCGTCCGCTGAAATCCTTGGCTGACATGATCAAGGGTAAGCAAGGTCGTTTCCGTCAGAACTTGCTCGGTAAGCGCGTTGACTACTCCGGTCGTTCGGTAATTACCGTAGGCCCAACGCTGCGTCTGCATCAGTGCGGTCTGCCGAAGAAGATGGCTCTCGAGCTGTTCAAGCCGTTCATTTTCGGCAAGCTGGAAATGCGTGGTCTCGCGACTACCATCAAGGCTGCCAAGAAGATGGTCGAGCGTGAGTTGCCAGAGGTTTGGGACGTTCTCGCTGAAGTAATTCGCGAACACCCAGTGCTTCTCAACCGTGCACCGACCCTTCACCGTCTGGGTATCCAGGCGTTTGAGCCGGTTCTGATTGAAGGTAAGGCGATCCAGCTGCACCCGTTGGTTTGTGCGGCCTACAACGCCGACTTCGACGGTGACCAGATGGCTGTTCACGTACCGCTGACGCTGGAAGCCCAGCTCGAAGCGCGTGCGCTGATGATGTCGACCAACAACATTCTGTCGCCAGCTAACGGTGAGCCAATCATCGTTCCTTCGCAGGACGTTGTATTGGGTCTGTACTACATGACCCGTGAAGCTACCAACGCCAAAGGCGAAGGTCGCGTATTCGCTGACCTGCAAGAAGTTGACCGCGTATTCCGTGGTGGTCAAGCGTCTCTGCATGCCCGCGTTAAGGTGCGTATCAACGAGGTCATTAAAGACCGCGATGGCAGCATCACCAAAAATACTCGTATCGTCGACACTACTGTCGGCCGTGCGCTGCTGTTCCAAATCGTGCCGGACGGCCTGTCGTATGACGTGGTCAACCACTCGATGAAGAAGAAGGCGATCTCCAAGCTGATCAACCAGTGCTACCGCACTGTTGGCTTGAAAGACACCGTTATCTTCGCTGACCAACTGATGTACACCGGTTTCGCATACTCGACGATCTCGGGCGTTTCCATTGGTGTTAACGACTTCGTTATCCCTGATGAAAAAGTTCGCATCATCGACGCGGCTACCGAAGAAGTTAAAGAGATCGAAAGCCAGTACGCATCGGGCCTGGTAACTCAGGGCGAGAAGTACAACAAGGTGATCGACTTGTGGTCGAAGGCCAACGATGAAGTCTCCAAAGCGATGATGGCTAACCTCTCGAAAGAGAAAGTAGTCGACCGTGACGGCAAGACTGTCGATCAAGAGTCCTTCAACTCGATGTACATGATGGCCGACTCCGGTGCGCGGGGTTCTGCTGCGCAGATCCGTCAGCTCGCCGGTATGCGTGGTCTGATGGCCAAGCCAGACGGCTCGATCATCGAAACGCCGATTACTGCGAACTTCCGTGAAGGTTTGAGCGTACTTCAGTACTTCATCTCGACTCACGGTGCTCGTAAAGGTCTGGCGGATACCGCACTGAAAACAGCTAACTCCGGTTACTTGACGCGTCGTCTGGTTGACGTTGCTCAGGATCTGGTAGTGACTGAGATCGATTGCGGCACTGAGCGCGGTCTATACATGACTCCGCACATTGAAGGCGGCGACGTTGTAGAGCCATTGGGTGAGCGCGTATTGGGTCGGGTAATCGCCAATGACGTATTCAAACCAGGCACCGAAGACGTCATCGTGCCAGCCGGTACCTTGGTTGATGAGCAGTGGGTTGAGTTCATTGAACTGAACAGCATCGACGAAGTAGTCGTGCGTTCGCCAATCACCTGTGAAACCCGTTACGGCATCTGCGCCAAGTGCTACGGTCGCGACCTTGCACGTGGTCACCAGATCAACATCGGTGAAGCTGTCGGCGTAATCGCTGCACAGTCGATCGGTGAGCCGGGTACACAGTTGACCATGCGTACGTTCCACATCGGTGGTGCGGCTAGCCGGACCTCGGCTGCTGACAGCGTTCAGGTTAAGAACGGCGGTACTGTCCGTCTGCATAACTTGAAGCACGTTGAGCGTCTTGACGGCGCACTGGTCGCGGTATCGCGTTCTGGTGAGCTGGCCATGGCTGACGAGTTCGGTCGTGAGCGCGAGCGTTACAAGCTGCCTTACGGTGCTGTGATCTCGGTTAAGGAGGGTGACAAAGTGGAGCCGGGCGCAATCGTCGCCAAGTGGGATCCGCACACTCACCCAATCGTTACCGAGATGAAAGGTACTGTGACCTTCGTTGGTATGGAAGAAGGCATCACGATCAAGCGTCAGACTGACGAATTGACCGGTTTGACCAACATTGAAGTTCTCGATCCGAAAGACCGTCCAGCTGCCGGCAAAGATATTCGCCCTGCAGTTAAGATGGTTGGCGCTGACGGCAAAGACTTGCTGCTGCCAGGTACCGACGTACCGGCTCAGTACTTCTTGCCAGCAAACGCCTTGGTCGGTGTAGCGGATGGTGTGCAAGTGGGCGTGGGTGATGTAATTGCTCGTATCCCGCAAGAAACATCGAAAACCCGTGACATCACCGGTGGTCTGCCACGCGTTGCCGACTTGTTCGAAGCGCGTCGTCCGAAAGAAGCTTCGATTCTGGCGGAGATCAGCGGCACCATCTCCTTCGGTAAAGAAACCAAAGGCAAGCGTCGTCTGGTGATTACACCAACCGACGGTAGCGATCCGTACGAAGAGCTGATTCCGAAGTGGCGTCACCTGAACGTGTTCGAAGGTGAACAAGTTAACAAGGGTGAAGTTATCTCCGACGGCCCAAGCGACCCGCACGACATCCTGCGTTTGTTGGGTGTTAGCGCGTTGGCTAAGTACATCGTTAACGAGATTCAAGACGTTTACCGTCTGCAGGGCGTGAAAATCAACGATAAGCACATCGAGACCATCCTGCGTCAGATGCTGCGTAAAGTTGAAGTGGCTGAATCCGGCGATTCAACCTTCATCAAGGGCGACCAGATGGAGTTGACCGCGGTACTGGGTGAGAACGAGCGTCTGGCAGCAGCCGACAAGTTCATCGCCAAGTACACCCGCGTATTGCTGGGTATCACCAAAGCGTCGTTGTCGACTGAATCGTTCATCTCGGCAGCATCGTTCCAGGAAACCACTCGCGTTCTTACCGAGGCGGCGGTTACTGGTAAGCGCGATTACCTGCGCGGCCTGAAGGAAAACGTTGTTGTGGGTCGTTTGATCCCAGCAGGTACAGGTTTGGCCTATCACAGCGAGCGTAAGCGCAAGCGTGAAATCGACAAGCCAGTACGTGTTAGTGCCAGCGAAGTTGAAGCTGCACTGACCGAAGCGTTGAACTTCAGCGGAAATTAAGAGCGTAATCCCGCCGCATCTGCGGCGGGGTTGCATCTTGACTGGGAGGCTGAGTCTCTTTAGACTCATGCACCCCTAAATTTGGCAGGGCATGTTGCTCTGCCATTTTGCTTTGTTTGAAAAGCAATAGCGTCGAAAGACAACAGTGGAGCTAAAGATGGCAACTATTAACCAGCTGGTACGTCAGCCGCGTAAGCGTATCGTCGAGAAATCCGACGTGCCTGCGCTGCAGAACTGCCCGCAACGTCGTGGCGTATGCACTCGCGTGTATACCACTACGCCGAAAAAACCTAACTCGGCTTTGCGTAAAGTTTGCCGTGTTCGCCTGACCAACGGTTTCGAAGTTTCTTCGTACATCGGCGGTGAAGGTCACAACCTGCAAGAGCACAGCGTTGTTCTGATCCGTGGCGGTCGTGTAAAAGACCTTCCGGGTGTTCGCTACCACACCGTTCGCGGTTCTTTGGATACTTCCGGTGTTAAAGGTCGTAACCAGGGTCGTTCGAAGTACGGTACTAAGCGTCCAAAGTGATTGCGGCCCAGTAATGGGGCGTTTCGCTAAATTGCAGTTATCTATTTATTTGAGTCGATAAGAGTAAGGTCGGGCGCATATGCGGTCCCGAGCTAACCTGAAGACCGTTTGAGGGCTTATCACATGCCAAGACGTCGTGTAGCAGCCAAGCGCGAAGTGCTTGATGATCCAAAATACGGAAGCCAAATTCTGGCCAAGTTCATGAACCACGTAATGGAAAGCGGCAAGAAAGCCGTTGCCGAGCGTATCGTTTATGGCGCGCTGGACAAGGTTAAAGAACGTAAGAACAGCGATCCCCTGGAGATCTTCGAGAAAGCTCTCGACGCCATCGCTCCGCTGGTCGAAGTGAAGTCGCGCCGCGTTGGTGGTGCTACTTACCAGGTTCCTGTTGAAGTACGTCCTTCCCGTCGTAATGCTCTTGCCATGCGCTGGCTGGTAGATTTCGCCCGTAAGCGTGGCGAGAAATCTATGGCTTTGCGTTTGGCTGGTGAGCTGTTGGACGCTGCCGAAGGCAAGGGTGCTGCAGTTAAGAAGCGTGAAGACGTGCACCGTATGGCTGAAGCCAACAAGGCTTTCTCGCACTACCGCTTCTAATTTTCTAGCGCTTCCTAAATTTGCGAGGGCTTTATGGCTCGTACTACACCGATTAACCGCTACCGTAACATTGGTATTGTCGCGCACGTAGACGCCGGCAAAACCACTACGACTGAGCGGGTCCTGTTTTACACAGGCAAAAGTCACAAGATGGGCGAGGTGCATGATGGCGCCGCGACCACGGACTGGATGGTTCAGGAGCAGGAGCGTGGTATTACCATTACTTCTGCTGCTATCACCGCGTTCTGGAAGGGTTCTGTTAAGCAGTACTCGCATGAACACCGTTTCAACGTTATTGATACCCCGGGCCACGTTGACTTCACCATTGAAGTAGAGCGCTCTTTGCGCGTACTCGACGGCGCTGTCGTAGTGTTTTGTGGTACTTCAGGCGTTGAGCCGCAGTCGGAAACCGTATGGCGTCAAGCCAACAAGTACGGCGTTCCGCGTCTTGTTTACGTAAACAAGATGGATCGTGCCGGTGCTAACTTCCTGCGCGTGATCGCTCAGATCAAGCAGCGCTTGGGTCACACTCCGGTGCCTATCCAGCTGGCTATCGGTTCTGAAGACAACTTTCAGGGTCAAATCGACCTGATGACTATGGAAGCTGTTTACTGGAACGAAGCTGACCGTGGCATGGTTCCGCGTCGTGAAGCTATCCCGGAAGATATGCGGGAGTTGGCTGAAGAGTGGCGCAGCAACATGGTTGAGGCTGCTGCTGAAGCCAGTGAAGAGCTGATGAACAAGTACCTCGAAGGTGAAGAGCTCACCAACGACGAAATCAAAGCAGCTCTGCGTCAGCGTACCATCGCTGGTGAAATCGTACTGGCTGTTTGCGGTTCTTCGTTCAAGAACAAGGGCGTGCCTTTGGTTCTCGACGCTGTTATCGACTATCTGCCTGCTCCTAGCGATATTCCTGCCATCAAGGGTACTGACCCGGATGACGAGGAAAAAGAAATGGAGCGTCACGCAGACGACGACGAGCCGTTTTCGGCTCTGGCGTTCAAAATCGCGACTGACCCATTCGTCGGCACCTTGACCTTCGTCCGTGTTTACTCGGGTGTATTGAACTCCGGCGACGGCGTGATTAACTCGGTTAAAGGCAAGAAAGAGCGTGTCGGTCGTATGGTGCAAATGCACGCAAACGCCCGTGAAGAGATCAAAGAAGTGCGCGCTGGCGACATCGCGGCTCTGATCGGCATGAAGGACGTCACCACCGGTGAAACCTTGTGCAACGCTGACAAGCCAATCATCCTGGTTCGTATGGACTTCCCGGAGCCGGTTATTTCGGTTGCCGTTGAGCCTAAGACCAAGGACGATCAGGAAAAAATGGGTATCGCACTGGGCAAGCTAGCTCAGGAAGATCCATCTTTCCGCGTTAAGACTGATGAAGAGACTGGTCAAACGATCATCTCCGGCATGGGCGAGTTGCACCTCGACATCCTCGTAGACCGTATGCGTCGCGAGTTCAACGTTGAGGCCAACATCGGCAAGCCGCAGGTTTCGTACCGTGAGAAGATCACTAAGTCTTGCGAAATCGAAGGCAAGTTCGTACGTCAATCTGGCGGCCGTGGCCAATTCGGTCATTGCTGGGTTCGTTTTGCTCCGGCAGACGAAGGTCAGGAAGGCTTGCAGTTTGTCAACGAGGTAGTGGGTGGTGTTATTCCTAAGGAATACATCCCGGCTATTCAGAAGGGCATTGAAGAGCAGATGAAGAACGGTGTTGTTGCCGGCTATCCGCTCATCGGCCTGAAGGCTACTGTGTTCGATGGTTCTTACCATGACGTCGACTCCAACGAGATGGCGTTTAAGGTAGCTGCCTCCATGGCGACCAAGCAGTTGTCCCAAAAGGGCGGCGCAGTTGTGCTTGAGCCTGTGATGAAAGTGGAAGTAGTAACACCTGAGGACTATATGGGTGACGTGATGGGTGACCTGAATCGTCGTCGTGGTCTGATCCAGGGTATGGAAGATACGGTTTCCGGCAAGGTTATCCGCGCCGAAGTTCCGTTGGGTGAGATGTTCGGTTACGCAACCGACGTTCGCTCCATGTCTCAGGGTCGCGCGAGCTACTCCATGGAATTCTCCAAATACTCCGAGGCTCCGTCGAATATCGTCGAAGCTATCGTTAAAAAACAAGGCTAATCCAGCCCTTTAGGCAAGAGGTTCACTGTCGTGGCTAAAGAAAAGTTTGAACGTAAAAAACCACACGTAAACGTTGGCACAATCGGCCACGTTGACCATGGTAAAACTACTCTGACTGCAGCACTGACTCGCGTTTGTGCTGAAACTTGGGGCGGTGCCGCCCGCGA
>NZ_JBLXAP010000026.1:0-13087 GCF_048265905.1 Pseudomonas sp.
GTAGCGTTCAGCTCAGATGCGCGTGATTGAAGTTGCTGCTCCGTAACGGCTTTTAGCGCTTCTCCGCGAAGACATCTGATCCATGAGCGATTCGACGGATCCTGCAGCACGACATGCGTGAAGCTGTCATCATCATTGATTTGTTCAAGGTCCGGGTGATGCAGGTCTATCTCGATGCTGGAATGTTCGAGGGTTTGAAACTGACGGTAACGTTCATGCTCCATTCTAGAGGACATTTTGATGCGTACGATCAACTGTCGGCCTGATACCTGATACCTGATACCTGATACCTGATAGATGAAGGACCGCATGACCTCTGAGTTCTTCCAGCTCCCCTATTTCACTCGCCAGTTGCGTGGGCGGGTGTGAGATGACGCCCTTCACATAGGCATACGTATCATAGCTCTTGGGTATGGCTGACTAGATCGGGCTCATAAATGCTGGCGCTCAGCTCCGCTGCGTAACGAATCAGTAAAAACAATTCTTACATCCTAGCCGCCCACAGCTGTGATTGTGGTGTCTACCCGAAGAGCCGATTTTCTTTCCCTGAATCGCACGGTCTTGCGTCGACTTTAGGTATTGAAGGAAGATTGGGCACCAGGAAATGTGATTCGTGGGAAGGAGTTCAACATTAGCTCGATCAGACATATCGACTTACGCTTCGTAGACGACCTCGTCGGATTCGTTCGAGGTGCTGGTTATGTCCTGGACTTTTCAGACGTCAGTTATGCGGCTTTTTTCGCGGCTGAGTTGAATGTTGATATCGACGATCCTAAATTTGCGGTGAATGGTCGCTCGAAGGGCAAGCGTTTAAAGTGCTTCCTACAGAGTTGCAACGACTCTGATGCTGTTCGGCTGCTTGCTGCCCTTTGGGAGCATCGGAGCGAGCATCTCATTCGCACTGAATCCCCAGACCCAATCGCCAATGCAGAGCAGAGGTATCACGCATTGTTAAGTCGGCTGTCGGGTCAACGGCAGGCCGCACCGATGGCCGCGAAACAGAAGGAGCTGGTAATTGAAGGGCGTAAATTCGCTACATTCAAAAATATCCTTTTAGAAGTCGGTACGCTCCTGCCTCACGCTCGTGGCTATGCTTTCGAGGCATTTCTCAAAAACCTCTTCGATGCATTTCAACTGGCAGCCCGAGAACCATTTCGGCTGAGAGGTGAGCAAATAGACGGTAGTTTTGAGCTGAACAACGAGGTTTATCTGCTCGAAGCGAAATGGCACGGCCAACCCATTGGTGTCGCCGACTTGCATACGTTTCATGGGAAGATCGAGCAGAAGGCTGCTTGGACTCGAGGACTATTTATAATCAATAGCGGGTTCACAGAGGATGGTCTTGCAGCCTTCGGCCGAGGTAAGCGGGTGATTTGCATGGATGGATTAGATCTGTACGAAATGTTAGATCGGGAGATTTCGCTATCCGAACTCCTCAAGATCAAAGTCCGCCGCGCTGCAGAGACCGGTTCCCCCTTCAGTCGCGTTCGCGATCTGTACCCGAAGTGAACCATTCACTCTACGATAATTTTACTACAGATGATGGCGTATTGACTCGCCAAAATTGTTGCTCTACCGTCCCATCTTCGATGCCCTAGGCTAATGGCTGCACTATCGTGCCTGACCTGAATTTTGAGTTTCAAGAAAACTACACGAGCGTTCAAGTAAATTGTGCGCTTCGCCCCAGAGCTGGACTTAATCTATGCCTGCTGCAGCTGCCTGCATCCATTGATGAGGCCTTAGAAGATCTAAGTCGGACGACTGCGTTGAATGTTTTGCGCAATTTGCTCGAGGCTGGGCCAGATGGGACGAGACCTACCCTATCCACGATAGCGCCAGGTGGTGACCCTGTGCTCATTGTTGCGCCGGAGTGGGCATTGGGCTCAGTGGACTGGAACGCTGTTGACGCTTTTGTCAGAGGTATCGATCGACCACTCGTTTTGATCAGCGGATTTGGTGTCTCGTCGGGTGAAGCTGTACTCGAATGGTATGGAGCGCGCTCCGAAGACGGCACGGTTAGGCACCTCGCCTGGGAGCAGGCTCGTAATGGCATCAGCCCAGCGATGCGTGTGAATGGCGGTTGGTGTTGGATTCATGAGCCAAACGGTCAGACGCACTGCATCACTTACCTTAAAAATGTTCTCCAGCAAAGTTATGAGGCAGTCGAGTTAGACGATGTGCAGGCCCATGACACACTTTTGCATCTGCGTTTCAACGACTTGGACCTGTTTCCTCTGATCTGTGCTGACTTACTGATGCCTGCAGGGCCGAATGGAAATTCACCCCAAGCACGTATCCACCGCAAACTTGAGAGCCTGAACAATGACCGTCCAGTGCTCATCGTAGGTTCCTTGCTCCAGACGGGATACAACCAGAATTGGGGAATCGCTATTAACTCCCTTTTGAACCACGTTCTTGCAGGCCGACAGGGAGTAGTCGCTCTATGCAACGTGTCTCACGATAGTCCCGTTGCAGATGAGGCGAACGATAAATGGAGAAGTCTCAGTGGTGTTTTTGCATCATTCACTGAGATGCCTCACGGTCAGAAAAGTCTCACTGCGACGCGAGCACTAAGTTCTCAGGGCATAGTGGGAGCGGTGGTACGAGCGACACACCCATCAGTCACTGCAGGTATTGTGTATTGGCCGCCATACACCCCTGTTACTAGCTTGCTGATTTGGAGAGGGAATATGGTTTGCCCTATTCAGAACACAGGGATGATGCTCCCCGTGCCGTCTGCTCCTAACAAGGTCACCTATGAGATTGAGCGCTTTTTACGTAGGTATCCGCCTGACATGAATGCAGCTCCGCGGCTAGGTGTAGGCATCGCTGAAATCGGCGAACATTTGCGCACTATCCAATCAGCCGAATCGAGCTCCATGCTCAACACCATTTTGGAGGGCACAAGCTCCCTCAAACCGGTGGATCCTGACGCAGTTTATGATCCTGAAGTGATCAGCGCTCTTCGAGCCGGACTTCACGCGCTAGCAACGCTGAAATCGATTGATGGAATAGATTGGCAAGATTCTCCTGGTGCCGCTGGTCAACTCATCGTCCGCGCTCAAAACCGGAATTTACTAATATGGCGTTCTCATAACGAGTCACCTAGGGCGCTAAAACGTTCTCTCGGAGAATGGCGGGATAGAGGTGGTCCACATCCGCCTTTAATCGTTCTAGGAGCGACTCGTTATGGCGACCTAGACAGCGGAGAGATCGCACCAGAGAGGCGCGATGACATCAGCACCACTCCAAGAGGCAATGCTGATCTTCGCGCTGGCGGGTCACTTGCACCCGTGACAGGGGACATAAGGGGGCTCAGAGGCATGCGCAAAGTAGCTGGTCTCGGATTGTCGAAAGCCGCAGCGGTCTACACAGAATACGTTGCATCAGAAGATGACGAGCGAGTCGCGGAATTGCTCGGTCAGATCGCCTCTTTTTTTAGGGAGTAAAGGTGCATGAATGAAGACTCTGCGTTTTGGAACTCTGCCAGCGAGCAGCTTAATGAGCTGTGCGTCAAAGTAGGTCTCGACCACACTCCAGAGCTTCCCTCACCGGGAATAATGATTTCCGCGCCCGCGGGAACAACGCTTTGGTCTTCGTCTTACGCGCTTGTCTTACTATGGCCCTGCAGAGGAAGTGACCATATTTCCATCGAGCGAGCAGCGGCGCAAGGACAAGCCTGGTTTGATGAAGTTCTCGTCCGGAACGAAAGGCTGTCTCCTGGAAGCCCAATAGATGGCTATCTAGTACTCGCCCTCCCTGAGGCCCCTGAGGCAGATTCCCGAGAGGAGATTCGCCGACTAGAGCTGTCGGCGCAGGTGTGCCGCAAGCACATGATTTGGCCTTCATCACCTGTAGATTACAATTATGAGCCGGGTCTGTGGCAACGAGTAGCCGACATAACAGTCTTGGGACTGCCAGATTCAGCTGCCCCCTCGGGTAATGAACTCCAATGGCCAGAGCTGGATTCTGAAGCTCAAGCACTGTGGGGCGAGCTTTCAACGCTTGGCGTCAATGGGACAATTTTACGTCATGAGGGGACGCCGAATGCGCGGAATTAGACTCAACACTCTCAATGTGTCTCATTTTCGTGGGCTCAACGACTCTGTCCGCTTTGATTTCAGCTCACCATTGACCGTGGTATACGCTCCAAACGGCACCGGCAAGACAACAATGTGCGAGGCTGCAGAATGGCTACTTACAGGCCAAGTAGAAAGGTTGAAGGAAGGTAATGGATTCGACGCTCTAGTTCTGAGTCCGAAGTTTCCCAGCCAAAATGACGCCACTACCTCCGCCGCTGCGAGCCTATATATTGATGGAACGGAACAATTTGTCCGAAGAGACGTTGACGGATCGCAGTCTTCTGCAGCATATGGTGCCGATGAAGGGGCAGCAGCTACTCTTCGTCCCAACGAGCTTCTGGCCCTCTTGGCTCCGGTCGCTGCGGCAGACGAAGCACATGCCATAACGGCTATAAATTTACGGCAGCGGTGGCTTAAAGGAACGCGCTTTTTGAGTTCTGAAGCGCTGGCTGCCTTGGTCGATACCGACGAAGAAACTATCGAGCGACGAACTCAAGTCTTTGCGGATTTGCTCGGAATTCGGCATCTGCTTGATGCCGAGCGGCAGTGTGAAAAGTACATTATTGAGATCGGTAGACGCCTGCGAAATCTTACAGAAATGACTGAGTCGAGATCAGCGGAAATTACTGATCTGAAGCTCGCTCTTGGCCCTGATGAGGCGGCCGGGACTTCGCTCTCGAGCTCGGCGCGTCTCGAGGCGGATACTGCCGCGAATCTCTTTGCGCCCGAGGATACTCATTGGTTCGTAGAGCAGCCCAACCTCGACGATCAACTCGCCTCTCTCACCGCGTTGCACAGTCGTTACAAACATGTATTCGATGCACGCTCACACGCAGCTAAGCGTGTCGAGGCGAAGTGGAGCATTCGTAACAGCCTAGAAATGGCTGTCACTGAAGGAATCAATCTTGAGGCCGCGTTGGCGCAGTCCTTAGCCCAGATTGAAAAGGATGGACGGCAGGCTGCAACTGAGCTCACTGATTTTAATTCTCGGCGGGAAGCCACCTATCTGCTGGCGCAAGAACTTGCGAAGGCTAAGGATGAACTGTCTTATCTGAGTGCAATGGTAGTCGCCACACTTCTGGATGGCGGTTTTGCCGATGATCTTTCTCTAAGCTTCATAGAACTTTCGCATAAATACTCTGATTACCAATGGCCGGCGAGCGCACGACAACGACGTCGTCATGAATTGAAAGAGCTCGAGTTATCTAGTGCCGGATCCACCTATGAGACCAAGCGCTTAGCGGAACTAGACCTCGAGGTTAGTGCAGCTCGCTCAGATGCTCCTTCACGTGAGGAGCTGGAGCATTTGCAAGAAAAAGCCTCTGAGACCGTTTCACACGCCAAAGCTACCGCCAAGCTGCTAGATGCTATAGCGAGCCCTGTGGCTCGCTTACAAGCTGCTGCGAGGGAGCTTTTAGGTCATGACCATGGTGTGGACATGGGAAAATGCCCTCTTTGCTCTCATGACTGGAAGGACGCTGAAAATTTAAGATCAGCAATCAATACGACGCTTTCAGCCGCCCCAGAGTTAGTTGTAGTCGCCAGGTCAGGGGTGGCCGCAGCCGATGATGCGGCCACGCTTGCACACTCCCAGCTCAATGCAGCTCTACAAAAGCAAAACTATCTACACGGACTGGAAAAAGAGCAATCGGATCTGCAGTTGGCCAATGCTGTTCAGCGCCGCGAGCTGGAGAGGCTCGGTGTCAGCCAGAGTGCCACGGCAGAAGAGTTCAAGTCTCTCGCAGCGCATCTGGATGTAGCCGACGCTATTTCCGTACTGCTGTCAGCCCGCGATGGGATTTCACCTACAGTTTTCGGTTCTGAATTTCGCATGCCCGCTTCCGGATTCCAGGTCGCAGACCTGCACCAACATTTTGATACCGTATTCGAGGCAAGAAATCGTGTGGTACAGCTCGAGCTTGCTGAGATAGCGAAGTCTATCGAGGCTGCGATAAGTAATCGTGACGATCTACGCGCAAAGTATACTGCGGCGCAGGAAAATTTGAAGGATTGCCGTCTAGGCTTAGAGCAAAAGTCAGCGGAGCTCGCTTCTTTGCAATCGGCATGGCAAGAGGCTTCGCCAGATATTGAATGGCCGAACGCCGAGCTCGATACATTGATGTCTGAACTCACAAAAGAAAACGTTCGCCTTACTGTAATTGAAGGACACATTGCGGCGGCTCGGGCAGCATGGGCAGCCGAATCTCGTCGCTCTCGTCTGTTGGAGCTTCAACAGGCAACCCAACTTTTAATCGATGAATCGAGGGTGATGACGGGTCGGTTGAACGCCGCGAACCGCGCGCGTGCAGTGTTCTATGAGGCCTACACCACTATTAGCCGTCAAAAGGTTCAGGATCTGAGCCGAGTGGTGAACCCACTCTTCGCGCGGATGCATGCTAATCGTGTTTTTGACCGGATCAACCTCGGTGCGGATACTGACTTTCTGCATTGGCTCGCTGACGCAGGGGACCAGCAGCTCGATCCGGGCAAAGATTTTAGCCAAGGCCAGCGACAAGATCTTGCGCTCGCCTTATTCTTGGCGCGGGCACGCAGCCTCGGCGGGACATTCTTTCTTGACGAGCCGATCGTCCATTTGGACGACTTGAATCGTGTCGGTCTTCTCGACATTTTGCGAGCGACTGTCTTAGAAAGCAGTAATACGCTTAACCTCGTCATTACCACCTCTAGTCGCGCATTGGCTCGACACCTCATAGAAAAGTTTGCTGGTGTAGGTTTGGTAGAGACACCAAGTGGGCGGCAGCCGCCTCTTCGAATACTGGAACTAGACGGGAATGGTCGAAGCGGGATCCGGCTGAGTACCGTTTATCCGTTGGAAGGAGTGACTGTTGCGGCTAGTTAGGCGTGTAACTGCTAGCACAGGTCCCGAGGCAGACGATCTTCAATACATCACCCCAAGTGCTCACGGCAGCGTTAGGAGTGTATCTCAGATCTCTTCGATTACCGTTGACCGTTGACGAGCGGCGATCAAGATGCTGCTCGATTCGCGCGCGAGGCCAGCGTACAGATCATTCACTTGAAACCATCAATAGTTTCGGCGTCCAGGATCATCTTTCTGATCAGCTTCACATCCATCCCAACGTTCCCATAGGTAAAGCTCGACTCGACGATCTTCTTCTTAGACGTTCTCAGGTCAGGATGGAGATGGTCTGGACCGTAGGGCACCTTATGATGGTTCGCCGAGTCGACTCGCGACAAATTCGTTCCGTTGGGCGCTTGAACGTTGTAAGCGTAATTCATGGGCGATACGTACCTGACGATAACGACCACCCCGGAAGGCCTCCGGGCCGTGACGGCTTGGTCTTGGACTTTCTCAACGGTGCAGTCGAGTTCCATTTTGAGGGCTTCGCACGCCAGTTCTAGTGCCTCACTCGCGCTTACTTGCCGGAAATTGTCGAACATCACTATCCCACCCAAATGTTTGGCGACGTAGTTCAATAACGTTGATTGCTCTTGCGCCTCTGCTTCATGTATCGGGCAAAGTTGCAATCCGATTAACAGACCTGAGGCTCCCTGTACTGTGGTCGTTGACACCCGATCTGTTTCTGCCCCGCACACTAAACACTTGCCATTTGATGAAAGCCAGATCGCTCCGTCTACCGCCGTATTTTTGCGGCGGCCATTAAAAAGCCCTTCAAATGAGCTGGTCTCACTGTCGCGCTCCTTGCGCCAGGAGCTGAAGCGCCGAGGATGGTCACGATCGTCGATAAGCTTGGAGAAACCAGTGTCATTGATCGGCTTGAGGGTTAATCCGTTTCTCTCAAGAAATACGCCAATGCTGCCGACGTCGAGCAAGTTTTCGGTCTTTAGGTAATAAATTCTCCCCGCAGGAAACCTGTCGGCCGGTTTGTAGAGGGCGTTGAAATGAAACACTCCTGAAGCCACGTAAATATGAACGTCGTCTGCCCCTTGCATCATCCACAACAGCGTTTCCTTGTCCCGAACCTCAATCGGCAGTACCGGTTTTTGTTCGGAAAGGAAATTGCCGCCGAAGACTTGTATCGCGCCATCAGTCGCGCGGCCATCGAGCTTTAGGGTTATGCAGTCTTTAATTACGTCGTTGAGCTTCAACGTTAAATTCCACGCCTGTGATTGTCTTGCTCTCAAGATGGGGACAGCTAGGCGACTTCACAAGCCATCATCAACAGAGCGTCGGTAATCCCCCCATCAGTTAGTGGCCGAGCACGATGTTTTACGGTACTTTGTGCTGGCATGAGGCCATATTCAGAGCAGGGCGCACCTCCAGGGCAAGGGCCAATATCTCCTTGCCGGTGCCGTTCTTGCGCATTCATTTCGTGACAGGAACCACCATGTCAGGCGGCGAAACCGAAAAAATTGCGAGGCTCGCGGAGCTCGTTTCCAATGATATCTTCAACTTCTTTCGCTGGAAGAGAGAGGGGCCAGCTAACCTCAACTTCGCCTGTGTAAAGAAGGATACACACGCGCCCTTGAAGAAGTCCGAGCACACGCATCCGACTGACGTGGTGTTCAGGTACGCAGATCCTTACCAGAACAAAGCCATATACCTTCATACCGACTTGAAGAGCTATGCGGTTGGCTCCATTAGTCTTGACTCGATCAAAAAGGCCTTGAAGTCCTTGGGTAAGACTATCGACTGTGCTCGTGCTTCGCCGGAATGGCAGACTCGCTACCATTTGGCTAAGCGTGAGAAGTATGAAATTCGTGGGATGCTTTTCGTTTATAATCACGATGACGAGTACGACAAGAATTTCTACGATCATTTCAAGGATTACAAGGGAGAGAATCTGCACATCAAAGATTCTCAGCAGGTTCATATCGTCGAACCTTCATTGATCAATTACCTGAAGACGCTGCAGCTCGATGTTAACACCCTTAGGGCGGAAGGGAGATTCCCGAGGGACAATTACACCTTCTATTACCCTGACCTCGTATTGCATAAAGCCAGTGGTGACTACTGGGAGCGTGCGGCCACCGCAGAGCTCATCGCCTCGCCGTATATGATCATTCACCACAAAGAGGTGATGTCGTACTGCGAGAAAGTCAAAGACGTGACTGAAACGTATGGCGAAGGTTATCTGATCTATTATCGCCGCGATGGCAGCACTGAAATCGAGTTCAGGTACCTCTTTGATGCGCTGTCTAGGTTCCAGATCCTTAACGCGAACAAGGACTTGAAAATTCGGATCAGAGTTGCCAATCGGCACCATCACAGTAGCATCATCAGCAATTTCAATGCAGCCATTAACAGCTATGTGACCGAGTGGGGCGAAGACGAAAACCGCAAGCGGAAACTACAGGCGATTGAACTGGAAATCGTGAATCACGCGATTCCGAACTATAAGCCCGAAGCGATTGGATGGGAGCGAGACTGAAATGAGAATGGGTAGTTTGTACTTTGCATCCGACAAAGCGATCTACGATGCGCTCACGCAGCGAAGCCTGACGAGCGCTGAGCTCAGGAAGGTCTTCCTTTCCAGGGGGATCGTGATTTCTAATGAATCGGACAAAAAATTCTTAGCCAATCGATTCAGTGCTCTGTTTCATGACTACTACGACTATCGGAACTTATCTCTCTTGGTGGGCGGACGTGACAGCCGTGAGAAAACCACCAATGTGGTCGTCACAACAACGGTCTCTAAAGACCAACTGACCGACGCTCTCACCTCCGTCAAGGAATGGCTGGTGGATAACCAGCACGAGCAGGCTGAGATGGCCGTTCACGGCGATCAGCTCAAACTCACCGTCAAATACCAGAAGCTTGATCTGAGTCAGGCAGAGTTCCGCCAGGTTGTTGAGAAGACGGCGGAGGTGATCATTGAGAAGCAGGGCAGTGGCTGGAAGATCACTGGCCCTATGAATGACAAGTTTAAAGACATCACCGATCAGTTGTACTCCCAGATCGAGATCCTGACCGAACAGGACGTGGGTACCCGAGCCATCTCTTTGGAGGCGATTCCTGATGCGGGCATCAGAACGAATTTCCTTCGCAGCTTGATCCGTAATCTCAAAGACATGGAGGTGGTCGATGTGGTCGACGTCTCTATGTTTAATCCTAAAGATCAAGAAGATGATGATCTGGATCTAAGTGACGCTGCACTGGTGATCGAGGATTCGATTGAGGTTGAGTCAGAAGATGAGGGTGAGGATGGCGACCCTGAAGCCGAACTGGCCAAGCCGCAGTCAGAAGCCAGGATTCACAAGATCATCCGCATCGATAAGGCGTCCCTGAAGGGTAAGGGGGTCTTGGAGTCGGAGCAGCTTCTTGAGCTTGAAGGCCACGGGTTCTATCTGTGGAAGATTCGATGGAAATCTCGTGAGAAGCTCGTTGGATCTGAGGTCGTCCTCTTTGAGGCTCAGTTTGGTAATCAGGCCAAATACTGCGATTTCTCCTATATCGTTAAAGGTGTCTACAACTACAACAACGGGAAATACGCCAAGAACCTAGTACGTGCCGAGTCGGTGTTTGAGCAGAAGCTCAAGATCCGCTTGGAGGAGGCGGCGCAGAAGACCTTGGATGACATCGAAAGGAGTCTGGCGACATGAAGTCAAAGCGGCTGAAACTCTGGGTTCTGACCGCTCGCATTGACTTTCAGACCCTTTTGTATGGGCTTCGACAGCAGCCGTTCAACGACCGGAACCGGGTCGGTGTAGAGGCTATCGAGATCCTGGATGACAAGGCCACCTTTCGGTACCACGAGCAGCGGGATATCACACAGTCGTTCACGAACCCTCTGGGCGAAACCGTCGAATCGAGTTACTCGACGTTCATCAGCTTCGACATGGTGTTCGAAATGCTTGGGCCAGATCGGTATTCGATCTGCATGGGGTCGCCACCGAAGGATTTGAAGCCGTTCGTGGAGCTCGTGCGAGCTGCAACTGGGAGGAACTTCGCGCTGGAGAGCGTGAAGCCGGACATCTCTTCGGTTTATCAGCAGCTCAAGGCTGACAAGCGCTTCACGAGAGTCATGGCCAAGCGGATCGTTTCTGGAGCGGTGACGTTTGATATCGAAAGCAGCTTTCGAGTCGATATTGCATCGACGGGAAACGCGATGACTAAGTTGTTGGAGATCACGGGTGGCCGCGCGGCACCGATCAACAAGATCAAAATCGTCTACACGTACGAATCAAGGCCTGTTCAGATTGAGCTTTCTCGCTCAGGCTCGATTGCAGTGTCGTGGGATGATGAAGAGCACCTGCACCTGCTGACAGGCCTCTTGATCCGGTAGATAGGCAGAGGCTACGAGAGATTGAGCGGGATGTGTCGGGCCTATTTCGGCTGGCTCGGCACTAGGGGCGTTCACAAAACCCGGCTCCGCCCAATACACCCTTGACGGCCAGTAACCAGAAAGGGGACCGCGTTATATTTTCGAGTTTCCCCTTTTGGCCGATAACCTCCTCTCGTAATATCATCTAAATTATAACTGGCGTGATGGGAGGGTAGCGTAGCGTGGCAGTTTCATTGGTGACGGTTCGTAGGAGGGGATGGGGACACTTAGATGACCACATACAGAATGTTTCCCTGCTCCCTCTGGTAGAGTGGAACTTACACATCGTGAGCAGGGAAGCGTATGTTCGATTTACTCAAGTTGCTCATCGACAACAGCCCATCGCTCACTAGCGACATGCAGGCTTGGTTTGAAAAGTATCGGGTGGATGCTGCGTGGAATGTCTATTCAGATTACTGCGTGGGCAACACTGATAAGGCGAACGACAGTTTCTCGTTCGTCATTACGCTCAAGCACGACACTGATAAGAATTTTTCAGAATACATTGCGAACGTAGCGCCCAAGGATCTGAAGAAAGCGCGTAAGGCTTCGGAGGGGCTGATCTCCTACCTCAATTGTCCGGTGGCGTTCAGCGTCTCGTTCATCGTTGAGCGGGATTCGAAGCTGCTCAGAGATTTCATCACCGATGATAATATCCATGGTTTTTGCTTAGGGCTACGTGAGTTGATTGCGTTATGGTCCGCTGAGCCTGGATCAGATAGAGAATACTGGCGGCGAATCGACAAAGCCCTTGGAGAGTTTGCATTTGATGTTCAGCGGAAGAAATTCAATGCCAAACTCGCTAGGCAGGTATTGCTGACATCTACTTTTGCCGGATTTCTCTTCTTGACTCTGAATCATCTCAAGGAGCCGGCGTCCGTCCGTTGGGTGACTGATCGCGATGCGACTTTCGAAAAATACAACGAGGTTGCTTTTGATATCGCATACATCTTGTTTCTTCTTTTCCGCCTTCAATCAGGAACTGCGAAAGACCCTAACAAGCCCCAGTTTTTGTTTGCCTACCCGTATATGGACGGTAAAACAGATTATGCGGAACACGTCAGGCTCCCAGACTATTTGGCTGGACTTTGCGCCGATATAAAGCTGCCAAGTATGGAATTCAGCCATACGAAATTTGAGCGTATTTTCGGCGATGCGATTATCAATTCAACAAACAATATTGTTCTCGAGATCTTGGGCTGCCCAGAAAAAATCACAGCAAGGCGGCTTACATTTAAGAATGATCATTAAACGCCCGTTTTAGCCAAACTCTATCTGCGCGGGTTAGAGGCTGCGTCAATCTTGGATGACCAACAACAGGTTTAACTTAGTGCTGCGGTCAAAGAGCTCGCAGCTTTTTTTGGTGGCTTTGACTAGCTTCAGCAGTTCGCGCTGATGCCAACCCCATTTCTATCAGGTTTGATTATCCGTAAGAGAGCGGATACAAAGATACACGGAGCGCGTCTGTTAGCATGATCGGTGTCCCGGCTCTCGATCGCTTTTAAGCTTTCGTCAAACGATTTTCTGAATGGAAAAAGTAAAATGTAGTGGTCAACTCCCGGACACGACGTTTAGTTTCTGCTCGGCCTGAGCGAGCGCTAGCCCGCCATTGAATAAATGAGGCCGTATCCAGTTGTAGCGATGCATTAAGTAATAGCTGATATCCCGTTGCGCCTGCTGAACCGACATATAACCCACTGAAGGTATCCACTCGGTTTTCAAGCTTCGAAATACACGCTC
>NZ_JBLXAP010000027.1:0-8052 GCF_048265905.1 Pseudomonas sp.
AAGGCGGGGGATGCGGATGTGGCGGGTGAGCCAACTATGCCGCTAGCTTTGCGAGAGGGTTTGACCCCCTTGTGCGGAAGGTTAAGTGCAACGGCATGCAGTCGGGGGGATTGCCCATGCATGAAGGCCTGACACAGTTTATAGACAGAGCGAAGGACCCGTCGCAAAAGTCGCCTGCTGGCAGCGACGCAAATGTTCTTTATTTTATTATCGATCAAGGGCGTCAGCCTGATGCATTAGAGCGCTTATACGGCATTGGTCAGTCCTGGAGCCCGGAGTATCTGCTGGGCAATACTGAGTACAGCCACTTGGCTGCATCCGGCCCTCTTTGGTTTAGCGCCGAAAAGGGGAGTGAGCTGGCCGTGCTGGGTATGCATTTATGCAAGGAAAAACATGCTGGAATCATTATCAGTGCGGATGATGGTCAGCGCGCTTTTGCACATGCCCAGTGGTTAATAAAGGTCAATGATGGCTCTGGCGGGCAAAGCTTGGCGACTTATTATTTGCCGAGTTTCTGGGCTGCTCTGGCTTCGGCAGTTAGTGATACACAACGCGCTGAGCTAATGGGGCCTTGGCACAGTGTTTACAGCTCAGTGCCTGGTTATCTCGACTCCCAAAGTGATCATTGGCTGAGCTGGCATCGTGAGGCGCCCGAAAGCGCTCAACCGTCAATAGAACCACCGCTTTTTAGTTTGCCGCAGAAAGTTATGCCTATCTATCGGACCTTGCGCTGGGTTTATTGGATCGATGAAGTGTATCCGGCATTTGGATCACCCACTGAACAACAGCTTCCACAGGTAATCGACAACCTTGAACTGTTGGTACAGCAAGGGATCTACCAGGGTCGTCATCTAGTGCAGCTACCAGAACTGGTTTCAGGCCCGGCAGTGAACGGGCGAGCCGAGATCATGGCGATATTGCAGAGTCGCAGTGAAGCCTTTGTTAAGATCGAACACCTCAAGGCATTGAGCGCCGCTTCCTAATCCAGCTGAATGGAATCACTCATGGAAAATACTTCAAGCCCAGCGCAGGCTAAGCCTTCAATGCAGCAGCCAAATTCGGGTGATACGTCAGCTCAAGCATCGTCAGGCCAGGCGGCAGACACTCGAGATGTACTGCAACTTGATCCTCTACCGGAAGAGCTGCCGACCTGTGAGCAAAGCTTTGATCAAGAAGCTGCACATCCTTGTACAACGCGCTACGGCAGTATTATCTATGCCACAGACGAGCAGGCGTTCTGGCTAATTCCCGAGCGTGTCGCCTCGCTACTCAAAGAAGCTGAACATAAGCTCGGGCAACAAATCGCACCGACTAAAAGCCCTGATGAGCGCAAAAAAGGCTTGGACGAGAGCGGTCTGCTCGAGTACTTCATGGAGCCTGTACTGGCAAACTTCCTTGAAGGGGCACAGAAAGAAAGAATGCTGCAAATTGAGACCGAAGAGCCTCACTTGGAGGCGCGCTACATGCAAAAGCGTGCCTATGCACTGATGGACCCGCGTATGCGGGCAACCCCAACCTGGGATGAATATCAACGACTTGAGCCCCTGTACCGCGAGTGGGACTCATTGCGTGATCGCGCGCTTCAGATTGCTCAAAACCAAGGATACACCTACGAAAACGACCACCTTTTTACCCCTGAAGCCATGGAGGCCCGCAAGCGTGTAGAGAAGTATCTCAAAGCTCGGGATGCGCTACTCAGTCAGGGCGAGCTACCGGTTTATAGCCAAGATGAAATAGCCAAGCTGCTTGCGGAGAAAAAAACTCGTTTTGAGGATGCGATTGATTGCGCAGTTAATTGCCGTGCAAAGCTCGCTACCTATATGAGTTGGGTCGATAGCAACGAACAGGGTATTCAGTACAGCGAATATTTAGACGCGATTATCGCGGTTGCTGACTACGGGCTTGCATTGCCTGAGTTCGCCCTGGTCGATAGCGCCGCAGGGGCAGGCGTTGATAGTGGCGTGGCTGCATTCAAACAATACTTATCGCTTGAGCAGCGCTTGTTGCAAGTCACTCAGCGCATAAGTGACAAATACAACGCTTGGATCGAGGCCAGTGGTGAGAACACGCCAGCCCCGGCAGGCTTGGTTGACGCCGAGAGTTTAGAACGTAGCGTTCTGCTCGCAGAAAAATTGAGCTTGAAAACGCTTGCTGAACAGAATGTGGCGAGCATGCAGCCGCGCCGTCATTTGATATGGCAGCCTGATGACTTCAAACCCAAGCCCGTAGAGCGCTTGGTAAAAACCCATTTCCCCTTGCGCGAAGTCAGCTTTGCCGACGGTAAAAGTGTTCTCAGCCACTTTAGCCTCAAGGACATGGGCGATAATTTCAAAGCTGATGCCGCCAAGCTGCTAAGAGAATCTCCTTCGAAGTTACGCAGTTCGGTCAGTGGAGCGAGTTCAGTCGCTGAAGGGGCGCGGACTGAGTTTCAAGAATGGCTTCTTAGCCAAGGCGCAAAACAGCTAAAAGACCAAGCCGGTAATTGGTTTGACGCTGAAGGTTGGTTTGATATCGAGTTGTTTTATCAGCACCTGCAGGCGCAGCATTGGCAGGTAGCTATTTTGGATGATGCTGGCACCCGCGCCGATTGGGGCGAGCGCTTGCGCCAAGTACTATTCCGCCAAGATGCACGCGTTGCATTGCGTCTGTTTAATCAAAGCCCGCAGGCGCAGCTTATACGCTGCCTGACACCACCGCAGCCGAGTATTCATTCAGCCGCATCTGTTGCCACGCCCAACTTTACGATGGCGGACGGCTTTCAGGCCTTCGCCAGTGCAACCTTGGATATCGACTTGGCCCGGGGCGAGGTTGAGCTGCTCAAGGTCGATATACCTGAGCGCAGCGCTGCAACCGATTTCAAGCTGGCATATGTTGACTATAAAGGTATTAAGCAAGAGCTGAATTTGGGGCGGTTTTCGATCCATTGCAGCATTCTGGCGTGGGGCTACGCAGGGGCTTCACTGATGCTGGCCGGCAGCTTGCGCTTTGGGCCAGATAAATCCAGTCATGACCTGTTGCTTGATCCTTCCCAGCCAGGCACGCGTACGCCTGGCACCGTCAACAGCACTCATGTCAGCCAGCCTGTCTCGAGTGGTTCGGGCGGTATGCGTGTGGACGATGGGGTCAAGGCACAGTTCAATGTTTTCGCGGGGGTGCAAGCCGGTATCAAGATAACCGGTGCAGTCAATTGGGCACCGCCTGCGGGTCTGGCCGCATTGCGTAGCGTTCCACTAGCAGGGGCGGATGCAAGCACTGTAGCGCAAGATAATCAGTGGCTGAGTCTGGCGCGACTGGGGGCGAACCTGAGCATTGCGGCCGGTATAGGTGCCAAGGCCGAGTTGAGCATCTCGCTGCAAAATAACCGTTTGATCCTTACCATCAAAGCCGCCGTTATCGCCGGGCCGGGTGTGGATGGCGTATTCAGTTTTGAGGTCGGTTACCAAGCGGTTGCCGAGCTGATTAATATATTTCGCCGTGAACTGCGAGAAAATCATTACCGCCCATTAGGCTGGGTCACCAGTGACGCATTTGGGATGATGTCGATGCTCAACCTGCTTGCTGCAGTAGGGCTCGACATAAAAATGGTCTACATGATGGACATGGCTTTTTCCCTGTACGAAGCCCTGACGCGAGGGGGCAAAGGTGGGCCAATTGCACATGGCATCATGACTTATAGAAAGCCTGCAGAACTTGAGCGGTGGTTTGTCGAGGCTATTCCAGAAGCGCTGGGGCCGATGTTAATGACGCTGATTAGCCCGCCAGAGGCGTTTACAATTGAAGACAGTGAAGTGATTGACGGGCGTGTGCAGGTCAATAAAAAAGAATATTCGGAATCAGAGTGTAACTTGATCCAGCAACAGGCAATTGAACGAATTCTAGGATGGATTACAAGGCAAGCCCAAGCGACGGGAAAAGTAGCTGAAGCTCAGCGCCAATTCGAAGAAGCTTGCACGCGAATGAATCGGTTTGGTACTAAACCAGCAGATGCTGGCCAGATTTATTGCGAAAATCGTTTGGCATTAGATAATTTTATGGCTGAACGTGTTTTAAGTTTGGATGGGGCTAATAATAGAATGCGAGAAAGATATAAGCTTTCTGCTGCTGCACTAGGTGCATTGAAGGACGGCTTCTGCCAACGCAGCAGCTATTATGGCCGAACATTCATACCGGCAGGCCGAGCAGAATATATTGGGTCGTCTCAATGAGTTATATAAAAGTGAGTGCTATGTTTTTAAAGAAAATTATTTCGGCTGCTGCGTTGATGTTGGTTGTAGTGAATATGGCCTACGCGCAACTTGACCCAGAGCAGCAGGCGGCTAAAGAGCGTGGCATTACGCTGTTTAACCAATACAAACCAGCATACAGCGATTTACTGATAGCAGCCGAAGCGGGTGACTCAGAGGCGCAGTATTATCTTGCTGAAGATATACGTCTAGAACATCGGTACGTCACTAAAGAAGCCGCGAAATGGTACATCGCGGCTGCAAATCAAGGCGACTATTACGCAATGTTCAGGTTGTCGGATACGGATAGCGACCTTTGTAAGATAATGAATAATTGCCCAAAAGGCAGTAAAAGCGCTGCCGACTGGACAAGACTACTTTGGAAAACCGCAGAGCCTTTAGCAAAGGCTGGTGATGGTGAAGCGATGATGATTATGTATAACTCAACAGGTGAAATGGAATGGCTGAAAAAATCTGCTGAAGCAGGCTATGCGCGAGCACAATTATCTTTAGCGAATCGCTACTTGGAAGGCGAAGGTTTTTTCTTACCTTGGAACCGAAGCGCCGCTGTTAAAAAATGGCTCAAGGCTAGCTCTGAAGGGGGCAATCCTAAAGGGATGATGCAATATGCAGACACTCTCTATAATGATGGTCATGCCAAGGGCAAAGATATTGAGGAAGTGCGTCATTGGATGGCAGAAGCAAGTAAGCTGGGTTATGTTTCAGCTATTTCCAGTTACGGTGCGTACCTGGCTCATGAACCTGATGCGATAGGCTATCCACTTGATCGGGTTAAAGGATATGGCCTGTTATCACTGCTTAGAGTTTTAGACGGCGGTGGTAATATTCAAGTCTATTTAGATGATGTAATGCCTGAAATAGCCGCTAAGATGACGCCTGAAGAGTTAGAGCAAGCAAAGGTGTTTGCTGAAGAGTGGGAAAAAGCGCATCCACCCGTCTCGTTTTTCCCAGATAAGCTAGGGTTTTAATTTTTGTTAGACTTATTATGCAAGCGCTTATTCTTCAGTTTGTTACTCTCTGTATTTTCAGCAAGTGCCTACGCGCAACTTGACCCAGAGCAGCAAGCGGCTAAAGAGCGCGGCATTACGCTCTACAACCAATACAAGGCTATTTCAGTCGTGCCTTTTCTAACAGAGGCCGCTGAAGCGGGTGACCGCGAGTCTCAATATATCCTTGGGGAGGCGCTTCGTAAGAATAATCGATATATGACCAAGGAAGCTACGAAGTGGTATATCGCGGCTGCTAATCAAGGCGATTATTACGCAATGTTCAGGTTGTCAGGCACGGACAGTGATCTATGCGCGATAATGAAAAATTGTCCTGTTGGCACTAAATCTGCTGGCGATTGGCTGTTACAGCTTAGAAATACAGCTCGCCCACTGGCAGAGCAAGGTGATAGCGAGGCGATGAATATAATGTATAACGCCACTGCCGATATAGAATGGCTGAAAAAGTCTGCTGAAGCAGGTTATGCACCAGCACAGTGGTTGTTAGCAAATAGATACTTAGAGGGTAATGGTTTTTTCCTACCATGGAACCGAAGTGCCGCTGTTAAGAAATGGCTTAAGGCCAGTGCTGATGGGGGGGATCCGAAAGGTATAATGTAATATGTTTCAATGCTTTATGACGATGGGGATCTTAAAGCTGTGCGCTATTGGATAGCCAAAGCAGCTGAGACGGGTTTTGATGGCGCGATAACAAGTTATGGCGCCTACTTAGCTCATGAGCCTGACAAAGTCGGTTATCCTCTTGATCGTATAAAAGGCTACGGTTTGCTCTCACTTCTTCGAGTTTTAGATGGTGGTGGCAATAAACAAATATACCTTGATGAGGTCATGCCTAGAATCGCCGCCAAGATGACCCCTGAAGAGTTAGAACAAGCCAAGGTGTTTGCTGAAGAGTGGGAAAAAACTCATCCACCCGTCTCGTTTTTCCCTGATAAGCTAGGGTTTTAACTTTTGCTAAGTTTGTTATGTGTTTTTTATTGATTTATTGATAACAGACTTGTGTCTTAACGCCACAGTCAAAAGCCCATGGGTCAGAGGGGTAGCTGTCCCGGTTCAAAGAATCTCTGAATAACCACTCACGCCAAGGAATAGACATGAGCCTACGCCTCGACAGCCAGATGCTTGATCGCATCTATCTCCAAGGTACTTCCAACCATGCCAGTACCATGCGCTGGAGTTCAGCACTGTTGATATTCGGCCTGACTTTTTCTGGTTTGCGTGAACTCAATGAAGGCCAGGAGCTGCTGCTGACGATAATTGTCAGCGTTTCGATTGGTGTGTTGGTTTACTGGTTGAGTGGCCCGAAAGACCCGCTGCGCAGCGGCGATCCGAACATCGAGTTCCAGCGCAATGCCTTGCATCTGAAAATGCTGTGCGACAACCAACCCATCTGGCAGGAAAAACTACCACGTAAGCGAATTGTCTCGGTTGCGCCTTATCAGCAGCAAGGTTGGTTGTTTAACCGGGATCGTGGCCTAGTGGTCGAGGATTGCGAGGGCAGACAATTGCGTCTGGCGCTGAAGCTATCGATGTCAGAGTTGGAGCAATACAGTCAGACGCTCAAAACGTCTCTGGAACCATTGGGTTATTCGCTGGACAAGCTGCGCCGCTTTCAGCCCTGAGCACACAGTGGGACCAGGCTGTTGTAGCAGTCGATAGGAAGTACTGCTCGACACTCTGTAGCACCGCAAATTGCTACATCGCGACAAAGCGCCCCAAAAGCGGATGATCGCTTCCAACAGCTTTCGGCCGATTCTGTTGAAAAAGTCGGGTTACCCAAACGGTCTCACTAGTGACTGATGAAAACGCTTTTTCAGCGCGTCGCTATATGAAATCTGAGCCCGAAATCATCTGCCAGATTTTAGGATTTCAATCTCAAACGCCAACTTTTCCGCCGTGGTAACCAAGGCCGACTTTTTCAACAGAATCGACCGACTTCTATCCGTCATGACCTTGCTGCGTGCTTTTGAAATGGCGTGCTGTTTCTCATCTGGATGGCTGCTGTTGACCAGAATTGATCTGGGCGCGATTTGGTACGACTTACCGCAGCAAGAGCCACACTTGATCAAACGGTATGGAAACCGCTTTCATTCTGATTTCTTGCGCCGTGGCTTTACTTAAAAGAAAAAAGAAGTCTGACTGCAGCCGGATACCCCACTTCAGGGTATCCGGCTGCAGTCGATGGGGAAGGTCATTCTTGTCGGCAAGCCATGGCAGATGCCATTAGGTCTTTGACAAGTTGCTTTGGTGGCGCGCCGTGATGATTGTTGAACGCTTTCATTTCAGCGGGTGAATACGTCTTCTCAAGATTTTCGAACATACACGAGCAGATTGATTTCGATGCGCCGCCTTGCATGCAACCTGAAAGGAATTGCCCTCTGATTTTCGAGCTTTCGTCGGAGCATCCCGCCAATGCGATCAGGGCAATGACAGTCATAAGTGCGAGTCGCATGTTGGCTCCTAGGTTACTTGAGTACGATGGCTGCACCAGTGAACACACCTATAAACAGACCAACGACTTGCGGACCAAGCGCCCAAAAGACCTTGATCCAGATCAGGCTCAAGATGCCGCCATTGGTAAACACCGCATCGGGGTGAGCAAAGCGGCGTATGGCATCTCCGATAAGCGCACCACCCCAGCCCAGCGCCGAGCCCACTAGAGCCGCCATGGTTTTGGCGAATAAGCCAGCGCCAAGAACCATGGCTGAGGTGTTGAAGGTGACAGAGAAAATTGCGAGCGCCACTGCGGCGATGCCCCAGCCAATTACAGCAGGGCTGAAGCTAAAGGCCTCGGTTGCGTC
>NZ_JBLXAP010000028.1:0-6180 GCF_048265905.1 Pseudomonas sp.
TGCTTGGTCATATGACACCTCGTTCTGACGAGTATTCTCGCCTAAATGGGTGTCCGGTTTCATTAGACCACTACATGACCCCCCTTTGGAACGCTCAAGGCCTGGATGGGCGTTACTCATTTCCTGACCAAAACTTTGCCAAGCTAGGCAGTCTTTTTCAGGAGTTCTCTAAATGGCTCTCACAGCCAAAAAACAGGCATAAAAAACCGGAAGCTGAACGTCTGTCGTTCAGCTTCCGGTTTTGTGTTCAGTCATAGCTTAATCAGATGAGTTTTGGCCACCAAGTTGCAGGAACTGCACCTTGTGCACATCGCCTTTGCTGTCTTTGTAGACCATGGTCACTGGAGCCACGCCCAGTTCATTGATGACATCGGTCAGTGAGATCACTTTTGCCACATCCAGATTGGTGTCATAGCTGTATTGATCGGGTTCGATATGGGCGTAGTTGCTGGTACCGGCAAAGGCGGCTGGGGCCAAACTCAGTACTGTTACTGCGAGGGCGATGGTTGCTTTCATATCGGTCACTCCAAAGTTCATTAAAGGGTTGTGTTCAGGTAACTAGGCAACTGTGCTTTTGGCATCAATCACCCGGGTCACGTCTTGCTTGAGCAGGTAGATAGACACAACCAGCAGAACCAGATCTTTCAAAAGGAATGCTGAAACTATTGTCATCGCTGGAAACCCGCCGGCACCTTCGTGCCATGCTCCTGGAGCGAATGGCAAAATCGTGATGGTACTAATGAAGGTGGCGCATGAGCCGAGAGCGCCTAACACGCCTAATTTCTTATTCCAGAAACCTAAGAAAAGTAACGTGCCGAAAGTCCATTCAGAGGCACCTAGAAAAATGCTCGTGCCTTTTGTTCCCAAGACTGGGATCGTCCAGGATACGAATGGGCCATTAGTGATGAGTGGAAGCAAATCTATGATTTCTGCCTCGAACCATTTGTCGTACCCGAACCACACGAAGATGATCACCATCGCGGTGCGCAGTAGGTTGTAATCGAGGTCACGCTTGAGCAGGCCCGAGCGGGAAAGTAGTTCTATTAGATAGTTCATGGCTTTTTCCCTGTGGCAATTAACCAATTTTTGTCGTTGTCGACGTTCTTAATTGAAGAAATCTTGGTAGCTAACATTGGAAACTCCATAAATCAGTTGGCTTTCGTCTATGACGTAATCATGTGGGTTTGTGTTAATACCTATAAGGCTAAAAAGTCCATAAAAGATGCCTTAAAGGATCATTTTGTAAGATCGGTACAAGTGGCTATGAGCGCCCTCCATGGCGCTAACCTAGTCCTCAGCGGATGACTTCGATAATTCGCCCGGCAATATGCTCGACGTGAGTCTCAAGCGCGAAATGACCCGTATCCAAAAGCTCGACAACTGCTTGCGGGTTATCGCGACTGAAAGCTTCAGCACCTGGTGGAATAAAAAATGGGTCGTGCTTACCCCAGATGATCAGGGTAGGAATCTTGTGGGTGCGGAAATAGGCTTGAAATTCTGGGTATAGCTTGAGGTTGTTGGCGTAGTCGAGAAACAGATCGAGTTGAATATCTTTGTTTCCCGGCCGCTCAAGCAACAAGGTATCCAAAGTGTACGATTCAGGCGCAATCAACTCTGGACGATCCACTCCATGCACGTACTGCCACCGCGTGCCTTCGAGATTCAAAACAGCATCAGCGATCACCTGCCGATTCGCTGAGGTTGGCTCTTCCCAATAGGCTCTGATCGGAGCCCATGCATCACCCAAACCCTCCAAGTAAGCATTACCGTTCTGGCTTACCAGGCCGGTAACCCGATCGGGATGCTGCAAGGCCAGTCTCAGCCCCACCGGCGCGCCGTAATCGAACACGTACATTGAGTACGAGTTCAGTCCCAGCGCGTCAACGAACTCCCCGAGCGTTTTGCCGAGCGAGTCGAAGCTGTAGACGTAGTTACGTGACTCAGGAATTTCTGTGAACCCAAACCCCGGCAAGTCAGGCGCGACAATGTGGTAATGGGCCGATAGCAAAGGGATGAGTTGGCGGAACTGATGAGACGAACTTGGGAAGCCGTGGAGCAAAAGCATGGTCGGCTTGTTTTGATCTCCGGCCTCTCGGTAGAACACTCGAACCCCATCTGCCTCGACGAATTTGTGGGTGATCAACGCTGTGGCTGTGCTTGCAGTACTCATGGCTGTTTCCTCTAGTCGTATTCGGGATAGGCAATGCATTTACGTAGTAAAGGTTTGCATGTAAATAGTAACCTGTCAAATGTTATTTAAAGGGTTACTTAAAAAGATTGTTTTTGTTCCGGGCATGACAAATGCAGAACAACTGGCGAGGCTGTTCTGTATGCAACACGAAGTCAGGGAGGGTGCTTACAGGCTGGATATCATGATCGCTAGAAAGGCCGAAAAGCGTCAGCTGTAGTGATCATTAGGTTGGAATGAAAACGCCTGGCTGAGCAGGCGTTTATAAACAGAGGCTTGGAGGGCGGGTTATTCGTCGGAGTATTTTTTGCGGTCGCGGTGTGCCGCTGCTTTAGCCCGATTACCGCAAACAGCCATGCTGCACCAGCGGCGTTTTTTCCCCCGCGTATGGTCAACAAACATCAGCGTGCAACGGGCGCCCTCACAGCTTTTGATATCGGAAAAATCTTCTTCGCAAATGAATCGAGCCAGCACCTCGGCAATTGGCATTAGTAGCGAGTCTGGGGCTCTCCAGCGCCTGATTTGCTGGAGGTTAAGCTGGGTAGGGTTCTGCTCCGAAACGGTTATCTGGGTAAATTTCTCGTCCCTGTCGAGTAGCCGGTTGAGGGTCGTAAGTTCATCCATAGCTTCCGCTGATAACGGTTTTCCTTGATGTTTCAACACAAAGCTTCTGAACCAGTCGCGTAGAGCTCGGGTTTGTGCGGCAACGACCTCCAGCTCTGCATGCATTGCATCCTCAGCAATGTGTTTCAAGGTGTCCTGTTTAACCCAGCCGGTTTGGCCAAGCCAGTCTAGTAACCCGTGGGCGTCTGCGAGCCAATCAATTTCTTCATCGACCGGCGTCGCTATTGAGTTCAGGAAATCCAAGGCTGGGGCATCTGCGACGAAAATCGCAGGGACGGTCAACGTAGAGGACATTTGAGGCTCGCTAAGGACATTGATATGTCGGCGATAGTAACCATCCAAAATAGTTTTGACAAGTTACTTTCTTGTGGCTAACCTCCAGCTTTCAAGTAGAGGGGTTACTCGATTAATGTCCGCTAGAGCGAGTCACCACTCTTTTTGCACTATCAAGCAAGTGATTTTGATACAGCGCCTTTAAGGCCCTGAAAGGAGACTCTCATGAAAGCGATCGTGCTAGAAAAGTTTGGTGGCCTGGATAGCTTGGTTTATCGAGATATTCCGGAGCCGCAAGAGAATGATGGATTCGTTGTTATTGAGATCAAGGCGTTTGGTGTTAACCACGCTGAAATGCACATGCGATGTGGCGAGTGGGCTGAGGCAGCCCCTGTGAGCGGCATCGAATGTGTAGGCATTGTTAAATCTTGCCCGGGAGGAGAGTTCCCGGTGGGCGCTAAAGTCGCGGCCCTTATGGGCGGGCTTGGCAGGACAATCAACGGTAGTTACGCGCAGTACACCCGAGCTCCCGTCTCCAACGTGGCGCTTATAAATGCCGATCTTCCATGGGCGGAGCTGGCCGCCATCCCTGAAACCTACGCAACTGCTTGGACGTGTCTGTTTCGCAGTCTCGAAATAAAAAAAGCTCAGACGCTGCTTATTCGAGGTGCTACATCCTCATTCGGTCAGGCGGCGGTAAAGCTGGCTGTGAATGCAGGGGTGCGTGTTATTGCGACAACACGCAGTGAGAAGCGCACACAAATGCTCAAGGATCTTGGCGCATCGGCTGTTGAGCTGGAAGGCCCAGAATTGTCGAAGCGCATCGACGGGATTAAAACATTTGATGCAGTTTTGGATCTGGTTGGAAACAGCACCGTGGTCGACTCGTTGGCGATAGTGCGCCGTGGTGGACGAGTGTGTTTGGCTGGATGGTTAGGAGGTCTTGATCCAATCACCGATTTCAATCCGCTGTTGCAGATGGCTAGTGGTGTTTACCTGACATTTTTTGGAAGTTTTGTATTTGGCGAGCATGACTTTCCGCTCTCCGATGTGCCGCTGCAAGCAATTGCCGAAGAGGCTGCAGCAGGGCGCTTGGATGTCAAACCAACGCGGGTGTTTAAGTTTGAAGACATTCGTGAGGCGCATCGCGTGATGGAAGCAAATGAAGCCGCAGGAAAGATGGTCGTCGTACTTAGCTAGACAGACAATTGCCAACTTTGACCAAGCAAACGCAGCGCTCATCCCTGCTGTGCAGCAAGAGGCAGTGCAGCTAGCACTCGGTCGACGCATTAAAGCGGCCTATGACGAATTCTTGAGGCTACTCAGGCAGTTCAAATCAGAGCTGCCCGGTACGCTCATAGCGGGGCTTAACACTGTCGCTCTGGAGATCTACAACCAGTTCAATAGACGCGATCATGACGGCGACAAGCTAGCGGCACTTTATTTGCCAAACAACGAAGACGAGCGCATAGGGCTGGTGTTTCACGCTGCTCCAGAGACCAGGATAGATGCGTTGCACGTCCTCAGCGAGGGGCGTGTTCGTTGCCTGGGCGTTGCAATCCATCTTGCAAAGGCACTGCATATTCAGGCGCCGACGATCATCTTTGACGATGCGGTCAACGCGATTGACACCGAGAACCGTGAAGGCATCAGAGAGGCGATTTTCCAGAGCGATCTCTTCGCAGCAACTCAAATTATCGTCACGCACCACAGCAGCGAATTCATTAAGGATCTGCAGAATCATGTCGAGAGGGCCAATGGACGGCTTACTACTAGGGGATCACCGGCCGCGGGTAAGAGGTAACGAGAACATCTTCAACTATCTGCAGCAGGCCCGTGCCGCTTTGGGCATTGGGGACTGGCGCAACGCATTGGGCGCATCCAGGCAGGCTCTTGAAATGCTTACGGACAAGATTTGGAAGTGGCTCGGCAAGAACGACCTCGGTGTAATAACCCTGCCGGTAGCTGGCCGCGGGGCGGAGCCAAATCTGAGAAATCTCTGCGAGGTTTTGAAAAAACGGCTCGATGACGCCAGAACATTCGTGCATCAGGACAAGCCAGGCGTCGCTCAGGGGCTTGGAGACGTCATAGGCGTTCCGGTTCAATCGAACGTATGGACGTATCTAAACAAAGGTATTCACGAAGAGGCTGACAGAGATGACTACGATCCGAACCTCGTCCGCACCATTGTGGAAACCCTTGAAAGGATGAATCAGCTTCGACTTGGCTCAATGCCTGTTACTTTCGCTGGAGCTGCCCAGGCAGCAGTTGTGCAAGCGGTTGCCGACGCTGCTAATCCGCGATAACTGTCCGTCGTCATTAGTAACCCTGCGGCACATACAGAGGAAGAGCTAAGCTCTTCCTCTGCTGTCGACAACCTCCGGGAGTTGCATATGGAATGCTTCAGAGTCGACGAAAACGGCTATACCGGATTGCTGTCTATTCTCCATAGGTTCAAAGATATGCAACCTTCATATGTGAATAGTGATGGTCATGAATTACGCTACTGGCCACGGTTTTTCTCTATTCAGGAGGGTTTCCAATGAGTGAACTGCGTAAAGCTGGCGACTTTCCGAACAAGTCCGTGGTCGAGTACGCGACGGTAAAGGTCGAGGTTCCACATCGACTTGTACCCGCCAATTTGCAAAATCAGCACTACGGCGATAACGAAATCGTTAAGGGTCTCTATGCGTCCCCTAGCGGTAGGCTTACCTACAAAACGCTCTACTTGGACAGCGTAGAATTGGCCCAATGTTTCGTTGAGAAGCTGCACCAGACTTTCAAAAGGAGGGTCTACAACGGGCATTACAAACTAATAATGTCTGTTGAGACGACAACCAAGACCACGACAGCAACAAACGCGAAGATTAAGCACTCTGCCTTGGTTGCAGAGCACCTAGCTTAGCAATAAGCGATCCACGGCGATCGCCTTGCTGGTCAGACAAAGCAATTGCTGGTGCCTTTGAGCCCAAGGACGAAATGAGCAAGCACACAGAAAATTCAACGTACCGCGAGAAGCTAATAGAACACTTGTTCGTTGGTGAACTACTGAAAAAATCATGGATCCATGACCGCTGTGACCTTGAAGTAGCAAA